>JBJEGZ010000034.1:0-36401 GCA_051875555.1 Candidatus Limimorpha sp. | reverse complement strand
GTTGTCGTCATCTGTCAAAATCAAAATGTATAGGCCTTCGACTCCTTTCCCATGCACCAACAAAAAATGTTGTCAAAAGTTGTCCCGGTTATCGTCAAAATATCATAGCCGTCTTTATTGAAATGTCCCTTACCGCAATCTTTTCGGAAGTGTAAATCTCCCCGGCTGTCGTCTGTATCACGGCTTCCATCTCCAAATCCGGATTCTCCCTTAACAAATACTCCAAATCCTCCATCTTCTCGTCAAGCAGATACCTGCGAGCATGCGCTCCCTTGTATTTCCCGTTAGGAATGAAATCGCTCTCAATATCTTGGTACTCGGCCCTGAAGAAATCGTATCCGTCATCAAAAGGACTTGAAACCTTAAAAAAAGGCTCCTCAAAGGAAATATCGTAACTCTTGGAATATCTGAAGTTTAAGTCGATGACGAAATATGGCCATTCTTCAAATATCTTCTTGGCTTCTATCTTCATCTGGACTTTGCGCGAGCTTGCTCTTGATAAACTGTCGATAGTCTCCATAGGGAACAAGGGTACGTTCGTCGCATTACTCCTCATGAAACTCAACAACTTATCGCGATTGTTCAAAGGGACGGCCATACATCTGCCCCCATAGTCGTTGATGACTAAAACCCCTCTGTCGGAACGAATACTTTTGATGCGCATGCTGTGTTTGTTTTTTGCAAAAATACTAAAAATGTCATCTGTCGCCATTTATTTTTGTTCGTAATGAAAAATTTGTTTTTTTTGCACAAAATATTATGATGAAGAAACTGATATATTTTTTTGCGGTCGCTGTGGCTTTCTCTTGTACGAGGAACGATTTTGACAACTCAAGTCTTAAGATTTTTAAATACAACGAGTCGGCCGGATTGCTGACACTCGATCCTATTTATGCGAAGGACCAGCCGCATATCTGGGCATGTAACCAATTATATAACACTCTTGTAACCTTTGATGACAAGATGAATATAGTCCCTTCCGTGGCTAAAGGATGGACGGTGTCGGAAGATGGGCTGACATATCGTTTCCTGCTTCGTGACGATGTTTTCTTCCATAACGACAGTTGTTTCGGAGGACAAAGGAGGAGGGTGGTGGCAGGCGATTTCGAGTATTCTTTTAAAAGGCTTCTTGACAAGAGAAACAGCTCGCCGGGCACTTGGATTTTCTCAAATGTGAGGCATGGCGATTCGGAATATGCTTTCCGCGCCGTCAATGACTCTGTCTTTGAGATAGAGCTTTCGTGCGCATTTCCGGCCTTCCTCGGGATATTGTCGATGACGTATGCGTCGGTGGTGCCTTATGAGGCTGTGGATTTTTATGGTGTGGATTTCGGAAGACATCCGGTAGGGACGGGACCTTTCAAGTTCCAATATTGGAAAGAAGGGGTGCGCCTTGTGATGAGGAAGAACCCTGAGTATTTTGAGACTGTCAATGGACGTCGCCTGCCGTATATAGATGCCGTCTCAATTAGTTTTCTTATAGATAAGCAGGTGTCTTTCATGGAGTTCGTGAAAGGTAAGACGGACTTTATGTCGGGTGTTGATGCTCGTTATAAAGATGAGCTGCTCACTCGCGACGGCAAACTGCGGGAGAAATATCATGATAGGTTTTATCTTATCAGACAGCCATATCTAAATACCGAGTATCTCTCTTTTTTCGTTGATACACAGGAAGAAAGAGAGAATAGGGAACGTTCTTTGGCTCTGCGTAAGGCTATAAGCTACTCTATCGATAGGGAGAAAATGCTGCGCTATCTCCGCAATGGCGTAGGAAGTCCTGGCAACTCCGGTATAATTCCGGCTGGATTACCCGGTTTTGACTCACTCGGAAAAATCGGCTACCGTTATGATATACAGAAAGCTTACGGCCTTGTAGAGGATTTTCAGCTTCAGGGCTCGGAGATAACTCTTTATACCACAAAGGAGTATATGGATATCGCTAAGTTCGTGCAGTCATCGGTGAGCGAGATAGGCGTCGTGTGCAGGGTGGAGGAGATGATGCCCGCTGCCTTGAGAGAGAAAAGGGCTAAATGCTCACTCCCGTTCTTCCGCTCCTCTTGGATCGCCGACTATCCTGATGCGGAGAACTATCTTTCTTTGTTCACATCTGATAATTTCGCGCCAGAAGGTCCAAATTATACGCATTACTCGAACGGTAGGTATGACGAGCTGTATAAAATCGCGTCTTCGACCAATGATGTCGATAAAAGGGCTGCGATTTACTATGAAATGGATTCGCTTATGATGAGTGATGCGCCTGTGGTGGTGCTTTATTATGACGAGGTGCTTAGACTGGTAAATAAGAGAGTGTCAGGGTTTAACGGGAATGTTATCAATATGTTGAATCTTAAAGTTGTGGAAATCAATTGATTATGTGGTTGGTGCTGATAATATCAGATTGGAAGGATTTAGCGATAGTGATGAGAAAAAACAAATAATTGGGTTGTAAAAAAATTTGAAAATCAGTGATTTTGTGTTTGAAAAATGTTTATTTTTGCAACGATTTTTAAGAAAAAAGAATAATAATGATAAATATTAAATTCCCTGACGGTAATGTCAGACAATATGAATCAGGTGTGACGCCGATTGACATAGCTAAGAGCATAAGCGAAGGCCTGGCGCGTAACGTTTTATCGGCAAAGGTTAACGGTATTATGTGGGACGCTTTACGTCCTATAAACGAGGACGCTGACATTTGTCTATATACATGGAACGAGCCGGAGGGAAAGGCTACGATGTGGCATTCGTCGGCGCATCTTATGGCAGAGGCTATCGAACAGCTATATAAAGGTGTGAAGTTCGGAATCGGTCCTGCTGTAGAGAATGGTTTCTACTATGACATCGATCCGGGTGAGAACAGCATCACGGAAGAGGATCTGGTCAAGATAGAGAATAAGATGATCGAGCTTGCGAAAGAGAAACAGGCTTTCCAGCGTGTTGATGTCTGCAAGGCGGAGGCTCTTAAGCATTTCGAGGATAAGGGAGATGAATATAAGGTTGAGCTTGTAAGCGAACTCGAGGATGGGACTATCACATATTATAAGAGCGGTTCTTTCACAGACTTATGCCGCGGTCCGCACATTCCTGACACATCGTTTATTAAGGCTGTCAAACTTACGTCTATCGCTGGCGCATATTGGCGCGGTGACGAGACACGCAAACAGCTTACACGTATCTACGGTATAACATTCCCTAAGAAAAAAGATCTTGAGGAATATCTCGTTCTCCTTGAAGAGGCCAAGAAACGCGACCATAGGAAACTTGGAAGGGAACTTGAGTTGTTCATGTTTACCGATATGGTGGGCAAGGGACTTCCAATGTGGCTGCCAAGAGGGACAGCGCTGCGTAACCGCCTTCAGGAGTATCTGACGAAAATACAAAGGCATTATGGTTATGAGCAGGTTATGACGCCGCATATCGGAAATAAGAACTTGTACGTCACATCAGGACACTGGGATCATTATGGCAAGGATAGCTTCCAGCCAATAACGACGCCGGAAGAAGGCGAGGTGTATCTGCTCAAGCCAATGAACTGCCCACATCACTGCATGATATACAAATGGCAGCCCCGCTCATACAAGGATCTCCCACTCCGCCTTGCGGAGTTCGGAACGGTGTATCGTTATGAGCAAAGCGGTGAGCTTCACGGACTTACACGAGTACGCTCGTTTACACAAGACGACGCTCATATCTTCTGCCGCCCTGACCAGGTCAAAGAGGAGTTTATCCGCGTTATGAATATCATCGAGATTATCTTCAAGGCACTGAAGTTTGAGAATTTCGAGGCACAGATTTCGTTGCGCGACCCTGAAAACAAAACAAAGTATGTGGGAACAGATGAGAACTGGGAGAGAGCGGAGAACGCTATCAAAGAGGCTTGTGAGGAGAAAGGCCTCCGCGCAAAAGTCGAATACGGAGAGGCTGCATTCTATGGTCCGAAACTGGACTTTATGGTTAAAGACGCCCTCGGTCGCAGATGGCAGCTCGGAACTATACAGGTTGACTACAACCTGCCGGAACGTTTCGACCTCACATATATTGGATCTGATAATGAGAAACATCGTCCGGTGATGATTCATCGCGCGCCATTCGGCTCTATGGAACGTTTCGTGGCTGTGTTGCTCGAACATTGCGCCGGCGACTTCCCCTTGTGGCTTGCCCCAGACCAGGCTATCATCCTTCCTATCAGCGAGAAATATCAGGAATACGCGGAGAAAGTGTATGAGACACTTAAGAATGCCGAGATCAGAGTGCTCCTTGATGACAGAAGCGAGAAGATAGGTAGAAAGATACGTGACGCTGAATTGAAAAAAACACCATATATGCTCATCGTTGGCGAAAAAGAAGAAGGTGAGGGACTCGTGTCAGTGCGTAAGCGCGGCTCGGGCGACCTTGGCTCAATGCCGTCAGCCGATTTCATCAAATTGGTTGAAAACCAAGTCAAAGAAGAACAGAAAGTGGAATATTAAAATTATTGTTTAATTAATATAGGAGACACATACCATAGCACTTCAAGGAAACACGGGGGCAAACAAACCTCCAAGAAAGCAGCAAAATGAAGATCCTCACAGAATAAATAACAGGATCACGGCCGCAATGGTCAGAGTCGTTGGCGAAGCTGGCGATAATGAGATTCACCCAATACGTGAGGCATTGAGAATGGCCGAAGATGCAGGACTCGATTTGGTTGAGATTTCCCCAACAGCAAATCCTCCTGTGTGTAAAATAATGGACTATAAGAAGTTCCTCTTCGACCAGAAAAAGAAACAGAAGGAAATAAAAGCCAAACTGGTGAAAGTGGTCGTAAAGGAAATCCGCCTCGGACCACAGACCGATGACCACGACTTCGAATTCAAGCTGAATCACGCAAAAAGATTCCTTGAAGAAGGCGCGAAAGTGAAGGTCGATGTCTTTTTCCATGGCCGCTCTATCGCCTATAAGGAACAAGGTGAGTTGATACTTCTGAAGTTCGCCCAAGCCCTTGAGGATTTCGGTAAAGTGGAGTCGCTGCCAAAACTCGAAGGTAAACGAATGCTGATGATGATAGCTCCTAAAAAATGATTTAGACACTCATTTTAAACTTAAAAATATTTTTACAATGCCAAAAATGAAAACAAAATCCGCTGCCAAGAAACGCTTCAGAGTTACAGGCACCGGTTTAGTAAAGAGAAAACATGCTTATCATAGCCATATCTTGACTAAGAAGTCTAATAAACGTAAACGCGCTTTAGGTCATCAGACTCTCGTCGATAAAGCAAATATGGCAGCCGTTAAGGAAATGCTTCTCATGTAATTAAAAAAATTGTTAAACTTGTCAGAGCGGATTGAAGTTCCCGGAATGATGCGGGGCGCTCTGACGGATAAAAATTTATTACTATGCCAAGATCAGTTAATGCAGTCGCTTCAAGAGCAAGACGCAAGAAAATTTTAAAACAGACCAAAGGTCAGTTCAGCGCACGTAAAAACGTCTGGACAGTGGCTAAAAACTCTTACGAAAAGGGTTTGACCTATGCCTATCGCGACAGAAAAGCCAAAAAACGTGATTTCAGAAGCCTCTGGATCGTACGTATCAATGCCGCAGCTCATGAGTACGGTATGACATACAGCACATTCATGGGTAAGATTCATGCAGCTAATATCGACCTCAACCGTAAGGTTCTCGCCGACTTAGCTCTCAACAACCCTGAAGCTTTTAAAGCTATAGTTGAAAAAATAAAATAATGTTTTCAAAGAATGAGTGTATTAAAAGCCGCTGTGAAGCGGCTTTTTTTATTCCCTTTGCATAATTTTTTGCGCAATAACAAAATACATTTGCTGTCCGACAACGGAATTATGGAGATCCCTAAATGTTAGAAGATTCATGCGAATTTTTTTATTGAGACACTAATATGGTTTTGATGACGATGATAGGAATATGAATGGAGACACGTCACCGCGGGATTATTAACCTATAGCCGTTCCTGCCGTGTAAGACATTCCTTTATATACTTGCCGCTCAAAAATTTTATTTCACAAATCCCCGCTCCCGCCTTACGGTCTTTTTATTTTCTGTGTGATTTCATCTTTAGGACGCTTCTGGCATACTTAAACATCCTTCGCCTATGCTTGAGAGCTTGCGGCGGTTACCATTAGGATGTTCAAGAATGGCTTCCTCCCGAATCAGCGATATGTCCATACTAAGTAGTCTTCGGGAAACACTTTGGTGTTTAGAGGGCTGTCGATTAAGATGTGTTCTCTGCCGGGGAATGAGCCTGCAGCATCTTGTGCCATACGATAATATCGTTTCATGCGACTCGCCGGAGTCGCATGACGAAACTATAAAACTCAGTGCTAAAATTAATCAGTAACTGTTTTTATGGTACAAAGAATAATGTTGTTGTAAATCAATATGGCTTTATTGATTATTAGTGTCTCACGGAATCATCTTATTATCCCTGATGCGCGTCTCTTAACAGGTCGTTAACGGTCTTAACAGGATTGAATGTCATGATAGGGACTTCCACGAATATGGTTATCCAGTCAGCCATTGCTCCGTTCCATAATCCGGGTAACTCCATGGCTTTCAAATCCTTGCCATCTTTCGACTTATACGAGATGAAACCGGTGCTGGCATCAATGAAGTCGTTGAGGTTGAATGGGTTGCCGTTAAAATCAAATGTTGCACAAACAAGATCAACAGGATTAAAATGCGTTGAAGAACGGAACAATGCCTCTTGAGCCTCCTCCTTATGGTCTATCTGCGACGACTCTACAATCTGAAGAGAGACTTCGTCATTGCTGTTCCTTGTGAAATAAGGTCCGCCACCCGGCTCGCCCTCGTTCCTTACCATTCCACAAACGCGCATTGGCCTGTTCAACTTGCCGTAAAGGAAGTCGATTTTCTCAATCTCATTGTAAGTGCTGTAAAACTCCGGAATGTCTATCATCAGACTGTCTTTCGCAAATGACTCAATCTCTTTCAATTCGTCATCTGTTACATCACCCTCGTCAAGAAGTGAGAGATATTCAAACTGTTGCTGTTGCAGACGGAAAAGATAGCCGCATAGGGCTTTCTTATACTTATATGTGGTGTCTTTCAGTCGGTCAGGGACGACGTTGTCGATGTTTTTTATGAAAATAATCTCTTTATGTAAGTCGTTGAGGTTCTGTATCAATGCGCCATGTCCGCCCGGACGGAACACGAGTTTGCCGTTTTTATCCCTGAAAGGCTCGTTGTTCATGTCAACGGCTATCGTGTCGGTTGAAGGCTTTTGCACCGAGAAGGAGATGTCGTACCTGATGCCGAATTGTTCCTCGTATTTAGGTACAACGGTTTCAACTGTTTCCTTGAATATTTCGAGGTGTTCCTGTGATACGGTGAAGTGCAACTGGGCCACCTTGCCCTCTCCGGTGTCGGCAGTGCTGTACTCGGCGGCTTCAACGAGATGCTCCTCAATTGCGAGACGAGCGCCGTCGCTGTATTGATGAAACTTTAACAGACCCTTTGGAAGACTGCCGTAATTCAAACCGTCAATGTTGAGCAATGCCTCTGCTATTTCTACTAACTCATTGTTAACCAACATCTTTTCAATGTCTTTCCCTTTCTCCTCAAGTTTGAGTTTTAAGTCATTGAAAAAAGCGAAATCATGAATGCCGATGAAGAAATTCTCTATCGAGTCGGGTTTTATCTTTTCTTTCTTCAAGAAGTTCACAGGAATCTCTTTGCCTTTGTACTCGTCAACAAAGGCGTAAACATTCTTGAACATTCTGCTCGCCGCTCCTGATGCGGGTACGAATTTGATGATGTCGTAATATTTCTTGTCATTCTCAAATTGGCTTACAAGCTCGCTTGTCTCGCCCTCTGTGAACCGGATAATGCCTCTTCCAATTGTTGCCGGAGCTGTTAGCTCGCTGAAAGGGAATCCTTTTTTGAACTGATTTATCTGGCGCTCGACTTGCTCGATGTTAATCCCTAAAGAATTGAGTTGTTGTTTGTCGGTGGATTGTAGTGGGGTCATATTAGTAATTTTATTTTTCCACAAAGATAATATTTTTTAAAAGGCGATAAAATTTTTTTTGAAAAATGATAATGGAATAAACAAAATAATGTAATTTTGCGTTAATAAAATAATAAAAATTCTAAAAATAAATAGATATGACAAAGAACATTGAAGAAGCAATTAATGCTCAGATTAACGCTGAATTATGGTCAGCTTACCTTTATTTATCAATGGGAACAAATTTCCGTGCAAAAGGACTCGACGGCGTAGCAAACTGGTTTGAGGTTCAGTTTAAAGAAGAACAAGAACATGCGATGATTCTTTACAAATATTTACAATCACGCGGCGTTCGCGTTGTCTTGGCTCCAATCGCCGAGGTTCAGACAGAGTGGGCAACACCTCTCGAAGCTTTCGAAGACACTTTGAATCATGAGAAAAAAGTTACAGCCATGATTCACAATATCAATAAAATGGCTATCGAGGCTAACGACTATGCGACACAGAACAGAATGGTGTGGTTCGTTGACGAGCAGGTTGAGGAAGAAGAGGAGGCTCAGAAACTGGTTGACGCTTTCAAGATGATTGATGGCGATAAAGTCGGTTTGTTTATGCTTGATAAAGAACTTGGGAACAGAAAATAATAATAATTGAAATCCTTTTGAGCGAGGGGTTGTCGTTACAGCCTCTCGCTTCTTTATTATGAGCCGATTCGGTGTGGCCGCCATGTCCGCTTACCGAACCTCTGTCGTCGGATTATGCTAATCTGATGCGTCTCGCTTTTAATGGGTGATGATGGCGTGTGGCCCTCATAAAAAAGTCCCGATGCGTTTTTGTCGGGACTATTGTTAAAGTGTTGAATGTCAATGTAGTGTTGTAAAATATTATTTTTTCTTAAGCAGTATTTTTTCGAGTTTTAATCCGATGTTTTCAAGCGGATAGCATCTGTCTGTTTGATCGAGTATGATTTCGTTAAGACCTTTTTCTAATTTTAATGTTCCAAAATATGCGGTTTGTACCATTCTGTCAACTCCTGGCAGAGAAAGAATAAGTTCCTGTACATTACATTTAATAGAGTATTTTTTGTCGTTGTTTTCAGGATTATAGATTATAAACACATCATAGTCAGATGTTTCCTCAGTCACAACATTCCATGATAACCAAGATTCTGTTTCAACGCTCATGTATCCTGTCCCATCGAGTGCGGCGTGGAATAATCCGTTGTTAACGGTGAGCGTTATATCTTCGTCTTTTCCGGATTTGACGGTTTTTATGTTTTCATTTTTTGTTTTCGCCAATATGTCGAGGGTGTCGGGGTTCTCTTTTAGGAAGTCTCCTATACCTAAAAGTACATCTTTCTCATAATCAATAACTTTTCCTGAGCCGTCAGGTCCTATGTTTAGGAGGAAGACTCCTCCATGGCTTACGGTGCTTGTCAGCCTGCCGATTTGAGTGTTAATCTGTTTTGACAGCTCGGGTCGGTTAATCCATGATTTGTAACCCCATGTGCCATAGAGCGAGGCTGGGTTGTCCCAATAGATATCCCCGTATGAGGCGACATCACCGTTGTCCGGCAATGTCATGTAGTCGCCCATGTTGTTCATTATCCTACCATTGATAAGGCATTGTGGCTGAATAGATTTCACAGTCTCTCTGAATCTCGCGCTTTGTTCTGGACTGATAAGTCCCATGTCAAACCAGATGGTTGTAATCTCTCCGTAGTTTGTAAGTAACTCGGTGATTTGCTTGACAATATACTCTTCGAGTTCTGGTGTCACTATTTCGAGAGGGGAATATACTTGGTTGACGTATTCCCAGCATTTGGTGTCGTTGTCCGGTTCGAGGCGTGGGATACCGTAAGGATAATGCCAGTCGGGTAGGGAGTAGTAAAATCCGAGTTTCATGCCATGTCTTTGGCATGCGGTAGAAAGTTCCTTCACAATGTCTTTGCCGTAAGGTGTGAAGTCAACGATATTATAATCGGTGGTAGAGGTGTGGAACATACAGAACCCGTCGTGATGCTTTGTGGTTATGACGATATATTTCATGCCTGCGTCTTTGGCTAAAGTCACAATCTCGTCGGCGTTGAAATTGACGGGGTTGAAGGTCCTGGCCACTTCCTCGTATTCCGGAACGGTGATTCTTGCGTGGTTCATAATTTGCTCGCCGTAGAAGGGCACTTTCTCATTTTTCCAGATTCCGCCAAGTTTTGAGTAAACCCCGAAATGAATAAACATTCCGAAATGGTCGTTTTTCCAAGTCTCAAGAGCCTGGCGTGTGAGTTCAACCGACTCTTCGTTGGGTTTCTGTGAGTCGTTGACTGTGTTGCATGATATTAACAATAAGGCAGCCATTGTCGCTGCGAGAATTTTTGTCGTTTTCATTGCTGATTGTTATTGATGAATTTCTGAATGTTTTCGATGGTGATTTTAAGGCGGAGTGTTTGGGCTTCAGCGGTTCCGAAGCCTATGTGTGGGAGAAGCAGAGTGTTTGGAGCGTTAAGTAAGGGGTTGTCTTCGTTGATAGGAGGTAGGTTGCAGAACAACGGAGGCTCTCCGTCATACACGTCGAGTGCGGCGCCGGCGATAATACCGTCAGCCAATGCTTTTGCGAGGTCGCCGCTATTGATGATTCCACCGCGTGATGTGTTGATTATCACTGCGTTCCTTTTCATCAAATATAGCTCTTCCGCAGTAATAAGGTGACGTGTCTCTTCACTTAAAGCAATATGTATTGAGACGATGTCCGATGTTTTTAAAAGTGTCTCTTTGTCAACCATTCTGACACCTTCTGCCTCTGTGGGAGTCCTGTTCCATGCTATGACTTCGCAGCCGAATGCTTTGGCGAGTTCTGCCGTGCGCCTCCCGATTGCCCCGAGGCCTAATATACCTAAAGTCTTTCCTTTAAGTTCCAGCCCGGGAAGTATCGCGCCGACTCTACAGCTTCTTGTCACTTTGTCGTTGTCGATTACTTTTCGGTAAAGGTCAATCATCATCGCTATCGCAAGCTCTGCGACAGCCTCTGTGGAGTATCCGGCGGCGTTTGCAACGTGTATGCCGCGTTTCCTGCATTCTTCCAAATCTATATGGTCTAATCCTGATACGGCTATGGCAAGCATCTTGATTCCTTCGCAGGCTTCGAAATAACTCTTGTCAAGCAACATGTCGGTCTCAACAATAATGTCGGCCCCCTTTGAACGCTCGATGTTTAGCTCGGGCCGCTTGTCTCTAAAAATCACAACCTCGTGCCCATCGGCTCTAAGACATTCGCATGCCTCGTTGACAACGCCATAGTCTAACTCTATTGGCTCTAAAAAAACGATTCTCATATAAATTTTTTATCGCACAAAATTAATAAAATAGGTTGTTCTTTTTGAAGTCGGGGAGATAAATTCTTTTGATTTGTAAATTTATGTTTAAGGCATTGGTAATGATATGTTTATATGCTGAAAGAGATGCAGGCTCAAGATGTGGCGTTTTTTGTTGATAATTAATATTGTTTTTTGTTGTCATTTTGAAAAACAATCCTTAATTTTGCATCAGATAAATTTAATGTTGGACTAAATTTTTTATATAAGAAATAGATAGTTTATTGACATAATTAATTGTTTCTGCTTTTTGCCTGAATATTCCATAATTCGCCAAAATATTAAAAATAGTCAGTTTTGTGCAAAAGGTAATACTTACGCGTGTAGGTGTGAGTTTATCTTTGGTTGCTGATTAGGGTGTTTGGCGATACCTTGGAATAAAATCAAGATAAAGTCGCACCTTTTTATGTCATACATTTAGCAGTGTATATTTTTATTGTATCCAACTATTCATTATTGTTTAGTTGGATACAATGGGTTGTGAATAAAAGAGTCCCTGTTTCCAAATTCTTCTTTATAAATTGTGCCGTCACGGCACAATCATGACCGTATATCCCCGCATCTAATGTAGATTCAAAATATCCTCAGTAGTATTTGAATATAACAAACGGTATTGTAAAGAAACCGTGACCTGTTTTTATACATAATCATAAGATGAAATCAAACTCTGGCTCTTGAAAGGTAGATGGCGAAATTCTATATTTGTATATTGTTGATTAAAAGTCAATCGTTTGACTCTAAAGGATATGTAAGAGTGTTCCGAAAAAGTAGATGGTAAGTTTGATTGTTAATGGTGGCCTTTTTTAAAATATTAAAGAAGAAGGAATGTTTTTATAAGGAATAAAAGCGCATAGCCATTAGGGCGTTTTTTATATCAGTTACATTGCTATTTATCATGCTCCCAAAATTAGGCGTGGTTTGCGGATTATCTATGCAAAAAGGTTTTATTAATTGAGTGATCAGTTTTTTTGTTTCAGATGGATTTAGAAAAGGCCTTCCCTTGAGTTCCATTGAGGGTGGGATATAAAAAAAGGTGTGGCGATGGGAAATGACGCCACACCTTAATGGTTAAAATATTCAGGGAAGAATATTATTTGTTATTTTTCTCTTCTTTCTCAAGGTTTTCTTTGAGAGCTGCGAGAACGTCGAGGTCGCCAAGTGTTGTGCGTTCAACGTTGTCGTTGATTTGTTTAACAGCGCGTTTGGTGTTCTTGGCTGCCTTTTCTTTTTCTGCTGTTTCGGCTTCTTCAGCTGCTGCGGCTTTGTCTTCCCAGATACGTGAGTGGGAAAGGATTATCTTCTTGTTTTCCTTTGAGAACTCGATAACCTTGAAGTCTAAAGTCTCATCAGTCTTAGCGGTTGTGCCGTCTTCTTTCTTGAGGTGGCGGTTAGGGCAGAAGCCTTCTACGCCGTAAGGCAGGGAGACGATGACGCCTTTATCGCTTGAGTTGATGATAGTGCCTTGCTGGATTGAGCCGACTGTGAAGATGCTTTCGAACACATCCCAAGGGTTCTCTTCGAGTTGTTTGTGTCCGAGGCTCAAGCGGCGGATTTCCTGGTCAACGTCAAGGACGACGACTTCGATTTTGTCACCAATCTTTGTGAACTCTGCTGGGTGTTTGATTTTCTTTGACCAGCTGAGGTCTGAGATGTGAATCATGCCGTCAACGCCTTCTTCGAGTTCGACGAAGATGCCGAAGTTAGTGAAGTTGCGGACAGTGGCGGTGTGTTTTGAGCCTTTTGGATAGCGTTCTGAGATATTTGCCCATGGGTCTGGGATAAGCTGCTTCATTCCGAGGCTCATCTTGCGCTCTTCGCGGTCGAGGGTGAGGACTTTAGCTTCAACCTCGTCGCCAATCTTCAAGAAGTCTTGGGCTGTGCGGAGGTGCTGTGACCATGACATTTCAGAGACGTGGATAAGGCCTTCAACGCCTGGAGCTATCTCTATGAACGCGCCGTAGTCAGCGAGGACGACAACCTTACCTTTAACGACATCGCCAACCTTGAGGTTTGGATCGAGTGCGTCCCATGGATGAGGTGTGAGTTGCTTGAGTCCGAGTGCGATACGCTTCTTGCTGTCATCGAAGTCGAGTATAACGACTTTGATTTGCTGGTCGAGTTGTACGATTTCCTTAGGATCGTTGATGCGGCCCCAGGACAGGTCGGTGATGTGGATAAGACCGTCAACACCGCCGAGGTCGATGAACACGCCGTAGTTGGTGATGTTCTTAACAACGCCCTCAAGAACCTGGCCTTTCTCAAGTTTGCTGATGATTTCACTCTTCTGCTGCTCAATCTCGTCTTCAATGAGAGCTTTGTGAGAAACAACCACGTTCTTGTATTCTTGGTTGATTTTCACAACTTTGAACTCCATTGTGCTGTTTACAAATACATCGTAGTCGCGGATTGGTTTGACGTCAATCTGTGAACCTGGCAAGAATGCCTCGATGCCGAATACATCTACGATCAAACCGCCCTTTGTACGGCTCTTGACGAAACCGCGGACGATCTCTTGGCTGTCGTATGCTGCATTGACGCGGTCCCATGACTTGAGCATGCGCGCTTTCTTGTGTGAAAGTACAAGCTGGCCATTGACACCTTCTTTGCTCTCTACGTAAACCTCGATAACATCACCAACTTTGAGGTCTGGGTTGTGACGGAATTCTGAAATCGGAATAATGCCATCTGACTTGAAACCGATGTTTACTACAACCTCGCGTGAAGTCTTAGCAACAACTGTACCGTCGATTACCTCATGGTCGCCAATCTGGCTCATGGTCTTCTCGTACATCTGCTCCATCTTGGCACGCTCTTCTGATTTGTAGTTGTCGTGCTTCTTGGAATCTGTACTCCAATCGAAATCAGCTGCTGGAACAGGCTTTACTCTCTTGGTCTCTTTTGTCTCAACGTTCATAGCTTCTGCGTTGATGGTGTTTTCGTTTTCACTCATTTCTTTTATTAATAAATTTGTACCCAGCGACTCTCCCGGATCAAGCCTCTGAGGATTGTTAAACTAATTGACTTCTCAAATCATTGGTAACAAATGAAATAACCAATTCCGAAATAAGATTTGAAATCGCCTGCAAAAATAGTGAAAATATTGATACATAATATTTTTCTTTCTGTAAAAATTTTTATATGTGTTTTGGAGAAATCTTGTGCAGAATTGCTGGTGACTTTTGGGGAGACATATAGGGTAATTATAATTAGTGCGAAATTAAAATTTATGATACAATGTTTTTCCATATCCTTCGTGTTAATTAGGTTGTTGTAAGCAGACAATCAGTGTAATTAAACATCCCCGTACGGGAATTTTTGAATCAGTATTCTATCGAAATTTCACCTGACACCTACGGAAAAATGTTGTTAAAAGCGTCTCCGTTGCCGTCATCTATCGAAATCAATAGGAATCCTCCGAAAGAGCATGCTGTGTGCTTTAACGCTAATAGTTCGTCGCCAATTTCCGCTGAGTCTTCGCACAAATGCCAGAGATTAGGAATGATTGTTGGACGAGGTTAAAAAAACTTCGTAATCATAATCGAGGGCGCGAACTTTTTACTATATTTGCAAAAATTTAATTTATGGCACTGAATTGTGGAATCATAGGTCTTTCTAATACAGGAAAAACCACTATATTTAATTGTATATCAAATACTAAGGCGGAGATTGGCTTTGCCTCGAAAACGAATATCGGAATGTGTGAGGTTAAAGACGAGCGTTTGAGGCTTATAGATAATATATCGCATTCTAAACGAATTGTGCCGGCTACCGTTGAAATCGTTGATTTGCCTGGTTTAAGCAAGGGCGGACAAGGCGTGGGGAACAAACTTCTTGCCGAGGTGCAAACCGTTGATGCTCTTATACATGTGCTCCGTTGCTTCGATGACCCTAACATACCTCATAGCGAGGGCAGCATCGATCCGGTGCGCGATATGGAACTCGTTGACCTCGAACTGCAAGTGCGTGACCTTGACCTCGTCACAAGGAAAATACAACGTATGGAGAAACTCGTGAAAAGCGGTGACAAGGATGCAAAACGCGCATACGAGGTGCTTACAGTTTATAAAGACGCCCTCGAGAATATGCAGAACGCGCGCGATGCAGCCGTGGCAGATGAAGATAAGAAGTATATCCAAGATATTCAACTGCTTACGGTGAAACCTATAATGTATGTGTGTAACGTTGACGACGCATCGGCTCTGACAGGTAACAAATATACTGAGGCAGTGAAAGCCGCCCTTCACGGTGAGGATATGATTATCCTTGCGGGAAAACTTGAGTCGGAGATAGCCGAACTCGATGAGGCTGACCGTGAACTGTTTATGGAAGACGCAGGCCTTACCGAACCCGGAGTGAACAAACTCGTCCGCCTCGCTTATAGTACCCTCAAACTCCAATCGTTCTTCACCACCGGCCCTGACGAGACACGCGCATGGACTATACATGTGGGTGACACCGCTCCAGAGGCAGCAGGCGTAATACACTCCGACCTTCAACGTGGTTTCATTCGCGCCGAGGTGATGAGCACCGACGACTTCCTGCACTATGGCTCCGAACAGGCAGTGAAAGAAGCAGGTAAATTCGCAGTGGAAGGTAAGAATTATGTCGTAAAAGACGGTGATATTATTAATATCAGATTTAATGTGTGATGCCAGAATACGTAGTACTCGTTGATAACCAAGATAATAAGGTCGGCCTGATGGAGAAGATGGAAGCACATCTGAATCCTACTCTTCATCGCGCATTCTCTATATTTATCTTTAATAGCAAAAACGAATTGCTCCTCCAACAGCGCGCATTGACAAAATACCACACTCCGGGACTTTGGACAAATACTTGTTGCAGCCACCCCCGCGACGGCGAATCTCTTGAGGAAGCAACAAAACGCCGCCTGAAAGAGGAGATGGGTATGGAATGCCAAATGAAAAAGGTGTTCGACTTTATCTATAAAGCTGATGTGATGCAAGGCCTGACAGAGTTTGAGTTCGACCATGTGTTTGTCGGCACTTCTGACACTGTACCTATTATTAATAAGGCTGAAGTCGAGTCGTTTAAATATGAATCGCTTGATAACATAAAGGCTGATATAGAGAGAAATCCGGATAACTATACGGCTTGGTTTAAAATAGCTTTCGAGAAGTTCCTTGAAAATAATGCTTTGAACTATCCTACCTTTTAATTTAACGTAAGCTCGACCTAAGATAATTTATTGAAAAAGAATAATATAACGTGTTTTTATATCTTTGTGGCGAAAATCACAACATAAATAGCTATCTTATCCGATGACAAAATTATAGGAATTTACCATAGGGCAGACGACTTCTGCGAATTTTTTAACGAGACAGTCAAAAAGCGCACGATAGAGGAGGACGAGGGGAAAAGGCACAGGATTAGAGAGGGTGGTCATTGGGGACAAGTGCATCAACTTCATGCTCACTCCCGCGAACGTAGATGCTGTCTCTGAATATGGAGAGGTTCGTGAAGCCATATACGCCAGGCCTGTCGCCGCATACTGCCTCTCCTCCAAATAAACCCTGTGTCGCCTTGGTAATTTTATCTGATAACAAATTGACTCTCTTTTAGTTGCTTATATTGACTCACGTTGATTTAATATGGCTGCCTCGCTATCTTTTTTTTGTTCCTGCCCTAATAATCAGCCAATAAAATTTTTTTAATTTTTTTATATGTTATATGAAAAAAGTTGTATCTTTGCAACATCAAAGTAATATCAAAATAATATCAAATTAATAAAAAATTATAGTTATGGAAACTAAGGAATTTGAGTTTAACGGATTGAAGCTTAATGGCTTCTTTATGTTGTTTGTCGTGGCTGTCATTTTAGCTGCCTCTGTTTTGGGTTTTGTGAAATTCACCTGTAATGTGTGGGCTATTATCATTAGTTCGTTCCTCATATTGCTTGATATCATAGTCTGTTGCGGTTTCGTGAAGTTTGAGCCAAACGAGGGTGCGGTGATGTTGTTCTTCGGCAATTATTGTGGCACCATCACAAAGACGGGGTTTTTCTGGGTAAATCCTTTCATGATGGTTAAAAAAGTATCGCTTCGTGCCCGTAATCTTAACGTTGACCCGATAAAGGTTAATGACAAGACCGGTAATCCTATTATGATTGGTCAGATATTGGTTTGGAAGTTGAAAGATACTTATAAGGCGATGTTTGAGATTGATTCTCAGACTATGGCGGCCAACGTGATGAGTGGCGCAAACGTAGGTGTAGGTGCGGCTGTTTCAAGTAGAATGGCTGCGTTTGAGAGTTTTGTGAGGGTTCAGAGCGATGCGGCTTTGCGCGAAGTCGCCGGGATGTTCGCATACGATGACAATGACGATACCCAGAACGGCGAGCTTACACTTCGTTCGGGTGGCTCGGGGATTAACGATATTCTGCTCGGAAAACTTAATGACCGCCTTGCGATGTCGGGACTTGAGGTCATTGAGGCGAGGATTAATTATCTGGCTTATTCTCCTGAGATTGCTGCCGTTATGCTTCGTCGTCAACAGGCTGCCGCAATTATCTCAGCCCGCGAGAAAATTGTTGAGGGCGCGGTCTCGATGGTGAAGATGGCTCTCGATAAGCTGAAAGATGAGGACGTTGTTGAGCTTGACGACGATAAGAAAGCTGCTATGGTGAGCAATTTGATGGTTGTGCTCTGCGCTGACGATGCTGCCCAGCCTGTTGTGAACACCGGTTCTCTTTATCAATAATAATATATTTTATATCTAAAATAATCCAATCGTAACATTATGTCGGTCATCACTTTGTCCTTGATATTGTTGGCGCTGCTGCTGCTTGCGTTCTTAATAGTCGTTTTTCGGAAACCGAGAATATTGGTCTGTGAAGATGGGGTCTTAATCAAAGACTTCCTCTATCCGGCGAAAATATTTGCGAACACAATAGTGTCGGTTGAACTTGTTGACAACCTGCCTAAAGTCGTTGCGCGCACGAACGGATGCAACGGTCTTAATATGTGGAAGGGATTCTTCAAAGTGAAGCCTGTCGATAAAAACAAAGTGGTGTTTTATGTTGATAAACATCGTAATGGTCCTTTTATTAAGATAACGACTTGTGGTACAACGATTTATATTAATAAAAGCAGTAGGGAGCGCACGCTCTGGCTGTATGAGGAGATGAATTCGAAAGTGAAACGTGTGGAAAACAGCATGCTTGTTTGCTCGAAAGTCCCCTCTGCGAGAAGCATAGTGTCGGTTGTTGTATTTATAACGCTAATCGTCTGCGTCTCGCTTTTGCCGATGCTGCTTCCCTGCTCGAAGACTATGTTTGTTTTAGACGCCGACTCTTTGGAAATTAAGGGAATGTTCTCTATGGATATCCCGTTCTCGGAGATCGACTCTGTCGGACTAATCGATGAGATGCCTGAGATATCTGTGATGCGTAACGGTTTCTCTACCCGAAAGGCTGCGGTCGGACAGTATGAGGTCGGTGGCGTGAAATGCAGGCTTTATCTTCTTGATAAGCGGAATCCTCCTTATATCATAATAAAGTCTGATGGAAAATTGTTGTATCTTAATGATACTGAGTCGAATGAGACTATAAGTTTGTATAATGTGTTAAATAATAAGTAAAATGAAAAAAGCGGTTAGATTTTCTGTCGTGCTGTGCGTCCTGAGTTGGGCTTATGCGGCTTTCGTGTATTTCGGTCTGGGGATACACAACAATAGTGATAACGCGATGTTGTTTGTTTTGTGCGCGTCGATATATATGTTTATGCCGATAATTACTGCTGTGCTTTTGCAGATTATAGATAAGGAGAAGGTTGGGAGTACGGGGCTGTTGCGGTTCAAGGTGCGTTGGCCGTGGCTCGTTGCGTGGCTTTTACCTGTGGTGGTTGTCGTCTTGTCGATGCTTGTCAACTCATTGTTTAAAGATGTGGAGTTGGGCTATTTCATTCCTGTGCCGGATAATATGCGGGATGTGTATGGCTCTCCGGCGAGGTTCGTTATGATATCTTTGGTCTCTGGGTTGTTCGCCGGTGTGACAGTCAATGCGGTGGCGGCGTTCGGGGAGGAGTATGGATGGCGTAATTATCTCGTTGACGCGATGAGGGGCAAGAGTTTCTTGACAGCCTGCCTGTTCACGGGCATCGTATGGGGCTTTTGGCATTTCCCATTTATCTTGATGGGGCATAACTATCCCGACCATCGCATTGCCGGAGTGTTTATGATGGTCCTTTTCTGTCTCGCGTTGTCACCGGTTGAGCTGTATCTCGTGCTGAAGTCTGGATCGGTGTTCCCTGCTGCGATATTCCATGGTACGATAAACGCTCTCGCCGGAGCTTCAACGGTATTCGTGAAAGGCGGCAGCGATATTCTGAACGGCGTTGCTGGCCTGTCAGGAGTGCTGGCTCTCATCGTCGTGACACTGTCGATATTTGTTTATGACAAGTATATCTCTAAAGATAAGATAATGTCAAAGTCACTCGATGAGACGTTATCATGCAAATAGGATTCAGAAAATATCATGGCAAAAGAAAAAGAAAGTACTAAGAATTTTGTGCTCCGTCTCGATGCGAAGACTATGGAGGCTGTTGAGAAATGGGCGGCTGACGAGTTTCGCTCTGTCAATGGCCAACTTCAATGGATAATAAACGAATCGTTAAAGAAAAATAAGAGATTGTAATTATGGATTTTTCAACAATTATTGAGTGGGTCTTGGTGATACTTGTGTTCGGCATGTATTTCGGAATGCCTTTCATCGCCAAGCAGTTTGTCGATTTAGATAGAAGGGTGAAAGCAATTAAAGTGATGAACATCATTTATTTGGTCTTCACTTTGTCACTGATAGGATTCATCGTCTATGAGTTCTTCATCTTCGATATGGCGGGCAATTATAAGGTCACTAGGGTGGCGATGATAGTGATTTCTATCATAATGTTCTGCTATTCTTATTTCTTGAAACAGAACTCTTGGAAAAAGTAAAAATGGAAGACTATGGTTGTCAAGGCTAAAAAAGAAAGTGCGGTAAAGATGTGGAGGTTTTCCACTCTCGATATGTCCGTTGGCGATATGGTTATCAAATCGGTATGGGTCTTTCCTGTCAGGCTCGATACTGTGAAGATGGCGGAAGGGCTGTCTGTCTTGCTTGAGAGGTATCCGTTTCTCGCGGGACGTCTGAAGTCGGCGGCGGGGATAGAATGTAACAACGAGGGAGTGTTTTTTGAAGTGACCGAGCGCTCTGATACAAACACTGCCGCTGTTCTGTCTAACCCGGACATATACAACGACTACGCTCTCAGGCTGGATATGAAGGGGTTTAAAGAGGGTAGATGCGCTCCCGCTACATTCTGTGTCACAAATATAGTTGACGGATCGGTGCTTTCGGTGCAGATGGCCCACATCTGTATGGACGGAAGTGCGTTTTACCGAATGGTTGACGACTGGGGCATGATCTGCAGAGAGGTCGCCCATAGCTTTACGCAAGTGTCGCAGTATCTGGTTCCGGAACTACCTTTCAAATCAAAGTCGGCGGTGATCTCCGAGGCGGAGAAGAACGGATGGAAGAAACTCGGATTTAAACAGCTTTTCAAGATGATTTTCTACAGCATGTCGAAGAACTCCAAGCTTTTCAGCGAGCCCGCGGTGATAGGAGGGGAGATGCTGGAAAAGGCGAAGACGGCTGTCTCGGCGTCGGCTGGAATGGAAATAGGCACACACGCACTGCTGTCGGCTGTGCTGCTTAAGATGTGTATGAAATTGAACGCCTCCCACAATGAGGACTATTCCCTAATCTCAGTGACCGACATCAGGGGAAGATACTCGGCGATACCGGCGGACTATGTGGGAAACGCCGTCAGCAATATCGTGACACCTTCGCTGAACACGGAAAGCAGCCTCCATGAACTCGCAAAACAGATACAGGTCAATAATAAGAGGTATTTTGACAATGCCGGGAACATTCTTGACGATTATGTGAACCTGAATATCTATAGCGTGAAATACCGTCTCCCTTATCTCGGATTCGATGTCGAGAGCATGAACGATAAGAATCCGAAGGCTATATATATAAATAATCAGCTGAGGTTCAATGTGTACGGTCTCGATTTCGGAAACGGGAGGCCATCGGTAGTGATTCCAAACGACCTGCCAGATATGGTGAAACTGTGGCCTGTCAACGACGGCAAAGGCTCCGTCATGATAATCCTAAGAGGTTATGTGGCGAAAAAAGCCATGAGATATGGCGACATCAACACACTCGTTAATTCTATTCTTAAGGAAATTATCTGAGAAAGAACACCATTGATTGCCATGAATGTATAGCCACTCTCTTGCTTTGAGAAAGGATTTGTGTTTGTTCTATTCAAAAAAATTGGGATTGTATTGATAATATCTGTAATTTCGCAGAAAAATATTTTTAAGAAAATAAAAATAATTATTATTTTAACTGTTTAAAAATGAAAAAGTTTGCTTTATTAACCATTGCATCCTTATGTCTGTTTTTTTTCGGTTGTAGGGAGAAAAAGACCGAGGGTGTGAAACTTGAATTGTATGTTAGTGATGTTAATGTTGTTGCAGATGTAACATCAGCGTCTATTACGGGAAAATATTCCTCCAATGCTTCTGTTGACAATTTCGTTGTCATCTATGGTGAGACGATGGATTTGAAAGATGGTAAGACAGAGCCGTGCGTCATTTCTAACAACAATATTTCAGTTTCGTTAAGCAACTTGAATAGTGGTACATGTTATTATTTCTGTTTTGAATATTCTAACCAGAAGGATTCGGGTAAAACCGATGTTATGCAGTTCACAACCTTGTCTCTTTTGCCTCCTGTTGTAACGACGGATGAGGTCAGAGAAATCACTATGACTTCGGCTGTTTGCGGAGGCTCTGTTACTAACGATGGTGGCGATGCTGTCACTGCAAAGGGTGTCTGCTGGAGCATTTCGGAGAATCCTACAATCGATGACGCGCATACCGCTGACGGCGAGGGCACAGGCTCATACAACTCTGAGATGACAGGCCTTACAGAGAACACCACATATTATGTGAGGGCATACGCGACAAACGGTGTCGGTACAAGTTATGGAGAGCAGAGAAGTTTCACTACTAACGATGTTGTTATCACCGCGCCTGTTGTCACTACTAACGATGTGGTTGATATTGATAAGACAACGGCTGTCTGTGGTGGCCTTATCGTCTCAGATGGTGGAAGTGCGGTAACAAAAAAGGGCGTCTGTTGGAGCACAGAGGAGAATCCTACGATAGATGAGTCTTGTACAAACGATGGCATTGGCTCTGCTGCTTTCACATCAAATATCACTTATCTTCAGGAAAACACCACTTATTATGTAAGAGCTTACGCTACAAACAGCGTGGGCACAAGTTATGGCGAGCAGAAGAGTTTCACGACATTAGAGGCTGTGATATTAACTCCTTCGGTCACAACGAAGTCGGTCTCGAATATTAATGGAACTTACGCTTTTTGCGGTGGTGTCGTAACATCAGATGGTGGGAGCGCGGTGACAGCAAAGGGCATCTGCTGGAGCACTTCGGAGAATCCTACAATCGATGACGCGCACACCGCTGACGGCGAGGGCACAGGCTCATACAACTCTGAGATGACAGGCCTTACAGAGAATACCACATATTATGTGAGGGCATACGCGACAAACGCGATGGGCACAGGCTATGGCAACCAAGCGTCTTTCGAGACACTACCATTCAACAACTTGGTCGTGACAGTCAACGGAGTGACATTCGAGATGATAGGTGTTGAAGGCGGCACTTTCAAGATGGGAGCTCAGAACACCGAACAATATAGCCCAAACTATGACGAAGAGGCGAACAACAACGAGGCTCCTGTCCATGATGTGACACTCAGTAATTTCTATATAGGTAAATTTGAGGTTACACAGGACATTTGGGTCGCCGTGATGGGAAGTAACCCGAGTTATCTCTATGGACCGAACCTCCCTGTCGAGATGGTGAGCTGGGATTTATGCCATACGTTCATCAATGAACTTAACAGCCTTACAGGAATGAACTTCCGTTTGCCAACCGAGGCGGAGTGGGAGTATGCGGCTAAAGGTGGAAACAAGAGCATGCACTTCAAATATAGCGGCAGCGATGACCTTGAGGACGTGGCATGGTTCGGAGACAACTCAAACAGCATGTCACACGGCGTAGGACTTCTCGCTCCTAACGAGCTGGGAATCTATGATATGAGCGGTAATGTGAGCGAGTGGTGCGAGGACTATTATCAGGCATACACAAGCGAACCACAGACTAACCCGCAGGGACCGGCGACAGGCTCGTTCTGCGTGTATCGCGGAGGCGGATGGGTAAGTAATGCAAAGACATGCCGCTCAACACACCGTAACTCTATAGACCCAGACTATATCCACTTTATCTTAGGATTGAGACTGGCTATCGATATGTAGTTGAGGATGAATTTTGGTTAATGGTGAGAGGGATTCGACGACAGCGAATCCCTCTCATCATAATATGAAAGTGGAAACCGTCAAATTCGGACAACTGATATTGCATACAGGGAACTTAAAGCTAACAGAAAAAGGTCAGGAGAATAAACCTAATGGAATAGCAGCCCCTCAAGAAATTAGCGGACAGTGATGTCCTTTTTAGACTTTTTGTCTTAAAGACATTATACTTTCATTTTTCAATAAAAGATTTATGATAATATTGCTTTTAACTATAAAATAGTGGTGAATGTCAATAGTGTGTGAATCTTGCATAACACACGGTACGGTACTAACAAACGTTCGGCTATGTCGCTCTACATCAAATGTCTAAGGTAATATTTAAGTTCAACGGTGATATGGTCGCAGGTTCCGGGCGGTTTGCGGGTTGTTTGCAGTGCGTCGAGATGCACAATCCGTAAAATTGGTAATTTTTACCAAAATACGGGTATTGTTCGGCAGGTTTTCTCATTGTAATTTTGCACTCGGAAAAGAAAATTTTAATATTATGAAACTGAAATATTTAATCGCTGTGCAACTGCTGGTCGCGTTATCAACAGTGGCAGCACAAAACATGAGTAAAATGGGAAACAATGTTGCAATGAGTGGGGAGTGGGATAAGACCTTTCCAAAAAGTGAGAAGGTAATGCACGAGAAAGTTACCTTCGTAAATCGTTTCGGCATCACACTTGTCGCCGACCTTTATCGGCCGAAGGGTGAAGGCGGGAACCTGCCGGCATTGGCAGTCAGCGGTCCATTCGGAGCCGTAAAAGAACAAGCAAGCGGACTTTATGCACAACGTTTGGCGGAAGAGGGCTTCCTGACTATCGCCTTCGACCCTTCGTTCACGGGTGAGAGCGGTGGCGAACCGCGCTATTCCTCTTCCATGGACATCAACACCGAAGACTTTTGCGCGGCAGTGGATTATCTCTCTTGCCGTCAGGACGTGGACAGCGAGCGTATCGGCATTCTCGGTATTTGCGGCTGGGGCGGCATCGCGCTGAATGCGGCGGCCCTCGACCCGCGCATCAAGGCAACCGTTGCCGTTACCTTATACAATCTGACGCGTGTAACACAACAAGGGTATTTCGACAGCATGGACGAAGAGGCTCGCTATCAATTGAAAAAACAGTTGGCGCAGCAACGCACAGAGGAGTTCCGCAAAGGAGAGATACTGCCTCAGGGTGGACTTCCCGATACGCCCGCAGCCGATGCTCCCGAGTTTTTGAAACAATATGTGGCATATTATAAGTCAGAGACGAGGGGTTATCATCCTCGTTCGCTCAATTCAAACATGGGCTGGAATATCACCTCTACACTGATGAGACTGAATCAGGACTTGTGGATAGCAGCCTCGGAGGTGCGTACGCCCGTACTTATAGTGCATGGTGAGAAAGCACACAGCCGCTATTTTGGCGAAGAAGCCTATCAGAGACTGACGAGCGGAAAATATGCAGATAACAAACGGCTGCTTGTCGTTCCGGATGCCACGCACTGCGACCTTTATGACGGCGGCGAAGGGAAGTTTATCCCTTGGAATGATATTGTCGATTTTATAAAACGGTCTTTAAAATAGTTGTAAGATGAAACAAAACAAGTTAAAAAGCACCATCATGCTTGTTGTTGCTGTTCTTTTTCTACAATTTAGCGCGAGTTGTAAAAATAATAACGAACAAATAACAGATGATACAAAAATGGAAAAGATTCTCTTTGTAAACGGAAGCCCGAACCGCGACGGGAATACTGCCGCATTGGCAAAAGTATTGCTCGAAGGCAGAGAATATGAAACTCTCAACCTCAACGACTATCGCCTGAATTTCTATGGACAGACGCTGGATGGCGACCAACTTGACGAGGTTATAGCAAAGATGAGGGAGGCGGATATTATCGTAATGGGCAGCCCTGTCTATTGGCATAACATCTGTGCCTCGGTGCGCACGCTGATGGAACGTTTCTACGGTTATCTGCCCGACGGAGCGTTCAAAGGCAAACGCCTGTTCTTCATCTATCAGGGAGCGGCTCCCACCCAGATGATGATTGACGACGGGGAATATACCATGAGCCGCTTTGCCGGCATGTATGGCTTCTCTTACGAAGGTATGGCAACAAACAGAAACGAGGCACAATCTTTGAGGGATAAACTGAAATAAATATGATAAAAACAAGTAGCACCATGAAAATAAAGTTAAACAACGGCATAGAGATGCCGATTATCGGATATGGCGTATATCAAGTGTCGCCGGAGGAATGTGAAAGATGTGTAACCGATGCTTTGAATGTAGGTTACAGAATGATAGACACGGCACAGGCGTATCACAATGAAGAAGGCGTTGGTGCGGCGGTAAAGAAAAGCGGCATACCGCGTGAAGAACTGTTCATAGTGAGCAAAGTATGGTTTTCCAATTACAGCTATCAGAGAGCCAAAGACTCGATAGAAGAGAGCCTGAACAGATTACAGACCGACTACATTGACCTGATGTTGCTTCATCAGCCTTTTTGCGACAGATACAGCGCCTATCGCGCATTGCAGGACGCATATCGAGCCGGCAAGGTAAGAGCCATAGGCGTCTCCAACTTTTACCCAGACCATTATATTGATTTTGCTGAAAACGTCGATGTCATCCCCGCTATAAATCAAGTGGAAACACATGTATTCAATCAGCAAATCGAAGCTCAGGGCATTATGAGTGAGTATGGAACTCGGATTATGTCGTGGGGTCCGTTCGCCGAAGGTCGGAATGATTTCTTCCATAATCCAGTGTTGTTTGAAATAGGCAGGAAACATGGTAAAAGCGTAGCACAAGTGGCTCTGCGCTGGCTGATACAGCGTGGTGTGATTGTCATTCCGAAATCGACGCACATAGAGCGAATGAGAGAGAATCTCAATGTATTTGATTTTGAGTTGTCGAACGAGGAAATGTCGCAGATAAAGAACCTTGATGCAGGCAAAAGCCTTTTCTTCGACCACCACGATGCCGAAACCGTGAAAATGTTCATGGGGTGGAGATAGGAGATAAACGACAATCCGAAAACGGATCACTTTCTCTATCGCGAGGGAATGGAATGCTATTTCACACGCAACGGCCTCTCTATGTTAGATAGCCGACTTGTTCCGATATGCCGTTGGCGACATCCGCATTGCGATCTTGAATTGGGTGCAGAAATGGGGATAACTGTTAAATCCCGATGAATAGGCTATTTGCGATATATCCACATTGGTTGTCAAAAGGAGATTGCAGGCATACTCCATGCGCAGACGCGTGCAAAACTGCCCGACGGTGTAGCCGCTTGCTTTTTTGAAGGCACGGCAAAGGGCAGACGGGTTCTGTCCCGAATAGGCGGCAATGTCCGACAGAGAAAAAGGCTCTCGGAAATGCTCATACAAGTAACGGTATGCTCTATCGACCGATGACTCCTGTTTGTTTTGCCTATGCGACGTATGCCGCTCTGCCTGTAGCGTCGATGTCGGTTGCGTAATACTCAATATGTGCAACATGCGCATCAGCAACGACATCCGTAAGAAACCGTCTGCCGAGGCAATCTGCCCTGCAATCCTTGTTATTTTGCCCGCAAAAGTCGCATCGGCAAATACCATACCGTTTCTGCTGTTGCGCAAGAAGTCTATTCCATGCGCAAGTTCCGGGAAACGCCCTTCGTCCCATTTCAGCAATTCCGACGGGACATGCACAAGAATCGCCTTGCAGTCGTCGGAAACACGAAGGACACAATGCGGCAAGTCGTTTCCAATGACAACCACCGTGCCGAGCTGTATTTTCCCGACAATTCCTCCCACGACACCCTCTATCCACCCTTGCTTTATCACTATCACTTCGAGAGTGTTGTGAAAATGATAGGTTTGTGAAAATCCTTCGTGCGTGTCTCCTGTTTGGCGCAGCGAAGCATCGCCCAATCGGGTCATGTGCTCCACTATCTGATACCTGACTGCCTGTTTTATCATAAGTGCAAATATTTTGAAATCATCTGCAAAGATACTTAATATCTCTATGATGGCAAAGCAATACCTTTGCAGCCGTATAAAAAAGCAAAAAGCGCGTATGAAAAAGAAACAACTATTGGTTTGCAACAACAGTGAGTTGATGCTTTCGCCTGTTGTGCTTGCGAGCGGCATTGTGCTCGAATGTCTGCACGGCAGTCCCTTTTTAGGTCTCGGAAACGCATTCTGGGTGTGGCTGCACATTGCCGCCTCATCAGTCTTGGCAGCATTAGTCGTATGGCACATCTATCTGAATTGGCGGGGCGTGAACCATTGGCGTGAGCGTTTCAACAAGCACCGCTCCAAAGGTTTTAAGGCTATGTTCGTCTTCTTTATGCTCGCTATTGTCACAGGGCTCGTCGCCATTCCGCTGTGGCTGTCGCACGGTCATATCGGCATTGGCGGAGTCCACGGGAAAATAGGTTTCATCGCAGCATTCTTTGTCCTGCTTCACATCGTGAGGCATAGGAGGTGGTATAGTGGACGTTAAAATATAGGCGATTATTTTTATGGCAGACTCTGTCAAAAATCCACAAAAATGGTAATTCTTCCCATAATTCAGGTAATGAGCCTTCATTGTTTCCATGGTAATTTTGCACCCGTAAACTTATATCATCAAGTATTATGGGCAAAAGAATATTGGTAATATCTACAAGCCTGAGGTCTAAGAGCAACTCCGAGGCATTGGCTGACGAGTTTATGCGTGGTGCGATTGAAAACGGTCACGAGGTGGAAAAAATATCGTTGAGGAACAAAGTGTTAGGTTTCTGCCGTGGTTGTCTTTCCTGCCAGAAAACCGGTGCGTGCGTCATCAAGGACGACATGGACGAAATCCGTCGGAAGATGCATGACGCGGAGGTCATCGCCTTTGCCACACCTATCTATTATTATGAGATGTGCGGTCAGATGAAAACGCTGCTTGACCGCGCCAATCCGCTCTATGACTCCGACTACCGTTTCCGCGACATCTATATGCTCACGGCAGCGGCCGAGGACTATGAGGAGGTGCCACAGCGCGCCATCAGCGGTATGGAAGGCTGGGTCGAGTGTTTTCCCAAAGCGCAACTTTCGGGCACCGTCTTTGCCGGCGGCGTGACGGACATAGGCGATATTGTAGGACACACAGCGTTGGCGCAGGCATACGAAATGGGTAAGACTGTTTAGGCTATGCAGAAAATACAAATCATCAACAATGTGCGGTTAGCCTTTACGGTAGTGCTGCTCCTGTTTGCCCTCTCAGCTTGCTCAAAAGACGAGATGCCGACAGAGACTCCCGGTGAAGACAATAACGAAGCAACGGTTATGGGAAACAAGATGAAAATCACGATTGGCAACGCAACTTTTACAGCCACATTGGAGGACAATGACACTGCAAAAGAGTTGGTAGAAATGTTACCCATGATTCTGCAGATGTGCGAATTAAATGGCAACGAGAAATATCATTACCTCACGTCTCAGCTACCCACTAACGCCTCCAACCACGGCACTATTCATGCTGGCGACATCATGCTCTATGGTCCCTCATGTCTTGTGCTGTTTTATAAGACATTCAGCACGAGTTACAGTTATACCAGAATTGGACGCATAGACAATGTCGCTAATCTGGCGGAAGCAGTGGGGAACGGTGATGTAAGCATCAATTTTGAAATATAGGACAATAATATGGCTATGAAGAAAGAAATAATGATTCTGACCGGAGCCGGACAGATTGGCATGGCGATAGCACGGCGCATGGGATATGGAATGAAAATAGTTGTGGGAGACAGGCTTTTAAGTAATGCCGAAACTGTCTGTGACACGATGAATAAGGCAGGATTTGACACCGTGCCTTTCGAGATGGACCTTGCCTCGCGCGAGTCGATACGCGCTCTAATTGGCGAGGCGCAGAGATGTGGAGATGTTTCAATGCTGGTCAATGCCGCAGGCGTTTCTCCGAGCCAGGCATCTATAGAAACCATACTGAAGGTTGACCTTTATGGTACCGCCGTATTGTTGGAGGAAGTGGGAAAGGTAATCCAAGCGGGCGGCACTGGCGTCACTATTTCCAGCCAGTCGGGACATCGTATGCCGGCCCTGACGCCCGAGGAAGACCGCCTGCTTGCCACGACACCGCCCGAACAGCTGCTCTCTCTCGACCTGCTGCAGCCGCAGAACATCAAGGACACGTTGCACGCCTATCAGTTGGCAAAGCGTTGCAATGTGAAGCGAGTGATGGCTGAAGCGGTAAAATGGGGAGAACGGGGAGCGCGTATCAACTCCATATCTCCCGGCATCATCGTCACACCGCTCGCCATCGACGAGTTCAACGGTCCACGCGGCGACTTCTACAAAAATATGTTCGCCAGCTGTCCTGCCCGCCGACCCGGCACAGCCGACGAGGTGGCTAACGTGGCAGAACTGCTGATGAGCCGCCAAGGCGCATTCATATCAGGGGCAGACTTCCTAATAGACGGTGGAGCCACTGCCGCCTATTTTTACGGACATTTGAAATCTTAAAATAACAGACCTTATGAATCGTTTATCAACAATCATCACATTGCTTCTCTCCCTCTGTTGCACCATGTTATGCGCACAGGAGAAAACAAATAATGTAAACAAAGAAAATAAGAAAATGGAAACAAGGGAAAAAGTATTGGTTGCATTCTTCTCACGCACCGGTGAGAACTATGCCGTTGGCAACATCACGAAGGGCAACACTCATATCATTGCCGAGATGATTGCCGAAAACACAGATGGAAAGCTCTTTGAGATCTCTCCTGTTAAGGAATATCCTGAGACTTACAACGTTTGTGTGGAACAGGCGAAGAAAGAAAAGGAAGAAAGCGCGAGGCCTGCCATCAAGTCAGATATTGCGGTGGAGGACTATGACATAGTGTTCATAGGCTATCCTAACTGGTGGGGCGACATACCGATGGCTGTCTATACTTTCATCGAGAAACACCAGTGGAAGGGCAAGACCGTCATCCCTTTCTGCACGCATGAGGGCAGCGGCCTCTCCGACACGGAACGCTACATCGCTAACGCCTGCAAGGGAGCAACGGTAAAGAGCGGTCTTGCTATCAAGGGGTCCACGGCTCAGAACAAACAGGAACAGGCAAGGAAATCAGTGGATCAATGGCTTGAGAATTTAGGTCTGAAGACAGGCGTCAACAAGAACTGACAAACGAAGCAAGAGTGGAAACAAAACTTGTTTGGATTATGCCTTGTAAGGAAGAGGAAGGCGAAAGCCAGATGACGAGTCGAATACAGTAAAAAAGTCCAGAAACTTTTATTTTTATTGTCGAGACGCAACTTATTTATTTAAACAGGAAAACATCATAGACAATGAGAAAGATCTTTTTAACAGCAGCGGCCCTTCTGTTTACATTTGCAGCATCAGCTCAAGAAAGGGCAACGGTTTATTTCACCCAAGAGATCACTCCGGAAGCTCTTGTACGTATTTACAAGGCGTTGGGAGTGGAAGCGACAGGAAGGGTAGCATTGAAAATTTCCACTGGAGAGAGTGAGAAATCCAACCACTTGCGCCCTGACTTCATCAAACCCTTGGTGGACGAGACGGAAGCGACAATCGTGGAGTGTAACACTGCATACGGTGGCAACCGTTCCACCACGGAGGATCATCTGCGTACCATCAAGGAGCGCGGATACGACCAGATTGCCAAGGTCGATATCATGGACGCGGAGGACACTATACACATCCCCGTGAAGGATAAGAAGCACATCGCATATAACATAGTGGGAAGCCACCTCGCCAATTACGATTTCATGATCAACCTTGCGCATTTCAAAGGTCATGCCATGGGCGGTTTCGGCGGTGTGTTGAAGAATGCCTCAATCGGTGTGGCATCAAAGAGTGGCAAGAGCTATATCCACTCTGGCGGTCATTCCATCACAAATCCTTGGGGTGGGGAACAAGACCCATTCCTCGAAAGCATGGCTGCGGCGGCACAGTCGGTACACGACTACTTTGACGGCAAGGTGCTGTACATCAACGTGATGAACAACCTCTCCGTCGATTGCGACTGTAACGGGAACCCTCACGAACCAGAGATGTCTGACATCGGCATATTGGCATCTACCGACCCTGTAGCTCTTGACAAGGCTTGCCTCGACTTGGTGTTCAACCACGACAACACCACTGGTGATACCGCTATACCTCTGCAAAACCGCATCAACAGTAAACACGGTACATGGACAGTGGAATATGGCGAGCAAATCGGACTTGGTACACAGGCCTATAACTTGATTGACCTCGATGACCAAACCGGCATAGACAGTAACATCAGCGAAAAGGGCACGCCTATTTATAATGTGTATTCTATTGATGGTAAACGCATTCTTGCGAGAGTTAAAAGCTTGTCGTCATTGGAAGCAGGCGTATATATCGTCAATGGGAAGAAAGTTACAATTAAATGAAAAACACCATGTTATTATTGATTCTGCTGGCAGCATACATGTTGCCGGCAGAATATTTGATGGCTCAGAATGACACTGCGCGTATCGCCCGTAATCTTGCTCTTGACGAAGTTGTAGTGACCGGAACACGCAGCGTTACGGATGTGCGCCACTTGTCGCAAACGCTTTCAGTGGTAAACAGACAAACGATAGAAAACAGTATGCAACCCTCGCTGTTGCCGGTAATCTCGGAACAGATACCGGGACTTTTCGTCACACAGCGTGGAGTAATGGGCTATGGTGTATCTGGTGGGGCCGCAGGAGGTATCTCCTTGCGCGGTCTGAGCGGAGGCAACGCCCGCTTATTGGTGTTGATAGACGGGCATCCACAATATGCCGGTATCTTCGGACATCCCGTTTCAGATGCCTGCCAGTCGTTTCTCGCTGACAAGGTGGAAGTGTTGCGAGGACCGGCTTCATTGCTTTACGGTTCTAACGCAATGGGCGGTGTCGTCAACATCGTGACCCGCAAGATGCATGAAGACGGTGTAAGCACAAATCTGCATACAGGCTATGGCTCTTACAACACATTGGAGACAGAGTTGACCAACAGCATCCGCAAGGGACGTTTCAACAGTGTTGTCAGCGGTTCGTATAACCGCACTGACGGACACCGTAACGACATGGGGTTTGAGCAATACGGCGGATACGCCAAAGTGGGTTACGACCTGACCAATAAATGGAATGTGTATGCCGATGTGAACATCACACATTTCAACGCCTCCTATCCCGGTCCTGTGGATGCGCCGCTTGTTGATGGATATCAACGTATTACGCGTGGAGTCGCCTCCTTGGCTATTAGTAACGACTATGGCGGCACTTCAGGTGCGTTGAGTCTCTTTTACAACTGGGGCAAACATTGGGTCAACGACGGTTATACTCCTATCGCCGGACAGACTTCACAGGATGGGCGTTTCAATTCCTATGATGACATGATGGGTGTCTCGCTCTATCAGAGTACACGGTTCTGGCAGGGAAACCGCATCACATTCGGCGCTGATTGGTTCCGTTACGGTGGAAAGGCGTGGACAGATTATGTGTCTGGAGAGAATGCCGGGACGAGCAGAGACTTGGTGGACAAGCACGAAGATGAGTTTGCAGGATATGTGGACTTCCGTCAGGACTTATGGCATTGGCTCACGTTCAATGCAGGCTTACGCCTTGACCATCATTCACGTGTAGGTACGGAATGGGTGCCTCAGGCAGGGATAGCCTTACATCTGCCACATGCAATAGAGCTGAAAGTATCCGCGGCCAAAGGCTTCCGTTACCCGATCTTGCGTGAGATGTATATGTTTCCCCCACAGAATCCCGACCTGAAACCGGAGTCGATGTGGAATTATGAGATAGCTTTCTCACAGATGCTTCTGGCCGGACGTTTGAAATATGGTGTCAATATGTTCTATATTGACGGCAAGAACCTCATCGTTACCCTCCCTAATCCGAACGGCACGGGGATGCTTAATCAGAATTCCGGAAAGATTGACAACACGGGTGTGGAGTTACAGACGTCATACATAATCGACAGCCGATGGTCGGTGGATGGCAATTACAGCTATCTGCACATGAAAAATCCTGTCATCGCCGCACCCGAACATAAACTCTATGTCGGAGCCAATTTCGCAAAAGGTCGTTGGAACGTATCTACAGGCATACAGTACATTGCCGGCTTATATACTGCCGTGGGTGACAATCCCAAGCAGGAAGACTTTGTGCTGTGGAACCTGAGAGGTTCTTTCCGCGTATGCAAGTGGCTTGACGTATGGGTGCGTGGCGAGAACCTGCTTGCACAGAAATATGAGATAAATGCAGGTTATCCGATGCCGGGAGCCACTTTTATGGGAGGATTAAACGTTAAATTATAAAAGTAACAAGCCAATGAGAAAATATATCATTTCACTTGCGTTGATGTTCACGATATTGAGCCTCAATGCACAAACAAACAATAGTATGGAAGAGAACAGATTAACTCTCCGCCAACTATCCTTGGCGGAATGTGCCTGCCTCGAAGCGCAAGGCGATATGGAGAGACTTGACGTCGCTATTCGTAAGGCACTTGACAACGGAGTGACAATCAATGAGTTGAAGGAAGCGTTTTCGCAACTCTATGCCTATACGGGTTTCCCGCGTTCGCTCAATGCGCTTGGCATATTAAAAGATGTACTTGACGACCGCAAGGCAAAAGGCGTTACCGATAATGAGGGCAAGCCATGGACGAGACCCATTATTTGGGACGATGCCGCGGAAGCACTGAGACAAGGTCCGGAAGTGCAGCGGCAGCTTGTCGGCGGCAAACCTTATCATTACGATTTCTGTCCACAAGACGATTATTATTTGAAATCACATTTGTTTGGCGATATTTTTGCCGGCGACCAATTGTCGGCGGCAGACCGTGAGATAGTTACGGTGGCGGCGCTTTCGGGCATGAAGGGTGTGGATTCACAACTTGCGGCTCACAAGCGCGGTGCGGTGGCGATGGGTAACACGCAGGAGCAGGTCGATGCACTATGCGCTTGGCTCGACTCGGAGGGCCTCACACTGAAAAGCGAGTTCCCGAAAGGCGAGCCGAATGTGAATTATGCTCAATATTTTACTGGCAACAGTCATCTTTTGCCTCTGGAACCAAAGAATTTGTCGGCCGATGAAACGACAGTCCAAAGTTATAGCAATGTAACCTTTGAGCCTGGCTGCCGCAACAATTGGCACATCCATCATGGCGCACATCAAATACTGATTTGTGTCAGTGGTCGTGGGTGGTATCAGGAGTGGGGTAGTCCTGCCATCGCGCTCAAAGCCGGTGACGTGATCGACATTCCAGAAGGCGTGAAACATTGGCACGGCGCGCAGCAAGACGCTTGGTTTCAGCACATCGTGACGCACGTCAGCACATCGGGTGAGGAACGAAACGAATGGCTCGAACCGGTGAGCGATGAGGTTTACCGGAATTTGGGCAAATAAACAATCAACAAGAATGATCATAATGAAAAAACTAATTTTAGCATCTGCAATGATGACAGCAATCACCACATCGGCCCAAGAAATGCCGGGCAACTTGGCCGCCGAGCCGCTCCGGCTGACGCAGGAGTGGGACAAGACATTTGCCCCGAATGACAAAGTGGACCACCGGAAAGTGACGTTTGTCAACTGTTTTGGCATCACGCTGGCCGCCGACCTCTACGTCCCCAAGGGCGCGGCGGGCAAGATGCCGGCCATTGCCGTGAGCGGGCCGTTTGGGGCGGTCAAGGAGCAGGCGGCGGGGCTCTATGCGCAACGGCTTGCCCAAGAGGGATTTGTGACGATGGCTTTCGACCCGTCGTTCACCGGCGAGAGTGGCGGCGCGCCTCGCTCATCTGTTCCTGCGGTTCAAAGACGGCATTGACGAGCTCTTCGTCTGTCAGTTCCCCTCGATAATGCTTCTGGGCAATGTCGTCGGGAACGTCATATTTTATACCATCGAAACGCTCGTCCCCGACTTTTGTCCAGATATGCAGGGAGGGATTGAGGTAGTTCGGCACGAAGACCCTCTCGAGTTCTGCTCCAGATGACAGGCAGTAACGCTTGGGGTACGCTAATCTATTGAGGCGTTCAATCTGATTGTCCTTGGCATCCATCAACATACGAAGACGATTGATTTCAGACTGCAGTCTGCTGATGGTTGCTTCAAGTGCTTTTTGCCTTTCGAATGACTGCCCCAACTGCGTGCGGTGTTCCTGCTCCATTGTCTTCATCTTGTCCTTCAGGTTAGCCAACTGACCTTTCAAGGCAGCATTCTCCTTCTCCATCTCGGCATACTTGCCCTTGCCGAAGAGTCTTGCCGCTCCTGAGATAATGGCATTGCCGTTCTCCCTGTTTGCCTTGTCCTGCTTGCGTGCAATCTCGTCATCAAGACTTGCACTTATTTTCTCTCGGACTTTGTTCTCATGGTCAAGGTGCTTTTTCCTGCTTGCGGCTTCCTCCATCTCATGCTTCTGCTTGGCGATGATGTAGCCCGTGCGTTCCAGATGCTGCCTGACAGTTGCCTCCTTCCTTGTGCCACGTTCCATGTCCAGACATTCTGCCACCATATCCTGCATCAGGCTCGTGTCCTCCCTCCCGAGCTTGCACGACTTGCCCGTCTCGTGGTTCATCCAGTCCCACACGATATGGGCATGGCAGTTGGA
>JBJEGZ010000033.1:328-39817 GCA_051875555.1 Candidatus Limimorpha sp. | reverse complement strand
TTCGAGGAGAAGGTTGTGAGGGAATAACCATACATTTCTCAGCCCCACTCAAAAAAACACTCCCCCTCCCCATGGCACAGTCCACGGGGAGAGGGAGTGTTTTGACGGCAATAGAGAGCGACTTTAGACAACCTTTTTTACGGTTTTGGAAATGAAATCCTGAAATATAAAGATGTTGTCTCCATTGCCGGAGTTAGCGTGTTTATTTTTACGACATTATTTGCATAAGTCTCTAAAGAATCTCATCAACGTTCTGACGTGTATCCCTGTTCCTCCGGCGGGTTTGTAAGAGTCTGCACTGTCGGAGAATGCTGTTCCCGCAATGTCGAAATGAATCCATGGGTAATCGGTGAAATGCTCAAGGAACTTACCGGCATTGATTGCGCCCCCAAACTTGTCTCCTGTGTTTTTTATGTCGGCGACATCTGACTTGATGAGTTTGCCATATTCTTCCCAAAGAGGAAGCCTTACAATTCTTTCATGCACATTCTCGCTTGCCGTCTCTATCATTTTAAAGAAGTCATCGGCATTTTTCCCCATCACCGCAGTGGCGTATGGTCCGAAAGCGTTTGCTGCCGCACCTGTCAGTGTAGCGAAGTCGAGGACTAACATAGGGTCGTATTTTTTTGCGTATGCTAAGGCGTCAGCGAGAATGAGACGACCTTCAGCATCGGTGTTAAGTACTTCAACAGTAGTGCCGTCAAACATTGTGATGATGTCGCCGGTGACGTGCGCGTTGCCGTCGATGCGGTTGTCGGTGGCAGGCACTAACGCAATCAAGTGTATTGGCAGTTTTGCTTTAGCGGCGGCATAAATGGAGGCAGCTACGGTGGCAGCTCCCGCCATGTCGTCCTTCATGTTATTCATGTTTAGCGAGCTTTTCAAATTGTATCCTCCTGTGTCGAAAACTATTCCCTTGCCCACCAGAACTATTGGCTTTGCATTCACGGCGTTATCCGGGTTCCATTCTAAGATGGTGAAAGTAGGCTCGTCAAGGCTCCCTGCATTTACAGCGAGAAGACCGCCCATCTTCAAAGCCTCTATCTTCTTCTTATTTAAAATCTCCGCGCTTCCACCGACATTCCTGATCTTTTCGCTGATTGTCTCTGCGAGTTTCTCAGCATTCAGTTGGTTTACAGGCTCATTGACAAGGTCTCTCGCCATCAGAGTCGCCTCAACAGTGATGTTTAACTTCTCAATACAGTCGTCGCATGCCGTGCCTTCTATGAAATATAAGGTGCTTAATGTGTCAGCCATGCGATGGCTTTTGTATTTGTCAAATCTGTAATTGGAAAGCATGATTCCCTCTGCGATCCACATTTTTACGCATCGCTTTACGCCTATGGTCTGAATCAACACAGCCTCATAAAGGTGCTTGTTCAGATAATCGCAGATGTCGTAGCCTTTCCTCCTGCATTCCTCCATGCTCTTGTTCTCATCTTCTATTTGAATAAAGAGAATGAAGATGCACTCGGTATATCTGTCTAATATTATTATATCGCTTTTCGACTTTTTGTATGATTTTATGACATGTTCTTCCTCATTGTTGTTGAGGTTCACTTGTGAGAGATTTTCAATACTGTCAAGAATGAATACTTTTGCATTGACATTGCTGTCGTTTCTGAATTTTATTGATGTTTTCATGATAATTTTATTGAATCCATAATAATATCTGTCGCTCCTATTTTTTGTGAGACGTAAGAATGACAAGTCTTTGAAGCCATGGTGTAGAAGTCATTGTCGGTCATAAGTCTTTGGAAAACAGACTCTAATTCTTCCTTGTTGTTTATTGAGAATGCGCCTTTCAGGGCAACGAGGTCCACTGCTTCGGTAAACGCATGGTATTTCTGTCCGAAAACTACAGGTACGTCAAAAACAATGGCTTCTTGAGTGTTATGTATTCCCTCGTAAAATCCTCCTCCGATATATGCTATGCGTGCGTATTTGTAAATCTTTGAGAGGATTCCGATAGTGTTGACAACCAGTACTTTTGATTTTTTATTAGTGTCTAATTCGGTATAAAGTTGATAGTCGTTAAGTTGTGTTTCGATCTGTTTGATGTGTGTTTGCGAAATGTCGTGTGGCGCTATTATGAGACAATAGTCGTCTGGAAGTCTGTTCATGAAATGAAACAGCAGTTTCTCGTCTGACGGCCAGCTGCTTCCTACTATAATACATTTCCTTTCACCTATAAATGACTCTATGTCAGGGAAGCGTTTTGATTGTTTGGCGATGGAATAAACTCTGTCGAAACGTGTGTCGCCTGCGATTGTCACGGTGTCAATGCCGATGCCGTGCAGTAAGTCGGCGGTTTCCTTGTTTTGTGTGAAGAAATGGGTGACGTTATAGAGCTGGTTGCGGAACCATTTGCCCCAAGGCTTGAAGAAATACTGGTTCGGGCGGAGTAGTGTTGAGATGTAATACAATGGTATATTGTTGTCTTTCAACACTTTGATGTAATTGAACCAAAACTCGTATTTCACAAAGAAAACGGCTTTGAAGTTGAAATTCGTCACGAGTCTTTTGGCGTTCCTCATGCTGTCTTGTGGCATATAAGCCACTATGTCTGCGAGAGGGAAGTCCTTTTTTATCTCATAGCCGGAAGGGGAGAAGAAGGTGAGGAGCAGTTTGTATCCGGGATACCTTTGTCTCAGGGCTTCGATTATGGGAAGACCCTGCTCGAACTCGCCGAGGGAAGAGACGTGCATCCAGATCCATTTGTCTCCATGTTCTTGGGGAGCGAGCTTTTCCCATTGTTTTTTCCTGCCACCGATCCAAAGCCTCGCTTTTTTGTTCCCAAATGCTGCCGCTAAACGAATCATTCCGCTATAACAGCGTATCGCTGATGAGTATAACAAGCGCATAATCAATGATAATAGTATTCGGCAGGCATGCGTCGGTATGTTGGAATATAGATGGATAACCGAATGCCCATATATTGGTCAATATAGTTGTTTGTGTCTTTCATCATGAGGTTGAAATCCCATTCGCGCAGTGATTTTGTGTATGCTTGGATGATTTCGAATGAGAGGGAGAAATTCAGCACCCGTGAGTTGCTTAAGAAAAGATAACCGGCCTCTGCCGACCATGCGAAACCACCGCGCATTTTGTCGTAACCGTATCTGTAGTCTCCGCTGAGCGCTGGCGGTGGCGAGGCGTATGAGCCGAACTCGCATCTCAACCTGTTGAAAAGATAACCTATTCCTCCAGATACGAAAAACCCACAGTTCTTGTTCGGTGACAGCACGGGAAACACCTTCCCGACCTTGCCCTGAAAATGAGCCCCTCTCTCAAACAATGCGTAACTGCCGTAAATGCCGTCGCCTGTTATTATCTCACCGTTCGCATCGAGAATGCTGCCGAAAATTTCCTGCCTTGTAAGGTTGACCTTGTTGCCGGAAATGAAATTGCCGTTGAAACTGAAAATCCAATTCTTGTCGGTCTTGTAATATACACCCCCTCCAATGGTGTTGTTATCTCCATACAATGTCTTGGTGTCCATGCCTGGAAACTGATATGAATACGAGACCTGGAACATCCATGTCGAAATCCTCTCTTTTGTGATGTCTTTCTGAGCGTTGACAATCATCGGAAAAATAACCAAAAATAATAATATCAGACTAATTCTCTTCATATTTTCTTATTTGTTGCAAAAATACGAAACGTTTTTGATTCCGACTTATTATTTTTAAAATTATTAATTAAAAGGTGTTGTTTATTTGGAAAAACATTATTTTTGCAACCTAAAATTCGAATAATTATGAAAATGTTTGTAAAGTCATTGATTGTTAGCCTATTAGCGGTATCAGCCGTCGTTGGGATGGTTTCATGTGGAAAAAATAATAAAGATAATGAGTCGGAGGAATCGCAGTATGTGGTGAGCGCTATCCCTTCATCATCGTTGCCTGAAGAGTTGAGAGATGAGATATCGAAGGTGATGAACATTTACGAGGGCGATAACCCTATAAAACTGAACCGCGGATACGTCTCAAAGCCGCATGCCTTGCTGTGCGCATCATACGACCCGGAATATAATGTGGAGGACTCAACGGTGTTTTTCTCTGATAAATATATGGCTTTCGAGTTTACCGCTAACAAAAGTATGAAATACTACTCAAGACAGTGGGATCCTGAAATGGGTGAATACGGAGGTTGGTACGAGGAGACAATACCTAATATGTATATGACCGGCGATGGTGATAACTTCAGCTATTTCTTCTCGATGGAAGGGACTCCCCACGGCTTTTTTGTGAAACAGACGATGATTCTGAGCGGAACATATACTGATAATGGAATCAAGGATTTTAAAATCGCCGTCCTTATGAATGAGAATCTTGGCGATACAACTATCTATCCAAAGAACACTTATCGCGTCATCGGTGATTTTGACGGACTTGCAGAAAACGATGACTGGTTGGGGAAGAAAGATTTGGAAAAGACGGGCCTCGGCAATGGGATGCTTGATCAGTTCTGGAATAATGTGAAATAGAAATATGTCAGACGAGGAATTGATTTCACAGTCGGTATTAGCAAATGGGATAAAGATAATTCACCGGCATAGGGCTGGTGAATTGTCGCATCTGGCTCTCATGGTCAACGTGGGAATGCGCGATGAACTTGAGAATGAGAACGGATTGGCGCATTTCATCGAGCATCTGGTCTTTAAGGGAACGAGACACCGCAAAGCGTATCATATCCTCAGCTGTCTTGAGAATGTGGGAGGTGACCTTAACGCATTCACCACAAAGGAGGAGACATGCGTCCACGCATCTTTCCTGAAAGAACATATCAATAAGGCTATGGACCTTTTCGCCGATGTTATGTTCAATAGCGTTTTCCCTGAAAATGAGTTGGAGAAAGAGAAAGAAGTGATACTCGACGAGATAAACTCTTACCGCGACTCTCCGGCAGATGAGATTTTCGATGAGTTTGAGAATGTTCTCTATAGAGGACATCAACTTGGACGTAACATCTTGGGAACTATCGATCTGGTTGGACACTATTCCCGGAACGATATCATGACTTTCCATAAACAGCATTATGCTCCAGACAGAATGGTGCTCGCCTGCATTGGTGATATCTCTTTTGAGGAATTTTATAAGCTCGCAAATAAATATTTCAGTGAGTATCAAGGAGATGCTCTGCCTTATAATAGAGTGCCTTTCATTTCTAACACCTCTATCACAAAGGTGGAAGAACGAAAAAACCATCTCACTCACGTAATAATCGGTGGAATCGCATATCATTATTGCGATGATAGAAAACTGAAAATGATTCTTCTGAACAACATCCTTGGTGGTCCGGGTATGAACAGCCGTCTCAACCTGAATATCCGTGAGAAATATGGTTTCGCCTATACCATTGAATCACAATACAATGCCTATTCAGATACTGGTAACTTCGCAGTGTATATGGGCGTTGACCCTCATTCCCAAGAACGCTCCATAGAGTTGGTTAATAAGGAAATTGAAAAACTGAAGACCCAAAGACTTGGGACCTTGCAGCTCTCGAATGCGAAAAAACAGCTTGTCGGACAAGTCGCACTGGGCAATGAGTCGGGAATGAATGAACTTCTTGGCTTTACAAGAGCCGGATTCTATGAGGAACATATCGAGACACTGCCTGAGACGATAGCTAAACTACAGGAAATCACTTCTGACGAACTTATGGAAGTCGCCAATGAGGTGTATCGTGATGATAATATTAACATTTTGATATTCAAAGGAATGGAAGGGAAATAGTTAGAATTCCTTTCTCCTTAACTCGAAATTGGAGCCGAGATAATGGCTGCGTACTACCGGGTCGTTGGCAAGTTCTTCCGGCGTTCCGGATTTTAACAGTTTGCCTTCAAAGACGAGATAAGCCCTGTCAGTGATTGACAGCGTCTCGTTAGCGTTATGGTCAGTGATGAGGACTCCGATGTTTTTTGTCTTGAGTTTCGCCACAACCTTCTGGATGTCTTCGACGGCGATAGGGTCAACTCCGGCGAAAGGCTCGTCAAGCAATATGAATTTCGGGTCGATGGCTAAGGCTCTCGCTATCTCGCAACGACGGCGCTCGCCTCCTGAGAGCTGTATCCCCTTGCTCTTCCTTATGTGCTGTAACCCGAACTCATCAAGTAACGACTCAAGCTTCTCATGTCGTTGCGCCTTGGTCATTCCTTCCTTAAACTGCATGACGGAATAGATGTTGTCTTCCACTGACATCTGCCTGAAAACGGAGGCTTCTTGCGCGAGATACCCTATCCCGAGCTGTGCCCTCTTGTACATGGGATATTTCGTTATCTCCTCATTATCGAGAAATACATGCCCCGAGAAAGGCTTTATCAGTCCGACTATCATGTAGAAAGTCGTTGTCTTTCCCGCTCCGTTAGGACCTAAAAGCCCCACTATTTCTCCTTGGTTGACTTCAAGGCTGACGCCTTTGACGACAGTACGCTGTTTGTACCTTTTAATTAATGTATCAGTTCGTAATTGCATCTTATTAAATAATCCCCTCCTTGATGATGTCGTGAATGTGAATCATTCCAATATATTTGTTCTCTTCCATGACGGGCAGGACCGAGATTTTCTTGTGCTGCATGATGTTGAGTGCGTCGGCGGCGAGAGTGTTTTTATCCACCGCTGTCGGGTTGTCCGTCATAATGTCTTTGACGTGTACCCTTTCGATGTTGGGGTGTTTCATCAGCATCCTGCGCAGGTCGCCATCGGTGACAATGCCCACGAGTTTGCCGTCCTCTATTACCGCGGCAGCTCCAAGCATCTTTTGTGATATCTCGATGATGGCTTGTGTCATGATGTCGTCAGGCTGCACCTGTGGGAGCCCGTTTTTGACATAGAGGTCGCCTACGGTGAGGTAGAGCCGTTTGCCAAGTGCGCCTCCAGGGTGGAATTTTGCGAAATCTTGAGCCGTGAAACCTCGCATCTTCAGTAAAGCCACCGCCATAGCATCGCCCATGACGAGTTGTGCTGTGGTGCTGCTTGTCGGCGCAAGGTTGTTAGGACATGCCTCGCATGGCACAGTGGTGTCAAGGACGTAGTCAGCCTGAGTGGCGAGATAAGAGTTGCGGTTCCCAACAATGGCAACAAGCTTGTTCTTCCGTATCTTTATTAATGGTATCAGTACCTTGATCTCCGGTGTCTCTCCACTTTTTGAGATGACGACAACCACATCGTCATCGCGAATTATCCCAAGGTCGCCGTGAATGGCATCTGCAGCGTGCATGAAAACAGCGGTGGTGCCTGTTGAGTTAAGCGTGGCAACGATTTTCTGCCCTATATTCGCACTCTTGCCAATGCCGGAAACAATGACATTGCCCCTGGAATTATATATCAACTCAACTACTTTTGTGAAATCCTCAGTAAGCAAATGCTTTAGGCCAAGAATTGAGCTTGCCTCATTATCAATGACTTGTATCGCTATGTCCCGAATATTTTCCATTTGCTTAAATTTTTTTAAAAAATATTGTCCTGATTCAATTAATTGATATAAATTTGTATTTAATACGAAGAGAAATATATTCGTTTAAAACGATGCAAATATAATGAAAAATTTAATGTAGTCACTATGGCTAAATTTGATGAAAAAAGTTTATATGATTTATTGAAGAATGTTTTTGGATTTGACCAGTTTAAAGGGAACCAAAAGGAAATCATAAAAAGCATTCTTGCCGGTCACAATACATTCGTGCTGATGCCCACTGGAGGAGGGAAGTCGCTGTGCTATCAGTTACCCGCATTGCTTAGCGACGGCACAACCATTGTGGTGTCGCCTCTTATCGCTTTGATGAAGAACCAAGTGGATATGCTCCGTAACTTCGGAACAGATTCGGGTATCGCCCATGTCATGAATTCGTCCCTGTCGAAAGCCGAGCTGCAACAAGTGAAGGAAGACCTTTTGTCGAAAAAGACAAAGCTGTTGTATGTCGCTCCCGAATCACTGACAAAAGAAGAGACGTTGGAATTCCTCAGAGGTCTGGATATTTCTTTTTTCGCAATAGACGAAGCGCACTGCATCTCGGAATGGGGACATGACTTCCGTCCGGAATACCGTCGTCTCCGCCCAATAATCAATGCGATAAATCCGAAACTTCCGGTGATTGCCCTCACTGCAACCGCCACCATGAAGGTACAACAGGATATTATGAAAAACCTCGAGATAACGGATGCGACAGTCTTCAAATCGTCGTTCGACCGCCCGAACCTTTATTATGAGGTGAGGCCAAAGACGAAAGATGTCGTAAAAGATATTATTAGATATATAAAGAGCAACCCAGGGAAATCGGGGATAGTGTATTGCCTGAGCAGGAAGAAAGTGGAGGAACTCGCCGAGACACTGCAGGTGAACGGCATCAAGGCTCTGCCTTATCACGCAGGCCTCGATACCCAGACACGCCGAGAGAACCAAGACAAATTCCTGATGGAAGAGGTGGATGTGATTGTCGCAACAATAGCATTCGGAATGGGTATCGACAAACCTGACGTCCGCTTCGTAATACATCACGATATCCCGAAAAGCCTCGAAGGCTACTACCAAGAGACAGGCAGGGCCGGCCGCGACGGTGGCGAAGGTAACTGCATAGCATTCTACGATTATGAGGATATACATAAACTTGAGAAGTTCAACAAAGGTAAAAATGTCTCTGAACAAGAAATAGCACGCGAACTCCTTAACGAGACAGTGACTTACGCCGAGTCTCCCGTGTGCCGCCATAAACTGCTGCTACATTATTTCGGCGAGGAATATAATAAGGATAACTGCGGCGCATGCGACAACTGCCTTAACCCTAAAGTCCGCTTCGATGGACAAGAGGATATCAAACTCGCTATAGAAGCCGTCTTCGCTACTAAACAACTTTTCAAAACAAAACATATAGCCGAACTCCTCTCCGGTAAAGAAACAGGCGACATCAAAACAGCTAAACATGATACTAACGAGTATTTCGGAGCCGGCGATGACCATGATGAGAAATACTGGATTTCAATAATCCGACAGGCTATTGTTAATAAACTCCTGAATAAAGATATTGATAATTACGGAATCCTTAAAGTCTCTGAAGAAGGCGCCGACTTCGTGAAATCTCCTTACCCTATTATGGTGGCTATGGACCATGACTACGATAAGGGCGATGAGGACGATTACGATGAGGAAAGAGTGGCTCTCTCGAAAGACTCCGGCACTGATAAAACACTGTTCTCTATGCTTAAGGACCTTCGCAAAACTATGGCGAAGAAACTTGACCTGCCACCTTTCGTCATCTTCCAAGACCCTTCACTCGAAGATATGGCTATTCAGTACCCTATCACAATCGATGAACTGAAACAGATATCCGGCGTGGGAGAAGGTAAAGCCCAAAAATACGGACAGCCATTCATCAGCCTTATTAAAGAATATGTGGAGGAAAATGAGATTACACGCCCTAATGATATGGTGGTGAAATCAGTGGTGAATAAATCAGCACTGAAAATCAGTATTATACAGAATATTGATAAGGAAATACCTCTCGAAGACATAGCTTACGCAAAGAACCTCGAATTCGATGAACTCCTGACCGAGATAGAAAGTATCGTGGCAAGCGGCACCCGTCTCGATATCAGATATTACACACGTGATAATATTGACGAATATCACCAAGAAGATATTATTGAATACTTCAGAGAAGCTGAATCGGACGATATTGAGACTGCAATGAAGACTCTCGGCGAGAATGAGTATGAGGAAGAAGAGGTTCGACTGATGAGAATTCAGTTTTTGTCGGAAGTCGGTAACTAATACATAATGAAGATAAAAAAATTTTCTTTCTTGCTGCTGGTATTGCTTTCACTGTCAAGTTGCGGAAACAGACAGGAAAAGGCAATGCCCGCAGTGTTGTTGTCGGAACCCCAGATGATTGATGTCATGACAGATGTGCAACTTATGGAAGGTGTGATAGGTTACAAAAGAAGCTCCGGACAGAAATCTCTTTATCTTAAAGAGGTGGGCTACGACAGCCTCTTCTCTCATCATGGCATCACCGACTCAATCTTTATTGAGAATGTCAGATATTACTTTGAGGCTAAACCCGAAACTATGGAACGCGTGCTCGATTCCGTTATTAACAGGATTTCTTTGATGAAGTCTGCCATAGATAACCCCATACCTCCTACACCTCCTGATAATGGTAATGGACAAAAACATACCTGAGCAACTGCTCGTGTATATCCTCCTCCAAAACATAACCATACTTTTCGAACCTAAGATGCTTCCTTCGTGTTGTCAGTCTAATGCCTCGATAATTTCTTTGTCTGCCCAATCACAGTAGCCGTCATACAGCCTCTCGACTGATACATAGTCTTCATTATTTTCTATTATTGTCTGAGATATTTTGAATCAGTTTTATATCGAGACGTTTACATGACACCAATAAAAAATGTTGTCCCAAGGTTGTCCCCGTTGTCGTCCGAAAAAAAAACGACAACATTATAGGATTTTCCCCAAAAGAGTTGTCCAATGTTGTCCCCGTTGTCGTCATCTATCAAAATCAAAACGGATAGGCCTTTGACTCCTTTCCCATGCACCAACAAAAAATGTTGTCCAAGGTTGTCCCCGTTGTCGTCCGAAAAAAAACGACAACATTATAGGATTTTCCCCAAAAAGTTGTCCAAGGTTGTCCCCCGTTGTCGTCATCTATCAAAATCAAAACGGATAGGCCTTTGACTCCTTTCCCATGCACCAACAAAAAATGTTGTCCAAGGTTGTCTCCGTTGTCGTCATCTATCAAAATCAAAACGGATAGGCCTTTGACTCCTTTCCCATGCACCAACAAAAAATGTTGTCCAAGGTTGTCTCCGTTGTCGTCCGAAATGACAGTATATTTTATTGGCAGTAAGGTCAGAAGACACATTCCATACCAAAGTTTTTTGTTTCGATTACGTAGATAAATCGCTCTATTTTCATGTCATTGGATTTGTTTGTGGACTCATGTTTTGAGTGGGGGTTATCCGGACTTTTTCCCGAGGGTTTGGTGGAAACTGTCCATTATTTCTTTGACCAAGGGCATGAGAGTTGCTCCATTAGCTCTTGCCATTGAAATGCTCGAATACTATTTTTGCCTTCGCAGGTCCAATTATCTCGCTAAGCCTTTCAAAACGAGCTTCTTTGATATTCTTTATGGATTTTAACTCAATCAACAGCTTCTCGGCTGTGGCCTTTCCAATTCCTTTGATGTCGTTAAGTTCGGAATGGATGAATCCTTTTGCGAATTTGTTGCGATGGAACGTGATAGCGAATCGGTGCACCTCGTCCTGAATGTGCATCAAAAGACGGAAAACCTCCGAATTGGGCTTTATCTGGACGGTTTTAGGCGGGAATCCGAATAATAACTCGTTTGTCTTATGTTTGTCATTTTTTGCGAGGCCCGCTATAGGTATGTTGATATGTAACTCATCTTCAATGACTTGTCTCACCACATCCATCTGTCCTTTGCCTCCATCGGTGATAATAAGGTCGGGGAGTGGTTTGTCCTCCTCCACAAGTCTGCGGTAACGGCGGCGAACAACTTCACGCATGGAGGCGTAATCGTCAGGACCCTCGACGGTTTTAATGTTGAAATGACGGTATTCTTTCTTGTTTGGCTTCCCGTTGACAAACTGGACCATTCCGGCGACAGCGTAATCGCCTTGGAAGTTTGAGTTGTCAAAACACTCTATCACCTCTGGCAATGTCGGCAGGTGCAGGTCGTTTTTCAACTGTGTGAGTATGCGTGCTGAATGGCGTTCCGGGTCTGTCAATGACCTGAGTTTCTCTGATTCCGCCCTGTATTGTTTGGCATTCCTTAACGAGAGAGCCAGAATCTCCGACTTCTCTCCTTTCTTCGGGATGGTGAAATGAACCCCTTCAAGTTCTATGTCGAGTCTTATTGGAATGATAATCTCGCTTATCTTGCTATTCGTCTGTTGTCGTAACTCGATGATGGCTAACGACATAAGTTCCTCTGGCGACTCCTCTAACTTGCGCTTCATCTCTATTGAGAACGACTGCACAATGGCACCTTGAATGATTTTCATGTAGTTGACATAGAAAAACTCATCGGCATCGTCATACGAATAAACCTCCAAATCATTTAAGACGTTGCTGCATACGACGGAGCGGCTGTGATAGCTTTCAAGAAGCTCGTATTTCTGCTTCATGACATGAGCCTGCTCAAATTCAAGTAGTTCGGCATGGTGCATCATGGTAGATTTGATGTCTTTTAAAACACCGGAGATGTTGCCTTTTATAATTTCTTTGATGCCGGCGACCATCTCGTTGTATTCTTTCTCTTCAATACCACCCGTACATGGAGCCTTGCAGTTGCCGATGTGATATTCGAGGCAGGGACGGTAATTTTTTTTTAAAATATTCTGTTCTTTCAAGTCGAGCTTGCAAGTCCTGATAGGATAGATGCGTTTCAGAATATCGAGTAATGTCTTGGCTGCCATCACGTTAGGATATGGCCCGAAATATAATGAGCCGTCAGTGACTTTTTTTCTCGTCAGAAAAATCCGAGGGAAACGCTCCGCCTTGATGCAAATCCAAGGGTACGTCTTGTCGTCTTTAAGCATGATGTTGTAACGGGGCTTGTACTGTTTGATGAAATTGTTCTCAAGCAGCAAAGCCTCGCTCTCACTTTTAACGACAGTGAACCTGATGTCGGCGATTTTTTTTACAAGAACAGATGTCTTCCCTGTCTGTTCCTTATTGAAATAGCTTGATACTCTTCGCTTTAGGTTCTTTGCCTTGCCGACATATATTATCTCTCCCTTATCATCGAAGTACTGATACACTCCCGGTGATGTGGGTATGGTTTTTAAGATGGATAATATCTTGTCGGACGCAGCCATGTTTTGAATATCAAGGTGTTATGTTAAAAATGTGTGAAGCCTTGGGCTTGGATAGGAATCTGGTGCTCGTCGTTGGTGATGAGGTTGGCTTGACCTTCGTCGGCGGTCATATATCCAATGATGCGGACATCGTCCATATCCTTTACTTTGTCGTAATCGGATTGTTTTACTGTGAAGAGAAGCTCGTAGTCTTCGCCACCGTTGAGAGCGGCGATGCTTGGCACTATATTAAAGTCCTTGGCGGTCTGTATCGTCTTCTGGTTCATTGGGATACGTTCCTCGTAAACAGTGCATCCGACCTTTGATTCCTTGCAGATGTGGAGTATCTCGGAGGCGAGACCGTCGGAGATGTCAATCATTGAGGTTGGAATGACGTTGAGGGCTTTCAGTTGAGCTACGATGTCGCGTCTTGCCTCCGGTTTCAGTTGACGCTCAAGGATATAGTCGTAACCGGCGAACTCCGGCTGCATGTTCGGGTCGGCTTTGAAGGCGGCTTTCTCTCTCTCAAGGATAAGGAGCCCCGTGTATGCTGCTCCAAGGTTCCCGCTAACGCAGAGCAGGTCGTTGGGTCTCGCGCCGCTGCGATACACTATCTCGTCTTTCTTGGCTTTCCCTATCACCGTCACCGAGATGAAGAGTCCCGCCTTCGATGATGTGGTGTCGCCTCCAACAAGGTCAACGTTATAAAGGTCGCAGGCAAGGCGTATGCCTTTGTATAGCTCCTCGATGGCCTCTACGGAGAAACGACTGCTGATGCCGAGACCTACTACAATCTGGGTGGGAGTGCCGTTCATGGCGTAAATGTCGGAGAAATTAACGACAGCGGCTTTGTATCCTAAATGCTTTAAAGGACAATATGTTAGGTCGAAATGAACACCCTCGCACAAAATATCGACAGAGACGAGCGTCTGCATGTCGTCCTCGAATTTTATGACGGCAGCATCATCGCCAATGCCTTTCAGTGTTGAAACGTTCCTTCCGCTTATGCCTTCTGAAATCTTATCGATAAGCCCGAACTCACCTAATTCCGAGAGTTTAGTGGTGTTAGTCTGTTCTTCCATGTCAGTATATTTTTCTGCAAAAATACAAAAATTACGCCAACACCGCCGATATTATCTCATGCCTTGAAAGGAAAAAATGATACGCCTTTGAACAAAGATGCCATTCCGTTGTTATCCTTTTTTGAATGATAATAAAACGCTGCGTTGGTTTTTATAGAAAGGGAATATAAAAAGAAAAAACCTCGTAACATATTGTCAAACAATGCGTTGCGAGGCTTTCTCGGGTGCTCCCACAAGGACTTGAACCTTGGACCAACTGATTATGAGTCAGCTACTCTAACCGACTGAGCTATAGGAGCCGGACGCTGCAAAAAATTTTTGCTTTTATCCTTGTTTTTTCGACTGCAAATATACAACTTTGCAGCGAATTACAAACAAAAAAATTAAAAAAATGTTGGCAAAGAATTTAGATATTAGAAATATTGTTTTTGATTTCGGTGGTGTCATTATAGATATTGACCCTTATGCTATTGTTAATCAAATGAATAAGATGGGTTTTTCAGTGGTTGACAAGATGAGGGAACCTGCTTTTTTTGATATTGTAAGACGCTTTGAAAAGGGGATAATCAAGGCCTCGACATTCCGTGAGGAGGTGAAAAAATACCTTAACATCAGTATTTCTGACGCTTTTTTTGACGAAATGTGGAACTCTATGCTGTTCGATATCCCCGAAAGAAGGATTAATTTGGTCAAGCAGTTGAAGCAAAACTATCATGTCTATCTGCTGAGCAACACCAACGAGATTCATTACGACATGTTCGTGCGCGACCTTCAGCTTCGTTACGGCTATCGCGAGTTTGACAACCTTTTCGATAAGGCGTTTTTCTCTTTCAACCTGCATCTCGCCAAACCTGACCCTGACATCTATCGTTTGGTGCTGGATTCGTATGACATGTTGCCGGAGCAGACATTGTTTATAGATGATACTGATGAGAATATTCAGGCTGCCCGTTCACTTGGCATTCACACCTTGAGGGTGGAGATGGGTTCAAGGATAGTAGATTTGTTCCAAAACGGCGTCATAAAAGGCGATGTCGAAGTGGATTGACATTTATTCATAATAACATTTTATCTCGTCAATAATGGCGGTGACCTCATCAACGGTCGCTGCCTCCATCAGTCGCATCTTGAATTGCTTGAAGTTGGGGAATCCTTTGAAATACAGTCCCCAATGCTTGCGCATCTCGATGACGGCATGACGCTCTTCCTTATAGTTCAGCGAGTCGCGGAGATGTTTCTTTGCCACGCTCGCTCTTTCCTCTACTGATGGCGGTGGTGTGGTGGTGCCGTTTTCAAGATATTCATGTATCTCTTTGAAAATCCATGGGTTGCCGTAAGTGGCGCGTCCTATCATCAAGCCATCGACGCCGTAGGTGTCTTTGAAATGTTTAGCCGTCTTGCCATCTACCACGTCGCCATTGCCTATTATCGGTATCGTCATGCGCGGGTTGTTCTTCACCTCCCCGATGAGTGTCCAGTCGGCAGGCTCGCCCCATTTTGTGGTTCGCAGCCTTCCATGGATTGTTAACGCCTGTACCCCGACATCTTGCAGCCGCTCCGCAATATCTACAATGTCCTTGTGCTCGCTGTCGTACCCTAACCTCGTCTTCACGGTGACGGGTGTCTTAACGGCTCTCACCACGGCATCGGTAATGGCGACCATCTTCGGAATGTCGTTCATTATCCCGGACCCCGCTCCTTTTGAAGCGACTTTTTTTACCGGACAGCCGAAGTTAATATCGATGATGTCGGGACTGTACCTCTCGGCATAACGAGCCGCCTCAACCATAGGCCCCACCGCATTGCCAAAAATCTGAACCCCGAACGGACGCTCGTTGTCAGTGTGCCGTAACTTATTGATGCTCTTCACTGCGTCGCGGATAAGACCGTCAGCGGAGATGAACTCGGAATAGACAATGTCGGCACCATATTCTTTGCAAATATGCCTGAATGGCGGGTCGGTGACACCTTCCATAGGTGCCAAAAGTAAAGGGTAATGGTCGAATGTGATATTGGCGATTTTCATTCCGCAAAAATATGAAAAAAAACGTATCTTTGCAGCAAATGAAAGAAGAACCGATATCATACTATAATAACGACGAACGTGTTGCTCAAGTTATTGATTATTTAGGCAATAAGAAAGATGTGCTCTGCGATGGACTCGTGGGTTCGGCAAAATCAATGGTAGCGGCCTCTGTCTTTAAGAAGATGGGAGGCCGGCATTTCTTTGTCTGTCCCGATAAGGAGAGCGCGGCATATTTCTATAATGACCTTGAGAATTTCTTCGGAGAGAGGGATATGGATTACTCTAAGAAAATGATTCTGTTTTACCCAACATCGTATAAACGCCCATACGAGCCGGAAAAACCTGACAACACTTATATACTGTCGAGGGTTGAGGTGCTGCAACGTGTCTCCTCATCGGAACGGAAGACCGTGGTGGTGTCGTATCCAGAGGCATTAAGCGAGCGGATCGTAACACGTAAGACGTTGAGTGATAAGATGTTGAAACTTAGCGTAAAAGAAAATGTTGACCTCGATTCCGTTACAGACGCTCTTTTAGAACTAAACTTTGAGCACGTCGATTTCGTCGTTGAGCCGGGACAATTCGCGGTCAGGGGTGGTATCGTTGATGTGTTCTCCTTCTCAAATGACTATCCTTACCGTATTGTTTTCGACTTCAATGAGATTGAGTCGATACGCTCTTTCAACCCTGTTGACCAACTCTCGATCGAGAATATGCAGCGAATAGTGCTGCTCCCTAATGTCCAAGACCACTCTATTTCTGAGGAGAGAGAGACGATTCTGCAATATCTCCCAAACGATACAGTGCTCTGGTTGGAAGAGACCGATTACCTGAAGGAAAGAATTGACTCAGAATATGATAAGGCTGTCAAAACGTATAATTCGTCCGATGATGAGAAACTGGTTGCGCCAGAGAAGTTGTTCGCTGAAGGCAATGAACTCCTTAGTCAGACCGAAAATTTTAGGACTGTGGCGTTCGATATTTTCTCCAATCCATTGGGAAGGGATGTCGTTAAGTTCAACACTACGAAACAGCCATCTTTCAACAAGAATTTCGAGATGCTTCAAAATAGCATTAACTCGTTGAAAGACAGGGGATATAAAGTTTTTTTCATGTCGGAGAGCCAAAAACAGCTTGAACGAATACAGAGTATCCTTAACGATATTCAACATCAGGACGAGAGGCATTCCGATTTCGTGCCGGTGCTGTTTTCTGTAAAAGAAGGCTTTATAGACAATGACTTGAAGATAAGCTGTTTCACCGACCATCAGATTTTCGAGAGATACCACCGTTTTCATCTCCGTGAAGGCTTTAGCAGCAGTCAGGCGTTGACTATTAAGGAGTTGTATGATTTGAAGCCTGGCGATTATGTCACACATATCGACCATGGCATCGGGCGTTTTGATGGGTTGGAAACGATTGATAATCATGGCAAACAGCAGGAAGCGTTGAGGATCGTGTATCAGAATGGGGACCTTTTGTATATCAGCATCCACTCTTTGCATCGCATCTCGAAATATTCGAGTAAGGACGGCACAGAGCCTTCGTTAAGCAAACTCGGCTCAAACGCTTGGAACAAACTGAAGTCGAAGACGAAGAGCAAAGTCAAGGATATAGCGCGTGAGTTGATAAAACTTTATGCGGAGAGGAAGAGCTCGGAGGGATTTCAGTTCATGCCCGACACTTATTTGCAGATGGAACTTGAGGCTTCCTTTATGTACGAGGACACTCCCGACCAACTCAAGGCTACTGTCGATGTGAAACGTGACATGGAGAAGCCGAATCCTATGGACCGTCTTGTGTGTGGCGATGTGGGGTTCGGAAAGACCGAGGTGGCGATTCGCGCCGCGTTTAAGGCTGTGTGCGACTCGAAACAGGTGGCGGTGCTTGTCCCGACGACGGTGCTCGCTCTTCAGCACTTTAACACTTTCGTCAACAGGTTGAAAGGATTCCCCGTCACCATCGACTATATGAATCGTTTCAAGACAGCGAAAGAACAGAAAAAGACACTGCAAGAGGTGAAAGCCGGAAACATCGACATCCTTATTGGTACCCATAGGATAATAGGAAAAGATGTGGAGTTCAAAGACCTCGGATTGCTAATCATCGATGAGGAACAGAAATTCGGCGTTTCCGCCAAAGAGAAACTGAAACAGATGAAGACAAACGTTGATACTCTTACATTGACGGCTACGCCTATCCCACGGACTTTACAGTTCTCTATGATGGGCGCACGCGATATGAGCGTCATCACCACGCCGCCCCCGAACAGGTATCCTGTAGAGACAGAGTTGCGACAGTTCTCGCCTGAGGTCATCAGAGATGCCATACAATACGAGATTGCACGCGATGGCCAGGTGTTCTTCGTCCATAACAGGATTCAGAATATAATGGAGGTCTATGACTTCATTGTCAACTGCGTGCCGGGAGTGAAAGTCGGAGTCGGTCACGGACAGATGGAGGGCGATAAACTTGAGAAGATAATGCTCGATTTCATCGATGGGAAGTACGATGTCCTGCTTTCTACCACAATCATTGAGGCTGGGCTCGACATCCCGAACGCCAACACCATTATTATTAATGACGCGCATAAGTTCGGTCTTAGCGATCTGCACCAGTTGCGCGGACGTGTCGGACGCTCCAACAAGAAGGCTTTCTGCTATCTCCTCACTCCTCCGCTGCCGATGCTTAGCGACGAGGCGAAGAAACGGCTGCGTGCCCTTGAGGAGTTCTCCGACCTCGGCAGTGGCTTCAATATCGCCATGCGTGACCTCGATATCCGTGGCGCAGGCAACCTGCTCGGCGCGGAACAAAGCGGGTTTATTAACGATATCGGCTTCGAGACCTATCATAAAATCCTTGATGAGGCGATATGCGAACTGAAAGAGACGGAGTTTAAAGACCTGTTCGACACTACTGAGACCGAGAAGAAATACGTGAGAGAATGTGCCATTGAGTCAGACCTCGAGATCCTGCTACCCGTCGATTATGTCGATTCGTCAGCCGAGCGTATCAGCCTTTATAACGAACTCGACCATATCGAGGACGAAGAAGGCCTTATGCGGTTCACCGACAACCTTATCGACAGGTTCGGCCCGCTCCCTAAACAGGCCGTTGACCTGCTGAACACCGTCCGCCTAAGATGGGTCGCACGTGACCTCGGCTTCGAGAAACTTGTGCTTAAACATAATGATATGACATGCTATTTCCTCTCTGACCAAGAGTCGGATTACTTCAAATCAGATGTCTTCAATAATATTCTCCAATATGCCGGTACACGATACAAACGCTGCCTTTTTAAAGAACAGAATGGAAAGAATGTGCTCATTGTCAAGGTGATAGAAAAAGTCAGCGATGCGCTCCAATTATTGAAAGAAATGAGAAATTAGTTTATACACCTTATGTTTTTTGTTGTATCTTTGCAAAGAAAAAATATTTTGATATGACTACTTTATTTTTAGGCGGGTTCGGTACCGGTGAGATACTGCTTATCGTCCTTGTGATATTACTGCTTTTCGGAGGCAAGAAACTTCCGGAGATGATGCGTGGAATGGGTCGTGGTGTTAGGGAGTTTAAAGACGCTATCGACAAGCCTCTCGACGAGAAAGAGAAAGAAGAGAAAAAAGATGAAAAGTGAACTTTGCAATGGCAAAGAAAGATAAGGCTGAGGCCTCACAAGATGTTGAGATGTCGTTTGGAGAGCATCTTGAGGAACTTAGGAAAGTCATCGTGCACATGGGTGTCGCATTCATTGTGCTGTTTGTCATTTTGTTCGCGTTTTTCAAAGGCAACATCCTCGACATCGTCTTTTATCCGTCAAAACCTGATTTCGTCACCAACAGACTTTTCGCCATGATAGCCTCAGCCATCGGCTTTGAGCCGTTTGAACTGAACGCCAATCCGGTGCAGATGTACAACGTGAAGATGGCAGGGCAGTTTATGCTGCATATCAAGACCTCGGCTGTGGGTGCGTTAGTGCTTGCTTTCCCATATATTATCAGTCAGTTATGGGGATTCGTGAAGCCAGCCTTGTCGAAGGAGGTCCGGAAAAGCTGCCGCCGCATCGTATGGCGTATCGTCTTCTGGTTCTTTCTCGGAGTGTCGTTCAGCTATTTCATAATTGCGCCTATAGGCGTGAGTTTCCTTGCCAGCTATGAGGCGAATGCCGCCATTGACAATATCATCGACGTGGCTTCGTATGTAAGCACTGTCACCGGAGTGTGCCTCGCGGGCGGACTCGTGTTCCAGCTGCCTTTGCTTGTGCGCCTTCTCGCCTCAGCCGGACTCGTGTCGTCAGAATGGCTGCGTAAGAACAGAAAGATTTCAGCAGTGGTGCTACTCGTGCTGTCTGCAATGATAACGCCTCCAGATGTCATGAGCCAACTTCTCATCTTCGTACCGTTCTATCTGCTTTATGAATACAGTATATCTATCGCTAAGAAAATTGAAAAAATGTATGGATATGAATAAGTTAAGGAATATTTTTAGATTTTTATGCCTGACAGCCGCCGCGTCGTTCATACTTGTCGCTTGCGTTGATGTGAAGGAAGAATCGGGCGGGCGTAAGGCGGAGGAGACATTCGATAGCTATAGGACGCTTTTTGATGGCGAGTCGCTCGCGGGCTGGAGAGCGCGCGGCGGTGAAATGGCACCTTCGGTCTGGACGGTCGAGGACGGCTGCCTTAAGTCGAAGGCGGACGCATCAGCCGAAGACTGTGACATCATCTTTGATGAGAGGTTTAAAAACTTTGAATTAGTGTTCGAATGGAAAACGAAAGAAGATGCAAAAGCTGGCGTCTTCTATCTCGGAAAAGAAATCGAAAATATACCTCTGATGCTCTCAGCCCTTGAATATCAAATTGTTGGCGATGACAAAACAGTATCAGACGATAAGATGAGAAACGCATCGTTGAGCGGTATCATAGCTTCAAATCACCAAGATGCGAATAATGTTGCCGAGTGGAACACAGGAAAGATACTGTGTTACAAAGGAACCGTTATACATTATATTAATGGGAAAATGGCACTTCAATATAATTTATGGACCCCTCAATGGACAGAGACGCTTCATAGTAGCGGCATTAGCGATGAGAGGTTCGATTGCATGGATAATTGCGGAGGCGAGGACCGTGACGGATATATCGGCTTACATTACCAAGGAGGTGAGGTGTGGTTTAGAAATATCAAAATCAAGGACTTGAACTGACGTATGAATCATTTCAAATAGAGTTTTGTTTCTTATCCTGATTGTAATTACAAAAAATGAGAAAGATTCGTATTGCTATTATTGGCTTCGGACGCATGGGACGCAAATATCTCAAGGAACTTATGAATAACCAAAGCTTTGAGGTTGTTTATATCTGTGATATAGATAACGGATTGCGCCAACGGGTAGAGACGGTAGCGGAGTCTAAAGCGGCGTTTGTCAATGATTCTGACATTGTCTTTGATGACGAAAGCATCGAGGCCGTGGCCCTTTGCGAAAGCTCTGACTCGAGATATTTGCATTTTAAGAAAGCTTTGAGCACGGGAAAGCATGTCTTTGCTGAGAAACCTGTAGCGATGAGCCTTGAACAAGAGAAGGAAATTGACAGCCTTGTGAAAGATTATCATGGCATTGTGGGTGTCAATCTCCTGAATCGCAATATATGGTATCACAGGCGTGTCGCTGAGTTCGTGAGAAATGGTGAGCTGGGCGAGCTTGCGATAATAAGGGTGTGCCATCTTACGCCCGGCCTTGCCCCGAAAGAAGGACACCGTTCGGAGGGACCGGCTTTCCATGACTGCGGCATGCATTATGTGGATATAGCGCGATGGTATGCGCAGAGCGAATATGAGACATGGCATGCGGTAGGTGTCAGAATGTGGAACTACAAAGAGCCTTGGTGGGTGAGCTGCCACGGCACATTCGAAAACGGCGTGGTGTTCGATATCACACAAGGCCATAACTATGGGCAAATGTCGAAGGACCAAGTGGATAACTGCTATGTGGATATCATAGGCACCAAGGGCGTGGCTCATATCAATATCGATGTTAAAGACTGCTATGCGACGGTGTCAATTCACGGAGTGACGCAGACCTTGGAGGAGAAAAAACACTATGCCGACAAAAACCTTGACGTGATGCTTGATGTTTTCGCGAAGTCAATATTGTCGGGCGAGAACCTTGGCCTGCCAACAGTGCACGACAGCGTGGTGGCTTCTGAGATGTCGTGGAAAATGTATTATGACGCATTGAGAAACAACCCGCCGTGCATAGGTACTGACGACGAACTTGAAGAGATACTTCAGCGAAGAAAGAATATGGAAACGGGTTATGGACTTTTGAAAGAATGATTTAAGATTATGCAGATTGATAAAACAAAAGAACTTGAGACTAAAGGAATAGGAGCGCTGCTGCTTGCATACGCTCTCCCATCGGTGATAAGTCAGGTAATATCATCGGTTTATAATATTTGTGACAGGATTTTTATCGGGCAGGGCGTTGGCGCTCTCGCAATAGCGGGCCTTGCCATCACAATGCCTATAATGAATATCATCCATGCCTTTGGCGCACTCATTGGCGTGGGAGCAGGAGCGAGAATGTCGATAGTGCTTGGGAAGAAAGATAACAACTGGGCAGAGAATATTCTTGGTAACAGCGTGATTTTTACCGTGTTATTGAGCGGTACGGTAATGCTGTTCTCATATCTTTTCCTCGATAAGATCCTTGTTTTGTTCGGCGCTACAGAGGCGACAGTGTCGTATGCCCGCGAATATATGGTGATTGTGCTGCCCGGAATGTTTTTGACTACCTTGGCGTTTAACCTTACATCTTTGATGCGTACATCAGGCTATCCAATGAAATCAATGTTCACACTTGGCGGAGGCGCTGTGCTTAACATCTTTCTTGACGCTTTGTTTATCTTTGGATTCGATCTTGGAATAGCAGGCGCCGCATGGGCAACGACTATATCAATGGCATTGACTTCCATCTTCTCTATTTCCCATTTTATGCGGAAAGACTCGTTCATCAGGTTCAAAAGGCACGGTTTCAAACCTAAAGGCTATATCTTCAAGAATATCTTCATGATAGGAATGAGCCCTTTCCTAATGAATGTTGGCGCTGCCGGCGTTGTCGCTATTCTTAACAGCCAATTAATCAGATATGGTGGCGATTTGGCCGTCGGCGCATACGGAATAGCTAACAGTTACATGAATCTCATTGTACTTCTGATACTTGGAGTGTGTATGGGAATGCAAGTCATAGCAGGTTATAACTATGGAGCCGGACATCCCGATAGACTTAAAAAAGTTTATTCCCTGACGATGCTGGTCTGTGTGGCAATAGGTATGGTCGCATCGATTTGCGGCTGCACTATGCCCCGACTCATCTCAAGGGCTTTCACTAACGATGCGACACTTATCGGTATCCTACATGTCGGACTGCCTCTGCTGGCAGTGATGTCACCGCTCATCGCTTTCACAATCGTAAACTCAAACTTCTTCCAAAGTATTGATAAACCGTGGATCGCGATTATTACGAGTCTGTCCCGACAAGTTATCTTCCTTATCCCTTTTATGTTTATAGTCCCCAATATTTTCACTAAAGTTGGATACAGCGGACTAAACGGGGTTTTTGCCGCATGCACCTTCTCCGATGTCTTCGGCGCACTGTTGGCGTTAGTGTTACTCTTGTCCCAAAGGAAAGTGTTCCGAATGAAAGAGTGAATGTTATAATAATCGATTATAGCGTTGTTTTTTGAAAAATGAAAAAACTGCCGGAATCCTGCCTGTATTTGTAACTATAAAAAAACGCAAAGTCCTATATATCTCGTTGATACATAGGACTTTGCGTTGTGTGTGGAGGATACCGGACTCGAACCGGCCACCTTTAGATTGCGAACCTAACGCTCTACCAGATGAGCTAAACCCCCGTTTTGCGCTGCAAAAGTACAAAAAAAAACAATAGGCGATACTTTTTTTTAAAAATAATGTTCTATATTTGCATTTTAATAATCCTTATGAAATGGAGATTGAAAATTATATAATAAGGAGGGTGAATGCCATTCTTCAAGCCACTGATACGAGAATAGTGGAACGCCTTAAGGGAGGAATGAGCAACTACACATACGTTGTTGAATGCAAGGGTGAGAAATATACTTATCGTGTCCCGGGTAAGTTCGCTGAGAGATTTGTTAATCGTTTTGAAGAGTTTGATAATATTAAAGCTATTGATAGTCTGGATATTAACAATGAGACCGTTTATATGGAGGTCGCAACAGGCGAGAAGTTGGCAAGATATGTCAGTGGTATTATATTGTCAACGACAGATATCGTTTCCTATAACGGGATTTCGGCGCGCACATTGAAAAAACTGCATGAGAGCAATGTCGTTTTATCCGATTATGACGCTTTTGGACGTATTGGTAATTATGAGAGATATTGCAGGGATTTCGGTTTTTCGCACCCGCAGAAATATCTTGTCTTGCGTGAGAAACTTGATGAACTCCATAAGCATTTTGAAAATATTGAGAAAGTTCCTTGTCATTGCGACTATCAGCCTACAAACCTTGTCATATCCGGTAAAAAACTCTTCGTGCTTGATTGGGAGTTCGCTGGAATGAATGACCCGTTCTATGATATCGCATGCTATGGTAACGCTGGTTTCGATAAGGCTCTGTCTCTGCTCGAGGCTTATGTTGGCCATAATCCTACTGATGAGGAAATCAGGCGTCTGAAATTCCATCGCGCCTTCCAATGTCTGCAATGGTTTAACGTCGCGATTTTCAAGGACAAAATTGGACTGAGCAAAGATTTGAACACGGATTTCAATGCTGTGGCGATGATGTTCCTCGGCATGGCGGAAGAATTGATAGGTTGATGACTATTAATATTTGGCAGTTCTTATCGTCTCGCAAATAATCTCTTAGAGAGAGGCTGTTACTGTCAACCCACATCGGTTGCTTTCGTTATAATACACTAAATATCCTGATTCCCTTTTGTCTAAATTGATTTTCTTATATTTCCGCTTTTATTTTAAAATGGTGGAAATAGAAAGATGGATGTTTTTAGACTTCACTTATATTTTGTCTCGTGGGAAAATAACGGACAGGCTTTTTGATAAAATAAGGTGGAATTATTCTACAAATATCATAATTGCGATAAATAGCACAGAAGATAATGTTGGCAGAGAGTGCGGCTCGGTATCAAACTTCGTTGTCAACACAAAGGCGTTCATCGCCCCATGAATGCTTTTTTTCTCCCACCCAAGAAATCCATACATCTATTTAGATGTTGCTATAAAATCCATTGTCATTATTATTTCCTTATCTATATCTCTTAAAAATATTTTTCGAGATAAGCGACGCTATACAATGGTTGTCTGTTCTAATTTGTTGGTTTACGGGTTAATACATCATGTCGTTGATGCCGAAGCCGTCGTCAAGCCCGAGTTCGTCCCTTACATCTTGCGGCAAGATATCTGGAGTCCATGCAGGTTCAAAAGTGAGCTGTACTGTACAAGACTTCACGCCCATAATAGCGCTGACTTTTTCTCTAACGTAGTTTGGGAGATATTCTGCAACAGGGCAGTTAGGCGTAGTGACAGTCATAACGATGCCAACATTGCCTTCATCGTCAATATTAATCTCGTATATTAGTTTGAGTCTGTAAATATCTACAGGGATTTCAGGGTCATAAATGCCGCTTAACACTGCAATGACGCGTTCTTTTAATATGTTTTTATCTTCCTCGTTCATTGTTATTAATTTTTAACATTCATTACTTCGGCGTAAAGCATCATTTGCTTGACCATTGACAGCAGGCCGTTTGAGCGGGTAGGGGACAGGTGCTCTTTTAGGCCTATCTCGTCTAAGAAGCCCATGTCGGCGTTAACGATGTCGGCAGGTGTTTGCCCTGATAGTACTTTGATAAGTAGGTTGATGATGCCTTTTGTGATAACGGCGTCGCTGTCAGCTGTGTAGAAGACCTTGCCGTCTATAAGTTCGGCGTGAAGCCATACCCTTGATTGGCAGCCGTTTATAAGATAATTGTCGTTTCTATATTGAGGGTCTATTATAGGGCATTCCTTTCCCATCTCTATCAGAAGCGAATAGCGGTCCATCCAGTCGTCAAACATAGAGAACTCTTCAACTATCGAGTCTTGTATTTCTTTAATTGTCATTATCTTAACATTGAGGCAGCTTTTTTTACTGCTGTGATGAATAAATCAATTTCTTCTTTTGTGTTGTATAGGGCGAAAGAGGCTCTTACCGTTCCTGGGATGTTGAAAAACGTCATCACCGGTTCTGCGCAATGATGTCCGGTTCTAACGGCTACCCCCATTTTGTCAATGATTGTTCCTATATCGTAAGGGTGTATTCCGTCTATTACAAACGACACCAGACCGCTTCTTTGTGGAGCTTTCCCGATGAAACGGATACCTTCGATTTCCTCCAACTGTTGGGTGGCGTAAGTGAGTAGCTCTTGCTCGTGTTGTTCAATTGCTTGTCTGTCAAGGCTTTGAATGAATTTCACAGCTGTTTCCATTCCGAGTGCTGCTCCTACATTGGGAGTCCCTGCCTCGAACTTGAATGGCACTCTGTTGAATGTCGTCTTTTCAAAACTCACCTTGTCAACCATTTCGCCTCCGAACTGATAAGGCGGCATTTTCTCAAGCCATTCCATCTTACCATAAAGTCCGCCAATACCCATTGGGGCATACATCTTATGTCCTGAAAACACATAAAAATCGCAGTCAAGGTCTTGGACGTCAATGATATGGTGCGCCATAGACTGTGCTCCGTCAATTATTACAGGGATATTGTATTTGTGCGCCATCGCAACCATCTCCTTCACCGGATTAATAGTCCCTAACGTATTTGAGATGTGTGCTATTGTCACTATTTTCGGCCTTTGCCTAAGCAATTCCTCGTAATGGTTGATGTCGAGTACGCCGTTATTATCCATGCGAATGACCTTGAGGTTCGCTGTCGAGCCGTTGGTACGCAACAGAAGCTGTTGCCAAGGCACCATGTTTGAGTGATGTTCCATTGCTGTGACGACAACGCTGTCATCCTTGCCTATAAGCAACTGCCCTAAAGAGGTGGCAAGCAGGTTGAGCGATTCGGTCGTCCCTCTCGTGAAAATAATCTCTTCCGGCTGTCTCGCGTTGATAAAAGAGGCGATGGTTTTCCTCGCATTCTCGTATGCCTCCGTAGCCATCTGGCTCAGAAAATGTACGCCCCTGTGGATGTTGCAGTTCTCATTCAGATAGTAATCGCGCTCTCTTTCAATGACACATAGCGGTTTCTGCGTTGTCGCCGCATTGTCAAAATAGACCAACTGTTTCCCATAAACTTTCTGATTTAGAGTGGGAAACAGCCCTCGTATTCTCTGTATGTCGAAACTGTCCAAGTTCATTGATTTTAGTTTGCAAAAATAAAAAAAATATTTATTTGGGCTGTTGTTTTCAAATAAATGTTTGCTTTAAATACACCTTTTTGTTAAACCTTTTTCTTCAGAAATTGTTTCAATGCAAAAACAATAGGAGGTTATATGCTTTTTAACATTTATGGAGAATTATCTGGTTATCAGTTGATTGGGTGGATAGTGGTGTTTGTCGGCCTCATAGTGACCAACGAGATCGCGCGTCGTTCAAAGTCTGGTGGTATCTTTTTCTTCTTTATACTGCCATTAATCCTTACGGTTTATTTCATTGCGATTGGCGTGGGTGTCCGTAACGGCTCGTCATGGGCTTTGGAGAATCAGACGTATTTGTTTATGAACGGTTGGTTTCATTATGCGAAGCTGTATGCGGCTTTGGCCGGCGCTATCGGTTTCATGATGATAAAGTATCAGTGGGGCATAGGCAAGAAAGAGTGGTTCAAACCGTTCCCCTTTGTTATTGTCGCAATCAATATTCTGATAGCTGTAGGCTCTGATATCGAGTCGGCAATAAACGGATATATCGCTTTGAATGACACCGGTTCCCGCTATTGGTACTCGTCCGAAGGCGTTTGGCTTTACGGCGGCTGGTGGAATTGGGTCAATGCGTTGGCTGGATTGCTCAACATTTTCTGTATGACGGGCTGGCTCGGGATTTATCGCTCTAAAGACAAGAACCACTCTGATATGCTGTGGCCGGATATGACATGGGCTTTTATCATCAGTTATGATATTTGGAATTTCAATTATACATATATGAATCTGCCGACGCACAGCTGGTATTGTGGCCTCGCTCTGCTTATTGCCCCGACTTTTGCTGCAATGTTTTGGAATAAGGGCGCTTGGATTCAGAATCGTGCTAACACTCTCGCGATTTGGTGTATGTTCGCGCAGGTGTTCCCGTTGTTCATGGTTGGAAGCAACTTCAGTGTTGTCCCTTCTCTCTATGGTGATTGGTATTCAAACGGATTGGAACTCGCTATGTCGTCACGGCCTGATTTCGCAGACCCGACGATGCAAGGGGTGATATCTATTATCGCATTGACCGCCAATGTGTTATGCTTGGGCTATATCATAAAACGCTCTAAACAGCAGCATCGTAATCCTTATATCAATGAGATTTGGGTCGGGACCGCGGATTATGATGAGGCGTTCTCACGTGTTGAGAGATGATGTGTGTGAAATGGCTTTGTCTTAAAACATGTTTATATTTAATGTTTTATATGTGTTATGGACAAGGTCTGAAGATATTTGGTGGTGTGGAATACTACTTCGGCGCAAAAGTACTTTTGCGCCGAAGTGTCATTTTCCTATACCTTAAATTAATATATAGACTTAAATCCTGTCTAAATCGATTTTGAAGTCGTACTCTTTCGCGCCGCATTGGAAAGCACATGTGTCGCAGCTTGAGAGTTCGCCTTTAAGTCGGCGTTGTATCATGTCATCAATACGCTCCCTTAATGGTAATATGCTGATATTGTTGCTTATTTCCGCTGCGAAAGCATACATCAGAAGCATCCTCGCATCGTCTTTGCTGATTCCTCTTTGCCGCATGTAGAACATGGCATCTTGGTCGAGCTGTCCTGTAGATGTGCCGTGTGAACATTTCACGTCATCAGCGTAAATCTCAAGGAAAGGCATGGTGTTGATTTTCGCCTTGTCGGTGAGAAGTATGTTGCTGTTGTTTTGATATGCGTTGGTTTTCTGAGCGTTATGCGCTACAAGTACGTGTCCGTTGAATACAGCGGTCGCCTCATCGTCAAGTATGCCTTTGAACTTCTCATTGCTGCTGCAGTTTGGCACGTTGTGGTTTATCTTTAATTGATTGTCAACATGTTGTGACTTGTCCATAAGATAAAGGCCATAAATTTGCGAGTCGGCGCCTTCGCCATTAAGGTTGACAGTGATGTCGTTACGGATCTTTCCGCCGTTGAAACTGATGACGAACGATTGTAAGGAACTGTCTTCTAACTGAATGCTCGCGTTGGTGTTGAGCAACGTGGTGCTGTCGTTGAGGTTCTGGAGTTTGTAAGTGACAAGATGTGCGTTCCTTCCAATAATAGTCTCGGAATATGAGTTTATCATGCTTGGCTGGTGGCACTTAGTGTCGTCACAGTCAACGATTTGCAGATAGGCGTTGTCTTCAAGTATGATGATGTTCCTTGTCTGAATGAAAGGATTTTCATGGCTGTCGATGAGTTTGATTATCTGTATTGGTTTTTCGGCAACGGTGTTTTTAGGGACAAAGATGAAGAATCCGTCTTGCCAAAGTGCGGTGTTGATGTCGGTGAACCCGTTTGTCTCGTCAGGTTGGCATTTGCCGAAATAGCGGTTGAAAAGAGAGGGCATCTCTTTCATCGCCTCCATAGTGCTTCCTATTATGATGCCGTTGCCTAACGTCCTGAGCTTCTCCTTGTCAGCGTACTGTCCGTTTTTGATAGAGATAACTTCGGTGTCGAAGTCTTTTATCATGCAGTTGAACTCGTGACAGCTTTCTAAGGCGCGGTTTGTTTTGATATTGTATATAATATTTTGATTCTCAAGTATTTTAGAATGCCTCCAATGTTCCATCTTTCGTGTTGGGAAGCCTTCGTCCTGAAAACGTGCGAAAGCCTCATCGCGCATTTTCGCAACGAGAGGGGTGTCGTTTGCCTTGAGAACGTCCATCTCGGCGGAAGCGAAATCCAAAAGTGTTTTTCTCAGTGATTCCATGTCAATGTCATTTTACAATATCTTTTACCCATTCATAGCCCTTTTCCTCAAGTTCTAGAGCTAACTTCTTATCTCCGGACTTCACTATTCTCCCGTCGTACATGACGTGGACGAAGTCTGGAACGATATAGTCAAGCAGGCGTTGGTAGTGGGTGATGACGATGAAGGCGTTGGTTTCGTTATGCAGTTGGTTGACACCGTTTGCGACGATACGAAGGGCATCAATGTCAAGTCCGGAGTCGGTCTCGTCAAGGATAGCGATGTTTGGCTCGAGCATTGCCATCTGGAAAATCTCGTTTTTCTTCTTCTCGCCACCAGAATATCCAACGTTGACATAGCGGTTCTGGAGTTTTTCGGTAATCTCCACCATCGCTTGCTTCTGTTTCATCATCTTTGTGAACTCAATCATCGACATTGGTGGCAGTCCTTGGTACTCGCGTTTGGAGTTGACCGCGGTGCGCATGAAATTCTGAATGCTTACGCCCGGAATCTCTACAGGGTATTGGAAACTGAGGAAGATACCTTCGTTGGCGCGGTCTTCTGGCGACATCTCGGTGATATTCTTACCTTTATACCAGATCTCACCCTCTGTTATCTCATAGCCATCGCGTCCTGTTATTGCCGCTGCCAAAGTGCTTTTGCCGGTGCCGTTAGGTCCCATGATGGCGTGTATCTCTCCCTCATTGACACCTAAATTCAATCCTTTTAATATTTCTTTGCCTGCGACTGAGACATGTAAGTTCTTGATATTAAATAACATGTTGTATATGATTTATGTTGTTGATTATTGTTGTTTTAGCCAACGCTGCCCTCAAGTGTTATTGAAAGCAGCTTCTGTGCCTCTACTGCGAACTCCATCGGCAGTTTGTTTAAGACGTCTTTTGCATATCCGTTGACAATCAGACCTATAGCCTTTTCTGTGCCAATCCCCCTCTGGTTGCAGTAAAAAAGCTGGTCTTCAGATATTTTCGATGTCGTGGCCTCATGCTCAAGAATGCTGCTGTCGTTGCCGCATTCAACGTAAGGCCATGTGTGCGCGCCGCAGTTGCTGCCGAGAAGCAGGGAGTCGCATTGCGAGAAGTTCCTACAGTTGGTCGCGGTCGGGACTATTTTCACTAATCCCCTGTATCCGTTCTGGCTGTGGCCGGCAGATATTCCCTTGGAAATGATAGTGCTACGGCTGTTTTTACCTATATGTATCATTTTGGTGCCGGTGTCGGCCTGCTGGTAGTTGTTCGTCACGGCCACTGAATAAAACTCAGCAGAGCTGTTGTCCCCCTTTAAAATGCAGCTTGGATATTTCCATGTTATCGCGGAACCTGTCTCCACTTGCGTCCATGATATTTTGGAGTGTTCGCCACGGCAGATACCTCTCTTGGTGACGAAATTATAAATTCCTCCCTTGCCGTCCTTGTCGCCCGGATACCAATTCTGTACCGTTGAGTATTTTACCTCGGCATCTTTCTCTGAAATGATTTCGACAATAGCGGCATGTAGCTGGTTCTCATCACGTTGTGGCGCGGTGCACCCCTCCATATAACTGACGTATGCTCCCTCGTCAGCAACGATGAGGGTGCGCTCGAACTGACCCGTGTTCGCCGCGTTGATACGGAAATATGTCGATAACTCTATCGGACATCTCACGCCTTTCGGAATGTAACAGAACGAACCGTCACTGAAAACGGCAGAGTTTAACGCTGCAAAATAATTGTCGGTGTATGGAACTACGGTGCCAAGGTATTTCCTTACCAAATCAGGGTGTTTTTTCACCGCCTCGCTGAATGACATGAAAATTATCCCGTGCTTCGTCAATGTCTCCTGAAATGTGGTCTTCACTGATGTTGAGTCCATGACGGCGTCAACAGCGACACCTGATAACTTCTTCTGCTCGTCAAGCGAGATTCCAAGTTTGTCGAACGTGGCTAACAATTCAGGGTCAACTTCGTCCAAACTCTGCTTCTCCTTCCGCTTTTTTGGCGCTGCGTAATATATTATATCTTGATAATCAATAGGTGGAATGTCAAGGTGCGCCCATGTAGGCATTTTTAATGTGAGCCAATGACGATATGCCTTCAACCTGAACTCTAACAGCCATTCCGGCTCCTCCTTCTTCTTTGATATCAAACGTATTATGTCCTCACTCAATCCTTTAGGGGCAAAATCGGTCTCAATATCAGTGACAAATCCGAACTCGTAGTCCTTCTTCGTGATTTCCTCAATTATATTTTCGCTTGGTTCTAAGCCCATATTATAACTTAATTAAGAATGATTTTAAATAAGATTGCAAATTTACTGATTTTTATAATATAAAAGTAAGTTTGCCCCAAAAATGTTTTCGTTTTGATAAAAAATACCGCGAATCAATATTTATTCATACCTTTGCAGTGTTTTTGGGCGTTTCGCTGTTAAAATATATTAACCTTGTCTTGTTAATGTTTGTTAAGAAAAAATGTTTGTAAGGAATATACTTGAAAGGCTGAAGAGAAATCGTTTGATGCTTGTATTGACGATGGTGCTTGGTTTGTCCCTGTTGCTTTTGTTAGGGGTGTATCTTGCTGTTCCTTCCTATATCTTTGATCCACAACCTTTTAAGGGGGATTTTATCTTTAACCCTTATGATGATGTAGATGAAACTGTTTTGTCAGTTCCTCGATATTATGATTTTAGTGCTGAAGGCGCTGATAATGAGGTTGTTAACTCCTATGAATACGGATATTCCCTTTCTGGTGCTCGTTATCTGTGTATTAATTATTCTGAGAAAAGGAATCTTGACTTCCCTTTTATGCAATCTGTTCATTGTAAACAGTTTAACATTGATAGGTTAAAAGAAAAGTCCTGTGTTGTTGGACTTGCGCATCCGTCTCATGGATTTAAGAAGGGGGAGATGAAAAACCTTGAGCATTATAGGGTTATCGAGGCTTTGAGTTGCGGTGATAACTCGTTGGACTATTGGGATATAGCATTGTCGAGCGGGCATAGGGTGAATATTGTCGCTGCTAATGGTACGGTTAAAGAAGATTCACATGGTGTTAATGGTTTTTCATATTCTACTGCTGTCCTGTCTCAATCTGATAATGCCGCCTCTGTCTGCGAGTCTCTCGAAATAGGTAAGTCGTATGGTGTCGCCTATAAAGGTGCTCTGTCAGAAGTGCCTGTTTTGCAAGATGTTGATTTACATGGTGATACTCTGTTTGTGTCAATGTGTGAAAGGGTCAGGGAAATGCGTTTTATCTCTCAGAATGGGAAGCGGAAGTATGTCGCTAATGATGTTGACGGTTGTTCTTATGTTTTTTCCGAAGACGATACTTACATCAGGGTGGAAATTGAGTCTGAAAACGGGAGCACCCTGTATCTCAATCCTTTAGTTCGACACGAGTTCGCCTATTTCTTTGATAGGGACCAGTGTAAGATAATGAAGGGCCGCACTTATTTCATGTGGGCGGTTTATATTGTCGTGATTTTTGCCTTTGTTAAGAATTTTTTAGTTTTTATATTTAAGAAAGATGAGAATTAGGGAAGATAAAATCGATAGATATATCATTTGGCTGCTTGCCATCAGTGCGCTGCTTCGTGGTTTTTTTGCAGCGTTCCTTGAGTTCGGGAATGATGAGGTTTATTATTGGACATACGCTAAATATCCTGACTTGAGTCATTTCGACCATCCGGGAATGCTTGGCTGGATAATGCAGATTTTTAGTCTTAACCTGTTGTTTGACAGCGAGTTCGCACTACGATTGTCATCAGTTGTGTTTATGACTATAAACACCTATCTTATTTATAGAATGGGTTGCCTGATAAAAAACAAACTTACAGGTTTTTATGCCGCTATACTTTTCACCGCCTCTCTTTATTGCTTTATTATCGCTGGAATTTTTATCTTGCCTGACACTCCGTTGAGCCTTTTTATGATACTGTCGCTCTTCTTTTTCTTGAAAATGTTTATTAATAGGGAGCAAAACGGTGGTGTTAATACGGGAAAAGACAATGTCTCACTGATACTCGGCGGTCTTTTCGCCGGTTTTGCGATGCTATCGAAATATTCTGCGGTCTTTGTGTGGTCGGGTGTTGGACTTTATATTTTGTTTTATGATAGGAAGTTATTGAAAAACAAATATTTATATCTATCGGTTTTGATTTCTGCGCTTTGCCTTCTCCCTTTGTTGATATGGAATATCCAGAATGATTTCATCAGTTTCTCGTTTCATGGAGATAGGGTCGGTTTGTTTGGCAAGCTGCATCTCGAATACTTTTTTGTCGAGATAGTCGGTGAGATAGCATACAATAATCCGGTAAATTATGTATTGATAATCATAGCGTTAGTCGCTCTTTTGAAGGGGAAGGAGTATATTTCGCGGACACCGAAGCGTCTGCTGCTTTCTTTTGCATTGCCGTTTGTCCTTTTGTTCTGGATTTTTGCCCTAACACGAAGCATACTTCCTCATTGGACTTCTCCGGCGATAACTATGTTGGTGTTGTTCCCTGCTGCCTATCTTGCTGAAAGACAAGAAGATAATGGAAGGGAACTGAGGCTGCCTAAATCATTGGTCGCGAGTGTCTCGCTTTTGCTTCTTGTGCTGGTTTTAGGCACCTTGGAGATAAAAACGGGCTTCATCCCTATGCGTTTCTCTGAAAAGTCACGGACGGTCTCTCGGTGGAATGAGACAGATGTCACAATGACGATGTACGGTTGGAGGAAGATCAAGCCTCAATTTGAAGACATTAGGAATGAGAAGATCGAAGCGGGCTTGATGAAAGAGGAAGACGGTATGATCGCTTTGAAGTGGTTCCCTCTTGCTAATTTGGATTATTATGTCGCTTACCCCCTCGGAATCAATATGTATGGCCTTGGCGATATTAATAAAATCCATAAGTATCAATGGATTAATGAGGAAAGAGGAGGAATACAGAAAGGAGCTGACTATTGGTTTTTGTCTGAAAGTTCCGATTATTATGCCCCGGAAATCTATCTGAAAAATAGCTTTGAAGAGATAATCCCTTGTGATACAATAGTCGTTGACCGTTGCGGGAGTGTTGGGAAATATGTTTTCGTATATATGTGTAAAGGTAAGAAATGATATTCCGGGATAATTCCTTAATGTTTTTTTACGGTTCCAAAGTGTAAACACATATTTAATATTGAAATAGTTAACGGAAATTGTCGAGTAATTCTTTTGGCGAGATGAAATGTTAAAAGATGTAAAATTTTGACTTTTGATTAATCTACATGGAAAAATGTAGTATTTTTGTCAGACCAAAAACCGTTAATTATGAGAGAAGAATTCCTTTATTATTTATGGGAGAATAAGTTGCTGTATAATGATTTGTTCACTACCGAAGGTGAAGTTGTTGAGATAGTGTCGGTTGGGGTGCGCAACAGAAATTCCGGGCCCGACTATTGTGATGCGAAAATAAAGGTTGGCGAGACTTTATGGGTTGGAAATGTTGAGATGCATGTAAACTCTTCCGATTGGTATGTGCATGGGCATCAATATGATAGCGCATACGATAGTGTGATTCTCCATGTAGTATATAGAGATGATAAGAAGGTGGTAGATATCCCTACTGTTGAGGTTGCGGGTAAGTTCGATGCGTCTGTTTTGGACAGATATGGTTCGTTTGTTAAGTCGAAAAAGGCGGTGCCGTGCTGTAATATGATACGGTTCCTACAACAGTTCACATGGCTTTCATGGCTTGAAAGGATGTCGGTTGAGAGGTTGGAGTATGAGGTTGGGGGTGTGGAAAAAACTTTTAAAGCGAACAATAACGATTGGGAAGAGACACTGTACCAACGTGTTATGCGGTATTTTGGGTTAAAGGTGAATAATGATGCTTTTGAATGGCTTGCGAAGATTCTGCCTTTGAGGATAATACGGAAGCATACAGATGACAAGACAAAGGTTGAGGCGTTGCTTTATGGGAGCGCGGGCTTTTTAAGTGAGTCGTTTTCAGACGATTATCCTAACATGCTGCAAAGGGAGTATAAGGTTTTGAAGTCGAAATATGGTTTGGTGACAATGCCCATGTCATATTGGAAGTTTTTGCGTTTGCGGCCTCCGAATTTCCCGAGTATAAGACTGTCGCAGGTGGCATCGGTGTTGTGTGGGGAGTCTTTGTTCTCACGGTTTGTAAATTGTGAGGATCTAAGTCAGGTGAGGAGTTTTTTCGATGTGGGAGCGAATGATTATTGGAGCGGGCATTATATGTTTGACAAAGTCTCGGGACGCCGGAGCGAGCGCAGGGTCGGGTTGGCGACAATAGACGTGGTGGTGATGAACGCGGTGATTCCGGTGATGTATCTTTATGGGATGCATCATGAGAGGCAGGAAATAAAGGACAGGTGCTTCAGATTCCTTGAGGAGATGGAGGGAGAGGACAATAACATTGTAAGGATTTTTCGGAAAAACGGTGTAGTAATCGGTTGTGCACGTCACTCTCAGGCGCTGATACATTTGTATAGGGAGTATTGTTTGAGGCGGCGTTGCCTTGAATGTAGAGTGTTTGGAGTGTTGAAATTATTGTAATAGAAAGAGATATCAAAAAAAAATGAAAAATCTTGCGTTATCTAATAATATTGTTTAATTTTGTACCCAGATTCTAAGGAAAAACGTTTGAATAAAAATGGCTGATTTAAGTGTTAGACTTTCGGAAATAGAGTTAAAACTGAGAAAGCTTATTTTACTTAAAAATCAGCTTGTTGAAAAGAACGTTGGACTGGTTCGACAAAATGAGGAGTTGAGGTTAGAGGTCGAGACGCTTCAGAGGGAGAACGAAGAATTGAAAGAAAAAATTAATAAAAAAACTATTGTTAACGCACTCGGAAACGAGAGAGAAATACAAGAGAGTAGGCAGTTGATAAAAGCCTTGGTGAAAGAGATAGACAGTTGTATCACGATATTGAATGCTGAACAGCAATAAGGTTAGGGAGATGAGCGAAAGTAATGAGATAAGGGTAGATGTCAAAGTTGCGGGCCGCAATTATCGCCTGACAATAGATAGTGCTGATGAGGCAAAGGTACGTAGAGCTGCAGACATGATAAACGATAGGGTGATGGAATATAAGAAAATCTATACGGATAAGGATTATCTGTCGCTGGTTTCAATGGCATGCATACAGTTTGCTACAAGTGTTGTGAAGTATGAGAATGATTCCGCATTTAAAGACCAATATCTTGATAAACAGCTTGATGTCATCGATGTTTTGTTGACTGAGAACCTTTAAATATATCTGTCTGTCCGTCGCATGATGTAACCTTAACATTTTAAACAATTTAACCGGTTGACTCATGGGTACAAAAACAGGCCTCATCCTTGAAGAAGGAGCATAATATGCCGGTGGACGTTTGCGTGCCGTGGCAGCCATAAGCGTGATTTATAAGGGTTTACAATCCCTTTGGGCAGACAGATTCTTTTCTTTTTCGCGAAAGAGCAAATTTTTATTACTAAAATGGAAGTAAGCACAATTATTTATGTTGTAGTAGGCGTCATCGTTGGCGTTGGCACTGGAGTGCTGTTGGCAACGACAGTGTTGCGTAACGCATTGACAAAGAAAAGCAATCAGCTTTTAGAAGAGGCAAAGGAAAAAGGTGAGGTGATTAAAAAAGAAAAAATACTTCAAGCTAAAGAGAAGTTCCTCCAAATGAAGTCTGATTACGAAAAAGAAACTAATGAGAAGAAACGTGAGTTGCAGAAAGCCGAATCGAAAATCCAACAGCAACAGCAACAAATCAACCAACGTGCTGAGGATCTCCAAAGGAAAGTCAACGAACTGAAAAATCATCAGCAGAACTTAGCTAACCAACAAGAGAGCCTGAAAAATAAAGAGGCTGAGTTACAGAAACTTCAAGATGAGCAGAGAAAGAAACTTGAACAGATTTCAGGCCTTACAGTGAACGAGGCAAAAGAGCAACTGAAAGAGGCGGTAAGAGATGAGGCTAACGCCGAAGCGATGATACTCGCTAAAGAAATTGTTGAAGAGGCGAGAATGTCGGCAAACCAAGACGCTAAGAAGATACTTCTTGAGACAATCCAACGTACTGCATCAGAACATGCTATCGAGAACACCGTTTCTGTTTTCAATATTGAGAATGACGAGATTAAAGGCCGTATCATAGGTCGTGAGGGCCGTAACATTCGTGCACTTGAGTCGCTTACCGGCGTGGAAATCATTATAGATGACAGCCCTGACGCAATCCTGCTTTCTGGCTTCGATCCGATTCGCCGCGAAATCGCACGCCTCTCTCTCCAGAAACTCGTTACTGACGGACGTATCCACCCAGCCCGTATCGAAGAGGTGGTTAAGAAAGTTGAAAAACAAGTGGAACAGGAAATTATTGAGACCGGCAAACGTACCGTCATCGACTTAGGTATTCATAACCTCGCACCTGAGCTTATCAGGATGATAGGTAGAATGAAGTACCGCTCCTCTTACGGTCAAAACCTTCTCCAACATTCTATTGAAGTCGCAAAACTCAGTTCTACCATGGCTGCTGAACTCGGTCTTAACCCTAAAGTCGCAAAACGCGCCGGACTCCTTCACGATATCGGTAAAGTCGCTGAAAATGAAGAGGAACTCCCACATGCTATTCTCGGTATGAAGACAGCAGAGAAATATAAGGAGAAACCTGATGTTTGCAATGCAATAGGCGCGCACCACGATGAAATAGAGATGGAAACTCTTATCGCTCCTATCGTCCAAGTGTGTGACGCTATCTCTGGAGCCCGTCCTGGAGCCCGCCGCGAAGTCGTGGAGGCTTATATCCAACGCCTTAACAAACTTGAAGAAATGGCACTCTCATATCCAGGCGTTGTGAAAACTTACGCTATCCAAGCTGGCCGTGAATTACGCGTCATCGTTGGCGCAGATAAAGTTAGTGACACCGAAGCTGATAGCATTGCATACGAGTTGTCCAAACAGATTCAAACTGAAATGACTTACCCAGGACAAATCAAAATTACAGTCATTAGAGAAACAAGGGCTGTTAGCTTTGCAAAATAATGACTCACAAGGGATTGTATCTATTATTAAATTATATATTCTGATAATTGTCACCCTACAATATTTCAAGCCCGGTTTATTCCGGGCTTATTCTTTTTCTAAATCTTTGAAAATAAAGAAATACTCGTTATATTCATCACACTCTTCTCTTAAACTAAGCCCTATACTCCCTTTGATTAAATAATATTGTTGTCCGATTCAACGCCTTATCCCTATGATTTGGATATAGGCAGCGGGGTTCCCTGTCAAAAAAGGGTGTGATGTTTTGACGACAACGAGGGACAACAAATAACAACAAATTTTATTGTTGTTCGATACAAAGCCTTATCCCTATTGATTTGGATATAGGCAGCGGTTCCCTGTCAAAAAAGGGTGTGATGTTTTGACGACAACGAGGGACAACAAATA
>JBJEGZ010000033.1:0-228 GCA_051875555.1 Candidatus Limimorpha sp. | reverse complement strand
ACAACAATAATAATTAAATAAAAAATTTTAATCCAAAATCCACATGTCTTTTTTACTCCCATCTCTTACAAAAAAATGATGCAAAAGACTCTACTGTATCTAGGGTGCAAAAAGAAAGTATCCGCAACACTTTGGCATGCGAATACTTCCATTCGTGGTAATAATATAGTGACTATTCCGTCTTGATGGATTCCACGGGGTCGGAGAGGGCGGCGGAGAGGCTGCGGA
>JBJEGZ010000032.1:0-1542 GCA_051875555.1 Candidatus Limimorpha sp. | reverse complement strand
GCAGGGAGTGGCAAAGACTGTACGCAGTTTTTAAGTCGGGATATAGTTCAAATAGACCCGTTGGCGGAATTAACTTAGCGCATATTTAACCCTGCCTATTGGGCGTTCATTAATATAATTGATGTATTGCAGAACGGTAAAGGCGCTAATCTTCCCGATGATTCGAGTAAACAGTCCTGCTGTTTGTTTTGCATAGTTGCGGAAAATCATAAACTGGTCACAGAGTTGAGAGAAGTTAGTCTCAATTCTCTTTCTTGCCTTAGCAAAAGGCTTGAATGTCGGCTTCCAATCTTTCATGTTGAGGCGATATGGAACCTCCAGTTTTATGCCTACCGAAGAAAACAGATCCTGCTGCAGCTCGGCACTGATATAAGCACGGTCCCCCAAAATACTACAATCATGGAACTCAAACTTGACATCCTTCATGTAATTGATGTCATGTACATTGGCCGGTGTCATGTCATAGGAGTGTATGACTCCACTTAACCCACAGACAGCGTGGAGTTTATATCCGAAATAATACATGTCCTGAGTGGCACAGTAGCCCATGGCAGGAGCAGAAGAATAATCAGTTGCTCCCATCTTGCATCTTGATGCTCTGGAAAGGCGGCAGACTTCAATAGGTTTCGAGTCTACACAGAAGTATTCCTCGGCTCCATCCATTTTATCAGCTATGCGCTTGCGAATCTTTTCGCACAGTTCTCTGGTAAACTTCCTGCGGTCATTGTACTGACGTCGGGAAATGAGGTTAGGCATCTCGACAGAATAATCTTTAAGCCTATCGAAGAGAAGGTTTTCGCTGTCGATACTCATGTGTTCTGCGGTTAAACTCAGTGATATGACTTCAAGGTCTGAGAAACGAGGAACAACACCCCTTCGAGGTAAATTTCCACGTTCATTGACTAAGCCTTTGGAGAAATCCTTGCATATCTCAAGAATTTTCACGAAATTTGCATATAAGTTGTGCATAATGAGTGATAAGTAACTATGTTGATTCGATACCACAAAGTTACTAAAAATCAACGAGATGCACAACTTTTTAAGCATGATATAAATCAGTAATTTAGGTGGTTTTTAATTCCGCCAACGGGTTTTCTTGCAATTATTATTATCACTCGAACTTTTGTAAATCGCAAGGTGAAGTCGGTGATAAGGATTTTTTTCTGGGCAACTTCTTTGGCTGTCGAATGACACCTATACATCCTACGGAGGGTGGGAGTAGTGGAAGTCCGTTGATAAAAGATGACATTGTTTATGGAATCCTTCATGCAGGCAACAAAAGCGATACTTCCATTTGCGTGTTTTCTTCTGCAGCCCATGCTCTCCACCTCTTACGACAGCATTTAGGCTGAAGCCTCACAACTGACCAAAATCTAACTCCTCTATTGAATGGATAAGCGAAATACATATCTATAGTATGACGATATTGCACATGGAGAGTCTTTAGTTCTGGTTATTTCGAGTCTATGACAAATTCAAAGCCCAGCTGATGAGGGCATTGACGGCTGCTTGTCTTGGGCTGTTGTTTTCTTGTTCGCTCAT
>JBJEGZ010000031.1:113055-140706 GCA_051875555.1 Candidatus Limimorpha sp. | reverse complement strand
ACTCCCCCTCCCCATGGCACAGTCCACGGGGAGAGGGAGTGTTTTCATACCTGCCACAACATGGGAAGACATAACAGAATTATTTTTTTAAAAAAACTTCGCACATACATTATTGAAAATTAATCACTAACTTCGCAGCGTCAGGTTGAGGCGTTGGCTTAAAACATTAAGCCCATCGTTGCGGAGGGACAGGCAAGGTGGTGAAGAAATAACTTTAAAGTTTATTAACTCTTTTTATTAATACACTTGAAAATCTTAAATTATGACAGACAAAATGAAACTCCTCACCGCATTGGCAACACTGCTCATCAAAGAAATATACATAAGTCGTCTGCCATTTAGAAAAATTCTGTAATTTTGTCAACGGATAACATAGTGATTCGCGTTTTACTTTTCATTAGAAAGGCACAAATACATCGCCATATTATTCTTTTTCAATAAATTATCTTAGATTAAACTTGCGTTAATGCATTAAAAATTAAACACCACAAGTAAATAGTTATTGAGATGATAGAAAACAAGCTTGTTAAGAAAGATTCAGAATTCAAAGAATGGCTCTCTGGAATACCATACGAATTAGCATTTTGGAACAATGTTTTCCGTTGGACTTCAACTTTTAACAGCATGATGCGCTGGTCAAGGTATAATAAGGACCTCGAATTAGACGGAATGGACGTATCGGTATTGTTAAAAGACTGCGAAAATCCAATCGTCCTTGACATTGGCTGCGGTTTGAGTTTTGCAAATGGAGACAGATTGTCGATTGGAGGAGAAGAGAAAAAGATTGATGTGCATTACATCGACCCACTCGCAGATTTTTATAACGTCATCAACCGCCGCCATAAACGCCACCTGCCAAACATTGAGTTCGGAATCATGGAACATATCTCCTCAACGTGGAACTGTTCCGATGTAACCCTGTGTATTATTTGTAATGCCTTGGACCATTCTTCGTCCCCAATAAAAGGCATAATGGAAGCACTAAAGGTGTTAAAAATAGGCGGCCGCCTATACTTGAACCATCACCCCAATGAAGCTGAAACGGAAAATTACAAAGGATTTCATAAATTCAACATCTGCATCGACGAGCAAAAACGCCTGATTATCTGGAACAGGCAAGAGCGTATGATTGTAAACGACGTATTAGCAGGATATGCTGAAATAGAGACAAAAACTCTTGATAACGGCTTCGTTGTCGCTATTATAACTAAGATAGCCGACATTCCAAACAACACAGGACAAGAATATAACACGGAACAGCTCCGTTCTTTGATTCAAGCCACATCCAACACACTCTCTTTTAAAATTAAATACCAATGGTATAATATCATACAGTTTTTCGTCCAGTCACTTTCGTGGGATAAAAAACAAAAATTAAAACGGCTAATCAAGGTGTAGTGATGTAATATCATTGGTAATATGGAATAAAGACAAAAACAACATAATCAATACAATTTAGATAATAGTTATGAGAATGAAAATAGCATTGTTAATTGGTGTCTTAATGCTTTCATTCAATAATTTGGTTGGACAGATTTCTCCACAATTTGACGATATGTGGGTTGTTCAAAGAGATATTAGCGATGAATTTAATGAAGAAAAATTGGATAACGACAAATGGATGAAACCCCCTTACAATTGGGGAGGAGATGGTCACTATTATTATTTCAGGATGGAGAATGTAAAGGTTGAAAATGGTGAATTATTATTGATTGCTGATACAGCAAATAGCAAAGACCATTTTATTATTCCGGTGGAATACAATCAAAAAGCAACGATTATTCGTTTGGGTATTATGAAGTAAAAGCAATACTTCCCGCATACGAAAAAAATGGAAATCAATGTGGAAAAGGGTTCTGGCCTTGTTTCTGGACGTATTATCAAGAAAGAGACGGCAATTGTATTGTTGAGCATGATGAGATTGATATTCTTGAACCTTGCGGACATCAATTCGAGGATGCTTCAACCAATGTGGTCGGATGGCATGATATTGATTCAACAGACTGCCCCAATACCATGAAATTAGATGAATATAAATTCACACATGATTCTCCTTTGTCTTTAGACTATCATTTATTCGGAGCAGAGTGGCTGCCGGATAGAATTATTTTTTATTTTGATAATGAACCTATTTATTATTGTGATTGTTCACATAAATTCCAACATTTGATGAATATGAGAAACCAATATGTAGTTATCGACCTTCAATTGGATGGAAGAGCAAACAATTCTTTTTACCCGGAAGCAAGTAATGGGTTTCCATTTTCAATGCGAGTTGATTATTTTAGATATTATAAGTTGCGAACTAAGCCCGGACAGTCGCTTAGGGTAAATGATTATTTGTCTTTTATGAGGATAATGGACGTTTATGATTCTATTACTGTTAGCAATGTTGTTATGAATAATAGTGGAAAAAAGATATTGAGAGCAAATGGAATAGTTATTGAAAATGATTTTGAAGTACCGATTGGAGCCGAGTTATTCATCATTCCAACTCCTTGTGTAGAATAATATTGATTGGAATTAACATACTATTGATTCCAATCTTTTGAAAGAAATGTTACGTTTTTTATGTTTTACAGTCAATTATCACTTTTAAAAGTATTTCTTTATGAATAAAATAATTTTATGTATATTGTTGCTTCTATCTGTCAAAATCAATGCACAATTTAAAGTATTATCAAATGGAGATTGTAAAATCGGCAATCAAAATGTAGTTCCTAATGGAGGAATTGTGTGAATTAAAAGCTAATGATTCGCATTATTTAAATGTTTTCCCCAATCCTTTTAAGAACTACGCCGTGATTGAATATTCACTCCCTGATGGTTTCAATATTGCGACTTTGTCATTAGTTGATGTTTCCGGTCAAAATATCTTATATTGGACAATTGATAAAAATAAAGGTAGAATACATATAAAGGAAACCTTGAATCATGGAACTTATGTGTGCTATTTAAACTGCGATGGAAATATTGTTGATGCAATTATTTTAAGGAAAACGAAAGAATAAAGTGTTAGGGATTAAGACACAAACAAAAATTCAACCAATGTGTTTCATATTAGTTCCTAATTTGCATGAGTTAGACTTAACCGACTATAGTCATTTTACCATATAGGCGGTGTTAAAATTGCTTGACAAGGAGAAAATCCTTCAAATTAGTAGGGAGACCAAATGAAGTGAGGCATACAGAGGCGTTTTGATGGATACCGGCATCTCATTGTTATGCTGTATAGCTGTATTGGTAGTCAATAGATTGCGATTACAGAAAGGAGCGGAATTGTATAGAGTGTGAGAGTGCGGTTTAAGTCAGATTCGGCGCGTCACGTTCGAGGAGAAGGTTGTGAGGGATAAAGTCCCACTCATCGCATAGTGAAAGGAGATAACGCTAGGGACAGTCGCCGGGAGTGTAATCCGTTTGGCTGTCCCTATACCGCTCTTTCATCGGGAACAATTCCTCATTTGTCCTTGTTCCTCAATATTTATGACAAACTTAATTATCTAATAATTCATAATTCATGATGCATGATTCAGAATTGCTCTTAGACCTCATCATTCCTAACTTCCCGTTGTCCATAGACTATCGACCATTTATTCCGTAGAGTAAAGGCTTATTTCCCAACGGTGAGGTTATAGAGTTTCACGGAGTTATCCACAGTTTTCTCTTTAGCCTCGTTACCGTATTTGTCGATGTCAACCACGTTACGAGGGCTGTGTGTGATACAGAGCGGGCCGTTAACGCAGCCGCCTTCGCAAGCCATGCCTTCGAAGAAGTTGGCGGTAGCTTTCTTGGCTTTAAGCATGAGGAGGTTCTTCCTGCATTCTTCAATACCGTTCATTGCCAGAGGGATAACGCCTTCCACGCCGAGGTCTCTTGCGACATCGACAACGCCTTGAGCAATACCGCCTGACTTAGCGAAGATACGTCCGTAGAATGAGGCGTTATCGAGTTCGGTGTCCTCACACTGTGTTGTGTCGATGCCGAGGGCGTCAACGAAAGCCTGAAGTTCCTCGAACGACATCACGCTATCGATAAGACCTTCTGTCTTCTCAAGTTTGAATTCCATCTTCTTTGATGCGCAAGGTCCGATGAACACGACCTTTGCTGTAGGGTCGGTGGCTTTTATCATGCGTGCTGTCCAGTTCATAGGTGAGAGCGAGTGCGAGATATGAGGGACAAGTTCAGGGAAGTTCTTCTCTACGAAGGCGACGAACGACGGGCAGCATGATGTTGTCATGAGTTTTTTCTCAGCCCATTCCTTTGCCTCGTTATAAAGGCACACGTCGGCGCCCATGGCGGCTTCGACCACTTGGTGGAAACCGAGTTTCATGATGGCGGTTACAACCTGTGTCGGCCTTCCGAAACGGCATTGGCTTACGATAGCAGGGGCAACCACGGCATATACCTTGTATTTTGTGTTGTTCTCCGATTTCTTGAGCATATCGATGATGTCGAGGACGAACGACCTGTCGGTGATAGCTCCGAACGGACATTTATACACACACTGTCCGCAAGAGATACATTTGCTGTTGTCAATTTTCGCCTTTTTGTTTTCATCTATTGAGATGGCTTTCACCTTGCAGCTTGCCATACATGGGCGGTGCTGCATGATGATAGCTGAGTAGGGGCAGGCCTTGGAGCATTTTCCGCACTCGATACATTTATCTTTATCCACAACAGCGTGATGGTTTACTATTGAGATAGCATCTTTGGGGCATACGTCTTTGCAGGCGTGAACCATACAACCGCGGCAGGCAGGTGTCACCATGACGCCTTCGGCAGGACATTCATCACATGCCGTCTCAATGACTTGCACAGGGTTAGGGTTATCAGCGTCACCACCCATCGCCATCTTTATCCTGTCTTGAATGATAGCGCGTTCCTTATAAATACAGCAACGAAGCTCCGGCTTTGGGCCCGGACTTATTGCCTTGGGTATCTCTAAATAGGCATCTCTGAGGGTGCCGTCGTATGCGTGACGAATCACCTCTTTCAAGACCCTGTATTTTACCAATTGCACATTAGTATCGAAAACTCTTTGTTCCATATATATTAGTCATAATTTAATATTACATTCTTTCCTAATTTTCTCATATTCTCTGCCAATTTCTCTACGATTTTTATTTTCATAGTCGTATCAATAGGCAGCCCTTGATGTGCGGCGTTAACGCCTTGCCCAACGAAAAACTGAATGTTGGTGGCTTCTTCAAAAAGCACGTTGGCTAACAGAGAGGCTCCATCTTTCTTTGTAAACACCTTTGGTGTCATATCATTGATATTCATATATTTATCACAAAGCTCCAGCAATCGTCTCAGTGTTATGACACCTTCTGTAGTGAGGTCGATGCCTTCGATATAGCCGATAGGGGGTACGTCTTTATCAGGGAAGTCGAGGCTTGTGTTAACGGTTTTGCCGAGGTATCGCGAGACGATTTGTGAGCTTGTGCCGCCGCAGACCACTTTCTTTGAGTTGCCTGATAGGAATTGTTCCACATAGAAGTTGTCTTTCTCTTTATCGACGGGAGGCCCTATCATGATATTGACATCGAGGCGTTCTCTGAACTTGACTGCTGCTACCGTGGTGTCGTCTCCCGGCTTGTCGAGATAAAGGTCGTTGCATGTTGAGGTGATGAGGCAGGAGACGGCTCTTGCCGACATGGTGTTTTTCACATATCTGTCGAGAAGCTCCATTATCTGTTTGCGTTCCCATCCGAAGTTCATAATCTGTCCGATGCCAGCATGTATAGTCCCGTCCGACATCACTATGATGATATCGCCGTTATCGAGGCTAAGCTCTGATTTATAAACCGTCTTGCCGCAGATGTCGAGTTTTGTCCTGTCGAGGTCGCCGCATCTGCCGTTGTGATAGTAAATCGCCTCTGGGTTGTCAAACTCGTAGAGATACCCGTTCCCCTGCTTATTGACGTGTATCAGGGAGAAGGTAGAATAGGCGAGGTCACGTTCTTTACAGACCGGGAGTGTCTGCAAAAGAGTCTGCACACATTCGTCAATATCTATGTCATTTGATGCGAGGGTACAAAGGATTTTTGATGTCAGGGTGGAGAGGATATTGGCTTTCACGCCGCTACCGAGACCGTCGGCGAGCACGAGTGTCGTCCATTCTCCGTTGACGCTGCATTCCACGCTGTCGCCACAGAGCTCTTCCCCAACATGGTTGACTGACGAGCAGCCATATTCAATGCACATTTCGGTCATCATATATTACCCTTGTTATTTTCGTCTGTCAGTGTTTTTTTCAGGTTGAGCAAGGCTACTTTTGTCTCCGCCGTTGTCTCTCCAAGCAGTGAGGCTATCTCTTGTGCCACACGCATCTGTTTCTTGATGACTTCCTCGGCGGTTTCTATGGTCTTCATCTTCACCTTTGTGAACTGGTCTTCATAGTCCACCATCTCAGTGATGTCTTTGATGATTCCGAAGAGAACATCATGGGCTTTGAGATGATTTATTGACATTGAGACGTATTTCTTTGTCGCTGGCACAAACATCTTGTTTACCTCGACATGGCCGTTATTGTTATAAGCGATAAGGAAATCGACGGGGTTGAAAAAGATGTTGGCGGGTTTGCCTCTTGCGTTTTTGTCGTTGATGCCGAGCAGTTCTCTCGCTTTATTGTTCACTTCCACTATATTGAGATCGGCATCGAGCACGAGCAGTCCTTCGGGGCTGTTCTGAATTATCTCGAAAGATAGCGATTCGGCGCGTTCGCGCATATAAGGGAGGCATATCTCCACATCGGCGTAGCCGTTATACACAGCCCAAGCCTTCTCACGGCAGGTGGCATAACCGCATGCGCCGCAGTTAAGCTCGTCTTCGGTTTTATTCTTGCCTGTCTTGGCGAGAATGCTTCTCAACTCATGTTCCGGCACTGGCAGCGAGTGACTCCTTATACGCGGATACACTGCGCTGAAGTCGATGCCGTAGTCCTTGGGACGTCCTGCCGATGGCTTCAACATATCTTTCCTCACATAGTTGAGTACGTCGGAGGTGCTTTTTATGCTGCCGCCTTCTGTGATGAGGCTGCAAGGACCGCTTACGCAGGCGTCTTTGCATAAGTTCATCTCCACGAACACATTCGACAGTTTGTCGATATTCTTCAGGGCGTCGGCGCAACGTTTCGGACCGTCAACAGCCATGTATTCGTATCCTTCCGGAAGCATATCGAACGATTTTATTATGCCGTGGCTGATAGGATAGGCTTTCGAGAGGTTTGCTGTGCCGTCTTTGTCATCGAGGTACAGTCTCGTTATGTCGCTGATGCAGATACCTTTCTCTTTGAAAAGCTCCTGCATATCCTCAAATGTGAGTACCGCGCTCACGAGTCCGCTCTCAAATGCCTCCCGCTTCTTCGCAATACAAGGTCCGATGAACACTACCTTGGCTTCGGGGTTGCGTTGCTTGATGATTTTGGCATGGGCTATCATAGGGGAATCGACCGGAGCGAGGTATTTCAACGCCATAGGATAATATTCCTGAATCATCCGGCATACGGCAGGGCAGGAGGAAGTGATGAAATTCTTATATTCACCGCTCTCCAAAAGTCTCTTGTATTCTGAAGTGACAGCCTCCGCTCCGACGGCTGTCTCCTCCGCATCGTAAAACCCTATCTTGCCAAGAGCTATTTTCATCGCGGTGAAATCCTGCAACCCGAAACTCGAGACGAACGATGGCGCAACACTCGCATATACCTTCTCTGTCTCTAACATCTTCCTCACCTTCGGCATCTCGCTGCATACAGACTTGGCATTCTGCGGACACACATTGGTGCAGTGACCGCATAGGATACATCTGTCCTCTATTATCATCGCCTGATGATTCTTGACATCTATCGCCTTCACAGGACACTCACGAAGGCATTTGTAACAATCTTTGCATTTAGCGTTTTTAAACTCTAAAAACTGCGCCATGGCTAATCAATATTCAGCAAAGGATATATCTCTTTTACAAACAATTCTTCTACGTTTTCCTTATTGACATTATGAAGCATTATCTCCTCCTTGCCTGTTCTCTCTATAGTAGGCGCATCGATGTCGTCAGCCTTTACAGATACACCTTTCAAACAAGCGTTCATACAGAAACTCGCTTGGAGAGTAATCAGATCCTCAACATCATATTTCTTTAAGATTTCCTTGAATGACTCTATAACATCGTATGAGCCTTTAAGGTGACACGAACTGCCCACGCAAACTTTAATATTCATAACAATACGTTTTTATGTTCCAAACTTAATGTGATGTCTATCGGAGAAGATAATGGCACCGATAGTATCTGGGCGCAAAAATACAAAATCTGTATTATACAATCTGTATTATATTGTAAAATAATTTTATTAAAGTGAGAAAAAAATCTCTCTTCATCATTATTTTTGAGTTGAGAGATGATCAAGTGTTTTCGTCTATAGAAGCATATACCAACGCTCCACTTACGCAAGAAGTGGAGCGTTGGTTTTATAAAGACAGCGTGTCCTCATGAGGAAGGATAGCGGCGTTTTACTTTTTCGAGCCTCTTTTCTTTGATGCGTTAGCTGGGTCGGCCACAATATCGCAGCAGTCCTGATACGACAGTTTCGTAGCGTCGTAGGAGCGGGGGATCTTGTAGTTTTTCTTGTTATAGGAGATGTATATTCCGAATCTTCCTTTCAACACCTTCATGTTCTCATCTTCTGTATATGTTGAGACAATGTTGTCGAGGTCGTTTTTGCGTTTATTCTCAATTATCTCGACGGCTCTGTTGTAACTGATTGTCGAAGGGTCATCGGTTTTAGCTAAGCTGTAGAATGATTCTTTATGTTTGACATAAGGTCCGAATCGGCCGACGGCCACTTGTATCTCGGCGTCTTCGTATTCTCCGAGGTTACGGGGGAAAGCGAACAGGTCGAGCACCTCTTCAAGGGTTATCGTCTCTATGCTCTGGTCCTTATGCAGGCCGGCGAACTTGGGTTTCTCTTCCGACTCGGTGTCTCCTATTTGTGCCACAGGGCCGAAGCGACCTACTTTCACATACACGTTTTTTCCTGACGAAGGGTCTATGCCGAGGAATTTCTCGCCTGAGAACTTGCCCGAATTGTCGGAGGTGTCGGTGATGCATTTATGGAAATCTTTGTAGAAATCTTTAATCATGCTATTCCATTGGCACTGTCCCTCAGCTATTTTATCGAACTCTTTCTCCACATTGGCGGTGAAGTTATAGTCGATGATAGTTTTGAAATAGCTGACAAGGAATTTGTTTACGAGGATACCGATGTCGGTTGGGACGAGTTTGGCTTTTTCGAAGCCAATGTTCTCTTTGCAGGTTTTCTCGGTGATATTATTCTTTTTAAGGGTGAGTATTTTGTAAGAGCGTGTCTCGCCTATGATGTCTTTTTTCTCCACATACTCTCTTTTTTGAATAGTGGATATTGTGGGTGCGTATGTTGAAGGGCGTCCTATGCCGAGTTCTTCCATTTTCTTGACGAGGCTTGCCTCTGTGAATCTGAAAGGCTTGCGTGTGAAGCGCTGTTGGGCTTCCATCTTGTCTAAGTCGAGCAGCTGTCCGACCTTCATTGGCGGGAGCAAGCTGTTAGTGTTCTCGTTGTTATCGTCATCAACGCTTTCTATGTACACTTTCAGGAATCCGTCAAAGAGAACCGCTTCGCCTGATGCCACGAAATCCTTATCCGAGTTGGAGACATCTATATTCACTACGGTCTTTTCTATCTGTGCATCAGCCATTTGCGAGGCTATAGTGCGTTTCCAGATAAGTTCGTACAGTTTTCGTTCGTCGGTAGTGCCTTTGATAGTCTGTTGGTCGAGGTATGTAGGGCGTATTGCCTCATGGGCCTCTTGTGCGCCTTTCGTCTTGGTGGTGAATTGGCGTGTCTTAACATATTTAGGGCCATAGAGTTTTTCAATCTCTTTCTTTGCCTGTCCGAGAGCGAGGGTTGAGAGGTTGACAGAGTCAGTTCTCATATAGGTTATCTTTCCCGACTCATAGAGTTGTTGTGCGATACGCATAGTGTTGCTGACGGAGAATCCGAGTTTGCGGCCTGCTTCTTGTTGCAGTGTCGATGTGGTGAAAGGCGGTGCCGGGCATTTTGGCACGGGCTTCTTTTCCACGTCTTTTATAGTGAACGCCGCGCTCTTGCAGTTCTCAAGGAATTGTATCGCTTCTTCTTCACGCTCGAAACGTGAGGGCAGCTCTGCGAAAAGCTGGTATTCATGGTTCTCCACGGTGAAGGAGAAGTTGGCGGTGATACGGTACGCGCTGCCAATGTTGAAGTTCCTTATCTCTTCCTCCCTTTCCACTATAAGGCGCACCGCTACGCTCTGCACGCGGCCTGCCGACAACGACGGCTTCACCTTCTTCCATAACAATGGCGACAACTCGTAACCCACAAGGCGGTCGAGGACACGGCGCGCCTGCTGCGCCGCGACAAGGTCCATGTCAATCTTACGGGGATTGTCGATGGCATGTAGTATAGCTGGCTTTGTAATCTCGTGGAAAACGATACGACGGTATTTGTCCTCACTCAACCCCAATGTCTCGAAAAGATGCCACGATATTGATTCTCCCTCGCGGTCCTCATCAGACGCAAGCCATACCATCTCTGCCCCTCCGGCAAGTTTCCTCAATTCAGCAACCAGCGACTTCTTGTCCTCCGGCACCTCGTATTCTGGCTGGAAACCGTTATCTATATCCAAACTCAAGTTCGACTTGTTCAAATCCCTGACATGACCGTAACTTGATTTCACCGAGTATTCCTTGCCTAAGAAGCCTTCTATCGTCTTGGCCTTGGCTGGAGACTCAACTATCACAAGGTTTTTTACCATATTTTTTTTCTTCGTTATTATTCATTATCACAAATGAGGAGCCTTAGAAAACTCTGTTCTTCCAACCCTCCATTTAATAGGTGTTTTAGGCTCGCAAAATTACTACAATAAAATACTCTCTTCCACGAAAAATTTCAAAAAAATGTTAATATATTGATAATCAATATGATATAGTCCAATGCCGTTGAACCACGGGCTGAGAATACTCCCTTATTGTTAATAATAATTCAAAAATAGATGGATTTTCAATCCGTTATCTCCTACAAATAAACTATCTTTGCACCATGGTAATAATTGATAATATAATAGTCACGGACGAGTTCCTTAACGCTCGTTTTTGTTGTAAGCTTGCCTGTTGCAAGGGTGAATGCTGTGTAGCGGGAGATGCCGGCGCGCCTCTTGAGCCTGATGAGGTCGGAATTATTGAGGAAGATATTGAGGCTATAAAGCCATATATGCGTCCGGAAGGCATTGCCGCCATTGAGCAGAACGATGTGTATGATTACGACGACTTCGGGGAGATGACAACGCAACTCGTGAATGGAGAAGAGTGCGCTTTCGTATATTTCCATGATAACGGCACCGCGCTATGCGCTATAGAGAAAGCGTTTCTCGAGGGAAAAACGGATTTCAGGAAACCCATTAGCTGCCACCTCTATCCCGTGCGCCTCGTTGAGAAAGACGGCTTTATTTATGTGAAATATCACGAGTGGAGCGTGTGTGTGCCTGCGAAACGACTCGGAGAGAAAGAAGGAATACCGCTTTATAAATTCCTTAAAGAACCTCTCATCAGACGTTTCGGTGAACAGTGGTACCAACGGCTAATCAGTCAGATAAAATGAAGAAGATACGGGGATATTTATTTATTTCACTGTCGCTTTTGCTCCTGTCTTGCTCAAGCGGTGGCGGCAATGGTGATGATGTCGTTATCGCCTCTTTACGCGGACCCTCGTCGCTCGGGATGCTGCGTGTCATCGACAGTATCAGCGTGCCAATCTTTAACGAGCCTCTACAAGTGCGCAAGATGATGCTCGACAGCTCCGCCGACTTCGCCGTACTGCCCTCGAACATGGCGGCGCTACTCTTCAATAAGGGCTTGGACTATAGGCTCGTCGCCGTCTCAACATGGGGGACGCTTTACCTTTGCGGCAGTGACGATATAGGCTCGTGGGACGACCTGAGAGGGAGGAAGGTCTATCTCATGGCGAAAGGCATGACACCCGATGTGCTTTTCAGACATCTGCTCATAAAAAACGGACTCACACCGTATCAGGACGTGGACCTCGACTACCGCTTCCCAACACATATCGACCTTGCGAACGCCACCACTGCGGGAATAGCCGGCATCAGCGTCATATCAGAGCCTTACCTCAGCTACGCATTGTTGAAAAACCCTTCGCTTAAGATACTGATGAGTCTTCATGACGAATGGGAGAAGGCGGAAGGCACCACACTGCCAGAGACGGCCTTTGTATGCAAGGGCGAGATATTGGATAACAATCCGGAACTTGTTGACAGGCTCGTCGATGCTTACCGTCGCTCGGCGGAATGGGTGAACGGGAACCTCGGTGAGGCCGCTGAACTCGCGGTCAAGCACGGAATCATTGCCGACACCGCTGCCGCCCGCTTGTCTATACCTCGCTCAAACCTTAAAGTCGTTGACATCAGAGATGCACGCGACAATATGGAGAGATACCTCAAGATACTTTATGACTTTGACCCAAATATCATCGGAGGCAGGATATTAGATGAGAGATATTACCGTTAAAATAACCGTCGCCGCCTCTGTCGCGGCTATGCTCGCGCTGTGGGAGCTCGCGTCGTTGCGCATAGGCTCGTCGCAGATAATGCCCGGCCCGTGGGAGACGTTATGCGCTGTGGGACGGCTTTTCGGGGAACGCGGCTTCCTGCTCGTCGTAGGCAGTACGCTGCTGAGGGGTGTCGCAGGCTTTATGATAGCGTCGGCGCTCGGCATTGTACTCGGCATCATTGGCGGCCTTCACGAGAATTTCGAGACGTTCATGAAACCTTGGATCGTGGTGATGCGCTCAACGCCGGTAGTGGCATTCATCCTTCTCGCACTCATCTGGTTCTCACAGTCAACAGCGGTCTTTATCGGGATAATTACGATGTTCCCAATGGTCTTCACCAACATTGTGGAAGGGATACGCAATGTTGACGGCGACCTTGTGGCTATGGCGCGTTTTTATAAGGTCAGGCAGAGAGACATCATAATGAAGGTGTATTTCCCCGCGATATTACCGTATATGATAAGTGGAGTGTCGAGCGCGTCGGGAATAGGCTGGAGGGCGATAATAATTGGCGAGGTGCTCAGCCAGCCGCGTTACGGCATAGGCAGCAGCATGCAGCTCGCACAGATGCAGATGAACGTAGATACGCTGATAGCATGGACCCTTGTCGCGGTCATAATAGGATTTGCTTTTGAAATGATAATAAGGTTGATAGAGAAGAAACTTCTAAAAGGGAAATGATTATTCTTGACAAAATATGTAAAAGCTATGGCGGTAACGTCATCTTCTCCGATTTCGGCATCGGGTTCAGGGACAATGTGATATCCTGCATCTTGGGCCCGTCGGGTTGCGGTAAGACTACCTTGCTGAACATCATCGGCGCGGTGGATAATGCCGATGGCGGCGCGGTGGAAGGTGTTGACGGAAGGCGAATATCATACGTTTTCCAGGAACCGCGCCTTTTGCCTTGGTTGACGGCGAGGGAGAATATAGAACTTGTGTTGAAAGGCAGCCGCGAGGAAATCAGACGTGAGACCGACGAGATACTTCGCCTCGTGGAACTTGAAGGCTGCTCGGAGTTGTATCCATCACAGCTCAGCGGAGGCATGAGCCAGCGCGTATCGATAGCACGGGCCTTCGCATACCCATCGGAGATAATGCTTATGGACGAGCCTTTCTCCGGTCTCGACCTTAGCCTGAAAGAAAACATCATGGAAAGATTCCTATTCCTTTGGAGGAAAAAGAACAGGACAGTCATCTTCGTGACCCACGATATAGACGAGGCTATAACCCTTAGCGACGATATTTTCATTTTCAGCAAGTCACCGGTGTCGGTGTTGTTACATAAAAATGATATTAAGTCGTTAAACCACAAGACGTTAAATGACGAGATAATAGAAGTTTTTAAAGATTTTTGAGAAAAAACATCTGTCTTCCAAAAAAATTGCTTAATTTTGTATTGTCGTTTTTCGACTAAAAATAAACACCACAGAAATGGAAAAAACAAAGGTACTATTTATTCATCAGGAAATCACACCTTATCTTAAGGAGACGCCGATGTCGTTGATTGGCAGATATTTACCGCAGGGTATTCAGGAAAAAGGTAAAGAAATTAGAATTTTCATGCCACGTTTCGGAAATGTCAACGAGAGGCGTAACCAGTTGCATGAGGTGATACGGCTTTCTGGAATGAATATGATTATTAACGATACCGACCATCTTCTGATAATAAAAGTGGCCTCAATACAGAAGGCGAGGATTCAGATTTACTTTATAGATAACGATGATTTGTTCACAAAGAGGAAATTCACTATAGCCGACAAGAACGATGTGTTCTATGAGGATAATGACGACCGGACGGTTTTTTTCTCAAGGGGTGTGATAGAGACAGTGAAGAAGTTGAACTGGCCGCCTGACATTATACATTGCAACGGCTGGATGACATCTATGGTGCCTCTGTTCATAAAGCGCGTGTTCAAAGACAACCCTCTTTTCAGCGACTCAAAGGTTGTTTATTCTATTTATGATGACGACTTCGAAGGCTCTTTCCGCAATGGCATGGATAAGAAACTCAAGATGCCGGGCATAGTGCAAAAGGAGTTGAAATGGCTTAAGACCCCGACTTTCGCCAATATTGAGAAGACGGCCTTGGATTTCTCTGACGCGATAGTGTTCGCAAGCAAGAAGATAAATCCGGAGGTGGAGCAATACGCAAGGTCGCTCGGGAAACCTATACTCGAATATCCGGGAGATGAGAACTATGTTGACGCATATAACGATTTCTACGATAAGATTAAGTAAAGATGAGAACAACCATTATAACGCTTTTCAGCATACTCTGTCTCGCGCTCGTCTCGTCATGCAAGAGGAATCCTGAGCGTGTAGGCGACAATATGCAACCTGACGGCAGCGTGATATATGCCTCTTTCGACGGTAACTATAACGATATCATAGCGGCTACCAATAAAGTTGACAAGATAACGGCCTCGTCACCGGCATCGGTGATGCTTGGAAACATGAGTGACCCGTTCTTTGGCATCACTAATGTTGGCTTTTACACCCAGGTGTCGCTCTCAACGAACAGTCACTCATGGGGAAACGGCGCGGTTGCCGACTCAGTGGTGCTACAGCTGTGCTATAACGGGTATTATGGCGATACCACACAGGCTATGACGTTGAGAGTGTATGAGTTAAAAGAAAAACTATCTACTGATTCCGTCTATTACTCTAACCAAGAGTTCGAGTGCGGTGTTGAGGAGTTGGGCAACCTTACCTTTATCCCACGTCCGCTTACATCGAGCGACAGCAGTAGAAGCGTGTTGAGGATCCCTTTGAATACCACTTTTGGCAACTACCTCATCGATTCAGCGAGCAATTTCGTTTCGCAGTCCGCCTTCAAGGATTTCTTCCGCGGCGTCCATGTGGTATGCGATAAACAGCCATCGGCAGGCTCTATACTCAATTTCGACCTGAAGAACACTTACACCTTCTTGCGTGTCTATTATCATAATGACGATAACGACGACCTTTATTATAATTTCGGAATGACGTCGTCAGATGCGAGTGTCAACCATTTCAGTCACGACTATGAGGCGGCGGCACACCCTATCGTCTTCAACGACACCACGCAGCAGTACCTTTATCTCCAAGGCGCGGCTGGACCTAGGGTGTGGATAAAATTCCCGAACATAGCACAATGGGCGGACAATATCGCGAGCGAGGAGGGCGCAAGGATTATTATTAACGAGGCTAAACTCGTGATGAGAGGCGCGCCGGTGATGATAGACGGACAACAAAACGACACCGCTACATATACCCCGCCAGTGAAACTAATAGCCGTGGGCGCCAAATTCGATACCGACACCACATACGTCATGCTCTCTGACCAACTCGTGAGCGCAGAATATTACGGAGGTAATTACGACAAGGAAAATGACGAGGTGTGGTTCAGGTTGTCAGAATATGTGCAACAGCTTATTAATGACGGTGTTGGCGCTGACAATGATGGCATTTTCGTTTATGTCAACGCCGGTACTACAATACCGCGCAGATGGATTTTCAACAGAATAGCCAACGACTCGTTGAACAACAATCTCCGCCTTGAAATTATTTATTCGAAAGTATATCACTAAATCATAAATACTATGGATACAATGAAAAAATTATTATTAATACTTTGCGTTTTTTTAGGAATGACATCACAAGCACAAGAGAATGAGACAAAAGTCTTAATCAAGACAAATTACGGTGACATCACGGTGAAACTTTATAACGACACGCCTAAGCACCGCGACAACTTTATCAAACTTGTAAACGAGGGGTGGTATAACGGCTCTCCTTTCCATCGCATTATAAAGAATTTTATGATTCAAGGCGGCCAGAACGCTGACGGACGTCTCGACCCGGACTATAAGATTCCAGCAGAGTTCAGAGCAAACCATTTCCATAAGAAAGGAGCTCTCGCCGCTGCACGTATGGGCGACCAAGTGAATCCAAAGAAAGAGTCAAGCGGCTCACAGTTCTATATCGTCCAAGGCAAGCCTGTCACCGAGCGCGAGTTTGAGGCCTACACCACACGTTATGGTAAGACATTCACCGAGGAGATGAAAGAAGTGTATCGCACTTTGGGCGGCTCCCCACATCTTGATGGCGACTATACCGTTTTCGGCGAGGTGGTCGAAGGTATCGAGGTCGTTGACAAATTGGCTGCCGTTGAAACAGGTTACGCTGATGTCCCTGTGAAACCAGCGACAATAATATCAATGGAAATTGTAAGATGAGAGAGAAAATAGACAAAATATTAGAGGAAGTAAGGGCGTTCCGAGCCGATAGCAAAGAGGCTGTGGAGAACTTCCGTATCACATACCTTAGCAAAAAAGGCGTAGTGGCAGCCTTGTTCAACGATTTCAAACAAGTGACGCCGGAGTCGCGTAAAGAACTTGGAATGAAACTCAACGAACTGAAGACTACCATTCAGGAAATAATTGACGAACAACAGCAGAAGTTCAAGAGCCAATCAGAGAACACGACAGCCCTTGACCTCAGCCTGCCTATCGATGAGATGAAAGGCTCTCGTCATCCGCTCTCTATAGTGAGAAATGAGATTAATGACATTTTCAAACGTCTCGGTTTCGTGGTGGCGGAAGGCCCCGAGGTGGAGGACGATTTCCATGTCTTCTCAGCACTTAATTTCCCTCCTGACCACCCGGCTCGTGATATGCAAGACACCTTCTTCGTGACAAAGTCACCGGATGTGGTGCTTCGTACTCATACATCAAGCGTTCAGGTCAGGGTGATGGAAAAAGGAAAACTACCGATACGAATCATCGCTCCGGGAAGAGTGTTCCGTAATGAGGCTATATCAGCCCGTGCCCACTGCATATTCCATCAGATCGAAGGTCTTTATATTGATAAGAATGTATCTTTCGCCGACCTCAAGCAGACACTGTATCACTTTGTGCAAGAATATTTCGGAGAGGGTACAAAGGTGCGTTTCCGCCCCTCATATTTCCCGTTTACAGAGACATCGGCAGAAATGGATATCTCGTGTAATATCTGCGGAGGTAAAGGCTGTAACATCTGCAAACATACCGGCTGGGTGGAGATCCTCGGCTGCGGCATCTGCGACCCTAACATATTGAAGGCTTGCAATATAGACCCAGATGAATATACAGGCTTCGCATTCGGTATGGGTATCGAACGTATCGCCATGTTGAAATATCAGATCAATGACCTCCGTCTGTTCTTCGAGAACGACTTGCGTTTCCTTGAACAATTCGAACAGGCATAAATCTGCTATTTCTTGGTATAACCATATTACAGTCCGGATTCCAAAAGAATTCGGACTGTGTTTTCCATTAAACATTTTTACTTCCAGCAAGAAATCGTGTTTGGCAGTGAGCGCAATGGTGAATTAGGGGAGTCGGAAAGTCGAAGAGTTTAAGGTTTAAGGAGATAGGATGATTATGAATTACACATTTCCTGACTTCATCACTTTTGTTCGCCATCATATAGCGCAGAATGAAAATCAGTAAGTTACGTAAAATAATTGAGTGACTTTGGGTGACGCAGGCAAAGAAAAGTGTACCTTTGCACCATGTATGTACGTAAGAAACATAACCGTTCCGGCTTTACAACTGTGGTGGTTGTCAGCAAAGCGAGTGGCAAGTATAAAGAAATAAAGTCATTTGGCTCCTCGACATCCGAAGAGGAGATAAGATTCATTGTGTGAACAGGCAGCCACATGGATACGTTCGTTCGGTGGTCAGCAAGAAATTGATTTCGATGACCTCAAGGGTAAGGTTACCCCAAAACAGTACCACCTTCACGAAAACTCTATTCCTGACAGAGAAGCACATTGCTATAAAGCCTCTTTTTGACATATCTGACTGCAAATATTAATTGGGGTGGCGCATTGACGAAGTCAGGAGCGGTTTTAAGTTTGAGTCTGTAAAAATCGCCATTCTACAATACTAATTTTATGTAAAAATCGCCAATTAAAAAATTATGATTATCACACTACCTCGTCTTTGTGTTATCCAATTCGGGTGGTGTGAAGATGTAACTATTTGTTAATCAATGAAATATAATGTCAGTGTTTTTGGTGTGACGAAATCAGGAATATCAATCACACTTCTATCTCCTGATTCAATACTTTGCCAAACCTTAGCAATGTGATTGTGAATCACGGTGTTATGATTATTTGTGTGTTATTCCACCAACACTAAGCGCAGTCCCGTATAGCTAAGGCTATAGACAGGGTTGTTACTATGGCGGTTTGAGACACGGCATGAGTTGGCGTTGTTGTTCCAGCAGCTGCCGCGGAACACCTTGTTGCTGCCTTCATTAGGACCTATAGGATTTTTCTGCGACTTCCTTTTATATTTCTTTAGATACCAATCGGAGCACCATTCCCAGACGTTTCCGCTCATGTCATATATTCCAAGTTCGTTTGGTTTCTTTTGTCCCACATCGTGAGTCTCGTTACCGCTGTTCTCGCTGTACCATGCCACTTCATCGATTTTGTCGCTGCCGCTGTATCTGAATCCGTGACTTTTCTTTCCACCTCTCGCCGCGTATTCCCATTCCGCCTCAGTTGGCAGACGGAAATTCTTTCCCGTAGCCTCGTTAAGTCTCCTGATAAACTCTTGGCAGTCGTTCCAGCTTACACGTTCCACTGGCCTGTTCGGGCCTTTGAACGCGCTTTGGTCGTTATCCATGACGGCATTCCATACTGATTGTGTCACCTCATATTTCCCGATATAATAGTCGTTAAGTGTCACATTATGGGTACGGCTCTCGTCATTTTCAGCGAATTTCTTCTGTTCTGCCGTAGCTCCCATTTTGAATTTTCCGCCATCAACGCGCACCATCTCAAATGTCACTCCGTTGACAGAGACTATCATGTCGAAAGAGATGTTAAAGACGTCGTCGTTATTTTCTGTGACGATAAGCTGTTTCTCTATTGCCATTCCGTTCCTTTCAGCTTTGACTCTGTGTTCGCCTATTGTCAAGTTTGTTTTGACGGGGCTGTCTCCTATATATCTGCCGTCGGTGTAAATCTTGTCTCCTTGCGCGTTTGTGGTGATTGTGACATCTCTTCCTGAAGGCAGCGAATCGTTTAGCGACAAGGCATCGCCTTCTTTAAGAGTGATTCTATGCTCCACGGTTGACCAGCCTTCTTTCTCAACTGTTATGACGTGGTTGCCGATGAGGACGTCGCTAATAACGCATGGAGAGATGCCTCTTAAATCATTGTCGATGAGTATTTTCGCGCCCTGCGGCATGGTATTCATCTCAATAGAGGCGAATATAGGGTCAGGGTTCGGGATTGTGATATCCTTGGTGATTCCTATTGGCAGGTTGAGAGATAAAGAAGATGTGCGGTGGAAATCCTTTCTTGCTTCGAGCAGATGATAGCCATAGAACAGTCGTCCGCTCCACTGCCCTTTGCCTTTCTTTTCACCGTCGATGAAGATATCGGCATCGTCTGTTGTTGACACATTGACGGTAGCGAAGTTTGGTTGCATTATCATTATTGCGTCAGATGTGAGTCCTTCCGACACGTTGACTGTAATTGTTTGAGGCTTGTACATTTCCTTTAGCACGGATACATTATGTTCGCCTACTGAGAGGCGTTCGGTTGTGTAGGGAGTCACTCCGACTTTCATGTTATCGACAAAAACCGTCGCGCCGTTTTCCGGTTCGCTTGTGATTTTTATCAGGCCGAATGCCGGCTTCATTCGTTTTTCTATGCTTATGGGTTCGCCATCGGTGATGGTCACCTCACCTGAAATGCTGTGAAAGAGATGGCAATCCATTGTCCATGAATAAGTTTTTCCAATCTCGCATGACTTACCGCCCTCGCCAATGCCTACAAAGTCGCCGTCAATACAAATCACCGCCTCGGGTTGGTCGCTTCTAATGAAAAAGTAGTTAAACTGCTTGGCATGGTTGTCAGACTCGGTATTGTATCTTGTGATTGTTATCTCGTATCCTTGTTTTGGCGTTAAATTATACGGAAAATAGAACTCATCGAAGCCTTGCATATTAGGTTGTCTCATTTTCAACAAGTTAGAGTAGTAAGGGATATAAAGCCATGCTTCGCCAGCTCTGTATTCTGCTTCAATGGTTGATGTTACATCGGTGCTGAATATAATATTGTTGAAATCCTCGTCATTGATGTTTGTGGATTTCACTATCAAGACAGAGAAAGGTTTGCCGTTGTCATCGGTTTTGTCGTTCAAATCGACGAATCCGTGTATCTCATCGAAGCTGTTGTATAAGAATTTTATCTGCGCCAATCCCATCATAGGCAGCAGCGATGTTATTATTATTGTTATTAGTCTTTTCATATCTAATCATTGGTTTTAAGAAATAGTATATTTTGGTTATCTCACTATTTTGTGTTATGAGGATAATTATTGGACCATCACGAGACGCAGGCCTAAAAAGCTGAAACTGTTTTCCAGGAAGTCGAAGCGATGGTGGGAGATGCGGGCCTGTTTTGAGTCGAAGTACCAGCTGCCGCCGTGTGAGGAGGCGTAAGTGTTTCCTTTTTTCTCATTGTAAAGGTTGTGGCACCATTCGTAAACGTTTCCGCTCATGTCATAAATCCCTATCTCGTTAGCCTTTTTTTTGCCGACCTCATGTGTTTGTTTATCGCTGTTGTCCGAATACCATGCCACTTCGTCGATATTATCGCTGCCGCTATATCTATATCCTACCTCATAGTTTCCACCTCTCGCCGCATATTCCCATTCTTCCTCTGTAGCGAGTCTGAACTCGATGCCTGTCAAAGAGTTAAGTTTTGATATAAATCGCTGGCACATTTGCCATGTCACGTCTTCTACGGGTCTCTTATCACCTTTAAAGCGGCTCGGGTTGCTGCCCATCACGGCTTTCCACAGCTCTTGTGTCACCTCGTATTTCCCGATATAGAAGTCTGTAACATTCACTGTCCTAACGGGTTTCTCGTTTTCTGAGGCTTCTGTCTCTTGTTCTTTTGTTGCTCCCATCTGAAAAGTGCCGCCTTCCACCCGTACCATCTCTAATGCCACTCCTTTAACATTGAGAACCATGTCGAAACAGATGTTTATTGTTGTTACGCCGCCTTCTTCCTTCACGTTGACCTGCCTATCCATCGTCCTTCCGTTCCGCTCTGCCTTTATCACATGCGTCCCGAAGCTCAGGGTAGCGGTTAAAGGACTGTCGCCAATATATCTGCTGTCAACATATATCTTATCGCCCGACACGTCGGTGATGATTTTTATCTCTTTATCGGTGGGTTTAGTGATAACATTTACTTTTTGCAGGTCGTTAGCTATTGTCAGCTCATAACCGTGCCTCGGCTTCATGTCGAAAGGGAAGTAGAAATCTTCCGTGCTGCTCAGGTCGGGGTGGCGCACCTTCAAGAATGAGGCGTAATAAGAGACATACAGCCAGACCTCGCCCGGTTTGTATTCTGTCTCAATATACGTCATGGCGTCGCCACTGAAACGGAGTTTTACACGCTCCTGTTCATTGATATTATGTGTCCTTACTATAATAACAGCAAAAGGCTTCTCGTTATCGTCAGTCTTTCCGCTAATATCAATAAATCCGGGTATCTCCTTGAAACTTTCCGATACCACCCTAAGCTGCGATATTCCAACAATAGGAAGTAGAAGCAGCGTAAATACGATAAATATTCTTCTCATATTGAATATAGTTACTACAGAGCGCAAAAATATGAATTTAATTACTTTGTTCTATAAAGAATTAAAAATATTTTGATATTAACTTTTATATTTTACAGGCAACAATTCTCTTGGAAAATTGTATTTTTGCAGATAGAATCTCATAGAAATACAACTTGTTATGACTGAATTGGAATTAACGGACTATATCCGCGATCATTATCCTCTTGAAAATGAGCACTGCGAATGGAAAGAGTTCAAGAATCTGAAAAACGATTTCAACGGTCACGAAAAAGACGACGTGATTTCTTATGTCTCAGCTCTTTCAAACATGGAAGGAGGCGACCTCGTCGTTGGTGTGAAAGACAAAAGTCTTGAAATTGTAGGTACTGACACATATAATTATGACAAAGAGAAAGCAAGACATAGGCTTACGGACTTATGTGCTAACCTGCCTTCGGAAGGACTTGAAGTGGAGGAATTTGTAACATGCGACACAAACAAAACGGTTTGGATTATTCATGTCCCCAAACACATGAGACGTAGGCCTGTCTATGCGCATAATAAGGCATGGCAGAGGATTGACGACTCTTTGGTAGAACTTACGGATTCGCGCCGTAACGTAATATTGGAAGAAGTTGAGGAGATGTTCGATTGGACCGCACAGGAGGTTGAGAATGCGACCCTCGATGATATTGACCCACAAGCAATATTACTCGCAAGAGAGGGTTATAAGCAACGCTTCCCGAAATTTGCTGAGGAGTGTGACAAATGGACTGACCATGTTTTTCTTGATAAATCAGGACTTACAATAGGCGGTAGAATAACCCGTACTACATTGCTTCTGGCTGGTCGTGAAGAAAGCGCACACAAACTAAACCACATAGCACAGATTGTCTGGAAATGTTTTCAGGACGGACAGACTTTTGGTGATATTTACACCGTTCCTTTTGTGAGAAGTACGAGTGAGCTGCTTGGCAGAATTCGCAACTATAGGTTTAAGATATACCCGAAAAACTCGCTTATTCCAGCTGAGATATGGAAATATGATACTGAAAGTATCCTCGAGGGATTGCACAATGCCATAGCTCACCAAAATTATGAGAAAAATGCGCGCATAATCGTTACTGAAGACAAAGACAAACTGACATTTCAGAATGACGGCGTTTTCTATGATGGTAATTATGAACAATATATAACAGGTGAAAAAACTCCTAAAAGATACAGGAACCCTGCTTTAGTTAAGGCTATGGTAAACATAAAGATGATTGATACTCAAGGTTATGGTATTCACAAAATGTTCAAAAGCCAGAAAGAACGTTTCCTGCCAATGCCTGATTATCATAAATCAACAGATAAAGAGGTCGTACTTACACTGCCTGGTTCAATGATTGACGAAAACTACAGCCTTATGCTGCTCGCCAACCAAGAGCTATCACTAACCGATGTCGTGCTTCTCGACCATGTGCAAAAAGGTGAGAAAATACCTATGGAGGCAGTCTCAATGTTGAGAAAACGTAATCTTATTGAAGGCAGAATGCCACATATTTATGTGTCAAAACAAATCGCACATGTTACTGACTGTAAAATAGGCTATACCAAACATAAAGGCCTTGCCGAAAAGAAATGTGAGACTTTACTTATTGATGCAATTAAAGACCATGGCGCACTTACAAAGCCGGAGATAAGGGATTTGCTTTGGAATATCCTGCCAGACCAACTTGATGATAAACAAAAAGAATACAAGATAAACAACATCTTACGAAAATTGAGGTCAAATGGTTTGATTATGAACAAGACAGTGGCAGGTAACAAGTCAACATGGACGCTTGTAAACCGCTCGTAAAAAATAAAAAACTACAAGCGCATTTACAAGCGCATAAGTAATTAATTTATTAGGGCTATTTATCTGTTATATGATATAATATATTGTGAATCAGTGTGTTATAATTTATTAAGCCAGAGCGTCTGTTTGTCGTTGCGCTTGTAAAATAATGAGGTTTTACGAAATTTTACATGTGGATTTACATGCGAAATGAAAAATAACAGTAATAAATTGCAGAAGTTAGATGTTTGGAGTGTGTGCCGAGAGTCGTTTGGATAGTTTGTCTCTAATTGCGAAATCAGATGGTTTATTTAACATTTTAGGGTTTAGGTATGTCGTTTTGTGCCGACTCCTTGAAACTTTCCGATACCACCCTAAGCTGCGACATTCCAACAATAGGAAGTAGAAGCAGCGTAAATACGATAAATATTCTTCTCATATTGAATATAGTTACTACAGAGCGCAAAAATATGAATTTAATTACTTTGTTCTATAAAGAATTAAAAATATTTTGATATTAACTTTTATATTTTACAGGCAACAATTCTCTTGGAAAATTGTATTTTTGCAGATGATTGTTTAAATAATCAGTCTCTATTTCCTTACAAAAATTGGAGGAACGATGTGTACAAGTATTATTTCAAATAGAAAAAAGACTATTGTAGGTTGGAATTTAGATATTTTGGAGATGGAACACAGGGTGTCTGTCTCAGAATCAGGAGTTTATATCGAGATAAATGACGCAACGGAAGGCTGGCTCCCGCTCTTTGGAGCGAATAACAGAGGTGATTTTGTTGGAATGCCTACCTGTTGGCCTTTTGATGAACGCAGCAATCCCGATGGTGAGGGAAGGAATATCATCATGATGGATATTGATTTGTTGCTGCAAAAACTGACGCTTGACGAGATTCGTGTTATTGCTGAAAACAACAAGGTCTTTAGCGTCCCCGGTGTGACGTTTATGTCATCGCTTTCCGATAAGGACGGTAATGTGCTTCAGATTATCCCGGGACAGGGCACACGTTATTTTAAAAAGCCTAAGTATCTGGTTTTGACAAACTTCTCTCCTTTTAAGATGGGAAAAGAACAGCATCCGTGGATGGGAATGGACCGGTATCTTAAGGCGAATACTATGCTGGAAGATGCCTCCGACGACTTTGATGTGCAGGATTGTTTTCAGATTTTAAAGGCTGTGTCGCAAGATGTTTGTCCAACAGTGGTGTCTATGGTGTTTGATGTGACGGATAATATCGTTTATTGGTGCGAGAATAGAGGTTGGGGACAAATTCAAAAGAAAGTATTCTAAGTTAAGGCTGAGATGTGATGTTTGGGAGTGCGCTGAGGGTTTTGGTATTTCAGTTTTGTGGATTGGGACCAAACTTGATATTATAAGACTTATAAATCTTTATTGATGATTTACAGTGTTTAAGGATAATCAGGGTGTTAACCTTGAAGACATGACTTTTCATTCTGGCTTCCTTATATTGAATCGAGAATTATAATATTAGAAGGTGTAACAAGGATCGTTTTGTCACACCTTCATTGTTCGTTTTTGTGTTTTGGCGAAAAACTATATCTCACATTGTTTTGACTTCATTAACGCGTTGGTTTATCTTCTTCTCATCGGATGATAATCATCGTGTTTGTCAAGTGTTATTTTATTATTTATTGTTAATTATTGTGTTATAAAGTTTTATCGCATCGTTGATTATGTCGTTATGGTCGAAAGCCAAGTCGGGTAAGGCGTTTAGAGGGAACCATTTTGCTTTTGCGGCATCATCGTTGCCTTCAACGGCATGTGCTTTATCGATTATTGCGAGGAAAGCGACGCTTACTGTCCGGCCGCGTGGGTCCCGGTCAATTTTTGAATATGCTCCGATCTGTATTATGTCGTTGGCTGTCAATGCGGTTTCTTCTTGAAGTTCGCGTATGGCGCATTGCTCCGCTGTCTCGTCCATGTCCATGAAGCCTCCGGGGAAAGCCCATTGTCCTTTAAAAGGTTCGTTGCCACGCTGAATCAGCAGAACTCTTGGCTCTGATTCTTTCGTAATTACTACACAGTCGGCGGTTACTGCCGGTCGGGGATATTTATATGTGTACATGTTAATATTTTTTAATGGTATTGTCTGATTCTTACATCTATGCCTGTTCCTTGGAGTAATGTTACAACTTGTTGAATATCGGTCTCTCCGTAATGATAAGGGAATAACACCTTTGGCATTATGGTTTTGGCGGCATTGGCTGTTTGTTCCGGTGTCATAGTGAAAGGCAGATTGCAGGGCAGGAATGCGACATCAATATCTTTTATGTCTTTCATCTCATCAATGTCCTCTGTGTCGCCCGCGATATAGATTCGGAGCCCGTCTATTGTCATGATATAGCCGTTGTCACGTCCTTTAGGGTGAAACTGTTGTTTGTCAGCCGAGTAGTTATATGCCGGCACTGCCTCTATCGTCCAATTGAAGACGGTTCTCTTGTCTCCGTTTACCATTATTTCGGCTTTGCGTCCGAGCAATTCCGCACAGCGTCCGTTGGTGATGATGTGTGTGCCTTTTTTGCTCAACTGCTGAATCGCAGTGTCATCGAGATGGTCGCGGTGCTCATGTGTGATGAGAATCAAATCGGCTTTTGGTTGGGACGAGAAATCGGTCGCCGGAGGAATCTTGTCTGTGACAGGGTCGATATATACCCATCTCTCCCCGATGCGCATCTTGAATGTGCCGTGTTTTATGCAGTAAAAATACACCGCTGTCCCTCCATCGGTTGTGAAAAAATCTACTTCTTCTTTTGTCACATCTTTGCCGGCTTGTTTCCAACCGTTATAGCCTTTGTCTAACTCCACAACATTGTAGCCTTTGTCAGAAAGAAGCCCAGCCGCTGTCTTGCTCCTCCTTCCACTCCTGCAATATAAGGCTATGTCCTTGTCTTTCGGCAACTCCGATGCACGTAACATGAAGTCATCTCTTAATACATCGATATTTATAGCTCCTATGATATGTCCCTCAGAGTATTCCTCAGCAGTGCGTACATCGAGGCGGATTATGTCCTCGTTGGCGATAACTGTTTCAAAATCTGACACATCAACTGAGCGGAACTTCTGGCTTTGCGCCCAGCCTGCCGCACAACTGAATAAAATAACTGACATAGTTAATAATATTTTTCTCATGTTTTTTGTTTTATCTCATACAGTTGCAAAATTACTACTTTTATTGGGAAAAAGTGTTTTTTTTAATAGGAAACATGCCACTCTCTTTTATGGATTGTGCCACGAGTTTTCGTTTGTTACTGATGATAAAATCTTGTGATGGTTTTTTCACTATATCCCTCGCACGACCATCCTCCTAAAGAAATTGCATTTTTTTGAAAAAAAGTTAACATTTCACCTGCCCACAGGTTATTAATTTTTTGAATAATCTTGACAGAATAAATTTATATAGCCACAACGACAACATCATAGGATTTACCCAAAATAGGGTTGTCCCAAGTTGTCCTTCGTTGTCGTCAATAAACAACATAAACAACACAGACAACAGTTCATTCTTATCCAAAAAAAGTTGTCCCAAGTTGTCCTT
>JBJEGZ010000031.1:7748-112955 GCA_051875555.1 Candidatus Limimorpha sp. | reverse complement strand
GTTGTCGTCAAAAAAACACGACAACACAGACAACAGTTCATTCTTATCCAAAAAAAGTTGTCCCAAGTTGTCCTTCGTTGTCGTCAAAAAAACACGACAACACAGACAACAGTTCATTCTTATCCAAAAAATAGGGTTGTCCCAAGTTGTCCTTCGTTGTCGTCAAAAAAACACAAAAAAGTTTGAGCGACTTTGTTTGCAAAGTCGCTCAAAACAATGTTCCCCTTAAAATGGGAATCTCTTATTTTTCCCTACGTTTGCGGGCAACGGCGTAGCCTGCTCCTAATGCGGTGAGAATCAATATGCCGCTTCCTATTGGAGCATTCTCATCGTTACCACATTCGCCTCCTAATATCAAATTGGAAGTTGGCAGGTTAGGTGTTGTAGGATCGTTTGTCCTGATATTGCTATTAGCATCATACCAGTCGCTGAAGAATGTGTCTCTCTGTGCGTTGGCATTCATTCCAAGTGTCATCATTATTGCGATTGCAAATATTATCTTTTTCATGGTTATAATCTTTTATCTGTATTTTATTATTATTTAACAACAATCTTTTGTGTCTTGACATCGTTACCTACTAATCTGAAGATATACACACCCCGTGTGTTGATATTCAGCGACTCGGCTCCGTTAATACTCATGTTTGTGACTAAACGGCCTGTGACATCGAATATTTGTAACTCGCCTTCACCGCTGACAAGTATCTCATCGCCGCTCTGATATACAAATGTCTCGTTATTCTCTTCGCTATAATCCGGTTTATAGGCGAGGCGCACGATAAAGCGGTTCTCGTTATCCTTTGGTGATGCTGTGAAGCTGTATTCGCCTTCGAGGAGCATATCTACGTCATCGCCGGTGAGGCGGTCGATTACGTGCAGGTAGCTGTATTCACCCTCTGCATTATAACCCAATGTGTATCTGCCCATTGTAGCTGCCTTGAAGTTAAGTGCGAACACCTCTGTGTTGTCCTTCATCGTCGCGATGGCGTATCTCTCACCGTTTTGTGGGATATAGAGCATTGGCACTTCAGGGTTGCGGTGGCTTATCTTGTTAAGACCGTTGCCCTTGCTGAACTTGGCGTATGCCACGTCTTGGTATTCGTTGTTCGACACTGTGAACCGCAGGTTGTCGTTGGCATATCTTGTTTCTGACGGGTTGGTGTTGTTGTCGGAGATTGTAAGCTCAACCCCAGACACTTCACCTGTTACTTGTACGAGGATACCCATTTTCGGGCTGATTGCCTTTGACACGTCACCTGTGAGCCATTCTCCGTTGTTGGTGAGGTAATAGAAGCCCTCGCTGAGGTTGGCATTGTCTATTGCCGCGCCTGTGCCTTTATAGATATTGTGACCGAACGGGTTACCGATAAGGTTGAAGCCCTTAAGCTCGGTGTTAGTTGCGCTGTTTGTGAGATTTACAGTTACATCGCCTTGGTTCACCTCGCCTGCGAATGAAAGCTCCATTCCGTTGTTACGGTAGAGATAGCCCTGACCGTTAGCGAGTGTTGTGAAGTCTGAATGGTTTGTTGTGTTATATGCCTGCCAGACGCTTGTTGGCTCGTCGTAGCGGTAGAGGTTGTATCTTAAGGAGTGGTCTGCGTTATCCACGAGGTTGGTAACTGAAGATATTGCCACGTCTTTCACCGGTGATGCTATTGAGTACCAGCCGCCTTCCGTTGCCTTTGACTCTTGTGTAGCCTCTATCGACTTCTTGAATGTGGCCATAACGCCGCTGTTGTTGACAATAAGCTGTCCGCCGTCCTCTATGATGAGGTTGTTAGCAGTGCCTTGGTTGGTGCCTGTTAATGTGAAGACAACGCCATTAGGAACATTCACAACAGCTGTTGGAGGAATATTCTCCATTTCTGATGTTGTTGTAACATCGTAAACACGTGTGATATATGATATTATATCTTTCTTCTTTTTGAAAAGATATAGGATTCCATAATCGTCATAGTTAGTATATGTTTTCGACGTGTAGCTTCTCCAGTCATTGCCATTTTTGTATGTTGCACAATACCTACTATTGTTTTTTTCTTTCATAGAGAAGCCGGTACCGTTTGTTTCAAAAGCCCAAGTGTCGGAAGTTGTATATACTCGAATTCCATTGTTCGCATTTGTTGCATATAAATAATTCCCATCGCTATTTGTTATGGTCATTTCGGTATTATTTCCGGTGAATGTCCATTCTGTATTATTTGGAACAGAATAATACCTATCGGTAGAAGAAGCTTCATTTACCATATATATAGAATCCTTTGATGGTGGGGTTTCTGCATCTGTTGTAAGATTAGGCATGCAATAGTTAGCGTTTACGATAATATAGGTGCCGGTAGTAATATCTTCTAATTTAGTTACTTTATCATATACGTCTTCATATTTTTCAAATATGAGATACAAATTGGTGTTTCCTGCTGGAATAAATGGTTCTGATATTAATACTGCTGTTTCCTCGTTTTCTGTCCATCCCACGAAATTGAAGCCTTCAGGAACGGTTATCTCGCTCTCGGTCGGGAGTGTGGCCGTGTTACCCTCTAATACGTTTTCCGTTGATGATACAACACCATTTACGTAGTATGTAATTGTGAAATTTTGAAGTGCTCTCTCCGTTACTGTTACAGTGATATCGCTTGCTGGCATGGTGAACTTGTCGTCTGTCACCTCAACAGCCTCTCCTGTGGTGTTGTTAGTTACTGATACTAAGTAGGTGTAGCCGTCATCTACAACAACCACAACTGTTACCTCTTTACCAAATTCTATTTTGGCGTTTGCTCCGAGTTCAGTTCCATCAACTTTGAGGGCTGCAACAATATTGTCTCCATTAATATTAAGAAGATAATTATACTCCTGATACACTGTTCCGCTTAAGCTTATGGTCTTATCTTCGGCACCTTCTGATGTTGCGGTTATTGTTCCTTCATAGTTGCCTGCCCCAAGACCGGCTTTAAGGCGTACATAAACCGTTTGAGCATCGGCAATCTCATCTGCTGCATACGATAAGGAACTTAAATACTCACCGTCTGAGGTATTGCAAATCTCATAGTTTTCTGTTGCTGTTAAGGTAACGTCTTCGGTGAGGTTTGAGCCTTGCAGCGTGAAGCTCTGTGCATCGCTCGGTCCTCCTCCTACAAAATATGAGAAACCATCAAGTGTTTCCGGTGATAATGTGATTGTTGGAGAGGAAGGTGAGAATGCGTATTGAATTGTGATAGAGGCAAAATAGAATTGACCATTTTTTGAACCTCCTGTTTCACATAATGTAGCACTGGCTGTTTGTGTTTTTGACTCCTCACTATAAGTAGCTTTAATTGTTGTGGTTGATATTGGATTACCACTGTAAATAAAGGATGTTGTTCCTTGTTTGTTGTGAGTACCAGTATATTCAACGCTTAGAATATATACTCCGGCTTCTAAACCTGCATCATTTGTGTTTACTGTAATAACATTTCCATTATTTGTTCCTTTTGTGGCATAACATCTTACCGAAGTACCACTAGTATAATACGTTGGGTTAGTTGTAGCACCATTCTTTGTGCAAGTTACAGAAAAATAATCGCCAACATTATATGGTGTATTATTAACATTGGTTGAGTTATCCAAGCCTTGTTCTGACCATGTCAATGTGGCACTATACTCATTCTGTCCCTGGGCTTTATTAATTAAATGGGGGGGGGTAATTAGCAGAATCGCGGCGAGCGCTGCGATAAGGATTGAAAATTTGCGTTTCATCTCTCTAATTTTTTGTTAACTTTTGATTACTAAATTATTTTGGCTGCAAAGTTAACACTTTTTTATTATGGTTATAAAATAAATTGTTAAAATATTTTTACATATTTGTTATATGCCCGCCCTGCTGTCGTCTCGTCCGCCTGCCGATATTTCCCCCTAACTTATTTGTTGTCCACTTACTGTATCTCGTTTATTAACGGGTGTTCCCTTTTCCAGACACTCGTCCCTATCGCGTTTCCCGCCTTCTCTTTAGTCAGAATAAGGTTATCGTAATGTAAAATAAAATAGTGATGTTTGAAAATTTTTCTTTTTTTACTTGACAAAACTTTATGAATGTTATATATTTGTAACCTTTTTTGAAAATTATTAAAAACAGATATTGGGAAATGAAACTATCTCAGTTTAAATTCAACTTACCACAAAACCTTATAGCAAACTATCCGCCAAAAGAACGTGAGGATGCGCGTATGATGGTGCTGCATCGCGACACGGAGACAATCGAACACAAGTACTTCCGCGATATCTTGGAATACTGCACCGCCGGCGATTTGTTCGTCATCAACAACACCAAGGTGTTCCCGGCAAGGCTGTACGGCGAGAAGGAGAAGACGGGTGCGAGGATAGAGGTTATGCTTCTGCGCGAACTGAACCATGAGAGCAGGCTCTGGGACGTGCTTGTCGATCCGGCGAGGAAGATAAGAATCGGTAACAAACTTTATTTCGGTGAGAACGACGAGCTCGTGGCGGAGGTCATCGACAACACTACATCACGCGGCAGGACCCTCCGCTTCTTGTTCGACGGCCCGCACGAGGAGTTTAAAAAAGTCATAATGAGCCTCGGCGAGACCCCTCTCCCGAAAGTGCACCAACGCCCCGTCGAACCGGAAGACTCCGACAACTACCAGACAGTGTTCGCCTCCGAAGAAGGCTCGGTGGCCGCCCCTACCGCAGGCATGCACTTCAGCAAAATACTCATGAAACGTATGGAACTGCAAGACGTCAACTTCGCAGAGGTGACACTGCACACAGGCATGGGTAACTTCCGCGACATCGAGGTGGAAGACCTTACAAAACATAAGGTGGATTCGGAGGAAATCAATATCTCACAAGAGACGTGCGACCTCATCAACTCAACGAAAGCTAACGGCAAAAAAGTGTTCGCTGTAGGTACCACAACCCTCAAGGTGATGGAGACCGCGGTGAGTATCACCGGCAAAGTGAAACCTATGAAGGGCTGGACTAACAAGTTCATCTTCCCTCCTTACGAGTTCAGCACCGCCGACGCACTCGTCACCAACTTCCACCTCCCGAAATCACCTATGATGATGGAGACCGCGGCATTCGCCGGCTACGACTTCCTCATGAAGGCTTATAAGGAGGCTGTGGCAGAGAAATACAACTTCTTCACATACGGTGACGCAATGCTTATTCTATAGCGCAAATAAAATATAATGACAAGATTTTTTAACTAAAGCTTCCTAAAGGATAAAACATTTTTACAATGAACCAAGAAGAATTTTTCAAGAAGATAACCTCTCACGCGAAGGAATATGGCTTCATCTTCCCTTCAAGCGATATATATGACGGACTCGCCGCCGTGTATGACTACGGACAAAACGGAGTGGAACTGAAGAAGAACATCAGGGAATACTGGTGGAAGGCTATGGTGCAGATGCACGAGAACATAGTTGGCCTCGACGCCGCCATCTTCATGCACCCTACGGTGTGGAAAGCCTCCGGCCATGTCGATGCGTTCAACGACCCTATGATTGACAATAAGGACAGCAAGAAACGCTATCGCGCCGATGTGCTCGTGGAGGATTATATGGCGAAGATAGAGGAGAAGATTAATAAGGAGGTGGAGAAAGCCGCCAAACGTTTCGGCGACGCCTTCGATAAAGAACAGTTCGTCACCACAAACGCAAGGGTCCTTGGCTGGAAAAAAGAGATCGAGGACATCAGCCACCGCCTGTACGGAGCTATGGAACGTAACGACCTCGCCGACATCAAACAGCTTATAGAGGATCTCGGCATAGTCTGCCCTATCAGCGGCACCCGCAACTGGACAGATGTCAGGCAGTTTAACCTTATGTTCGCCACACAGATAGGCTCACTCGCCGAAGGCGCTAACACTATCTACCTGCGCCCGGAGACGGCACAGGGTATCTTCGTCAACTACCTCAACGTGCAGAAAACAGGCCGTATGAAAGTGCCGTTCGGTATCGCCCAGACAGGCAAGGCGTTCAGAAATGAAATAGTAGCACGCCAATTCATCTTCCGTATGAGAGAGTTTGAACAAATGGAGATGCAGTTCTTCGTCCGCCCCGGCACCGAACTCGAATGGTTCAAGAAATGGAAAGAAGAACGCCTTAACTGGCATCTCTCTCTCGGAATCCCCGCAGAGAACTACCGCTTCCACGACCATGAGAAACTCGCCCATTACGCTAACGCCGCGACAGATATAGAGTTCAACTTCCCATTCGGCTTCAAAGAACTGGAAGGCATCCACAGCCGCACCGACTTCGACCTCAGCCGCCATGCGGAGTTCTCAGGCAAGAAACTACAATACTTCGACCCGGAGACAAACGAGAGCTATACCCCTTACGTCATAGAGACTTCAATAGGTCTCGACCGTATGTTCCTCGCTATGATGAGCTACGCCTATAACGAAGAGAAACTCGAGGACGGAAGCGAACGCGTGGTAATGAAGTTCCCTCCAATGCTCGCCCCTTATAAAGCCGCCATACTCCCTCTCGTGAAAAAAGACGGAATGCCGGAGAAAGCCCGCGAGATAATGGATAGCCTGCGCTACGACTTCATGTGCCAATACGAGGAGAAAGACTCTATAGGAAAACGCTACAGAAGACAGGACGCAATAGGAACTCCTCTCTGCATCACTATCGATAACCAAACCCTTGAGGATAACACTGTTACAGTACGCGACCGCGATACCATGGAGCAAACAAGGGTCAACGCCGATAACCTGCACGAGATTATCCGTAAGAAAATCGCACCGAAGAAATAATCTTCTCTGATAAGATAATTGGTTGTCGTATAAAGATTATTTATCACCCGTAAGGATAATATAATCAAAGCCGTGCCGCCTCTGATTTTGTGACGACACGGCTTTTATCTTGAAATGTGAATACCGGCATGGTTTTATCTATTGCATAAAAGGAATATCTCCATTTCTATTTGCATACTCTGCATTAAAAAAGACTTGGCTGTTTTGCGCTTCATATAGTGGTGCTCTGAAGTTACTTGCCATGTTTTTATACATAAGTGAGATGGAATAGTACTTTGTTTTTGTATGATCTTATTATTCCCATCGTCAATGTATGGCAGCATTTTTTCAGACATCCATTTATCAACAGGAGCCTCTCCAATTTTAAGAGAGTCGGTAATATGTGAGTTTGAAAGAAGTGGTCATTCAAATCAATCAAGGATAGAAAGTTATCCATTGTAACGAACGACTTTAAAAATAGAAGTACTTTGACAAAATTGGATTTGCCGGAACATTTTGCACCATAAATCAGAGCATGTTTAAGCAATGGGATTTTCCCATCCGTTGTTAATATGGTTTGTGAAAATCTCATGTTTGGACTTGGGAAACATATCAAAAGAGGTCTTTTAAAATCTTGTCATTTATTTCTATTTCTTATGAGAGTAAACTGTTCATAAATATCTGAATCTTTTCTTTTCGCAAGTCTTTTTATTCATATCTTTGCACTTTATTTCAAATTTTTCTGATGGATATTAGCACTTTTTTGAACCCTGTAAGACAAACGGTTGCCGACAGCGTCATTCTACGCCACCCGAAACAACTCGGCAATTCTATCAATATCTATAAAGATGAAGATAACTTCCCGGCTCTCGATGAGATAGATGTCGCTATAGTCGGAGTGGAAGAGGATCGCCACGCCGTTGATAATGAAGGCTGTAAAGATGCCGCTGACGCATTGCGCCTCGCACTATACCCTCTCTATAACCACTGGCCGGAACTGAAAATCGCTGACTTGGGTAACATAAAGACCGGTTTTGAGGTGAACGACACTTATTACGCTCTGAATAACGTCGTTATGACACTCTTCAAATACCATATCGTCCCAATAATAATAGGTGGAAGCCAAGACCTTACAATCCCAATCTACCAAGTGTATGAGAATGTCGGGAAATTAGTCAATATCACCTCCATCGACCCGCGTTTCGACATCGGTAACGATGACCAAACGATGGACTCTGAATCGTTTATGAGTAATATCATCTTGCATCAGCCTAACTACCTGTTTAATTATACTAATATCGGATACCAGAAATATTATGTCGATGACGATTCAATACAACTGATGAAACAGTTGCTTTTTGAGTCGTACCGCTTCGGTATCATAAATAATAATATCGAACTGACAGAACCGCTGATACGCAACTCCGATATCATCACTATCGATGCCGCAGCGTTCAAGGCTTCCGATATGCCCGGAATCAAACACTCGTCACCTAACGGATTCAGTGGCGAAGAAGGCTGCATAATGACACGCTACGCCGGACTCAATCCAAAAGTCTCTTCCATAGGATTCTTCAACTATAACCCTAAATATGATATTAACTCCATGGGCGCTAATAACTTAGCGGAGATGATATGGTATTTCCTCGAAGGTTTCTCAATAAGGCAGAACGACTTTCCTACAGAAGAGAATAGAGATGATTTCAAACGATATATTGTACAACTCGATAACTTTGAAGAAATAGTGTTCCTTTGCCATAAAACAACGGGAAAATGGTGGATCGACTTGTCAATCAAGAACTTGGATAAAGAAAAATTCGAGAGACACCATTTCATCCCATGTTCTAAACTCGATTACGACATCGCTATGCGGAGCGAAGTCCCGGACAGATGGTGGCAGTTCTACCAGAAGGTAATGTGATTTATCATTGCTGTCTGGTAAAATTTTGACTCGGTTTTATATCGAGATGTTTTCCTGATACCTACGAAAAACAGGTTGTCCCCGTTGTCGTCAATAAAAACACGACAACACAGACAACAAACGACAACAAATAGGATTTGCCCATAGAAACAGATTGTCCAAGGTTGTCCCCGTTGTCGTCAATAAAAACACGACAACACAGACAACAAGCGACAACATTATAGGATTTACCCCAGAAAAAGGTTGTCCAAGGTTGTCCTTCGTTGTCGTCAATAAAAACACGACAACACAGACAACAGACGACAACATTATAGGACTTACCCCAGAAACAGGTTGTCCAAGGTTGTCCTTCGTTGTCGTCAATAAAAACACGACAACACAGACAACAGACGACAACAAATAGGATTTACCCCAGAAACAGGTTGTCCCCGTTGTCGTCATCTATCAAGATTAAAAGGACAATGCTTTGAATCCTTTTATCGGATAACAATGAAAGTATCTTTTGCACTCAATTGTCCTGCTTTCGCTGGAAACGGCATGTCCTGTCTTTCAATACGTCTGAGATGTTGTCAATCCATGGTGATGTTTCGGCTGGTTGAACTTGCGAGAACCTCATCACTCTTGTGAGCGGCACGAACTGTAAGTCGTGGTTCTCATACTTGAGGCGTCGGTGTTATAAAAGAGGCTGTCAAAACAAACTGCACTCCAAAAGTTTTTTGTCTAACTTTTGGGGTGCAGTTCAAAAAGACAGTCTCTGTGGAAAAATTAGTATAAGAAAAATTTATGATACTACTTAATCACAACTTTCATGGTTTTCTCTGTTCCTCCGAGAATCTTAACTAAATAAATTCCGGCATTCCATTCACTGACGTCGAGAGTGAAGTCGTTATTGAATGCGAAGCGTGTCATTTCTTGTCCTTGTGAGTTGATAATGAGGACGCTGAGGTTGCCATGAGAGTAATCGCTGCTGAAGTTGAGTGTGTTATGGGCAGGGTTAGGGAAGATGTTTACGTTGAATTGTTCTGGTTCAGATATCTCATTGACATCGGTAAGAACTTCTATCTGGTTGCTGTATGTTATGACTTTGCCTGCGAGACGTAATAATGGATTGTCTGGAGCGGCGCATAAGATACAGTTGTTTAATCCATCGACGCAGTCAGGATAGTTTGGGTGGCATTCGTCGATGTAAGTTGGGTCGAATTGGTAGAATAACGTTGTTTCGTTTTCGTTGATATGGCTTGTAAGGTCGAAATCCCAAACCATGGCAATGCTGCCCGGGCACCAACCTGAGCGAGGGTATGTCCATGTGCCGTTTTGAGGCTGGCAGCCGTATGGGTTAGGGTTGCAAGCTTCCCAGTTATGTTGGTCGTATTCTTTGTTACCATTGACATAGATGTGGTGTGTGGCTTCAAGGAATTCGGCTGCGTTGCCGGTGTTGTAGCAACCGTTATTACCGCTGCTCCAGTTATGGCCTGTGGTGGTGACTTTCAGGCTGGCTTTCTCAACCGTGTTATCGAAATAATATTGAATCTCCGGCACAGGCTGCTGATTGGCGTAATCGCCGAAGGCGAAGGTGCCGAACCATATTTCTTCAACGTTAACATATTTATAATCAGGCTGTCCCTTGGTGAATAAGAATGTTAGGATAGGGTTGTAGCCGTCGCCGTTCCATGTCTCGAAATAAAGCTCGAACTCAACGATGCCTTGGAGCACAGAGGTGTAGTCGGTGACGTCTAAGTTAGCGTCGCATTCCACGCCGAAAGGAGTGATATAGCGGAAGAGTTCCATCCATTCGCCACGGTAGTTACGCACCTTGATGCCACCTACGCGGTCGTATGTGTCGCAAGTTCCGACGCATCTGTGTTGATAATTTGCATCAATATTGCTGAAGGCTCCTACGTGTAACGGGAGAGTGTATTCGCCGGTGGCTTCCATATTGCTTGGAGAGACAATAAGATCACCGTCAAGGGTGGTGACGCTCATTGTATCGTATGTGTTTAATACGTTGAATGATATATTGTCTGTTGTCACTTTGCCACCCGAGGTGGTGATGCTGATAGTCATGTTATAGTCACCGAAACTTGTCGGTGTCCAATAGGCATAATAGTATCCATTGTCGGCATCATCAGGATATTTGGTGTTGAGAATGATGTCGTTGCCGTTGATTGTAGCTTTAACTTCTTCAAAATGTATAGCATCGGAATGTTCGATATAAGTGCTGAGGCATATTACCATTGGAGAAAGCTCTGGCATAAAGACTGTGCTGCCGTTGAAGGGGCGTCTGATGGTGTAAGTTGGGGTGTATGCCATTGGGTCGATAACGTCGAACGACTTGATTACATCTGGTGCAGGGAGCCATGTGTTGTCGCCAGCTTGAGTGGCTTTGATTTTCACCGTGCCCGGTTCGCCTGTGAGTGTCAAGATGTTGCCGTTGAGACTTGCTGGTCCTGATATGTATTCGAATGACACTGGAAGATTTGATGTCGCTGTGGCTTCGAGAGTGATAGGTCCATTGATGGTGAGTTGTTTAGGTATGTCAGGCATGTTGATATACTGTACGTTACCATCGGGCATCTGTCTGACGAGGAAGTTATCGAAGCCGCCTGTTCCTCCTTGTGAGTGGAAGAAAACGCCGTCCCATTTGGTGTAGTCGTTTTTATCGCCGGAACCTGGAGTAAGCCCCATGTTTTTGTCTGTCATGTCGGAGATTTGCTGCCAATCGCCCCAGCCTGTTGACTCGTCAAATTCCTTCACGAACACAGTGACAGAGCCTGCGCCATCGTATGCGTTGAAGTCGAACGATAGTTTATATCTTGCCCAGTTCTTCTCTTGTTGGAAAGATGTTGAGACTATCTCGTCAGCGACAGGGAAATGTAGAGAAGGATAATTGTTGTTTTCACTTCCTTTGATAAGGAGTTTCACGCCACCGTCTTCGTCAACCATTCCGTCGAGAACGTTACCGTCGCCGTCAGCGTCGTATCCTATTCCTGCGAATACGCCCCACCAGTTTCTGCACACATCGAATTCGAAGTCGATGATTCCTCCGTTGGTGAAGTTAAAGTTGAAATTGTTGTCTGCCTTGTGCGTCGCTGTTCTTCCAACGCCAGGTCCTCCGTAAGGATAGAACACCGCTATCGACTCGTCTGGCGACAATAACCCGTCGCAAGAATATGCCACATCGAAGTCGGGTGATGTCCCGGCGGTCTGATAGTGTGTTACCCAGCCGCCTTGACCGTTAAGGTTTTGCTGGCCTTCTGTTAGTCCGTTGAAATCGTAGGTGTATTCCACTTGGGCAACACCGGCTATTGCTAATAGTGCGAGGACTATTATTAAAAGAGTCTTTTTCATAATTATATAAGTTTAGTTAATAATTTTGTCTATTTTGTCATCCACCATACTTTTGAGTTTCTTGTGTCACCCTCGGGCATTTTAGCCACTTGGGTTTTGTAGTTGTCGTAGTTGTATGTAATCTCTGTCGGAGGATAAGGCATACGGAAAGAAGTGAGTTCCTTGTGGTCCGTAGTCGTCGGGGTGTCCATGCTGCGGCGGGCGAGGCTCCATGCTTCACCGGGCTGACGGAACAGGTCGAGCCAACGTTGCTGGTGTATCACTTTCTGGAAGTCTTCCGGCGTATATGTGAACTCTGGGTTAGTATAAATCATCTGATTCATGATTCGTGACGCGTAAGATGATGATAATGAGTAGAGGTCGTTATGTTCAATAGCGTCTTTCAATGCGGGATAGGTGTATCTCCATATAGGGTTATAATTGTTTGTGGTGTTGTCATGGAGTTGGAGCCATAGGAGGTAAGAGTGTTCGATACCTTTTCTGAGGTTCTCTTCAATATCCATCATCGAGCCAGAGATCCCGAGGTTTGCTATCTCAGCCTTGATGAAAAACACTTCTGCCGCGCTGAGTAATATCCTTGGGATGAAGCCTTGTTGGTCGCTATTGTCTCTGATGATATAATAGTTGAATGGAGAGAATAGACATTTAGGTCCTTTGAAGGCGTAGTTTTGGTCGCGGGTTCTCTCGTAAGGTGTGCCGCCTTCGACCGGTGTCTCTGATGTCTTGATTTGGGGATATGCCACCCATGCGCCATCTGGATATTCTGCCGTCTTGTGGTTCGTGTCGAAGAAGATGTACATTCGCAAGTCGAAGATGTCTTCCCCCGTAGGGTTGTTTGTCGATGACATCTGTGCGAAGACAGTCTCGCCCATGCGGAGGTTGCGGTGCTCACGGAAACTCCAGTTGACGTCGCCAATAGAATTGTTCAGGCTTGATGGCCATAACATGAATCCTCCGCTGCCTGCCCAATAGTCATCGATGACGGGCTTGTTGTAAGCCTCAACGAGAATCGGGTCAGCGAAGGCATTGTCCTTATCTCTCATTCTCAACGCATGTTTCAAGATGAGGGAGTTGGCTATCTTTCCCCATTTCTCATAATTGTTTCCATATAGTACGTCGTATCCGTCTAAAGAATAATAGGCGTTGCCTCCCGATGTAGTGGCCTCGTTGTTGTTCAAGATGTCTCTTGCCCAGACAAGCTCTTCGAGAAGGCTCTTGTAAATGGATTCCTGTGTGTCGAATTTCGGCTTCTTGTTGCCATCTCCTTCTGTGTTGTACCATATCTTCCCTGCCTCGGAGTATGGAATGTCGCCAAACATATCGGTGATCTTGAAAGTCTTGAATGCCTTTATCACTATCAATTGCGCCATGACCTTGTCGTCATACTCGTTGTCGTTTTTCTCGGTGCAAAGCTCGTCAAGGCGTTTCTCTATGTCGCGTATATTGGCGAGACTATAGTAATAATTGTTCCAAACCGATTGAGTTCCAATCTGGTAGTTTCCCCACGCGTCTGTTATTAATGCTCCAAGTTCGCTCTCCGGATAAAAAATCTCGTTGTCGAGATAGAACATCTCATCGCCGTTATATGTCAATGAGGATACTACTCCGTTGAAAAGAGGTCCTATGTCTGTTCCTGTTGGACTAAGTGGATTTTGATTCATCTCCTGGAATCCTTTGGTGCATGATGTTAGAAACAGCCCTGTTATTGCAGTGAATATCAAAATATGTCTTTTCATCTTTCTTAATTTTCTTATTTTTAAAATGTTTCTTCTGTCATTTCATACTGCATTATAATCCGAATCTCAAAGAGAGGAGGAATGACCTTGTTGTCGGGTATGAGGCATATTCAAGACCTTGGGCGTTGCCTGTGCCGAGAGTGCCCTCCGGATTGATGTTGTCTGGCAGGGTTTTGTAGAAATAGAAGAGGTCTCTGCCTGTAAGTGATAATGAGGCTGTCTGGAAGATCTTTGATTTCTCAAGCATTTTCTTCGGGAAATTGTATGTCAGTGTTATCTCCCTCATCTTTATCCATGTGTTTTCCATGATTCCCGGTGTTGTGAGGTAGTTGCCCCAGCCTCCGTAATTAGGCATATACTTATAGTAATAATGTACCACTTGGTTGTTTTCTACGGCTTCGCCTGTCTCCGGGTTGACATAGACGCCTGGAAGGACTACACCGTAGTTGCCAAGGAAATTGCCGTTTTCGTCATAAAGAGGGAGTCCGTTGCCGTCGCGCTCGTACAGCGACTCTAAACTCTGTCCTGTCTGCATGGCAATGACCTTCGAGCCACAGTAGATGTCGCCACCTATTTTAGCGTCAATGAGAGCGTAGAGCGAGAAGTTCTTGTAATTCAGTGTGAAGTTGACACCTCCGGTGATAAGTGGCGCGCTGTTACCTACCGGCACTCTCGTCTGTGTCTTCAGATATTCTGTCCCGCTCTCGTTGAGTAATGGGAGAGGGTTGCCGTTATCATCATAGAAAGGTCCTACCACTTGTCCGTTGTCGAGGGTGGTGGTGTAAACATAGTCCCAACCGTAGATGGTGCCGTACTCCTCGCCTTCAGTGACGGCTATTGCCGGTCCGTTTGAGCCCCATATCTCTGACAAGATGTACATGTCGGCACCTCCGAGGTCAACGATTCTGTTAGTGTTGCGGGCAAGGTTGAGTCCCACCTGTAGATAACTCTTAGGTGTCTGGTAAACATTGTAGTTTATTATTGCCTCTATACCTTTGTTTGTCACAATACCGGTATTGATACGCACGCTTCCCGAGCCTGATGACGGCGCCAATGGTGCGGAGAGGATCTGATCCCACGAATATATGTCATAATACGTGAAGTCGATGTTAAACTTATCCCATAACCCTAACTCGGCACCGATCTCGTATGAACGCTGGCGCTGTGGCTTGAGTTGCAGAGGCGGCACCTGTCCCGGCAGACTTGACGTGAGCTGTCCGCCAAAAGAACCGGTGTTGTAGGTGAAGTCAAGCTGATAAGGATTGTCATCGCTCGCCGTCATAGCGGCAGATGCCCTGATTTTCAAGAAAGAAACGCATTTCCAATTGATATGGAAAGCTTCCGTTGGAATGAAACTCAATGTCGCTGATGGGTAGAAGTAACTGTTGTTGTCCATAGGTAATGTTGACGACCAGTCGTTTCGCCCCGTGATGTCGAGGAAGAGGTATTTCTTATATGAGAGGTTGAAGAATCCGTAAAGCGAGTTGACTTGTTTCTCATATCTCGACTCACCGGGGAACATTGCCGTCTCGCTTGTACCGTTGATGTAGTTGTAGAAAGTGTAAAGGTTTGAATACGCCCATTGTCCTGTGCCTGCCCACATTCCGTATTTGTTCCTATAATAACGCTCGCCTCCGAACGAGAGCTTTGCATTGAACATGCTGTTGAAGATGTGGTCTTTGTAGAATGTCGCGAGGAACTCTGCGTCAAGGGTGTAGTCTCTGCTTATGTTCTGTTTGTAGTAACCGCCTGTGATTCCGTCTGACAAGGTGGGTTTGTTCTTGGTCTCATATTGGTCGTAACTGAAGTCGAGAGCGGCTTTTCCAGAGAGGATGAACCAGTCGGTGACGTCGTAGATGAGGCGGAGTGAGCCGAACAGCTTGTCGCGGTCAAGGGTTGTGTTGTTGTTATAGAAGCTCCAAAAAGTGTTCTGATAAATATATTTATAAGGGTAGGAGCTCCATATTGTCTGTGTTCCGTCGGAATGCTCGTATTGCTGCACTTCGAAACCCTGCCAGCTTCTTGGCCAGCTGTAAAGCAGTCCTTTGTTGAAGTTTGAGTACGACTCGCCGAGCACCGGAGAGTTCAACCTGTGGTAATCGACGTATGTGAAAGCGATGTCGGCTTTGATTCTCTTTGAGATATTAAGCAATGAACCTATGTTTACCGTTGTCTGGCGAAGGTCGCAGTTGCTGATGATAGCGTCGCTGTTCTCGTTGGTGATTGAGACGCGTACCGAACCGAAGTCGCCGGCGTTCTGGAAAGAGATGCTGTTAACCGCTGTCGCCGCATTCTTGTACAACATCGAGATGTTGTCGGGCTGTGGCGAATAGCTCCTTACGTTGCCGTCCCACCAAATCATCGGGGAGCCGTCCATCACCGGACCCCAAGAGACAGAGCCTCCGTAATATCCGAAGGTGGCGTTTGTGGGCTCGCCCGCTGGCCCGTTGTCTGCACTGTATGTGTCGGTGAAGACGAAGTTGCCGTCAGCGTCTTGCATAAGGTATGGCGTCATATATGAGATTGGCCCGCCAAAACCATACTTGTTCTGTACATCGCGGAATCCGTATGGCGTGGTGATCTTATATGATGTGGAGAAATTGATGCCAAGTCCGCTCTGCTCTTTTCCTTTCTTCGTCGTGATGAGAACTACTCCGTTACCTCCTCTCGAACCGTATAACGCCGCCGCGGTCGGTCCTTTCAAGATGCTCATGTCCTCTATGTCCTCCGGGTTGATGTTGTTTAACGCCGTACCCCAGTCTTGGCCTCCGCTCCAACTTGTGACACCTCCCTCGTTCGTCATCGGCACTCCGTCAATGACTATCAAAGGCTGGTTGTCACCGAAAATGCTGTTGTTGCCCCTGATGACAATTCTTGATGAACTTCCGGCAACACCGTCACCGTTGATGATCTGGACACCAGCCGAACGTCCACTTAATGCGTTGATAATGTTGTCACTTCCCGACTTCGCTAACAACTCTCCGCTGATGTCTTCAGTGGCATATCCTAACTCCCTCTTCTGCCGCTTGATGCCGAGGGCTGTCACCACTACGTCCTCAAGCAACTGCGAGTCAGGACTCATCACCATGTCGATAGTCCTTCTGCCATTGATGCCTATCACCATCTTTTTGAATCCTACAAACGAGAATTCGAGCGAGTCGCTGGCACTTGCTGTTAATGAATATTCTCCGTCAAGACCTGTTACCGTTCCCGTGTTGTTGCTTAATACTCTGATAGCAACCCCCGGCAATCCCATTTTGTCCTCCGACGATGTTACAGTGCCGCTGACAATAATCTCTTGTGAGAATGCCCGAACCGATAGCAGAATCAAAAATAGTGTTAGAAACCTCTTCATATTATGATGTGTTTAAAATAAAGGACAAAGATAGTATGTTTTTTTAGTTTATGAAAAATTAATGTTATTTTTTTAAAAAATATTACTTTTGCATTGTATCATTATTATGCTCTGTTTTAAAGTGAAATGTCATCACCGCTTATCACGGCATTATGCTTTTAAAGGTGTTTAATAATCTGTTAATCAAATAGTTATGGCGAAAGTTAAAACGGTGTTCTTCTGTAAGAATTGTGGCAACGAGTCCCCGAAATGGATTGGTCACTGTCCTTGCTGCGGCGAGTGGAATAGTTACCTTGAGGAAACGGTGACGGTCGGAAAAGATAACAAAAACGTGAAAACCCCCGTCATTGACCCAATGAAGTCGGTTCCCGTACCGATTCTTGACATCGATAGCGCTGATGAGAAACGTGTTGATGTATGTTTCGGCGAGTTCAACAGGGTGCTCGGGGGAGGTCTCGTCCCTGGCTCTTTAGTGCTCGTCGGTGGTGAGCCGGGCATCGGCAAATCCACCCTGCTTCTTCAAATGGCTCTTCGACTCAGAGGTAAAAAGGTGCTTTATGTGTCGGGCGAGGAGAGCCGGCAACAGATCAAGATGCGCGCTGACAGAATAGGCATTGACAATGATAACTGCCTGATTCTTACAGAGACAGACACTGATGAGATTTTCAAGCGTTTTGATGAGGTGAAGCCAGACATCATGATTGTGGATTCTGTTCAGACTATGGTGTCGCCCAACATCGATGGTGCCGCGGGCAGCGTGAGCCAGATACGTGAGACGGCGGCTGAGATGAACAAGATTGCGAAGTCGTTCCAAGTGCCGGTGTTCCTTATAGGTCATATCACAAAGGACGGTGTCATTGCCGGACCGAAGGTCTTGGAGCATATTGTTGATGTGGTGATACAGTTCGAGGGCGACAGGCATTATGGCTTCAGGATTCTGCGTACAGTGAAAAACCGTTTCGGCTCTTCCTCTGAGCTTGGCATCTTCGAGATGAACGCCTCGGGCCTTAATGAGGTCAAGAATCCGAGCGAGATACTGTTGTCTGTGCGCGATACTCCTGTCAGCGGTGTCGCTGTCGCGGCTATGGTTGAAGGCCTCCGCCCTATGTTGGTGGAGACGCAGGCTCTCGTCAGCACCGCTGCTTACGGCACACCTCAACGCTCATGTACAGGCTTCGATATCAGAAGGTTGAATATGCTTCTCGCCGTCTTGGAGAAACGCGCCGGATTCCGTCTCGGTGCAAAAGATGTGTTCCTTAATATAGCTGGCGGCATGCGTGTCGGCGACCCGGCTATCGACCTCGCCGTTGTCGCCGCTGTGATGTCTTCGAACGAGGACGTGCCTCTCGCCGGTAAGTACGCCTTCTCTGCCGAGGTGGGACTGTCAGGCGAGGTGAGAGCCGTCAGCAGAGTGGAGTCAAGGATTGCCGAGGCTGACAAACTCGGCGTTGACAGGATTTTTATCTCGAAGTTCAACGCTAAAGGTCTCGACCTCTCGAAATATAATGTGGAAGTGGTCCCAATAGCGAATATCGCAGAGCTGTTCAAGCACCTTTTCACTTGAAAGCTAACCTAATATTATAGCGTGGTTGTCGCTGATGTGTCCCGCCGGATAATCCCAGATGACAGGATACCCATACTCCGACACCTTCTCTGTTATTATCTCTCTCACCGTCATACCAAACGGAATGCTGTTGTCGTGGATGTCGGTGAACGCGCCAACGATTAGCCCTTTTAATTTGCTTAGCTTGCCGGCTCGTTTCAATGCCGTCATCATCCTGTCGATATGGTAAAGATACTCGTCAACGTCTTCGATGAAAAGCAGCCGGCCGTCGGTGTCGGGAAAGATGTCTGAACCTATCATTGAATAAAGGACCGAGAGGTTCCCGCCCCTGACCTCGTATCGCTCAAGCTCCTTATACTCCCTATTGTCAAACCCCTTGAGCCATTGCCCCGAGAATATCCCTTCCGCACTGCCGCCTCCTGTCAACGCCTCGTATAGACTCTCAAGGGCGGCATCGCTGTTGCAAGGGAAGTTTATCGGCATCGTCGCATGTATGCTCCTGTATCCTAAACCCTGTATCTTGGCGTGTAATACCGTGATGTCGCTGTATCCTACGACCCATTTCGGCTTTTGCCCGAACTTGCTGAAGTCGAGGAGGTCTATAATCCTGATTGTGCCGTATCCTCCTCTGGCACAAAATATCGCATCGATGTCTTCTCTGTCAAGATAGTCTTGTAACACCGCCGCCCTCTGTCGCTCATCTCCCGCAAACTGATTCCTCTCAAGGAATAACCGCTCATCGAAAACCGGCTCGAACCCTTTCCTTCTTATCCATTCTATCGCGTCTTGAATCTCTGAAAGTCTTATCTTCCTTGCAGGCGCGGCAATCGCTATCTTAGACCCTTTTTTTAAATATTCCGGACTCCTCATCGCTTTCCCCCCTTCTTGTTTCTATTCCTCAATCGGAACTTCCTGATTTTTACTTGTCTTAAAAAACTTAATAACTGACGTCGTTTATTTCCGATGATTCCGAAAAACAAATAGACGTTATGATTGTTAATTTTTTGTTGTTAATTTGATTTTACAAAAATAGTCTTTTGTTAATATATATTGATGGATATGTCGCCTTTTTTTCTTGTCCCCTCATCATGTGTCATCGCTTTTCAAAATTATTATGCCGCCGTATGTGCATGGCGAGGTATCTTGAAAAAAAGGCCCTTCCATCGAAAGTGTGTCTTGTTCTTTAAACAATCCATTGATAATCAGAATGTTGTGCTAATATAAATCGAAATGAAAAAAATATACCGATGGGTTATGTTATTTTTAAATAATGATTATTTTTGCAATGTCAAATGGAGTAGAGAGCTTTAGTAAGATCAGTTCAGGCACTTTTTTGAAACGCTATTGAAAATGAGAAAGTATATTCTTGAATTACTGTTTTTGACCTCCTTTATTCTGAGTGCCAGAATAATCTGCTCAAATATTGATAGCGGCCACCCTGATTTTTATTGTGACTGTGCCGTTCACTTGGCGGAGTTGGATAATTCTTTTGATGGGGAAATGTTGTTGCCACAGAATGAGCTTAGTGTCCCTGCCCCTTCTGTTCATTATTCGTTTTCGAGAAGACTGGCGCGGGCTGTATATAAGTTTGTCCCCGTAAAGAATATTATCGCCGAATTGGATTTCGTGGGATACAGATTCTCGCCGCAAGCGATTTGTTGTTTCTCATCACATAATGAACTGTTCGTTTTGAAAATGAGGCATATAATCGTTTGATATTTTACCTTTCGCTTTATTTTTCTCAATACTGTTATGTTCCTGGATAAACAGGATACTTGTTTTTTATTTTTAAAATTTTAAATAAATGAATATTATAACTATATCATCACAGAATATTAATAATTGTAAATTGCCTTATGTTGAAAAAAGGATAAATACGTTGGCAATCTTTTTAGGGACGCTTCTATTAATAATAGGGGTTTTAATGTTTTACCTGTCGAGTGTTTCGGAGAGCTCTATGATGTCGTCAACCGATGTTTTTGCCGGGATAGTGTCGGTGGTAATAGCGGTTTGCCTGATTTTCTTCCAGAGGAAGAAACTTGTAGAGAAAGAGACAGGCTCTATCATCAAGAAAGAGTGTGTTTATTACAATGTCAATGACTTAGATGCTATTCTATCAGCTCTGAAGAGGCAAGATTATTTCATTTTCTCCAACATTCATAGGCAGGAGAATGGCAATGTTCAAATGTTGTTTTATTATTCAAAGGACCATCGGTATTTCGCCGCGCAGGTGTTGAGATACGAGCCATTTGAATACAGGCCTGTTTCTGATATTTTCATTTTCCGCGACATGATTGCGGAGAGGTTTGTTGAAAAAATAAGATAAAACAGCGAAAGCGTTAAATATTGTTAATAATAATTTTAATCAATATATTTGATTTTGCTAATGTCTCTCGGTTTTGGGTCAGGCGTTTCGTCGGGGTATCCAAAACCGATTGCCATTAGTAACTCGTAACCTTCGGAGAAGTTGAGTTTCTCGAGGAAAGGCTTGGCTGTCTCCGATTTCATGAATTGCACAGGTCCCATCTGTATGCAGCTCCCTATGCCGTAAGCGCATGCTGTGTTAACCATATTCCCGGCCAACAATCCGCAGTCAACTTGTGAGCAGGGGTTGGGGTTGTGAGCTATAAAGACCACCGTTGGAGCATTGCGGAAGATGTTACGTAAGTTCTGGTCTTTGAATGGGTTGTGCGGAGCGTCCGGGTCGATAGTCGCTTTCTGTAACTCGGTGACACCTCTGAGGAACTCCTCGTTGTTGACGACACGGATTTCCCAAGGCTGCCGGTTCATTCCATTCGGAGCATGTATGCCGCAGTCTAAAATCACGTCCATTATCTCCTTTGGCACCGGCTCCGGCTTGTACGCCCTGACGCTTCTACGGCTCATCATTGTTTCCACTACAGCCGCCTCTTTCCCTTGGTTGTCTGAACCTTTATTAACATTTGGACGGCAGCCAGCCAACACAGCGGCCGCAATCACTATTGTCAATAAATTCTTGATGTTGCTTCTTGTTTTCATTTTCCGTTGTTATTTTTTTCCGACAAAGATAAGTGTTTTTTAAGAATAATGCCAGGAAATTTTAGATAATGAGTGCCGCCGCTTGTTCTCCCTTCCAAAAAACGGCTGGAAAACAATCTCGTTTCCAATTTACACATATTTAAAAAGCGGTAAAAAAACTTGTGATGAGATGGAATTTTTTTTGTAATTTTGCAAATTAATATAAAAGAGAACAATTAAAACTATATATCATGACTAAAAACGAAAAATTCATCGAGGAAGGTTTGACATACGATGACGTATTGCTTGTACCTGCTTACAGCACAATTATTCCGCGTGACGCTGATTTGCGCACGAACTTCTCGCGTCATATAAAGCTCAACATACCTATTGTTACTGCCGGCATGGATACCGTCACCGAGGCTCCTATGGCTATCGCTATTGCGCAGGAAGGCGGCATCGGAGTTCTCCATAAGAATATGACCATAGAGCAGCAGGCCGCTGAGGTTACAAAGGTGAAACGCGCTGAGAACGGAATGATTATCAATCCTGTTACTATTAGAGAGGGGGCTCTCGTCCGTGACGCTCTCAAGATGATGACAGAATACCACATTGGCGGCATCCCGGTTGTGAATGATGACAATGTCCTCGTCGGTATTGTAACCAACCGTGACCTTCGTTTTGAGAGGCAGGTTGACCGTCCTATCTCAGAGGTCATGACAAAGGAGAACCTTATAACTACTACCGAGTTTACGGATTTTGCTACGGCCGCCGACATTCTTCAGGAGCATAAGATTGAGAAGCTTCCTGTCGTTGACAAGGATTACCACCTTATCGGACTTATAACATATAAGGACATCATCAAGATAAAGGCGAGGCCTAACGCGTCGAAGGACGAGCATGGCCGTCTGAGAGTTGCCGCGGCAGTGGGTGTCACATATAACACCATGGAACGCGCGCATGCCCTCGTTGAGGCTGGCGTTGACGCTATAGTGGTAGATACGGCTCACGGACATTCACAGAATGTGTTCAACATTGCAAAGGAGTTGCGCCGCACTTTCCCTAATATTGACATCGTTATCGGAAATATCGCCACTCCGGAGGCGGCGAGAGACCTCGCGAAACTCGACATCGACGCTATCAAGGTGGGTATAGGCCCCGGCTCGATATGCACAACACGTATCATCGCTGGTATAGGCGTGCCTCAGCTGACAGCGGTATATAACGTCTCAGAAGCCCTCAAGGGCAGCGGCATACCGGTCATCGCTGACGGCGGCATCCGTTACACCGGCGATATCGTCAAAGCTATAGCGGCAGGAGCGTCAACAATCATGGCAGGCTCGCTGTTCGCAGGCGTCAACGAGTCACCTGGCGACACAATAATATTCGAGGGTAGGAAATATAAGGCCTACCGCGGAATGGGTTCGCTTGAGGCTATGCAGAAAGGCTCGAAAGACAGATATTTCCAAGATATGGAGGACGACATCAGAAAACTGGTCCCGGAAGGCATTGTCGGACGCGTCCCTTATAAAGGCAGCCTCTCGGAAGTCGTTTACCAAATGGTTGGCGGTCTGCGCGCCGGTATGGGCTACACAGGCTCTAAGACTATCGAAGACCTCCATAATACAAGGTTTATCAAGATAACAGCCTCCGGCATGAGGGAAAGCCATCCGCATGATATCACTATCACACAGGAATCCCCAAACTATAGCACAAAGGCTTAGCAATATTTATTGAGGTATTGCGTTATTATGACAATTAGTGTTTAATATTAACTTTTTTAAATATGAAATTAACTAAAACAGTTATCTTCTTTCTGGCTTTGATGCCGTCAATACTTTTCGCCCAAGGTTATAAGTCGAAGACCTTGATAAAGTTAGGTGATAATAATATCTCTGCCGATGAGTTTATGGCAGTTTATGAGAAAAATAACGTCAATGGAGATGTTATTGATAAAAAAAGCGTTGACGAGTATCTTGATATGTTTATCAATTTCAAGTTGAAAGTCATTGAGGCCGAATCTCTTAAGATGGATACAAACGCCAAATTCGTCAAGGAGCTTAATGGTTATCGCAAACAGCTCGCCAAGCCGTATTTCTCGAATGATGAGGCTACCGATATGCTTGTTGATGAGGCTTATAACAGGATGCTCTGGGATATCAACGCTGACCATATACTTGTGAAATGCGATATACATGCCGTCCCCGCTGACACGCTGAAGGCTTATAACAAGGCCATAGAAATCCGTAACCGTGTCCTAAAAGGCGAGGACTTCAACGCCTTGGCAGTGGAACTCTCCGATGACCCGTCAGCACGTGATATCAAGGAAATCCCTGGTAAACAGCGCGCTTACAAAGGAAACAAGGGTAACCTCGGCTATTTCACCGCTTTCGATATGGTCTATCCCTTCGAGACCGGCGTTTATAATACAAATGTAGGCGAGGTCTCAATGCCTGTCCGCACCGATTTCGGATACCATATTATCAGAGTCAACTCTAAGACTCCGGCATGCGGCATCATCAAGGCTGCACAGGTGTTCCTCGTAGTCGATGAAAACACACCCGGCAAGTCAGACTCCGCCGTGAGAGAGAAAGCTTTGAATATCTTTAATGAGATAGAGAAAGACGGCTCGAACTGGGACTTCATCGTGAAGAAATATACCGATGATAAAGGCGCGGCTCCACGTGGAGGTGCACTATCTCCTTTCAAAGTGAATAGCATAGTCCCTGAGTTTATCGATGCCGTGAAACAAATGGAAGTGGGCGAGATATGCAAACCGGTGAAAACTAATTACGGATACCATATCATCAAGCTTATCGCAAAACCCGGCGTCGCCTCTTTCGACGATGAAAAAGACAATATCAAGAAACGCGTTGAAAAAGATATGCGCGCAAAGGTGAGCGAGGATATAGTGCTGAAACGAATCCTGAAAGAGAATGGCTTTAAGGTCAATACAAAGGTCAAAGACGCATTTATCGCCACTGTTGACTCGACACTCAGCGAGGGTAACTTCGTGCTCGCCGAGAATGTTGACGTGAACAAAGTGCTGTTCTCCTTCGGAAAAAAACAGTATCTTATCAACGATTTCGTCGAATATATCTATAAACATCAACAGAACCAACCGTTTATGTCATCAGCGTCTTATGCCTATGAGTTGTTCGATGAGTTCGTGAAAGAATCAGCCTTCGCATACGAGGACTCAAGACTCGAAGAGAAATATCCTGAATTTAACATGCTTGTCAAAGAATATCATGACGGAATCCTGCTCTTCGACCTTATGGAGAAAGAGGTTTGGAAGAAGGCAGAGAAAGACACCTTGGGCCTTGCCAATTATTATGAGGAGCATAAGAACGAATATATGTGGAAGAAACGCGTCAAAGCAGCCCTTGTCACCGTCAATAACAGCGAGAGCCTCGCAAGAGCCGAGGAACTTATCCGCCTTGACGCTTGCGCCGACACTCTGAAAGCCGCATTCAGCAAAGAAAAACTTAAAGGCGTGATCATTAAGACCCCGTTCTTCCAAGAAGGTGATAATATCGACATCGACTCTACAGAATGGGTGCCGGGCACCGTCAGAATCGTCCCCTCAACAGTGGATAACTCTACAAAAATCATAAAGATACTTGAAGTGCGCGAACCGGAGCCTAAGACCTTCAAAGAGGCAAAAGGCCTTGTCACCTCCGCATACCAAAACGTGCTCGAACGTAACTGGATTGAGAGCCTCAAAGTTAAATATCCTGTTAGCGTTAATGAGAAATTGTTGGTGAAAGTAAGGAAAAACTATAACTGATCATGCGTTATTTTGTAATCGGACTGATATTGGCACTCTCGCTGTTCTCATGTAGAGACTCTAATCTCATTGAGAAAAATGATAGGATAGTGGCGTCTATTTACGGCAAAAACCTGTATCAGTCCGATTTGCATGATGTCCTATATAAAGGTATCAGCGCATCTGACAGCATCGTCAGAACAAGGGCCTTTATCGAACAGTGGATCCGCCGCGAACTGATAATTCATCAGGCGGAACAGAATCTTTCTGAAAACGAACTCGATTTCTCAAAACAAATACAAGACTATCGTAACTCCTTGGTTATCTATAAATATGAGTCGAAACTGATTGAACAGAAACTTGACACCATTGTCTCTGATACCGAGATCCTCGATTATTATAACTCAAATAGCGGGAATTTCAAACTTAACAAGAATGTGGTCAGAATCGCCTCGGTAGAGATAGAAAGTGACGATAAGAGGAAATGGCAGTTTATCAAACTCCTCCGCGATTATGACGAGTTGCTTATTGACTCTATAGGCTCAATGGCTGAGAAATATTGCGAGAACTATGACATCAATGTCGAAAGATGGAGGTATTTCGATGAGGTCATTGAAGAATACGGTCTCGATGTCAAGGACGAACTACGCTATCTTGAGAAAAACAAATTCATAAAGATCGAGAGAGAGGGTACCACCTGCCTGCTGAGGATATGTGACTATAGAACAATTGGTGACGACGCTCCCGCTGAATTGGAAAAGGTCTCTATCCGATATATTATTCTCAATATGAGGAAAAAGAAACTTATTGAAGAAATGAATAACAGTCTGTTTAACAAGGCTGTTGAGGAACATGTGTTTGAAATATTCTAAAGTTATGAAAATAAGAAGTATTCTCGTTTTCGTTATTCTGCTTGCTATTATGCCCGCATACGGACAGCAGCAGGTTATTGACAAAGTCGCAGCCGTTGTAGGAAAGAATGTGATTCTTCAGTCGGACATAGAGGAACAATATCTTCAGTACCGATTGCAAGGAGGCATCAAGGGAAATGCGAGCAGCATCCGTTGTGAGATTTTGGAAGAACTGCTTTTCCAAAAACTGTTGCTAAACCAAGCTGAGCTTGACAGTATTGAGGTCACTGACGAGCAGGTGAACTCTGAGATGGAGTACCGTCTTCGCTATTTCATAAACCAACTTGGCTCGCAGGAGAAACTTGAGAAGTACTATAATAAGAGTATCAATGAGATAAAAGACGAGCTTAGAGGTATTATACGTGACCAGAAGATGGTTGAAGAGGTGCAAGGCAATATCATCGCGGGGTTAAAGGCGTCACCTTCTGATGTGCGCGACTTCTATCGTAGCATTCCGAAGGACTCAATACCGATGGTGAACTCGCAATACGAGATTGCCCAGCTTGTGAAAAAACCTCCTATCACCCTTGATGAGAAACTTGCGGTAAAAGAAAGGCTTTACACCCTGCGCTCGCGCATCTTGAAGGGTGAACGCTTTTCAACTTTGGCACTTCTATATTCCGAGGACCCGGGCTCGGCAAAGAAAGGCGGAGAACTCGGATTCCACGGTAGAGGCGAGCTCGCGCCAGAGTTTGAGGCAGCGGCCTTCGCTCTTAAAGACGGAGAAATATCGGAGGTGGTGGAGACAGAGTTTGGATTCCATATTATCCAACTTATTGAACGACGGGGCGATTACGTCAACGTGCGCCATATCCTCCTTACAGTGAAAGTGTCACCTGAAGCATTAGAGAAAGCTTACCTTGAACTCGATTCTATAGCAACCCTTATCCGTAACGACAGCATCACCTTTGAAGAAGCAGTGGCGAAGTTTAGCGATGAAGATGATAAGGTTAACGGAGGCTACCTCGTTAATCCGAACACAGGAAGCACATTGTTTGCCGCCGAGGAACTCGACCCACAGGTGTCGGTGGTGATAAACAGGCTCGATGTTGGTCAGGTTAGCTCTCCTGTCCCGATGAAAACAAAGAACGACAAGGACGCTTACCGCCTCCTCATCATAAAGAAGAAAACAAATCCTCATAAGGCAAACCTTAATGACGACTATGCCCTAATACAGAATTGGACAATGCAGAAAAAACGTCAAGAGGCTCTAAATAAATGGATTACAGCGAAATCGAAAAAGGCTTACGTGAAAATTAGCGACGAGTATTGTTCCTGTGATTTTAAATTTGATTGGAATATTCAAAAATAATTATGTTTAACTCAGATGTAGATGGCGCAAACGCGCTCGTCAGTAAGTTTGAACTCCTTAAAAAAGAGATAGGCAAGGTCATCATAGGACAAAATGAGGTGATCCATGACACCATATTGTGTATGTTTTGCCAAGGACATGTGCTTCTCGTTGGCGTTCCCGGACTTGCGAAGACGTTGCTTATCAATACGATAGGTAAGGCTTTAGGATTGACGTTCAGCAGGATACAGTTTACGCCTGACCTTATGCCTTCGGATATTGTAGGAACAGAGATCCTTGATGAGTCGAGGCAGTTTAAGTTTGTGAAAGGACCTGTTTTCGCTAATATAGTGCTTGCTGACGAGGTGAACAGGACACCGCCAAAGACGCAGGCGGCTCTTCTTGAGGCGATGCAGGAGAAAAACGTCACTGTGTCGGGCAAGACATATAAGTTAGATGAGCCGTTTTTCGTTCTTGCTACGCAGAACCCTATCGAGCAGGAGGGGACGTATCCGCTTCCGGAGGCTCAGTTAGACCGATTTATGTTCAACCTTATGCTTGATTATCCTTCGTATGAGGAGGAAATTGCCGTTGTAAAGAGCACTACTGCTATTAATAATAATAAGGTGAATGCGGTGATGAGCGTAGAGGAGATAAAGTATTTCCAGGAGCTTGTGCGTCGTGTGCCTGTCTCAGATAACGTTTATGAGTATGCCGTTGGCTTAGTATCAAAGACGAGGCCGGCGACAGCGCGGGCGCATGAATGGGCGGATAAATATCTTAGCTGGGGCGCGGGTCCGCGTGCCTCACAATACCTTATCTCAGGAGCAAAGGCTAACGCCTTGATGTGCGGTAAGTTCTCCCCTGATATTGAAGATGTCAGAAGAGTGGCTGTGCCTGTCCTAAGACATAGGCTTGTGAAAAACTACTCGGCTCAAGCTGAAGGACTGACGATAGAGGAGATAATACATAAGATGCTATAATCCTTGCCGATAAAGATGACATTGCGCCGAAAATCTTCGATTTTCGGCGCAATGCTTTATTTGTCAATGGCTTAATATACCTTTAACTTGTCACCCGTCTGCTCGATGATTGCCTTATAAAAATCATCGCTGTATTTAGGCTGTTCTACCTTTGGTGCAATGTATCTGTAGTTCTCCGGCTTCTGTACCGCGGTCTTGACATTGCCGTCCATATATTTTGTGAAAAGATATTGATAGAACATCTTCCAGTCAGCGCATAGTTTTGTCGCCTCGTTGCATGAGAAAGTGGTGAGGAACGCTACTGCTTTCTCGGGGTCTTCCTTATATAGCTGTTCAGCCTGGTTGCTGATACTGAGCGTCTTATTTGCCCACTCATGTTCATACCTTGCCTGCTTCTCAGCAATTTCCGGGTGGATATAGTCGTATTTTGTGTATGCAAAGTTTGTCACTTGGTTGAAAATCCAGAATGCTGCCGTCTCAGAGAACTGCATCATTGAGCCGTTGCCAACGCGGAAACAGAGTGGAATCTCTGTAATACATGAATACATAGGGCAATATACTGTGCTTGCAGCATCATCAACTCCCCACCAGATGATTCCTCCAATCTCGTTTGTTCGTGTCCCGTTGCTCTGTGATACGAATGAGAATCCCGTCTGCTGGGTGGCTGTTGTCCTCTCATGCACATATTTCTGACCGTCAACGTCCCAATACATTGGCCTCCAACGGTATGGGCAATGGAATGGACCCGCGCCAATGTCTTGCGACATGTCAAGTTCTGTACCCTCAAGATGGTCTCGCATGAAATTCATCATATCGATAAGCCCGACTTTCTCGTTAGGCTTGACCCAGAGAGGCATTCTGTTGCTCGGGAAGTTCTCTTTTGTCTGAGCCTGACCGGCTATATATGGTTTCTCTCGCATTATGTTCCGGCCTGTTGCATAATCCCAATATTGTTCCATCCCATCGGTAACTTTGTTGAACATAGCCCATACACGAAGCTCGCAACCACGTGCGGCACCGAAATCTACAGGCGCGTAAACGTCTGAGAATGAGAAGTCTTCATCTTTACCTATATACAAGTTGTTATCTCTCGCGAATGATATGACATCCTCTGAATAAATGCAGTCGATACTCATATCTTTCATGAATCTCTTGAAGTCCTTTGATGTGACAGATGTCTTGTTTTTCTTTGCAAGTGGGAATTGTGTGATACGTGCCTGGTTGGCGTGACCGCTGACATATCCGTCAGGAACGCGGCGCGCTACCCATACCATTCCTTTCCCGAACTTGCCTTTTCCGATAACTTCCATAATCCATACTTCCTCAGTGTCAGCGATTGAGAATGACTCTCCTTCACTTATGTATCCGTATTGGGCTGTAAGCTCGGCAATATTCCTTATGGCTTCACGTGCAGTCTTGCAGCGTTGTAATGATATGTAAATCAATGTGCCATAATCCATGAGACCCTCGCCTTCCCATAGACATTCCAAACCTCCGTATGTGGTCTCTCCTATTGCAAGTTGATGCTCGTTCATGTTGCCGACAACATTGTAAGTGTGGCGGACTTCAGGAATCTGTCCGAGGTATCGGCCGCTATCCCAATCATAAAGGTCACGCATCGCGCCCTCAGGGTAGTCAGCTGCCGGATAATGGTATAATTCTCCGTAAAGTACATGAGAATCAGCGGCATAAGAAATCATTGTGGAGCCGTCTTTTGATGCACCTTTTGTTATCAAAAAGTTGGTGCATGCATTTGCCTTAAATGTCCCTAAAAGGCAGATGATGGAAATTAATGTCAGAAACTTTTTCATGTCTTAATTTTTATTGATAATTAAAATTTGCTAATATTCTCAAGATGTTTGATTTATCCTCTTGAATCTGAAGCCTTAGCTTCTCAAGGTTGTCGAAGGTCATCTCGTCGCGCACCCTGTCAACAAAAGAAATGCCTATCTCTTTGCCATAAAGGTCGCCTTCGAAATTGATGATATAAGTCTCAATTGAGGTTGGCAGCCCATTGCTTAATGTTGGTCGTCTGCCTATATATGTCATGGCTGGAAATCGATTTCCTTCTACATTTGCAACGGTAGCGTAAACGCCTCTTTTCTCAATGATTTGATACTCAGGGCTTATAGAGATGTTCGCAGTAGGGAATCCTAATGTGCGTCCAATGCTGTCGCCGTGCGTCACAACGCCTGCTATTGAATAATTGTAACCGAGAAGCTTGTTCGCTAACTGAATGTCTCCCTCTTGCAAAGCCAAACGAATCTTCGTTGAACTGATGGTGATGTCCTCGATATCCTGTTCTGTTATCTTCTCAACAGCGAAATGATATTGGCTGCCGAGCTTGGATAAGGTGTCGAAGTCGCCAGATCTGTTGCTCCCGAAATGATGGTCATATCCTATCACAAGTATCACAGGCTCAATGTTTTTGACAACATAATCCTTTATGAAATCCTCCGAAGAGGTGTGTGAAAATTCTTTTGTGAAATTAATAATTATAAGGTTGTCTATGCCCGCCTCTCTCAGATGTCGGATTTTGTCTTCTTGTGATGTGATGAGGCGCAGTTTGTTGTCATTTGGAGAGATTACTTGTCTCGGGTGTGGATAAAAAGTTACCACGACAGTCTCGCCACCGATTTGTCTCGCCTTGTCAACCATTTGTTTAAAGACGGCTTGATGCCCAAGGTGTACTCCATCGAATGTGCCGATGGTGACGATGGCATTGGATATTTTTTTAAACTCTCGAATATCGTAATAAACCTTCATATTATATTGTCTATGACCAACTTAGCGATTTGTACTGCGTTTGTCGCCGCACCCTTGCGTATGTTGTCCGACACAACCCAGAAGTTTAACCCGTTATCTATGCTCCCGTCTCTTCTGATACGACCAACGAAAACCTCGTCCTTGTCGTAAGCCATCAAAGGGGTAGGATAGAGGTCTTCCTTTGGATTGTCAGCGACGATAATGCCGGGAGTGTTTTCTAATAACTTTATAAGTTCTTGTAAATCAAATTTATGTGAAAACTCCACATTGACAGACTCAGAATGTCCTCCGTAAACAGGTACGCGGACTACAGTGGCAGAAACGGCAATGTTTGAGTGTAATATCTTGTTCGTCTCGAAGATGAGTTTCTCTTCCTCAGTAGTGTTTCCGTTTTCAAGGAAAGAGCCTCCGTGAGGTATCACATTCTCATGAATTTGATGAGGATATGCGGGGTTGGCGGCAATCTCTCCTCTTTGCTCACAATGCAGCTGTTCCAATCCTTTTACCCCGCTCCCACTCACCGACTGATATGTTGACACTACGATACGTTTGATATTATATCTGCGGTGCATTGGAGCAAGTGCCATCACTAAACCGATTGTCGAACAATTTGGGTTCGCAATGATATGAGTATCAGAACTTATGTCATTGCCATTTATTTCTGGCACCACTAAAGGAATCCCTTCTTCCTTTCTCCATGCCGAGCTGTTATCAATAACGTATGTGCCTTTTTCCGCAAATAACGGAGCGTATTTTAACGATGCCTCCGAACCTGCTGAAAAAATCGCGATGTCAGGGCATCTTTCAATAGCCTCTTCTACCGATACTAATCTGTGTTGCTCTCCATTGAATTCTATGGCTTTACCAATAGAACGCACAGAGGCAGCGACAATCAACTCATCTATAGCGATGTTCTGCTCTGCCAATACCTGGAGCATTTTCTGTCCTACAAGACCTGTCGCTCCAATTACCGCTATTCTCATATCTTCTTTATTTCAACCAACATGAACAGCCTTGTCCCTAATTTTTATTAACAATCTTAACCCTCTAACTCTCTGAAAGTTAATTAATGTTAAAATTGGGGTGACTGAATTTTTTTTACTTTACTTTTGTGCAAAAGTAATAAAAAACTCTAAACAAGATCAAATATGAATGTAAAAATATTGACGCTGCTGTCATGGATAATATTGTTAATCCCATATCGTTGCATGTGCCAGATATATGATGATTTCTCTGATGGTGATTTCACCTGTAATCCTTCGTGGTTCGGTACAGATTCTTTGTTTATTGTTAATGATAAACACCAACTTCAGTTGAATGCTGAGGCTGGAGGGAAAGCATGGCTGTTCTCTAATATTAATTATTCAGGCGATGACTTCGAATGGAGTTTCTATCTGCGTGAGGCTTTCTCCCCGTCTGGCATGAACTTTAGTGATGTCTATCTTTGCGATAATTATTACTTAAATTTTGGGGAGGCGGGTTCGGAAGACGTTGTTGCTTTGTATCGTGTTGATAATGAATCTCATACATGTATATGTAGAGGCGTAGATACATTCATCGCGTCTTCCTTCTCCGCTTATTTTAAGGTGACAAGGACCGCTGGCGGATTGTGGAAAATATTTGTCGATAAAACTGGAGAAGGGGATTATGTTGTTGAGGCACAATGTTTTGATGATATATATCTGCCTTCCGGTAATTTTGGCATCGTTGTTACTTTCACATCAAGTAACGCTAAAAAGGTTTTCCTTGATGATGTGTATGCAGGACCTCTAATCATTGACCACGAACCGCCTGTCTTGCAAGAAATTGTTGTGATAAACGAACATACCTTGAATCTTGTTTTTGATGAGCCTTTGGAGCAAGATGACGCACTCATCTGTGATAATTACTTAGTAGATAATTTGTTAGGCTCTCCCTCCTCTTGCGTTTCCATAGGAAGCCGTACCGTGTCGCTCTCTTTCGAGAACTTAATAGAGGAGAGACGGACATATACTTTGAATATCGCTAAAATCAGTGATATCTCAGGTAACGCTTTGTCAAATTTCAGTTATACGTTTTTTTATGTAGTACCTCATGAATTTGATTTGGTTATCAATGAGATAATGGCTGACCCTGAGCCTTCGTGCGGACTTCCTCCCTATGAGTATATTGAGTTGTACAACACCTCGGATTGGCCTTTGAATCTGAAAAATTGGAAACTGATAATAGGGACAAGCGAGAAAAGTATAGATGAAGACCTTGTCGTGCCATCTGATGGGTATGTGCTTTTATGCAAGAACAGCTCGATAGAGTCTCTTCAGACTTATGGACAATGTTATGGATTTACTTCATTCTCAATAAATAACAGCGGAGCCGATATTTCTGTCATTGATGATAAAGGCGTATTAATTTCAAATGTCGATTTCTCGCTGTCGTGGTATCGTGATAGCGGGAAGATTGACGGAGGGTTTTCCCTCGAACAAATAAACTCACAGGCCGCATGCGCCGGCAAAATGAATTGGAGAGCGAGTGCGGCGGCTGAAGGCGGGACACCTTGTGCCATTAATTCTGTTAATGATACCTCGCCAGTAGCTCCTACCGTTGAATTTGTAGATGTTCCTTCCCCAAATACCCTGATTGTTTATTTTAGTCAGATAATGAATAGGGCTTCAATGGAAGATATTGGTAATTACGCTGTTGTGGAGTTTGACAGCAATCCCGTCGCAGCTGAATGCTCCCTCGACAGCCTGAACCGTGTGAGACTTGTCTTTAACCGTGACTTCGAGAAAAACAGGGTCTATAACATTGAGTTTTATGACTTGTGTGGCTGCTATGGGAATATGGTCTTACCAGATTATAGGTTCTCTTTCGGAATTACTGACGACGCTATGCCGGGCGATGCCGTTATTAATGAGGTGCTGTTTAACCCTGTAGCTCCTGCTGGTGACTATGTCGAGATCTATAATAGCTCTGAAAAAATACTTAATGTCAAAGACCTTAAGATCGCTTCTGTCAGGACTACTTTCCCAAATCCTCCTGATACTATGATTAAAAATATCTGCAATGAAGATAGATTGTTTCTGCCAGATACCTACCTCCTTCTTACAACTACGCCAGAAATAATTGGTAATCAATATTGTTGTTCTACAGACAACTTCATTTTTATGGAAAGTTTCCCCACACTTCCCAATGAGTCTGCCGAAGTCTTATTACTATCCGATGAAAACATTGTTGATATGATGTCATATTCGGAAAAGATGCATTTCCCTTTGCTTGTTGTGACGAAAGGTGTCGCTTTAGAACGTGTCAGCAGTGTTATCTCATCACTCGATGAAAAAAACTGGCATTCGTCGGCAGCTCCACTTTATGGAACACCCGGCTATAATAATTCTGTTTGTTCGGATAATATGGTCCGTTCCGATGATGTAAATATCAGTCCGGAGGTGTTTTCTCCCGATGGCGATGGCTTTGATGATGTGTCGTTAATATCGTATCGTTGTGATAAAGAAGGTTTTATGGTTAAGATAATGATTTTAGACGCACAGGGCAGACTCGTTAGGGATTTGGTTAATTGTGAGAGTGTTGGGATTGAGAGCCATTTTGTCTGGGACGGTCTGGACGATGCTTCCGCTCCTGTCGCGCCAGGAATATATGTGGTGCTTACAGAGGCTTTCGATTTAGATGGGAGGTTGAGACGATATAAGAATGCAGTGGTCGTTGCACATAAAAAATAAATTGAATAAGCGCAGTAATTAATATTTTTGTACTTTTGCATTCTTTGAAAGTATTAAAATATGGTATTTTTTCATGGTGTTCTCATGGGTGTTACCATGGCTGTTGTCTTTGGTTTTGGCCCGGCATTCTTTTTACTTATCCAAACGAGTATAAGTAAAGGTTTTAAACACGCTTTGCTATTCGACTTGGGTGTAATGCTTAGTGATATACTCGTTGTTGTCCTTATGATGATGACAACCATAAGGCTCAGTTTTGATGGTGGGTCAAATATCATTTTCCCTGGTGTCGCCGCAGGACTTATTGTTATTGCCTTTGGAATATACACATATAGGAGCAAACCTGAAAAGATCGTCGCAAAGTCAGAGCAAAAGAGGGCGGAGCTGGAAGAGGTTGAGAAGAGGTTCGAGATGATTGATGAGAGACTTGAGATCCGAGACAGGAAACGTGTGCCAGCCCGCAAGGGTCCAAGATGGTATGTCTATGTCTCTAAAGGATTTGTGATGAATATCTTCAATCCATTCATCTGGATTTTCTGGATGACCTGCGTCGCGACTACAACAGGACAGTATGATGGCAGGAAAGACCTTGTGGCTTTGTTTTTCTTAGGAGTTTTTACGACAGTGTTGTTTTTCGATATACTTAAAATTATCGGCGCATATTCTTTAAAGCGTTTCTTTACAGAGACAAGAATGCGTTTCCTTAATCAGGGAACGGGGATAGTGCTTATGATTTGTGGAGTTGTCCTTATTATCAAGGTGTTGTTTTTCAATTAGTTATTTTCAAACTTGATGTCTTTCACATTAAGTTGTAGAGATGTCTTCCCTTGCCAGAAGTTTTCTTCAATATGGTAGCACATTGAGAAAGGCTCTTTGTCGTGTATGCGTTCGAACAAGTCACCTTTTTGGAATGCAATTCCTGCGAAGACGTTCTCGGTGTTGTTTTTCTGTGTCACAGTGAGTTTCAGATGTTTCTTATTTCCGACGGCGCGTGAATATCCTGTATCGATTACATTATCGGTAAGGAATACAGGTGACAGGTTCCCCGGTCCGAATGGGGCGAACTGTTTAAGGATACGGACGAATTTCGGTGTGATGTTTGCGAAATCCATTTTGATGTCAACGTTCAATTCCGGAATAAGTTCGTCTTCATCAAGGTGCTCTGATACATATTTCTCGAAACGTTCTGAGAATTTTTCAAGGTTCTCAGGTTTCAACGATAATCCTGCCGCATATTTGTGTCCTCCGAAATGCTCAAGTAAATCGGAGCAATTGTCGATGGCGTCATAGATATCGAAGTTTTTTATTGAGCGTGCCGAACCAGTTATCAAGTTGCCGGAGCGGGTAAGCACAATTGTTGGGCGATAGTAAGAGTCGGTAAGTCGTGACGCCACTATACCGATAACGCCTTTATGCCAGTTCTCATTAAAGATAACGGTGCTTTTAGCGTTTTTCAGTTTCTCGTCCGCATCGATCATGCTCAAAGCCTCTTCAGTGATAGCGTTGTCGAACTCACGTCGTTTGGCGTTGAGGTCGTTGATGCTTGCTGCGAGTTTTTCAGCATGGTTAGTGTTAGTCGCAATCAGAAGCCTTACCGAGTCGCTTGCTTTCTCTAAACGTCCCGCTGCATTGATCCTTGGCCCGATAAGGAATACCAAGTCACTGATTGTCAATTCTCTATCGAGAACATTCTGTTTCTCTATCTCTGATGATGAGTATTCTTCCTTACGATGGATATTTGCGTGACTTAAGACCGCCTCAATGCCCGGGCGCGGTTTCTTGTTCAGTAGTTTAAGTCCGAAGAAAGCGAGAATACGGTTCTCACCCGTTATAGGGACTATGTCGGCGGCAATACTTACGGCAACGTAATCGAGAAGCTCGTAAACCTCTTCTATCGGTCTGCCGAGGCGCATTGATAATCCGGTGATTAACTTGAAGCCCACACCGCAGCCCGACAATTCCTTATAAGGATATTCACAGTCGTTACGTTTCGAGTCGAGTACGGCGACGGCTTTTGGTATCTCATCTCCCGGACGGTGATGGTCACAGATGATGAAATCCACGCCCTTCTCATTAGCGTAATTGATTTTCTCCACAGCCTTGATGCCGCAGTCGAGCACAATAACTAACCCGAAACCATTGTTAACGGCATAGTCTATGCCTTTGTATGAAATGCCATATCCTTCCTCGTAACGGTCTGGAATATAAAACTCAATCTTTTTCTTGTTAACGAAATTCTTGAGATAGGTGTATATCAACGCAACAGCCGTAGTGCCATCGACATCATAATCACCATATATTAATATCTTCTCACCCTCGTTCATGGCTCTCACCATCCGGTCAACCGCCTTGTCCATGTCCTTCATCAAAAACGGGTCGTGAAGCTGGCTTAGAGACGGCCTGAAGAAATCTTTAGCCTCATTATACGTTGTAATACCGCGTTGGACAAGCAATGTCGCAAGTTTCTCATCGATACCTAATGCTTTCGATAAGTCCTTAACTTTTTGTGGCTCAACATCTTGAGCTATTATCCAACGAGTTTCCACCATTTATTTTTTTTAACTTGTAAAATTACAAAATAATTATGTTTTTCTGCAAAAAATTTCAATATTTTTTTTAGAATGATTAAAAATACTAATATTCAATTGATTAGGAGTGCCGCCGTATGCTTTTCCCTTTAACTTATGAGTGTGTTTTTTACCGTTCACGCTTTTTTACCGCTCTTTTTTCACGCTTTTTGGATTGTATATAATTTGTTGAAAAATACTTTGAAAAAAGTCGGCATTATTCCGAAAAAAACATTATAATTGCAAATCTAAACCACATCTGCTTATGTCATTGAAAAAAATCTCAAGTTGTTTAATATCAGTGTTTTATAAAACTGATTTGGATAAAATAGTGTCACTTCTTAAAAGGAATAACGTACAGGTTTATGCTACGGGAGGGACGCTTGACTTCATTAGAGAAATTGACGATACCGTTCTTTCGGTTGAGTCGCTTACGGGTTACCCGTCAATTCTTGGCGGGCGTGTGAAGACCTTGCATCCGAAAGTGTTTGGCGGAATACTCGGACGTCTTGACAATGAGTCTGATGTGGCTGAGATGAAAAACTATGAGATTCCGGCTTTCGACCTCGTAATCGTTGACCTGTATCCTTTTGAGGAGACCGTGGCTAACACAAGCGATGAGGCTGAGATCATTGAGAAAATTGATATCGGTGGCATCTCGCTTATCAGAGCCGGCGCTAAAAACTTCAACGACTGCCTTATCGTGCCTTCGTCAAAATACTATAATGAGTTCATGGAGATGTATGAGAAGCAAGGAGGATGTACGTCTCTTGAAGATAGGAGACGCTTCGCAAAATATGCTTTCGCAACAAGCTCGCACTATGATACCGCCATTTTTAACTGGTTCGATAAGGGAGGAAACAAGATGTCTCTGAGATATGGCGAGAACCCTCATCAGAAAGCTGTCTTTAACGGAGACCTCGACGAGGTGTTCGACAAGCTTCATGGTAAGGACCTGTCGTATAATAATTTACTTGACCTTGACTCTGGCTTGAACCTTATGCGTGAGTTTACAGAGCCAACCTTCGCCATTCTTAAACATAACAATCCTTGCGGCATCGCTTCAAGAGAGACTATCGCTGAGGCTTATAAGGCTGCCCTCGCCGGTGACCCTGTGTCAGCGTTCGGCGGAGTGTTCGTCGCAAACCGCCCTGTTGATGTCGCGACTGCCGAGGAGATGAACAAGATGTTTTTCGAGGTCTGTATAGCACCTGACTATGCTGACGGCACTCTCGATATCCTCTTCTCAAAGAAAAACAGAATAATCCTCAAGCTGAAATCGGATACTTTCCCTACAAAAATATGCAAATCGGCGTTGAACGGTGTGCTCGAACAGGATAGGGACTTGCATACCGAGACCGTCGATGACTTTAAGACGGTGACAGACAAGACTGTCGATGACGCAAATATAGTAGAAGACCTTGTATTCGCAAACAAAATAGTAAAACATAGCCGTTCAAACGCCATCGTACTCGCAAAGAACAAACAGCTTTATGCCTCGGGTATTGGGCAGACTTCGCGCGTTGACTCGTTGCGCCAAGCGATAGCTAAGGCGAAGAGTTTCGATTTCGACCTTGACGGCGCAGTGCTCGCCTCCGATGCTTTCTTCCCATTCTCCGACTGCGTGGAAATCGCAACCGAGGCGGGAATCAAGACCATAGTGCAGCCTGGAGGCTCCGTCCGCGACCAAGAGTCAATAGATGCCTGCAATAAAAACGGCCTCGCTATGGTGTTTACAGGCTACAGACATTTCAAACACTAACTTAATGTAAAAAACAATGGGATTATTTTCACTTTTTGAAAAAGAACTGGCAATCGACCTCGGTACCGCTAACACTCTTATTATATATAATGACAAGGTTGTTGTCGATGAACCCTCGATTGTCGCAATACAACGTGACACCCACCAGATTATGGCTGTGGGAAAACGCGCTATGATGATGCATGGTAAGACCCATGAGAATATCAAGACTATCAGGCCTCTCCGTGACGGCGTTATCGCTGACTTCCAAGCGGCTGAGTATATGCTCCGCGAACTTATTAAGATGGTGAAATTTAACAACACTCTCTTCCCTCCAGCACTGAGAATGGTTATCGGAATACCGTCGGGCATTACCGAGGTGGAGGAGAGGGCCGTGAAAGATAGCGCGGAACAGGCTGGCGCGAAAGAGGTGCGCCTTATTCATGAGCCTATGGCAGCGGCTATCGGTATCGGTATCGATGTGCTTGAGCCTATGGGCAATATGATCGTCGATATAGGCGGCGGCACAGCGGAGATAGCAGTCATAGCCCTCGGCGGTATCGTTACAAACAAGTCAATCCGTGTAGCCGGCGACGATTTCACCGACGAGATTATCGAATATATGCGTAAGGAACATAACCTTAACGTGGGTGAACGTACCGCAGAACTGATAAAGATAGAGGTGGGCGCGGCCATACAAGACCTCGACAACCCTCCGGAGGAATACTCGGTGCATGGTAGGGATATGCTTACCGGTATCCCAAAGGAAATCAAAGTGAACTATAGGGAAATAGCACACTGCCTCGATAAGAGTATCTCAAAAATCGAAACGGCCGTGCTTAACACCCTCGAGACTACTCCACCGGAATTGTCAGCGGATATCTTCCGTACAGGTATTTATCTTACCGGCGGCGGCGCTCTCCTGAGAGGCCTCGACAAACGTCTCCATGCTAAGACAAACCTCCCAATACATGTGGCTGAAGACCCATTGCGCGCCGTGGCACGCGGTACCGGTATCGCACTGAAAAATTTCGATAAGTTCCCGTTCCTGATTAAATAATTGGGATGTATAACATTTTCCTGTTTATAAAGAAATATAACGCAGTAATATTGTTCGTTATCCTTGAAACGCTGTGTTTCATTATGATGACGTATAGCCTGCCTTTCCATAATAGGAAAATGGTGAACGCCTGTAACGAATTGACCGGCGGAATGGACGAGCTGCTCTCAAACTGGAATGATTACCTTAACCTTAAAAGGGAAAATGAACGCCTCGCTTCTCATAACGCACAACTCTTGCATCTGATAGGCAATGCCCCCGACTCCGTACAACTGTTCCGGGATAATGGTGACTTCTCCTTTCTACACGCTCATGTTATTGATAATAATATCTATGCGACAAATAACTACATGGTTATAGACAAGGGCAGACTCGATGGCGTATGTCCTGATATGGGCGTGATATCTGATAATGGTATCGTAGGTATAGTGGTGAATGCCAGTAATCATTACGCCTCTGTTATGAGCCTGCTAAACTCTTATTCATCAATAAGTTGCAGATTCTTAGCAAACCAACATATCGCTACACTCGCTTGGGATAACAACGACTATCGATATGGAGTGCTGAAAGATATTCCTTCGCACCTTATTATTAATAAAGGTGATACCGTTGTTACAAGCGGTTTCTCAAATACTTTCCCTGCTGATATTATGGTTGGCACAATCGAGGATTATTATAAATATGATAATGACGTGTTTAGCTTGGCTAAAATTAAATTCGCTACAAACTTTAGCACTATCCGCCATGTGTATGTAGTGAAGAATAATAATATTAATGAAATTGACTCGCTATGCATAACTCATTGATACGTAATATATTCAGATTTGTCGGACTGCTGCTGCTACAGGTTCTTGTGTTTGATAATATCCGGTTCGGACAGTATATACACCCTTATCTGTACGTGCTTTTTGTAATGCTGCTCCCGTTTGATACACCTAAATGGCAGCTGCTACTCGCAGGTTTCTTTATCGGTATCGCCGTTGATATCTTTAACCGTACTCCCGGTCTCAATGCCGCCGCCTCTGTCCTCATGGCTTTTGTACGCCCTTATGTTATAAATCTTACTACCCGTAAAAACGATATCCAAGATAGATCCGAACCCTCACCCTCTGAAATGGGATTTAAATGGTTCCTATTCTATGCACTTATCTTGCTTATAATCCATAACTTAGCATTGTTTATGACCGAGGCATTCAGCTTTAGACTCATCGGAATGGTGGTCGTTAAAGTGCTTATGAGCGTGCCGGTCTCATTGTTTATGATTATGCTTATTGTTTATCTCTTTAAACCTTTTAAAAAATAATTCTCAAAATGAAAAAACTAATTATCGCATTAGCCGTTCTCGCTGGATTGGTTTCTTGCTCTGAACGTAACACATTTAAAATCAATATTAATCTTGAATATACCAAAGATTATTACGTTTATCTTTGCAAATATGTCAACGGACAATCGGTCGTCCTTGACTCTGTTGTTTTGAAAAATAATGCCGCCTCTTTTAAAATTAAGAAAAACGAGAATGTCGATGCTTACCAGATCGCAATGAGGATTTGGAGAAAAAATATTACTGTATTTCCTGAAAATCAAGATGTTACAATTAGTGGCGATTGTACTGACTTCAGAAATATTAAAGTGAGGGCCTCAATATTACAATCTGATCTGAACGACCTTAACGAAAAAATGTTGTCAGACGAGTCTGATGAGCATAAGACCGAACTCGTTATCGCTGCTGCAAAGGAAAATATCAATAATGTCCTCGCACCTTATATTGTCTATACCTATAAATGGGCTTTCCCGGATACCGACCTGCTCAAGATTTTTGAGGCTATTCCGGAGGATTCCCAATCGAGCTATATGCCAATGCTGAAATCTTATGTTGATAATATTCAGCGTGTACAACCCGGAAAACCTTATATCAACTTCGTACAGAAAAATATCGACGGCTCTAACTTCCAACTTTCTAACCTCATCGGAAAGTCGGATCTGCTCATGGTTGATTTCTGGGCTTCTTGGTGTCCTGACTGCCGTAAAGAAAACCCTGCCGTGGTAAACGCATATTCAAAATTCAATAAAAAAGGCTTCGAAATTGTGAGCGTTTCTCTCGATAACGATTCAAAAGCCTGGCTTAATGGTATTCAGGAAGATGGACTTGTTTGGAAAAACCATGTCTCCGACCTGAAAGGCTGGGCTAATGCGGCAGCGAAAGAGTATTGTGTCGCCTTTATCCCTCAAAATTATTTGATAGATAAAAACGGGATTATCGTTGCTAAGAATTTGTATGGTGATGACTTGGCCGATTTTATCAGCAGTTATCTTAATTAGATGATTCTGAATTGTTCCCGCTAACTATTTCACCTTATAGTACTTTTATATTTAGGGTGTAGGTTCAAACTAAAAGGAAAACAGTATGATGTGGTGTGAATTATTACATCACATCTATTGTAATAGATATTCATCACATATTCCGGGCGGCTTTAGGGAAAATCGGACCCCTCATGCATCCTCCTGATACTACGACAATTGGCAATGAATCTTGAAACAGATTTGATTTCATCTATTTATCGTTGCCAAATGACACGTTGTTTCTCTAAAAACATTCACTTGCCTCTTCTCTCTTAAAAACATTCCCTACCTTTTTTTATTCTCATTATCTTTTTGCGTTTTTAGATTATTGTTTTCGATCATATAAATATTATCTGCCCTCTTTTATATTGTGTTTAGTAAGATGATTTTTTTCTTGACAGATATTTTTATTTACATTATTTTTGTAGCGTATTAGATAATTAGTACAGTATGATACGACTTGAAAACATAAATAAGACTTATTACGGCGCGCAGCCTTTGCATGTTCTGAAGGGTTTGAGCCTTAGCATAGGGGAGGGTGAGCTTGTTTCGATAATGGGAGCCTCTGGTTCAGGGAAATCTACCTTATTAAATATATTAGGGATTCTCGATAATTATGATTCCGGGGATTATTATCTTTTTGGGCGTCTTGTCAAGAATCTGACAGAGAATCAAGCGGCTGAGTTAAGGAACAAAATGATCGGGTTTATTTTTCAATCATTCAACCTGATTCCGTACAAAACAGCCTTGGAGAATGTCGCTCTTCCTTTGTTTTATCAAGGTATGAGCCGTAAGAAACGCAATATCAAGGCGTTAGAATATCTTGACCGTTTAGGGCTTAAAGATTGGGCGGAACATTATCCAAACGAACTCTCTGGCGGTCAAAAACAACGCGTATCCATTGCGCGCGCCCTTGTTACCTCTCCAAAAATTATTCTCGCTGACGAACCAACGGGCGCGCTTGATAGCAAGACATCTGCTGAAGTGATGCGTATCCTCCGGGAAATAAACAGTTTGGGAATCACCATGGTCGTTGTCACCCATGAAAGAGGAATTGCTAATCTTACAAATAAAATCGTTTCATTGAAAGACGGTGTGATTGAGTCGATCAGTGAGAATGACACCGCGCTTATCGATTTCAATAAAGAGATAAAATAGAATACGTATGTTTAATAGGGATACATGGGTTGAGATATTTGTCGCTCTTAAAAGGAATAAACTTAGGACGACTCTGACCGGTTTCGCCGTGTCGTGGGGAATTTTTATCCTGATTATCCTGCTTTCCGCAGGCAATGGACTGAAAAACGGTGTCAATAGTAATTTCGCCAAACGTGCTAAAAACACCTATAATATTTATTCTAGTTCGACGGAGCTTCCATTTAAAGGACATAAGGCGGATAGATTAATAGTGCTGAATAACAATGATATACGTCTTCTTGAGAATATGAAAGACGTCGTTGAAGATGTGTCTCCCGTCTATTCTACCTACGGTACTGTCGTTTATGGTGACAAGTCACGGCAGATTGAGATCGAATGCGTAAACGTCATTTTCAAAGATATTGATGGAATTGAGGTTTTGGAGGGGCGTTTTTTTAATGAGAATGATATGAAGACTGCGGCTAAGGTCGTTGTGATTGATAATTCTACGAGAGATGAGCTTATGAGGAAGAGCCTCGCGGAGAAAAACTCAAGTCCGTATTTCATGAACATTGCGGAGGAGGACGGTTCTATTATCGGAGAAACGGTGAGTATCAATTCGATAAATTATACTGTGATAGGTGTTTTCAATGCAAGCGATTACGGCGGCAGTGGAATGTGTTTCATCCCTTTCACTACGGCCCAACGTCTTTATAATTTTAACGAATACTATAGAGTGTCGTTTACTGTCAAAGGTCTTGACACTGAGGCTGCTAATACCGCTTTCCAAGCAGACTTGAGAAGAAAACTCGCCTCAATCCATGAGTTCTCTCCCGATGACCAACGTGCCGTGTGGATTCATAGCCAGATGCTTAATGCCTTAGAGACGGAGAGGATTTTCAATACTATCGGCATCTTTATCTGGATTATCGGCATTGCAATGCTTATCTCCGGAATTGTCGGTGTCACAAATATTATGCGTATCACTGTGCGTGAGCGTACAAATGAGATTGGAATCAGAATGGCTATCGGAGCAAAACCTCGTTCAATCCTAATGTCGATTATCATTGAGGCGCTTGTTATTACCATCGTTTTCGGATATATTGGAATGTTCCTCGGAATTGCGGTGACTGAGGCGGCTTACTCTTTAATAAAGATGTTTGTATCCACCTCTGATGAGAACGGAATGTCGGTTTTCCTTGACCCTTCCGCAGATATTCGCATTATTTTGATGGCGACGATAGTGTTGGTTGTCAGCGGCCTTATCGCAGGTGCGATTCCTGCTATCAAGGCTGTTAAAGTAAAACCTATTCAGGCAATGAATTATAGATAATATGTTTGATTTTGACTATATTAAGGAGATTTGGCAATCGATTGCACGGAACAAGACAAGGAGTGTCATGACTGCATTCGGCGTTTTCTGGGGAGTGTTCATACTTGTGGTCTTGCTCTCGTTAGGAAAAGGTTTTGAAAATGGTATGTTACACGAGATAGAAGGCTTCTCTACAAATTCCGCCTTTTTGATTCCAATGCCGACAACAGAAGCCTATAAAGGTTATCAGAAAGGCCGCCAATGGTCAGTCTATATCTCTGATATTGAAATGATTAAGAATTCAGTCAATGGAATAGAACATGTCTGCCCTATTGTGGGAGGACCGAATACTAATGATAATAACGTGTTCTTCGGAATCAAAGGCGGCAAATATAACATGAAAGGCGTGCTCCCGGTTTATAATGAAATAGATAGATGTAAGGTGGTGTATGGCCGCTTCCTGAATGACTTGGATGTCGCACAAGAACGAAAGGTGTGCGTAATCGGAATGAAAGTCTATGAGGATATTATTGGAATGGATAAGGATCCGATAGGTGTCATGCTGAAAGTCAACGGGATATATTGCCAAGTGGTTGGAGTGGTGAGCCCTTATTCCGGCAATATCAGCATTATGGGACGGAACAACGAGTCTGTCTTTATGCCTATTACTACTATGCAAAAGGCTTACAGCATTGGAAATGGGATTGACCTTTTGGCTTTTACCGCTGCTGAAGGCAATGATATCAAGGTGTTGGAGTCAGAGGTCAAACATCTGCTCCGGGCCCGCCACGATATCTCTCCCGCTGACGAAGGCTCTTTGATGGTTATCGATTTCGTTGAGATGTTTAATATTTTCAAATACCTGTTTCTTGGCATCAATATTCTTATCTGGATTATCGGTGTTGGCACGCTTCTGTCTGGCGTGGTGGGTGTCAGCAACATCATGCTTGTCACAATCAAAGAGCGTACCCGTGAGATTGGTGTGAGGAGGGCTATCGGAGCAAAGCCCTCGATGATAATCCGGCAAGTAGTGTATGAAAGTTTGATGCTCACTGTCTTAGCTGGCGTGACGGGTTTAGTGGCAGGTGTATCGCTTATGGCTGGAATCGGTGCCGTCACCTCAAACCATCCAAATGGGGTGATGATGTTTATCAATCCGTATATCAGTTTCAATACCGCCGTCGCTGCAACCTTGGTCATCATCTTGTCCGGACTGCTTTCCGGACTGCTGCCTGCGATGAGGGCTGTTCAAATCAAGGCAATCGACGCTATTAGAGAAGAATAGTTTGTAAATAAATTTTAACATTATGAGAAAAATATTAAAAATCATTGTCATTATCGCGTTTGTGGCCGCTGTAGCGTGGTCGTTCGTCTTCATTTTCAAAAAGTCAAAACCGAAAGAGAAATCTTATGCCTCCGTTGAAGCCGTCATCGGTACGATAGAGAAAAAATCTGTTATCACAGGACAGATCCTCCCAAGAGATGAGGTGTCAATAAAGCCGCAGGTGTCTGGAATAATCTCGGCAATTTATAAAGAACCGGGACAGATTGTTAGCAAAGGTGACGTCATCGCAATGGTGAAAATCATTCCTGATGTGAGCAATCTTACTGCCGCCGAATCGCAGGTGAGAATGCAAAGACTTGTTTTAGATAATGTGGAAAAAATATTCGATAGGCAGAAACAGTTGAGAGACAAAGGTCTGATCTCTGTAGAAGAGTTTGAAAAGTCTTCTCTCGAATATGCCCAGGCAAAAGAAAACTACGACAATGCCGTCGATAACCTTAATATCGTAAGGGACGGAGTGTCGAAAAACTCCTCCGAATACAGTAACACTTTGATAAAATCTACTATCGATGGAATGATTCTCGATATTCCTGTCAAGGTTGGGAATAGCGTTATCAACTCTAACACCTTTAATGACGGCACCACTATCGCTACTATAGCCGATATGAGTGATATGGTTTTCCAAGGGAAAATGGACGAGACGGAAGTCGGGCGTGTTACTGAGGGTATGCCTGTGATAATCACTATCGGAGCAATGAACGATAGGACCTTCGATGCCGTTGTTGAGTATGTCGCACCCAAAGGTGTTCAGGAAAATGGAGCGGTATTCTTCCAGATGAAGGCGCGAATTATCATGCCGGACAACGTCTTCCTCCGTGCCGGCTATAGCGCAAACGGCGAGATTGTCATTGAGAAGGCCTCCGACGCGGTAATTGTCCCTGAAAACTGCGTCTTCTACCAGAACGACAGCACCTTTGTTTATGTTGACGATGTTAGAACGCCTGTCGTTACCGGACTCTCCGATGGAATAAATATCGTAATAAAAGACGGCTTAAAGGCAGGTGACATTATCCGTGGGAATGAATTGTAAATATTTTTGTTATGAGATTAGTTTCACTTATTATTTTATTATTGATTTCAATATTGTTGCACTCGCAGAAAGTCTGGACCCTTGATGAGTGCATCGAATATGCGATGGAGCATAATGTTGAAATAATGCAGAGCCTGATGATGGAGAGCGATGCGGAATATAGAAATAAGATGGCTAAAAACGCATGGCTCCCAACAGTGAGCGCAGAAGCGTCAACGGGATTTGGTTTTGGACAATCGCCTTCATCTACAGGACTTTATGTGCCAAATAATTCTTCAACGCTTTCTTTCGGAATGTCTGTTAATATGCCGGTTTTCAATGGTCTTCGACTTTATCACGAACAGAAATCCTCCGATTTGGAACTTCGGGCAGCGATGAAAGATGTGGAGGCTGCGAAATACAGTCTCGAAATGCTCGTTATGTCGTGCTATATGCAGGTGATTTATAATAAAGAGATAAAGGCTATTGCGGAAAAACAATTGTCTATCACTGAGTTACAGTATGAAAACACAAGACAGCTCTTCGATTTGGGTAGAGTGGCAGAATCAGATGTCTATGAGTGCTCGGCTCAGGTAGCAATAGCTAAATCAACATTGGTTGAGGCTGATAATGCGTTGATGCTTAGTGTGTTAGAGCTTTGCCAGTGTCTCGAGTTGGAAGATGTCGCAGGTTTCGATGTGGTGTCGCCGGAAGATTTCGCCATAATAGTTCCAAACTCTTTGCCTTCGCAGGAATCGACATACAATACCGCGGTCATTAATCAGCCGGTGATGCAGGCTGCCAACCTCCGACTTGAGAAATCGTACTCTGATGTGAAGACAATGAAATCCGCATGGCTGCCATCATTAGGGTTCTTCGCGGGATATAGCAACGGATATTATAACTATTTCAACTCTAACATACTGAACGACAAATGGTCAGAGCAGATTAGGGCGAACGGGAGAACTCAAATCGGACTTTCGCTGAGCATTCCTGTTTTTAATGGATTCAAAACAAAAACCCAAGTCAAGATTTCGGAGCTTTCTATTAAAAATCAAGAATATGCGATTGACAAGGCCGAGAAATCGCTGAAAAAAGAAATACAACAGGCTTTCTATAATGCTGTCGCTGCCGAACAAAAGTATCTCGCCTCAAAGGAGAGTTTTGAGGCTGCCGGTATAGCCTATAAATATTCCTCGGAAAGCTTTCAAGCCGGTAAGACGACCTTGTTTGAACTTAATGAAAGTAAAAACCGTCTTTTTAAATCTGAAAGTGAGATGATGCAAGCAAAATATGACTATCTTTACAGAATAAAAATTTTAGAGCTTTATAATAGATGAGAGTACTTGTTACAGGAGCCACGGGACTTCTCGGTAATAATATTGTCAAAGTGTTGACTGACAGGGGTTACTATGTTAATGTCATAGTGCGGAATGAAGAAAATCTCTGCGTCAGGAACGAGAATGTGAGGGTTTTTAATGGGAGTTTCCTTTCGTTCGATGACTTAGACGCCGCGTCAAAAGGCTGTGACGCTATAATACATGCTGGCGCCGCTACCGATATGAGTCTTGGTCTTGAGGATTTTATGAGGGTGAATGTCGGTGGAGTGAAAAATGTTATTGGTGTTTCTGAGCAAAATAATATAAATAGGATTGTGTTTGTCAGCTCGGCTAACACTATAGGATTCGGCTCGCCTTCACGGCTCGCCGATGAGTCGTCGCCTATCGAATATCCATTCTCGGAATCATATTACGCAAAGTCGAAACTTATGGCGGAAGGACTGCTTAAAGAGTTCGCGAAGTCGGGAGACGATGGCATGCGCCATGTTGTGATACTGAACCCCGGATTTATGCTCGGAGCCTACGACACCAAACCGAGTTCCGGGCAAATGGTCAAAGCCGGCTACAGAAAACCACTGATGCTCGCACCGAAAGGCGGGAAAAGTTTCATACATGTGAAAGATGTCGCCGAAGCAGCCGCCAACGCCTTGGAACATGGCCGGAATGGTGAAAATTATCTGCTCGCTAATTTCAATATGTCAATAAAGGATTTTTATAAGCTGCTCGCAAAGACATGCGGATACAGACAAATTATCATACCGGTCCCGAATATCCTGATGAGTGTGATAGGATTTATCGGCGATTGCCTGCGAAAAATCGGGATAAAGTCACAGGTCTCTTTGATAAATGTCCGCCAACTATGTGTAAATGAATATTATACTTCTGCCAAAGCTATAATGGAATTGAATCTCCAGACAACACCACTCGAAGAGGCTGTCTCTGATTGCGAAAAATTTTTATTAAAAAGAAAACAATTATGCAGCAAAAAATAACTTCATTCGTTATTGATTTGTTTTTTAATAGATAGAATATTAATTTGACTAATAATTTTTAAAAAAATGAAAAAATTTACTCTAATTACAGTTTTGATGTTATTCCTTTCAACGGGAATCGTTGCACAGAAAGTTTATACTACATTGGTAGTTAACAGCCATGAGATATGTATCGCAGATGATAATGATGAGATAAATATCACAATTTACGAACTTGATAAAAACGGCAGGACGACGGAAAGTCCATTGTTTGAGAGCGTTTTTGTAAAAAAGGGCGATTTTAGTGGCACCTATAAGAATGTGTCCTACGCTTTTAGAAATAAGGTCATCAAGGTTGAAGACGATAATGTTGATGTAAGGGTCACGAGTTTTTACAGAAATTTGAACCAGGCCTTCCCTTCTGTTTATTTCTCACATCTTGGGTTGTTGGATGGCGTGTTTGGAAACCAGCCCTCAGAAATCAAACAGCGCGCCGGCTCTTTTGAATGGGGTCTCTATTTCCCTGCCACGGTTTTCTGCACCAGAAACAATCATTTCGGAATAGCTACGGGACTCGGTATCAGCAACTCATATAACTTCTTTAATAATAATTATGTGTTGATGAACAACAATGGCGACTTGTATCAGCAGAAAGTCTCTGATTTGGTTGCCGGTCAGACAAACGGACACGATGACATAATCGGAGCAGGGGTGACGAAATCGTATCTGCGTTATTGGAGCACTCATCTGCCGTTAACGCTTCAGTTACAATGGAAAGTGAGCGGCAATACCATGATGTTGTCGGCTGGCTGCGATTTGGAATGGCGTTTCGGAATGAGGTCTTTTGCAAGGTATCATGGCTCAAAACACACTATGGCCTCCGATATCAACTATAATCCTATAGGTTTGAACGCGATTTTCCAGATAGGTTTTGCTAATGTGAACATTATCAGCAGGTTCGGCTTGACAGAAATGTTCAATATCAAGGAAAGTGCCACAAGCGAGGATTATATGTCAATTAATCAGTGGTCGATAGGTATTGGGTTTAATATTGATTAAATAAAACTTTTTCCATCGCAAAAATGTTTATCTTTGCAGCATGATGGAAAATGTACATTTTGAGAATCAGAAACACGAGTGGGATTCTGCTTTGCATGTGTCAGGTAGTGAGCATCCGGCAGTGCAAGTGAATCCCATGGCATTGCAGAGACTTAGGGCGAGCCGTCAGGTTCTCTTGCCGCTTAACGTTTATGTGGAAGGCGTCATGGCTGGCGATATCACCATATTAAGCAAGGCTATCACACTGATAGAAAGTTCTTTGCCGGAACATCAGAAGTTGGCACAGGAAATCATCGCGGAATGTATCCCTCATAGCGGGAAGGCTCTGCGTCTCGGGGTCACGGGTGTTCCCGGCGCGGGGAAAAGCACCTTTATTGAGGCTTTGGGTATGGAGCTGTGCTCCCGCGGAAACAAGGTCGCGGTGCTCGCAATCGACCCCAGCAGCCAACGCTCAAAAGGAAGTATCCTCGGTGACAAGACTCGAATGGAGGAACTGTCGCAACAGCGAAACGCTTATATCAGACCTTCGGCTTCGGCAGGAACACTCGGAGGCGTGGCACGTAAGACAAGAGAGGCGGTGATCTTATGCGAGGCGGCGGGCTTTGACACTATTATCGTTGAGACTGTCGGCGTCGGACAAAGTGAGACAGCTGTCTATTCTATGGTTGACTATTTCCTGCTCGTGCTTATAGGCGGCGCCGGCGATGAGTTGCAAGGTATTAAAAGAGGTATAATGGAGATGGCCGACGGTATCGTGGTCAATAAGGCCGATGGCGATAACGTGAATAGAGCTAACAGGGCGGCGGCAGAGATCCGAAATGCTGTCCATCTTTTCCCTCCTGCTGAGTCAGGACAGGAAGTGAAAGTGACTACATGTTCTGCGTTAACACACTATAACGTTCCCGAAGTGTGGGAAATGGTGAAGTCGCATGTCGATAATATAAGAGAATCAGGATACCTCGACGAAAAACGCTCACGACAAGATGTACAGATGATGTTTGACAGCGTTGAGCAAACTTTGAAATCTAATTTTTATGAAAATGAACTCGTGAGAGACATGTTGCGTATCGTTGAGAACGATGTTGAGAACAAGCGGATGAGTGCTTATGAGGGCGCAAGAAGATTGCTCGAATTATATTTTAAAAAGAAGTAATTACGCTGATAATCAAGATGTTTTTTTATAAAACAAATGTGTTCCGTTAGTTTTGGACAATTAATGGAATACATTTATTTTTATTATGTTTCGCCACTTTTTCGCCATATTAAAAAATGTTGATAAATTGTTGAAAAAAATGTTTTTCATAATTGTTTTTTGTATAGTTTTGTTAGCTCGATTAATGTAAGAAAAATAGAGATTTTATAAATATTTAAACATTAAAACTTTTAAATTCTGAAATGGATACAAGAATTCAAATGAATCCTAACCTGTTGGTTCGTTATTTGCAGAAACCGGCAGTTGATTTTACAAAGCAGGATATTATCCGTTATTGTGAAGAGAATGAAGTTGAATTTATTAATTTTCATTATTGCGGATGGGATGGCAAGTTGAAGACTTTGAACTTTGTTATTCAGAGTGTTGAGCATCTTGACAGCATACTTTCTGCTGGTGAGCGTGTTGATGGTTCGAGCCTTTTCCCATTTATTGAGGCGGGGAAGAGCGATCTGTATGTCATCCCAAAGTTCAGGACGGCGTTCAGGAATCCTTTCACAGAGGTCCCTACCGTTGACATCTTATGCTCGTTCTACAATCGTGATGGGGAGCCTTTCGAGAGTTCGCCGGAGTACATCTTGCGTAAGGCGCACAAGGTTTTTAAGGAGACCACGGGCCTGACAATGGAGACAATGGGCGAGCTTGAGTATTATATTATAGCGGAAGACGAGGGCGTTTATGAGGTGCCAGACCAGAAAGGTTATCATGAGAGTGCGCCATTCAACAAGTTCACCGAGTACCGAGTAGAGGCGATGCGCCTTATCGCACAGGCCGGCGGACTTATAAAATATGGTCATTCAGAAGTTGGTAACTTTAGAAAAGACGGCATGGTCTATGAACAGAACGAGATAGAGTTCCTCCCAACAAACATCGAGGATGCCGCTGACCAGCTTGTTGTAGCGAAATGGATTATGCGCCAACTCGCCTACCAGTACGGGGTAACGTTGACTTTCGCTCCAAAGATTACAGTGGGTAAGGCGGGCAGCGGTTTGCACGTCCACTGCAAGTTCACAAAGGACGGCAAGTCTGTAATGGTTGAAAATGGAGAACTCACCGACATCTGCAAGAAGGCTATCGCCGGTTATATGATGGCTGGCACATCGCTTCCCGCATTCGGAAATCCAAATCCTCTTTCATTCATGCGCCTCGTCCCTCATCAGGAAGCCCCTACTTCTCTTTGCTGGTCGTTCTCTAACCGTAGTGCATTAGTCAGAGTCCCTCTTGGCTGGATAAATAATGGGAAAGACATGCTCGCTGACTGCAACCCTATTGAGAAGCCTTCAGGAAGAGACTTCAGTAACAAGCAGACCTTTGAGTGGCGTGCATCTGACGGCTGCGCTGACCTGTATCTGCTTATGGCGGCTCTCTGCGCGGCAGCGCGTTACGGAATGGAATGCCCAGACGCACTCGAAGTGGCGGAGAAGACTTATGTGGGTCTTGGCGTGAATATCCATGACGACAAGAACAAGAACGTTGTCGATGCTCTCGAACAACTTCCAGACTCATGCGTTAAAGCAGCAGATGAGCTTGAGAAAGACCGCGACATATATACGGCCAAGGGTGTTTTCTCAGATGATATTATCGATTATCTTATCAAGTATCTTAGAGACTTCAATGATGGAAATCTCCGCGCTGAGCTTGATGGTGATGAGGAGAAAATCATGAGGCTTGTTAATGAAAACATACATGTTGGATAGGGTTTGTTATTTAGAATGATTCTAAATTTAGGCAAGAATAAAAAAATCTATGTTTTTTTAGCACCTTTATTAGAAAAATATGTATATTTGCGAGTTAAAGTACGTTGATTGACGTGCTTTGGCTAAGTGTATCATTTTGATAAGATTACGTTGTTTTTAGCAACAGAACTTATATTAGACAATTAACATTACTATTAACAAAATCATTAAATTATGAGTAAAAAACTTATTCTTTTTTTGATGGTGCTCTTATTAGGCAACCTAAGTCTATTGAGGGCAGAGACAGATGAGGTCGTTATCGGTGATCCTGCTGGTACAACTACTAGCGTCTATGTCCCGACGTACTCATTCTACAATTACGCATTGACTCAGCAGATTTATACTGCGGAGGAGATTGGCGGTGCTTGTACAATTACAGGAATTTCATTCTGGTTGAACAGCACAACTGCAATGTCACGTGATATTCAGATCTACATCAAGAACACAGACAAAAACGAGTTCGCGAGTGTTTCTGATCTTATAACGATGGCAGAAACTGACCTTGTTTATGAAGGTACAGTCTCAACAACATACGGTACACCCCAGAAATACACTTTCGAGTTCACCACTCCATTTATTTCTAATGGTGAAAACGTTGTTGTATGTGTAAATGACAATACCGGTTCATGGAAGAGCGGTTTCGCAGGTCTTGTGTTTGGAGAATCTTCTGATCCAAAGAGAGCGGTTAGTCATTATAATGACACAGCTCCTTATGACCCGACAAATTTGGATAACAAGAGCAAAGGTTCGATGTATTTGAGTGTAAGAAACGTTGTCGCATTTGACGTTCTTCTCTCATCAGATCCTGAGATTGCTATCGAGCCAGCTACAATCGACCTTGGCTATCGCCCAATCGGTGCATGGACAGAGCCGGTAGTTGTAACAGTCTCTAACACAGGTGGTCCGGCTGATGTTACACTTGCTGTTGACAATGAGTCAATCGTTGTCCCTGAATTCGAGCCAATGGTTCTTGGCCGTAACGAGAGCTACACATTCGAGATGTCAGCGGCAGGTGAGGCTGGTAATGTTAACGCACAACTCACAGTCAACTACAGCGCAGTTGGAAAAGATGTTGAAGTCGCTCCTATCACAGCAGTGGTTTACGCACCGGCAGAAGGTGATGTCGTTGAGACAGCTATCGAGCTTGGCGCAGACCCATCAAATATGGTAGTTTCAACAGGCACAGAGATGAAGCCTAACTACAACCTCGCAGGTATGAGTGCAAAACAGAACGATATCGTTTACCACTTCAATATCACACACGACATTATGTTTGAGACAACAGTCTTTAACGGCACAGCAAACGTTGATGATGCTACAATCGCCCTTTATATTAATGATGGTGTAAACCCAGTCCAACCAATGGCTGATAACGCAATGGCATCAACAAACGATGGCTCTATGACCACAAAACTTTTAGTTGGTGACTACTATATCGTTATCGCATCAGACGTTATGTCAGAGGTCAACTTCGTTATCTCAGAGCTTCCTGCTCCTGTAACACTCACATACGTTTCTCCAGCGGATAAGTTAAAGAACGTTGAACTCCCAGTCGTCCTCGAATGGATTGCTGACGAGAACGCTACAGAGTATCAGTTGAGATTCGGTTCAACATATCCTCCACAGGTTATCGTTGATTGGACAACAGACATGGTTGAGTCATACACAATCTCAGAGAATGTATATCCTAACACAAACTACTTCTGGCAGGTTTCAATCCGTAACTCAAACGGTACTATCGATGGCCCTGTCTATGGTTTCACAACAGTATTTGACAAACCATTCAACTTCTCAGTGACTGACACAGAACTCTTTGAGGGTGAGAATGCAGAATTGAAATGGAAAGGTGGAGAAACTGGTGGTTTTGTTGGTGAATACACAGTTTGCGAAGGCGATGCAACAGAAACAAACATCCCTGTATATGGTCTCTACTTAGACGACTATGCGAGAAGTGAGTTCATAATCCCAGCCGAGATGATTGAGGAAATCGAGGGTGCGACTATCAACGGTTTGAGATTCTATATCCAGACACCAGCTACTGTAGCATGGACAGCAATACTTAACGTCTATATGACAGACGTTGATAATACAACAATGACAGCTTACACCGGTTCAGAAAATGCTACAATTGTCTATACTGGTTTGTTAGATGGCACAGCTACAGAGATGAATATCTCTTTTGACCAACCATTTGTTTATGAGGGTGGTAACCTTCTTATCGGAACAGAGGTTGTTGAAACAGGTAACTATAAGACATGTACATTCGTAGGAACAACAGGAGAAAACGGATGTTCAGCATACGGCTCAAACGGTAACTCATTGGCTGCTGCATCATTCAACGCCAAGAACTTCCTTCCAAAGACTACATTCGTTTGCGGTGACTCAAAGATGAATAACCGTTCGTTCCTCGGATTCAACGTTTACTCCAATGGTGTTAAAGTTAATAACGAGTTAATCACAGAAAAGGAATATACACTCTCAGGTCTTACATACAATATGGCAAACGGTTACGACCTTGCTGTTACATGTGTATATGGAGAAGGTGAGTCTTATCCTTGCGATGCAATCAACGTTAAGGTATCAGGCGCAGGTTCTGTAAGCGGTACAGTTTATGAGATTGACGAAGTTACACCGGTAGTCGGCGCAACAATCACATTAAACGGTACTGATGAGTTCGGTGATCCTCAGGTTTATGAGTTGACAACAGACGCTAACGGTTTCTATACAGGTGATGTGTATGCCGGTAACTATGTCGCTACAGCATCAATGACAGATTATGATCCTGTTTCATCAGATGAGTTTGTCGTTGTCTATGGTCAAGAGACAGCGAATATTGACTTTGTGATCCGTGAGACTTATTACGCAGTTGCATCAGTAAGAGCTGATGAGCTTGATGAGACTCTTGCAAAGATTGCTTGGACAATGAACGGCGTGCTTCCTGGCGGCGGCGGCACAGGCGACGAGTTTGAATTCGGATTTGAGGCAGACCTCGAAGGCTGGACAAATATCGATGCTGACGGCGACGGCCATGTCTGGTATCATAACTCACAATGTCAGACATCCCATGGCGTATTGTCAATGGATTCACACACAGGCGTCGGCCATGTCGTTGGTGAGTCATACTGCAATGGGTCACATCAGGCATTGACTCCTGACAATTATCTCGTTTCTCCACAGAAATATAATATAGGTGGTAGCTCAGTACTTTCATTCTGGGCAGTAGCACAAGACGCCAGCTATCCTCTTGAACACTTTGGTGTTGCTATCTCAACAACAGGCAATACATCTGCAAGTGACTTCACAACAATTCAGGAATGGACACTTACGGCAAAATCTACAGGTGAAAAGAAAGCCCGTGGTCTTAATGCATCCGGCTCATGGTATGAGTTTACTTGCGACCTCAGCGCATACGCAGGTCAACAGGTATGGATTGCTATCCGCCACTTCAATGTTTCAGACCAGTTCATTATTTGCATTGATGATATGACATTGACAAACGGCGCTAAGGGCAACCGTTCACGCCAATACTTCTCAGTATATCGTCAGAACCTTATCAACGAGAATGCTGAGGCATTAGAACCAGAGCTTATTATTGCCCAGATTGTTGATACAGCCGCTTTGGATGTCAACTGGGGTTTGATGACGCCGGGTGCATATAAATATGGTGTTACAGCAACATACGGCGGCAACCACAACCCAAGCCGTGAAATGAATGAACTTACAGTTTTCGATGGAACAGATGGTAACGGCTTTGTCCCATTATATGGATTATATGCTGATGCTTACTTAAGAGCACAGTTTATCATGCCTGCATCAGAACTTGCAGAGATGGCAAACGGTGAAATTGAATCTATGAAGTTCTATTTAAGAGTAAAGACAGGTTCACTTTTGACATCTACATGGCGCGTCTATGTTAAAGAGGTTGATTTCACAGAGTTCGATGCATACGTAGATCCTGAGACAGCAACTACAGTCTATACAGGTGTTCTCAATACAACACAAGACGAGATGGTCATCACTTTTGATGCACCTTATGTATATAATGGTGGAAATCTTCTTGTAGGTATAGATAATATTACTAAAGGTAACTATGCAAGTACAAGCTTCTATGGTGTGGACGGTAATGGCAACTGCACAGCACAGGGTTACTCTTACAGCTCATTGGATTTGTGCCCATTCAATTTCCGTAGTGGCTTCCTTCCAAAGACTACATTCACATATGATAAGACTGCGAGCCCGGAGACAGCTCCTACATGGTCAAACTTCCTCTACAAAGATATGGCAACCACAGTTGCATTGCAGGTTGTTGCTAACAGCAATGACACAGTTACAGGTGCAATCGCTACATTAACCAATGTTAACGAGCCATCATTCGTATATGAGGTTGAGTTCGATGCTACAGGTGTCGCTGAGATCGCTGATTTCCACAAAGGACAATACCTTGTGACAGTTGAGTTAGAAGGATATGAGTCAAATGTTGTTGATGCAGAATATAACATTTGGGAACCAACAACAATCAATGTTAACTTGACAGAGGCACTTTATGCTGTTGAAGACCTCGTAGTGTCAGGTACAGGTTATGCAAGATGGACAAATGTCATTCCAGAAGCAACAGATGTTGCCCAGTACTACACAGTGAAATGCAATGGTGTCTTCCAAGGAACAACAGAGAACAACTACATGATGGTTGACGTAACTAACCTTGTTGTTGGTGAGGAATATACAGTTGAAGTTGCTGTTGTCTATTCAACAGGTATGAGTGCTTATACTCCTGCAACATTCACCTACATTGGCTGTGAAAATGTTGAGCAGGGTGTTGAATCACTTGACGCATTAGTTGACTGCCATAACTTGACACTTACATGGAACGGTGGAACACCAACACCTCCAGTACCTCCAACACCAGGCGGTGATACATACGATTTCGAAGACGGTACACTCCAGGGCTGGACAAATATCGACGCTGATGGTGACGGTAACGTATGGCAGAACGGTGTTGTAGCAAGTCTTCCAGGACATAACGGCTCAACAGGTCTCGTGTTCTCACAGTCTTACATCAACTATGTTGGTGCTTTGACTCCAGATAACTACCTCGTCAGCCCTACTAAGATTTCCGTACAGGCAGGTTCAGCTATATCATTCTGGGCAGCAGCACAAGATGCTGCATGGGCAGCAGAGCACTACGGTGTAGCTATCTCAACAGGAAGCAATACAAATGCAAACGACTTCACCACAATCTGGGAGGAGACAATGACAGCTAAGAGAGCTCAGACCGAGGCTTACGCAAATAGCGAGGTCCGCGGCACAAGAGACCAAGGCGCATGGTATCAGAAGACTATCGACCTCAGCGCATACGCAGGTCAGGAAATCTGGGTTGCTATCCGTCACTTCAACTGCACAGACTACTTCTACCTTGATATTGATGACATTACATTAGGTTCTTCAAAATCAGTGGCTAAAGGTAACGTAACATTCGACCGTGCAAACGCTGGTCAGCAGGCAGTCGTTGTAAACGGCAACAACACACGTGAAGATGGTTGGTACTACTATGACGATGGCAACAACGTTGATGCAATCGGTACAAATGGCGGTACATTCTACTGGGGTGTCATGTTCCCTGCCGGACAATATGAAGGTAATAAGGTTATTAAAGTCGCTGCATGGGATTACATGCCAATGACAGGTACATTAACAATCTACCAAGGCGGTTCATCAGCTCCTGGTACATCAGTTGGTTCAATGAATGTCTCATTCACAGGCTCATCTAACTTCGTTGAGTTCGAGTTTGCAGAGCCAGTAGTTATTGACCCAGCACAGAACCTTTGGGTAGTATTCTACAATGCAAGCGGTGCAACATTCCCAGCAGCTGTGTCTAACGATGTAACAGGTAATCCTAACGGTCGTTGGGTTTCAATAGATGGTTCAGATTGGATGGATCTCGCTACAGCGGGTATCTCTGGTGCTACATTCATGGTACGTGCTTACATTGGTGCTGGCGGCGGTGGCGCAAGTTCAACAATCAAACCTAACGCATTCGCTATCTTCTGCGACGGTAACGTTGTCGGTTCAACAACAGGCGATTCATTCAACTATGAACTCACAGACAACGAGACACACTTGTTCGAGGTTGTCTATGTTGACGGCAATTACAACATGTCATGCGTTGAGTCAATCGAGGTTGAGGCCGGCTTCGTAGCAGCTCCTACAGCACTTGAAGGCGAGTATGTATATACTTCAGAAAACGACTACACTGTAGAACTTACATGGGAAGGCGATGCCTCTTCATATAAAGTCTATAGAGGATTTGATGAAGATGAACTTGTCTGCATCGGTACAACAACATCTGAGTCATACATTGATGACCGTACAAATACTAATGATACATACTATTATGCTGTAACAGCAGTTAGCGGCGATTGCGAGTCAGACTATTCAAATGTCGTTACAGTTGTTGTAACTAACGTTGAAGAGAACGGTGTTGTTAACGCAATCTATCCTAACCCAACAAGTGGTGACCTCTATATCTATGCAAACGGTATGACACGTGTAAGCGTTGTTAACGCCCTTGGTCAGACCGTACTCGATAAAGAAGTCAGCTGCAACGAAATGAGTATCAACATGGCTCAGTTTGAGGCAGGTATCTATATGGTTAACATCATTACTGAAACAGGTTCAAGTGTAAACCGTATCACTGTTGTTAAGTAATTAGAATTGTCTATATAATATAAGGAACGTCACAACAAAAGTGACGCTCCTTATTAAAGGTAGAATAAAGAATAAATTAACAATATTATTAATGTAAATCTTTTTATTATGAGAAAAATTTTTCTAATTCTCGCTTTGTGTTTATTTGCCTTCGTCGGGCAGGTAAGTGCTGATGAGGTTCAGATTGGAACGATTAGCTCGACTAGTACGATTGCGTGTCTTCCTGCCTCACCTTATTATAAGTACAGCATATCACAGCAGATTTATACTTCTGCTGAAATAGGTATGGCCGGTACAATTAACTCTATCAGTTTTAATATCTATAGCACTGCATCCAGTATTGATAACCGTGCGTATAAACTGTACATGGCAAACGTCGATAAGACTGCTTTTGCAAGCACGATCGACTGGGTGACCCTTACGCCATCAGACATGGTGTTTGAAGGATCATTGGCACCAAACGTATCAGGATGGTTTACTTTTACCCTTGATAATCCATTTGAATATGATGGAACAAGCAACCTTCTTGTTTGTTTAATTGACAATACAGGAACTTGGGTCGCAAATGCAGAATTCTCAACATTCACAGAAGTTAATAGTTTTGAGGCTATTTATATAAATACTGATTCTGGTACTGGCTTTGATGTTACAACAATAACATCATCAGGTAATTTATCATATTTTAAGAATGTTATCAAACTTGACATTACACCTTACGTATCTGAGGTTGAAGTGACACCGCTTGACTTGGGCTATCGTCCAAATAACGCTTGGTCAAAACCAGTCGAGCTTACATTATCAAGCACAAGTACACCTTTACAGGTCAATGCCCTTGATATGGACAACAATTACTTCACTTTAGAAAACGTTAACGTTCCTTTTGTCACACCTAATACTATTAATGTTGCAACAGGCAACGCTAATGAAGGTGTTGTTGAGGGTACATTGACAGTTCTCTACAATGAATTAGAAAGAACTGCAAAACAGTTCAACATCACAGCAAACGCTTACAATCCTGCAACAGGTGACGTTTGGGAGACAGCAAAAGTTGTTTCTTCAATGCCATTCGCAGAGAACACAGTTACAGCAAACCTTTACAACAACTATGACCTTCCGGGTACAGCAGCTGATGATAAAGACGCTCTCTATAAAATGACTTTCGCACAGGATATGATGCTTTCAGCAAACACCAATGGTGGAAACGCTAAAGTCGCTGTCTATGAAGAAGGTTTCAATGGTGTAGGCGGTCCTTCAGTTGACAATTACTATACATACGAAGGTCCTCAGATCGGTCAAGGTCCAATCATGACATGGTTTGCATACAACTATAGCGGAAATAGAACATTCTTCGGTAATACTAATTCAAACCTAGATATGTACTTTGGCTACAAAATCTCAGCCGAAGTCCTTCAGACTTTAGGTTTTGGTGACTGCTCACTTATTTCTGTTGAGTCAGCAGCCCGCGAGCCATATCCATACGATCTCTATGTCTTCAGAGGTGGCGAAGACCAGCCAGAAGAGCTTATCTACGCCCAGGAAATGGGACATAATGCTGAGGCATTATCTTTCTTCCACATGGACATTGATGAGCCTTTCGTACTTGGTGATGATGAAAACATCTGGGTGATGCTCAATTCTAACAGCTCATACGCAGCATATTGTGGTAAATATCCTACAGATGCAAACGGAAAGATTTATTACTCTTTCGGTGGTCAGAATTGGTTCTCGAATGGAAACTATACTCCTCTCATCTATATTCGTTTAGCAGAGCTTCCTACAGGTCGTCAGGTTACAGTTAACCTCGCAGACCTTGCAACAACATCAATTGCAGCTGAAGCATTAGAGGCAAAAGACAATGCTGTCGTTAACGGTACATCAAAAGCTCTTGAATATATGAGCATGATTGAGGAGCGTGAGAATGCAAACAATTCAACACGTAGCTATGGCGTTGATAATATGTATGTTCCTGCTGGTACATACTATGTCGCTATGTCTTCATCAACAGAGAACTTCGATGTTGAAATCAATGCGGAAGTTGCTCCAACACCTGTCGCGGCACAGATTATTGCTCCAGCAGATGGTGAGACTGATGTTACAACACCATATTTATTACAGTGGATTATCGGTGACTACACAACAGAGATGCAGGTGTTGTTAGGCTCACAATATCCTCCAGAGGATGTTCTTATCGACTGGACAGATGAACTCGTTGAGACAGCTATCTTAGCAAACCTTGACCATAACAGGACATATTTCGTCCAAGTTAACGAGCGCAACACTTCAGGCGTATCAAGCAGCGAGATTGTTGGCTTCACAACAGTCATCGATGGTCCTGAGAACCTTGTCGTTGAGAATACAAATCTCTATCCAGGAGAGGCAGCAGTCCTTTCATGGGAGATGAATCGTACTTTCCGTGGATACAACGTATATGTTGACGGTGTTAAATATAATGCACAGACAATTTATGGCACCACATACAACGTTGAAGGTCTTGAGTACAATGTTGAACAAGGTCACGAAATTTATGTTACAGCTGTTTATGATGAGGGTGAGTCATTACCAACCAATCCGGTTTATGTCCATATGACAGGCAACGGTTCGGTAAACGGTAAGGTTTATGAATTAGAGCCAGCATCATTAATGGAAGGCGTAACAGTCACATTCAACGGTGTTGACGAATATTTAGCAGAACAGACTTTCACATTCACAACAGATGCAAACGGAGAATACTCAGGCGAACTCTTAGCCGGTTTGTATGATGTAACAGCATCACTTTCAGGATATGCAGATATCACAGTATCTAATGTTGAGATCGTTTACAACCAATTAACAGGTAATGTTGACATCAACATCCACGAGTTCTACAAACCTGTAGGTCAAGTTGTTGCTGAAGTTGATGATGATGAAACAGTAGCTAATGTAACTTGGTCATGGGATCCAGCAGAGTTGTTTGTTGATTTTGAGACAGGCGACTTCTCACAAGCTAACTTCGACAATACAGTTTCTTCATACCCATGGGTTATTACAACTTCTAACCCATACGAAGGAACATACTGCATGAAGTCATCATGCGAAGGTATCGCTAGCGCTGAGTCATACATCGACGCTATCGTTGATGTTCCTTACGATGCAAAAGTTGGTTTCTATGTAAAAACTTCTTCAGAGACTTCTTACGATAAGTTCTACTTCTATATCGATGGCGTACAGCAGGGTGATGCTCTCAGTGGTGCTGGTGTATATATGTACAGAGAATACAATGTTACTGAAGGTACACACACATATAGATGGAAATATTCAAAAGATAGTTCTGTCAACAGCAATGACGACTGTATCTATGTTGATAATATCACCCTTTATAGGAAAGATGAGCCAACACCTCCAGTTCCAGGTCAGACATACGACTTCGAAGATGGCACACTCATGGGCTGGACAAATATCGATGCTGATGGCGACGGTAACGTATGGCAGAACGGTATGGCATCAAACCTTCCAGGCCATAATAGCTCAGCAGGTATGTTGTTCTCACAATCATACATTAACTATGTAGGTGCTCTTACACCTGATAACTACCTCGTCAGCCCAACTAAGTTGACAGTGCAAGATGGTGCGGCTATCACATTCTGGGCAGCAGCACAAGACGCTAGCTATCCATCAGAGCATTATGGAGTTGCTGTTTCAACAACAGGCAATACAAGTGCAAATGACTTCACTACAATCTGGGAAGAGACAATGACAGCTAAGAGATCTTCAGTTGAGGCATACGCAAAGAGCGATATTCGCGGCACAAGAGCACAAGGCTTATGGTATCAGAAGACCGTTGACCTCAGCGCATACGCAGGTCAGGAAATCTGGGTCGCTATCCGTCACTTCAACTGCACAGACTGGTTCTATCTTGATGTTGATGATATCACACTTTCAGACGGTTCTGATAAATCAATGGCAAATACACGTACATTCCAGAACTTCAACGTATATCGTAGAAATGTCTTGTCAGACGAAGAGACAGTTCTTCTCGGTATGACAACAGGAATGGAGATGTCAGATAATGAATTTGCTACAATTGAGGCAGGTTCATATCAGTATGGTGTTGCAGCCGTTTACGATGGCTATCTCGCTCCAGAAGATAACAGAGCAGCCGCTGAGACTTATACATACGGTTTCGAAGGCTCATTAGAGGGCTGGACAAACATCGATGCTGACGGTGATGGAGATATGTGGGCACCAACCTCGACCCTTATGGCTACTGGTTATGCTGCTCCTTGCCATTCAGGTTCAGACTGCGCTGAGTCAGCAAGTTACTTCTACACTCCACTTACACCAGATAACTATCTTGTTTGCCCGACCAAAGCACAGTATTCACAGATTACTTTCTGGGCAGCTGCATATTATACCGCATGGCCAGCAGAGCATTACGGTGTTGCAGTTTCTACAACAGGAAATACTGACCCTAACGACTTCACCACAATCTGGGAAGAGACAATGACAGCAAAGGGTTCATCGACAGCTGTAAAGAGAGAGCTTAATGGCTCAAAAGAAGTTGGCACTTGGTATCAGAAGACCATCGACCTCAGCGCATACGCAGGTCAGGAAATCTGGGTCGCTATCCGTCACTTCGACTGCACAGACCAATACTTACTCCTTGTTGATGATGTTGAGTTAACAACAGGAGGTGGTGTTCTTCCTCCAACCCCTTCAATACAGACTCTTATCGATGAAGACTTTGAGGACGGAATGCCAGAAGATTGGTCAATGGAAGGCACCGGCTATGCATGGTACATTGATGGTGAATATACAGGTGAAGGCGCATTGGCAGCACGCGTTGACTACAACTACACTGGCGCAATGTCAATGAAGTTCGTTACACCAGCCGTTGATCTCACAGATGCAACAAGCGCAACTCTTACATTCTTAGGACATCAGCATACTCAGGGTGTTGGAACATCAGTCTATGGTCCAGATCCACTTACAGTTTACTACCGTGTAAACAGCGGTGAATGGGTCGCAATGGAGACATTCACTGATGGTCAGCAAGACTATGCAGTGTTTGCAGAACGTTCTATAACACTTCCTGCAGCGGCGTTGTCATCATCAACACAACTCGCATTCGCAGTTGGTTCAAACGATGGTTACGGTGCTATTATCGACAATGTTGTCCTTACAGGTTCATACGTTTCATCAACTGGTAACGAATCAGAAATCGTCTGGTCAAATACTGTTGATAAAGACATGTTCACAACACTTACAGTTTCTGTTGTCGCAAACAACGGTCAATCAGTTGAAGGTACAACAGTTGAATTTGTAAACAATGTTGAGGAATATACATACGCAGCCACATTGGACGCAACAGGTTCAGTTACATTCGATGACTTCCGTAAGGGTGAATATACATACACAATTGCTCTCGATGGTTACACATCATGTGCAAACGGTGATGTTATCAGCATCTGGGAAGAAATGACAGTCAATTGCCAGCTTGAAGAGAACATTACTGTGGTGGAAGACCTCTTTGTTTCAACAACAGGTTGGGCAAAATGGGTTGGTCCAATGCCAAACAGTGATCCTAATCCAGGTCCAACACCTCCAACACCTCCAACACCAGGCGAGGGCGAGTGGTACTACTATGATAATGGTACATGCTCTGACGCTATCGGAACAGGTGGTGGCACATTCTCATGGGGAGTCATGTTCCCTGCAGGATCATACGATGGCAACATGGTAACAAAGGTCGCAGCATGGGATTACATGTCAATGAGCGGAACAGTAACAGTTTACAACGGTGGTACAACAGCTCCAGGCACAGCAGTTGGTACAATGAATGTTTCATTTGCTGGAACACAGTCCAACTTCTCAGAGTTTGAGTTTGCAGAGCCAGTAGTGGTTGACCCATCACAGAACTTGTGGATTATCTTCTACAATGCGAGCGGTGCGACATATCCGGCGGCATGCAGTACAGACGTTACAGGCGATCCTAACGGACGTTGGGTATCAATCGACGGTATCGACTGGATGGATCTTGCAAACGCAGGTATCCCAGGCTACACATTCATGGTACGTGCATACGTAGCAGAAGGTGCAAAGGGTGAGGTTAAAGAGATCTCAGTCAACAACACATACGATGGCGGTACACTTGCTAAGGCAGGCGTTAAACCAGTTGTTGCCTCAAAGGATGAAGAACCACGCGTCGCTTTGGGTTACAAAGTTATGCTCGATGGTACATATCAAGGCGATACAGAATACGCATTCTATCAGCTTGATACTGAGAACCTCGTTGAAGGTCAGACATACACAGTATCAGTTGCAGCAGTCTATGCAACAGGTATGAGCGCATACACTGACTACGAGTTCGTTTACACTCCATGTGACAACTTCGTTGGTGCAACAAACGTTGCAGCAGCTCAGAATGGTTCAGATGTTGTTCTTTCATGGGTAATGCCAGGTGGCACACCAACACCTCCAACACCAGGTGAGGGCGAGTGGTACTACTATGATAATGGTACATGCTCTGACGCTATCGGAACAGGTGGTGGCACATTCTCATGGGGAGTCATGTTCCCTGCAGGATCATACGATGGCAACATGGTAACAAAGGTCGCAGCATGGGATTACATGTCAATGAGCGGAACAGTAACAGTTTACAACGGTGGTACAACAGCTCCAGGCACAGCAGTTGGTACAATGAATGTTTCATTTGCTGGAACACAGTCCAACTTCTCAGAGTTTGAGTTTGCAGAGCCAGTAGTGGTTGACCCATCACAGAACTTGTGGATTATCTTCTACAATGCGAGCGGTGCGACATATCCGGCGGCATGCAGTACAGACGTTACAGGCGATCCTAACGGACGTTGGGTATCAATCGACGGTATCGACTGGATGGATCTTGCAAACGCAGGTATCCCAGGCTACACATTCATGGTACGTGCATACGTAGCAGAAGGTGCAAAGGGTGAGGTTAAAGAGATCTCAGTCAACAACATACACGACGGCGGCACACTTGCTAAGGCAGGCAGAGCAAACAACCGTGCAATGTGGGATATGATGGCAGCATTCAACTGCACAAGCGCAGGTCAGCAGGGAGTCGTAACAGATGGCGAGTTCATCTACACATCAAGTTGGCAAACCTCTCCAACAGGTGGTTACACATTCTACAAATATGACTTAAATGGTAACTTCGTTGAAGGCTTCAACATCTCTGGCGCAGTTGGCGTTCGTGATATGACTACAGACGGTGAATACTTCTATGCAACATCAGGTGGAAACGAAATCTTCATCCTTGACTTAGCCAATAAGACAAAGGTCGGTTCAATCTATGGTACAGGTTTGACTTCACGTCACATCTCATACGACCCAGAGCGTGATGCATTCTGGTGCGGTAACTGGTCAGATCTCGGATTGTTCGACCGTACAGGTGCTAAGATCCAGACAGGTCCAGCTCCATCAAGCGCATACGGCTCAGGCTACTTCAAAGATTCAGATGGTGTCGAACACCTCTATCTCTTCTGCCAGCCAAATAGCGATTGTAAGGTTTACGACTACAACATTACAACTGGTACATTAGGTTCATCACCTGTGTTTGACTTCGCTTCAACTCCAGGTGCAGCTGGTGGTATCTCTGGCGGTGCATTCGTTGGCGCATATGGCGACAAGACTTGCTTCTTCGGTAACGTTCAGGCAGATCCTAACGTTGTAGGTATCTACGAATTAGCAGAAGGTTCTCCAGTTCCTCCAACTCCAATCGCAGGTATCCTTGGCGCAATGGTATTTGTTGATGGTGAATTAATCACAGCAGAACCAATCACTTCTAACTCAATCTCTATCAGCAATATGGAAATCGGAGAACATGAATTATGTGTAAGAGTCGTTTATGCTGACTCATTATACTATGCAATGTCTTGCCCAACATGTGCTGAAATTGAGACTATCTGCACACCAGTTAAGGATCTTGAAGGAGACTATATCTATATTGAAGGTATCTATGGTGCATATCTCACATGGGATTGCGAGGCAGAACCTATCTCATACAAGATCTATCGTAACGATATGTTAGTTGCAGAAGTTTCAGAAATGGAATTCGGTGACGAGTTGACAAATACTCCAGGCAACTATACATACGGTGTTGTTGCAGTTTACGAGAATTGCGAATCAGAAATGGTTACAGTTAACGTCAATGTAACAAATGTTAACGAGAACGAAGTTGTAAATGCTATCTATCCTAACCCAACTAACGGTGATTTGAACGTCTATGCAACATCAATGCAGCGCATCACCATCGTTAACGCAATGGGTCAGATGGTTTACGACCAGGCTGTAAGCGGTGACAGCAAAGTTATCGACATGAGGCAGTTCGAGGCAGGCGTTTACATGGTTAGCGTAGTAACTGAGAACGGTACAAGTGTCAAACGTGTTACTGTTATCAAGTAAGTAATATTAACGATTATCGTTAAAATTGCAGGGACGTTGCATGGCAATGTCCCTGCTTTTTTATATTTTTGCGCTATGAAGATAATGGTTTTTGATAAGGTAGAGGACTTGGGTGACGATTTCATCGAAAGATGTATGTCGTTTTTACCAGCTTGGCGCTGCGAACAAATGCTCAAATACAAATATAATAGAGGTAGGATTGAGAGTGCTGTGTCATATTTAATGCTTCTCGGATTGCTTCAACGACAACTCGGTAATTTTCAAAAAGATCTGGCCTTTACTTATAATGAACATGGAAAACCATTTTTAACCAAGCAACCTGATCTGTTCTTTAGTATAAGTCATTGTAAATCAGCAGTAGCCGTGGCTTTGTCTAATACTGAAATCGGTGTGGATATTGAAGAAACATCTCGTTTTAGGGATTCTTTGGTTCGTTATGTGTGTAATGATGATGAGATTAGAGAGATAGAGGATTCAAAGGACAAAAGTTTGGCTTTTATCAAATTGTGGACTCGTAAAGAGGCGGTTTTCAAATTTCTCGGTATCGGAATTACACACGATATAAAGGATATATTGTCAAATAAGGATGTTCAGACCCATACGGTAGAATTAGATGGCAAAATCCTTACTGTTGCATCTAAAATGCTAAAAAATGAAAACTTTGACATGATATTTATTGGTAAAGATGAACTATTGTCTATTATGGACAATGAAGATTGTAAAAGATGAATATTTATTAACAATAATATTTAGGAGATAATATTTTTGTGTTGTTTTAAGATCAGGATTATCAATCACTTATATTTTTACAATATTTTATCTGTTTTTCATACGGCTATTTTTCTTTTTCGATATAATTTTGCTGTTGAAATAAATAAAAACAAAATTATATGGGAACCTTGATTAACACAGTCCAATTGATTGGGCGACCGGGTGTGGAACCGGAGATTAAAACCGTTGGAGAAGGACGGAAGATGGCGAGATTTACTTTTGCTACAAATGAGAGACATTATAATGAAAAGAATGAACTTGTCTCGGAGACACAATGGCATAATATTGTCGCATGGTCAAAAACCGCAGAGTTGGTAGAGAAAGTTGTCAAAAAAGGGAAAATGATGGCATTGGAGGGGCGGCTTCAGACACGACAATACGAGGATAAGGACAAGAATAAACGTTATTTTACTGAGATTGTAATGGATAATTTTGTGCTTATCGACAGAATAGGAGATGAAGATGAATCTAAAAAATAATTACTAACACATAATGGGGCTATTCAGCGTGGAATCCCATTCCATGTAATTTCATATATGCTTATATTTAGTTTCATCATAGGTAGATAATAACACACATTCCCTTTTTGCTAATGGATAGTCCCATTGATTTATTCTTAGTTTTTAATGAAAAAAGATTATCTTTGTTGGTCAAAAAATTATTAGAAAATGAAGATTGTATTTTTAGAGCCTCTTGGTCTTTCGGTGGAAGCGATAGAGAGAAGTTGCGATAATTTGAGGAAAAATGGTCATGAAGTGGTGATATATCCTGACAGAAGGCCTGAATTAAACATTGAGAGAGCGGGATGCGCGGATATTGTTATTGAGAGTAATATGCCGTTAAGAAAGGATTTCTTTGACGCATGTCCAAATTTAAAGATGTTGTCGATCGCTTTTACCGGTCTTGACCATATTGATATGGAAGAGTGTAGGAGAAGGAATATATTGGTCAACAATGCAGCAGGTTATTCAACAGAGGCTGTTGCTGAAGAGACAATTTGTATGATGATTGGGCTGTATCGTCATGTGATTGAAAACGATAGGATTACGCGTAGCGGTATAGGCTCGTCAATTGCTCCGGGACGTGAAATCGCAGGAAAAACCGTAGGTATCATTGGAATGGGGACAATTGGACAAAGGACTGCTGTTTTGGCTCAGGCATTCGGTTGTCGTGTAATAGCATGGAACCGTACCCCTAAACAAGTTGATGGTGTGAGTTTTGTCGATAAAGAGACTCTGTTAAAAGAATCAGATATCGTGGCCTTGCATCTTGCGCTGAATGACGATACCCGTGACTTCCTTACTGCAAAAGACTTTGCTTTAATGAAGAAATCATCTATAATCGTTAATGCAGCCCGTGGGCCTATTGTCAATACAAAAGACCTCGCTGAAGCCCTTAATAAAGGATTGATAGCCGGTGCTGCAACCGATGTTTATGATTGTGAACCCCCATTACCATCGGATAATCCGCTTTTGACTGTCCCAAATACAATGCTTCTGCCACATATTGGCTTTGCGACAAAAGAAGCTTTCGAGCTTAGGTTGGGCATCGTGGTCGGAAACGTTGAAAGATTCCTGTCATTATAATGAAACTATAATGTTTAAGGAGTTGTTATTGGTGTTCCTCGGTGGTGGATTAGGTTGCTCGTTTCGTTATCTGATATCAGTATTGTTAACGAGATGTAAGGAAATACTAGGAGGATTCCCAATTAATACTATGACTGCTAATGTAATAGGCTGTCTTTTAATTGGAATGCTGATAGGAAGCCTTAATAAAAATCCTAATAACTCTATACGTCTGTTATTGGTTGTTGGCTTTTGCGGGGGCTTTACTACGTTTTCTACTTTCTCAATGGAGATTATATCTTTGTTGCGGAATAGTCAGCTGCTGATTCCTCTGATTTATATGGTAGTGTCTTTAGTATTGTGCCTTTGCGCAACTTTTATAGGGCTGATGATAATGAGATAGTAATACCATTGAAAATATTGTTGCGTGTATGGAAAACTGTCGCTATAATTCGCCCTATCCACCCCGACTAATACAAAATGTATGAGTGAATGAAATAGGACGCAAGGTCTTAATCATATAATACTCAATGGTATAAAATTGAATATTATGAAAATAACGTTCATCGCTGTTATTTACATTTAACAATGTGGTGAATAAGGATCTGAAAAACCAAAACCTTTACATATATTGACCATTTTATTTCGGACAAAATGGTCGGGGCAAAGACCTCGTGTGATTATGACGATAACTCTTTTTATGCGAGGTCTTTAAATCAAAAAACCAAAATATTCTTAGGAATAATGATGTTTGTGGAGCAATTGGCATTGCTCATAATGAAATAAATAATGTCGTTCCATGTCGTAGTAGATATGTTGCAGGGATAATTATACCGATTGGAACGGATTGCCGCCCAAAGCCTGTTCTTTGACATCTTGTTGATAATGAATTATTGTTGTCCGGTAAATAGAGTCAAAGCCCTATCCTTTTTGATTTTGATAAATGGCAGGTGGATTTAATGTCAAAAAATAGATGTAGTATTTTGACGACAACGGGGACAACTTTTAACAACTTTTTTCATAAGTGTCAGGTAAATATTTCGATAGAATACCAATTCAAAATTCCCCGGACACCAATAATAGTGAATATTACATAGTTGGATAATGACTTTTTTCAAATATATCTTTGGAAGCGATCGAAAGGATTTTGTTATCGTTTTTGCTAACATCTGCACACTTGATTTTATTCCAACTGAGATTGTAATATGTAAGTGATTGAATAATAAGTATTTGTGAGTAATATCGAGAGACTATGCGCATTATTAGGTAATAACACGACTATCGCTATTGTTGTGGTTGATTAATATATAATTTATTGTTTAAATTATTCAGTAATTAATTAGCGGAAGATAATTATACTAAAAATACAAGTTGGTTAAAATGTTTTGGAAATTATTTTATAATATGATTGTAAATCAATAAATTACATAAGGTAATATATGGACAATTGAAATAAAAACGGTAAAAGATAGAACCGTAGATTAGTATTGTGGAAACCTTTTATAAATGTCGGCTGTTTAAAAGGTTTTTTAAGTAAAGTAATGTTTAAAGTTTTATAAACAATAATAACCTTAATGATTTTATTTTTGGATTGTAGGTCAGAAGGTTCAAATGTGGTTATGGAGCATGATTTTGGATAGGGACAGGGATATTGGTAAGATTCAGAGAAGACGATGTAATATGTCTATGTGCGATGTTGGCAGATCAGTGAATTTGTCGGTTTTTGGGTGCCGATTTCGATGTTTAATTACATGGATAATCAAGGAAAAATCATAAGCCATACTTTACACGTAAAACCGCATTGACCACAATGAACATGTATAAGGGGTATAGGCCATAATCCTATCATTGAGTGTTGATAAAGTTATGCGGTGAATTTTAGTTTTTTAGAGTTATTCTTTAAAATCGTGGGAGGAATCTCACCATGTGTATTTTCACAGACGAAGTGAAAAAATTGGGTGAATATATGTGAATATATGTTTGTGGGTTCATAAAAGAGGAGGCTTTCAATAAGCAATAAAAAGGGAGGCCGAAGTATCCAATGAATGATGAGTTTGTGTTTCTATGAGAGATAAATGATTATCCCATCAGTGAATGTGCGTAATTTATATGGGATTACAAGAATTAATTTTTGTCTAAAACAAAAAATGTTAAATTTCATTAATATCTTTATACTTTATTTCAAAATATCAACAGATGATTTTAAAAATTTTAGTATTTGTTCTTACTTTATTATTGCTGTCGTTGCCGATGGTGGCGGCTGTCAGAGGTGAGATAGACAAAAACAGCGATACTGTTGCCTCAAAATATGATGGAGGTATGATGCTTCACATTGGTTTTTTGTCTGGGGAAATATCTCCGATATCATTTGAGACGGAGGGGATGACTATAGGAATCGGTGGCTCTATCAAATTCCATATCGGGAATCACGTTAGGATAGGTACGGAAGGTTATGTATCAACAATGCAAACACTTTCAAACGGAAGTTTTGTCAAATTCGGATGGGGCGGTATTCTCGCAGATTACCGCTTATATATTGGACGGATAATGCCGTATTTAGGTGTTACGGTAGGTGGAGGTTCGAGAGCGTGTTTGATTTTATTTGATGGTAATAATAAGGATTGGGAGAATGAGACGTCGGTGGTTTTTAATAAGCAACAGTTCTTCGCTATTGCGCCATTTGTGGGAGTTGATTTCGTTGTGACACCGAAATTTCATCTTACTTTTAAAATTGACTGGCTTAACGCATTGTCATATAAGGAATTAATTATGCCTGATGGTCCGAGGTTTTACTTCGGTTCCCTAATGTATCATTAAAATCAGTATCATGAAAGAAGTTATGGGTCGAGAGTGCTTTTCTTTTTCTATCAATCTTTTTGACATATTGTTCAAAATCAGAATCCCCTACTTTATTCATAATGTCGCCTAACATTGCGAATCCAAGGAAGTGCATATCGTTCAGTTCGTCAATTTTTTCATAGGTGATACCGCCGAGAGCGATTACACGTTTGTTTATCAGTCTGTTAATATTTTGCTCAAGTAAATCTTCTTTTTTAAAGGCCGAGTTATATCCTTTTTTAGAGATGCTGTCATAGATTGGACTTAGGAAGCAATACTCATAATCTTCTGGAAGTCGCCTTACCTCGTCCAAGGAGTGTGCCGAATAAGAGATGTTACCGGTAAAACCTTTGGGCACTGATGGATTACGTCTATTCAGATGTATTCCATGAACTGGATAATGCAAAGCTAACTCATGGAAGTCGTGTAATACAATATGGCTTATTGTTTTTTCATCGAGCGAGGAGAGCAGATTCTCATAGTCGAATAACTTAGCTTCTGGCTTTCGCACATGCACATAATCCACGCCATAATCAATAAGGTTGCGAATCACAATGTGTTCGTTATCAATGAAAAAAGGATTTGTAACGACAATAAATAACATGTTTTGATTTGGGAAAGGATATGTGTCATAAAAGGGCAGGAGGGAGGTTGTGTTCCTCCTGCCTGCGAAAGATTTGGTTATTTCTTTAATTTCTCGATGATTATGTCTGCTACTTTCTTTCCTGACATCAGCATGCCGCCGAAGATAGGGCCCATTCTTGGGGTTCCAGACACAGCTGATGATGCCATGCCGCAAACATACAGTCCGGGATAAATCTCTTTTGTTCCTTCAACAACTTGGCGTTCGCCTTCGGTAACATCAAGTGAGCGTTCACCGATAACCTGACCGTTAGAAGTGTCGAGTGATATTCCGTTCTTTCTTGCTACAACCTTGCACATCTCGCTATCATGACCTGTCCCATCGATGACGCAGCGTGCAAAAATATTCAATGGGTCAACGTGGAGGCCTTCTCTAAGAACAGGAGTCCAATTAACAACGACACCGGAGACCTTGTTTTCTTTGAATATTACATCTTCAACAGAATAGCAGTTGAATATTGTTGCTCCGGCATGAACGGCGTGGTATAACAATGCTGATGTGCTTTCTACAGAATCCATCGTGTATAAGCCGTCGCTATAAGGTGCGTAGTTGATATTGAAATCGCGAACGATATCCATTGCTTCTTCTTGAATGACAATCTGGTTGAACATCATAGCTCCACCCCACATGCCACCGCCAGGTGACAACTTACGGTCGAATTGTGCGACCCTTAACCCTGCTTTTGCAAGATAATAGGCAGCTACAATTCCTGATGGCCCGCCGCCAACAATAGCGACATCCAACTCCAGATTCTGCCTTAACTTCTCAAAATAGGTATCTATAATACCCCTTGATACTTGTGTCTCAATCATTTTATTATAATTTTAAGGTTAAAAATCCAATTGCTTTTCCGCAATATCATTTGACAATGTCTTTTTGAAATTCTCTGATCATTTTTTGCATCTCATCGACAGGATTGTCTGAATCAAGTATCGCACTGCTGACGGCAACACCTTCTATGCCTTTCTTTATCAACACCTTAATATCGCTCACCTTTATTCCTCCTATCGCTACCATCATTGTTTTCATACCTTCTTCTTTCATGGTTCTCACAATGTCGCCATATCCCTCAATACCAATTATTGGAGAAAGGTTTTTCTTTGTAGATGTGAAGCGAAATGGTCCGCAGCCAATATAATCCACACCTTGGGTTATCAGATACCTTATGTCGTTGATAGTGTTTGCGGTGCCTCCGATGATAAAGTCATCGCCAAGTATCTCTCGCGCCTGAATCGGTGACATGTCGTTTTTCCCGAGGTGTACTCCGTCAGCCTTTACCTTTAACGCAATCTCCACATTATCATCAATCAGAAACATCGCTCCGTAACTATAACATAACTCTTTCATCTCCAATGCTGTTGCTTTGATGTCTTTCTCCTCGCAATCTTTCATTCTCAGCTGAATCCATTTGCAACCTCCCTCTAAGGCAAGTCGTACTCCGTCAATATGCGAATAACCCCCGGCATTGTTTGTGATAAACTGTATTTTCCATTTATCAGACATTTTTTTCCGTCTTTTTTCTCTGCCTAAGTCATTTGGTATAGCTCTTGGCTCTATGTCATTGTCCTGATTTTCAACAATATTATTGCAATTCCCTAATGCTTTATCTACGTTATTCTCCATTTTTCATTTTTTTAGAAGTGGGGATATATGTGGGTGGTGATATACTGAACGGTTATTATAACAGCTTGTTAACCAAGATATTATAACTCCGTAAACCAAAATGTGAAGAAACCAAATATTAGGGAGTGGAAAATCCCTGCGGCAGCATTACCTACATCAGGTTCAACGGGTATAATCTCAGCAACCTTAAAAGGAAGCACCCCTCAGAAATAAATTCCTACTTCTTTTCAGCCGCAAAGTTAAAGATTATTTTTTAAGTAGTATAATAAAAAATAGAGTTTTTTAAAGTTGATAAGAACTTTTTAAAATTGTCTTTTAAATCATAAAATGCTTTGTAAATTGATGAATCACAACAGATTATAAAATTTAAGCGGTGGGGTTGCTTTTGTTGTTTATTATTAGGGGGAGGGGGTAGCCCCAGTATCATAAAGGATAATCCGGGGCTGTTGGTTGTGTAACCAATTGTTATTCAGCGATATTTTCTATATCTTTTATCTCAACCACATTTTCGGTTTTATTTCCAAATGAGAACGGTCGTTTCTCTTCTGGCAAGATGAAATATACTGCGCATGCAACAGCGCATAGAATCACGAGCCATAACAAGATTCTTTTCCAAAGAGGTGCCTTGTTCTCTCCAAATGGGTCTTTCATTTTCACTATTGGATATTTCACCATACTTGTCAATGTTTGGCCGAAACGAACGTTGATGAGCAGTTTGGCGTTGATTGCCCAGCCGTTAGCATTTAGGAGAGGGGATAGGTTGCGTTTACGAAGCATTAATGCGGCCTTCAACATAGCCGGTCCGGAGATTATCAGTAGAATAGCTATGATAATCAACGGCATCTGCCACCACGATAGTTTCAAGAATCCTGTGGCAAGTTGTACGAGGAAGGTGCCGATAGTGCCGAGAGCCATTCCTATCACAGCGAAGAGTCCTAAGAATTTAGACATGTCGAAAGGCTGTGCTTTCGCATCTGTAGTGCCATTGGAGACTGAGGCATTGGAGATGTTCGCTGTAGCGTTGTTTAAGACCTTGCTGTCTTTGTCTGCCGCAAACTTATTCGTCTGTTCCTCAATGAAATTGGCGAGTTTGCGGTAAGGTGACCAAAACGCCTGTCGCACACTGATTGGGTTGTCGATGATTTTTGTGACGGTAGCGTCCCAGTCAAGGCCGTCGCGGTCATAAAAAATACCGTTTTTCCCGACTTTGATGTTCCCTATATCACCGTCAGTGACAACTGCTGCTATCGACATTGTCGCGTTTTTGCTTTTGCATGTGCAGTCGCAATAGAGTATGTACATGCCGCTCAGACTTGCCATCGTATTATGTTTTGCGGCGTCGAACACCTTGATACATAAGTCACAGCTGCGCTGGTCTATATATAATGTGCCTGCCTGAAAAACAGCTTTTTTCTTTTTAGAATAGAAATCAGAGAATGTGACGAAATTCTTTAAAAGGGTAGAGAAATCGCGGTACAGATAAAGCAGCTTGCCTACAGAATCTATGTCGTTTGAAACGGATTCGAGTGATTTATCTTTGGCAACAAGTTCAAGGAGTTCAGCCTTACGGTTCTGTTCAAGAATCTTTTTCGCTGTGTCGTATCCTAAGCTTTCGACTTGGTTGCCTTTTTTCGCGCCGGTCCATGCTATGTATGGATTAAATATGTTTTTAGTGCTAATCCATTGTTCCTCAGTGATATATTCACTATTAGGGAATAAGATGTCGAATACGTTCTTTTTAAGGTCGGAGAATGCGCCTGTCCATGCAGGGTTGATTCCGGTGTTGAGTGCGAGCCTCATTTCGTTGTTGACATGGGCAATAGGGTATTTCGCTATCTCGTCGTTGCAGTCAGCGAGGTTCCTGTCGCTTATCTCACTGATACGTGACACTGTGACATCGAGAACAGGCGCACAGTCGCTATTGAAAACTGACAGCTTACAGCGCATGAAATAATCGTCGATCTTGTCTTTTATCGTGATAAATGCTGTAAATGCGTTTGCGGTGTTGTCACCGAATGGGAAAATGATGTCTTTATCCTTCTCGCCGGCTTCTTTCCATGTGGTGAAGTCGGAGAGTGCGGAAAAGAATGTCTCTATCTGTTCGGTGTTGACACCCATCTCTCCACTGCGGTCAATGGCGGTGCCTATAGTGCTCTTACACAACGAGATAAGGTTCTGAAGCTCTGGATCGTCCGCGGTTCTTTCAACTATTACCCCGTCACCGTTGAAACGTGTCTTCGCAAAGATTGCCATGCTGTCGGAGACATCGTCTATAGAGATGGAATCTTTCGTTGACTCAAGGTTTCTGAGGATCTGTTGTGCAACGCCATGTAGGCGCTTCCCCTCAGCGTTCTCAAGATTGAAAGCCTCTAATGGGATGAAACTGTCATTATTAAAAAGTAGGTCGGGATTTTTGATGACGGAGACAAGCCATTGAGAGATAGCGACCACCTCATTCACATGGATCTTCCCGTCACCGTTGCTGTCAATATAGTTAAGTGTTTTTGGGTCGATGGCAAGCCCGTTAGTAGGGCAGCTTAGTGCAGTCCACATCTTCTGGTCGAGCTCGCCGAGATGTGCTATGTCCTGCCCATTATCAATATTAACACGTGTGACACCGCCAACTGTAGAGAATTTCCAGTCGTATGTACCATTTGATTTCATATTTTTTATATTTCAAATTAATTCATTAATTAGGAATGGGATAATGGTATATTATTGTTCAAAACAGATTGATAATTAGATGATACCGCAGATGTTATCAGAGGGCAAAAATATAAAAATTCTTTTAATAAATAAAAGATGTTAAAATTAATTATATCTCAATGTGGGCCAAGGGTTTGAGAGTGAGCAGACATGTGATGAGTATGGGTAAGACAAAACGGTATTCATATTTGTCATAAAATGCAAACGGTTAATAGCGATATGAAAGTATAAAAAGTAAATGGGCGGTCACAATATGCGAAAATGATGATGTGCCAAGAGGATAGATAGTCTGTTCCTTATAGCTTTCCTTAAATAAGTTTAATATTATCTTGTCCTCAAAACGAACTCAGTGCCGTGTACCTGCTGTTTTTGACGGGAGATATTCCTTTTCTGTCAAAATAATATGCTGTCAGATAATTACGACAATATGGACGACTTGGGACAACTTTTTTCGTTGAAGTGTAAAGTATAGATAGAAAACTGATTCAAGATTGTCACCTGATTTTAACATTGTTTTCTTAATAAGCGGTTTATAAAATTGATGGCGAGGCGGAATCCGATCTGTAGCCAAGGTCAGTGTTATATGCGCTGTTTCTGTAGGATACTCTGCAAATTCTTGCGGAATTGTTCCAGTTTCTGCCACGGAGAACATAACGGATGCCGAACTGGGGGCTTTGTGGTTTTGTCTGCTTTTCGCTGCTGTAGATGCCGTGATAGTCGTTACACCATTTCACACGTTACCGCTCATGTCATAGATACTGAGTTCGTTATGGGCTTGCTTTTTAAAAAGAAAAACCGAAGGCTGGTTTCAGGCCTTCGGGAATGTTTTTTATGTCCTCTTGAGTTTTATATGGCGGCAATAATTGTTATTCTGGCACATAGATTATTTCGCCATTTTCCAATTCGTAGGCGATACCGACTTTTTTGCCTCGTTTACCGTTTTTGGAGTCTTGGTCTTCTGATGGAGTGTAACGGTTTATCTTCTCACCCTCTTTGGTAATAATCTCCATATTCTCCTTACCGGGATTTTTAATCATTGTAAAATCCTCCTGACTCAATATCTCCGTCATATTGTAACGGCTTACGAGTGCAACCATCAAAGCCACAGCAAAGACCATTGCCACATCGAACAGGTTACTGACAACGCTCATTGGGTCGTTGTCCTCATCTTTATTTAGCAGTCTGCGTCTCATAATTTAGTGTTGTTTTAGTTCAACAAATCGGATACAAACTCAAGATTGGTCATATCCTGCAGATACCAGCGTTGTTTTACCTGTTGAGTAATGAAACCGATAGCGGCAGCGAACAAACCAACAACAGTTGTTGCGAAGGCGACCTGCATATTGTACGCCATTGAGGCAATATCGCCTGTCGCGAGTCCCACTAATGCAGGTCCCATAGGAATAAGTGTCCCCATAAGTCCGAGCATCGGTCCCATCTTGCTCAATGTCTTGGAAGTAGAAAGATCTTTATCTGCCTCGATCTCAAAATCAGCAAGCAGACGTTGACGCATTGCTACGCTATCAGCCTCCAGCAACCGTTTCATATAAGTAACAACAAGAGATGGATTTTTCTTTGGCAATCTTTCTGCAAGCGTCACCACATTTTCTTTGTTCAGTAGGTCGAGTTCCTTGCTGATAAGTGCGGCTGTACGGCGAATAGCCATATATTGCCCGAAAAAGCTTCCGATAAGCAATAAAGAACGCAAGAAAAAGAAGATAAGCAATACGATGACAGGGACTAACAGGCCTGTCGAAATCCAATAAAGGATGTTTGAGATGTAATTCATACTGTTATTTATTTTTAATTATTTTTTTCAACTTGATATTATATGACAGTGTGCCGAAGACAAGTCCCGCGATGACAAACAAGGCGACACCCGCAAGTGCTGTCAAATCCACATCGCTACTACCGGCGACAGCGGTTTGTCCGTTTACAGTAGCTATAACACCCAGTATTGCAATTAGGGCATTTGACAAGAACAGCAATTCAAGGCGTATCTCTTTCTCTGGCAACAGCCATTTTAAGCCATAAGTGCCGAGCAGTATCGAAACAAACACAATGGCGGCCAACACCCATGCGATTAACTGGAATGAAATGCCGGGGAATGCAAAAATCGCCGTCACTAAAAAACTGAATAACACGGGGAAAATAAGCACACCCGGGAACCAACGCAGTAGGCGATAAATCCATATTGTTATGGGTTTGACTTTTCCTGTCGTTTGAATGTGTGCGGCTAAGACACAGAAAGCCATTTGAATAGCGACCTCTAATGTCAGAATCACAGCAATATCAAGCATTAGCGATGAGTCGGCAAGCCAATCCGAAATTTGCGATTTCGATTGTTCGATGGCGTATCTCCACATAACCCCGACAAATACAGCGCAAACCAAAGCAGAAAAAGCCACTGAATAAAACTTACGATTGGTTTGCTTCAAAATGTAATTGAAGCAAACCAATATCATCATTACAAGGAAGACTGTCTCCATTTATTATTTATTCCTCCATTTTCTTGCGGCGACGGTGAACAACTAACACAAAGACAACGATTGCCAATACAGCCAATGCTGCGACAACCGTATTACTGATAATCGTTGTAACCTTATCCGATGAGTTTAACTCTTCACGTTTCAAAACCATACTTTTGTCGTCAGAAAGAGAAGCCTCTTTTATTTCGCGTATGTTTTGTTTATAATTGCGAGCCATATCCGAAGAGACTTGCGATGCGATGAACTCTTGTAATTTAGCATTGTTGCAAACATGTCCCGAGCAAGACGGCTTGTGTTTTTCCACTAACTCTGTGTGTAGTCTTGCTATTGCAGCCAATTGCTCTGCCGATGCTTCCCACATACCTTTACGGGCAGTCTCCATCATTACAGCGGTCATCTCTTCGAGTGCGGCAGGATTTTGGTCTTCAAAATAGTTGCGTACATCGAGGTTGAATTTGTCCTCCACATATATATTATATACCTCGTCCCACATCTCATTGTCGATGACCTCCGGTTTAGTAACATTCCAACCATAGGTGTTTTGAATTATCTCTGCAAATCCGGCGGCGGCACTTGGACCACCCTTCATCTTCTCTTGGATGTAGGTGGGGTTGAATATTGTAGTGCGGCTCTCAACACCAATAGCCTCTTTCAACTCCTGCATACGCATATTGTTGTGGTTGCGATAATCGCTCATATAAGCGTCTGGCTCTTTACCTGTAACATTGCGTACGGCGAGGTTCATACCTCCCATAAATTCGTAAACATGATCAAGGCTCAATGCGCCCCAAGTATTGCTCTGTCGAGGTTGGATGACCGCATCAGTATTTGTCAAGGCTGCTTCCAATGCGAATTGCTGCACCTGTTCCCACGCCTTCTCACTGCCATAGAAAGCACCCATATTTTGCAGATATATGTCAGCGATTTCAGAGGAGTTTTCCCAACGGTCTCCACTTTGCACCATATTGGTAATACCTGTGCCGTAATTGCCATTCACGCCACCAAAGACACGGTATGTAGATACTTCTCGCGCGTCTTTCGGCGACAGACCTTTTTCAATGAGTGATCGTTCCGCATCTGCTACGCTTTGAGACACAAAGTTTTCGTATATGTCATCTCTCGATGCTGCCGCCATCTCTACGGCACGGGAGATGAGGAACAACCGTGAAGCTGCAATATCTCGCAACTGTCCGCTGGTCTGTACAACGACATCAATACGGGGACGACCTAACTGCTCCGATGGAATAAGTCGAATATCGTTCACTCGTCCAAATGCATCACGAATAGGCTCTACTCCCAACATATAAAGAATCTGTGCTATTGTTGCACCCTCTGTTTCGATAAATTCTCCACTCCAGAGTGTATAGCTTACCTTGCGTGGAATAGAATCGTTGTGCCGCTCTCGATACATTCTTATGGTATTTTCAGCAAGTTCCTTACCTCTTTCCCATGAGAGTTCGGTAGGGGTAGCCTCGGCATTCACTGCATAAAGATTGCGTCCAGTCGGAATGGCGTTGGTATTTGCTATCGGGTCACCGCCTGGCGAAGGCGCGGTATATCCTCCGTTCATCGCATTTATCAATGATATAAACTCGGCTTCGGGGCTGTTCTCTAATGCTGTTTTATAGTTATCCACATTTCGGATAGTACGCTCAACCTTCATTATTACGCGGGCATACTCTTTTTCCTCTTTGGTGTACTGTTTCCCACCTCCCATTGTTGCTTGCCTTGCCGATTGCTGATTAGCGGTTTTATTCCCGGTGTCTGTTTTTGATTCAGGGTGTCCGCCTCCTCCTGATTTCACGGCTCCTGCCGGATGTTTCATCGTGCCACCTGTTGATGCCTGCATAACAGCCATTCTTGCCATCATATCTTGTGGTGCTGACAATGTCCGTTCTATTTCACGGGCTTTATATAGCTCATCTTCGGTAATACCTGCTATAGTGCAGATTACAGCGTCCGAAGTCCGCATATCGCCATTTAACAGATGAGTGACCAAATCCCTCGCCGGTGTCAGATAAAGACGGGTAAAGAGCGATTTATGTTTTTCCAAGTCATCGGTTGCCTTACCTCGCATTTTATCGAGAGCCAACAACGAATAAGCAATCGGCTCGGTGGACATCGCATAAACGCTGCTGAGGATACGCTCAGTGGAATATGGCTCGCCTATCGTATATAGCTCACCCGTAACCTTCTCGTTGGCAAGTTCTTCCGCAAAAGTCTCGATGCGTGATATTTCCTGCTCGGTATAAGGGGTATCCATCAACGAATCTAAACGAAGCTCACGATGAATACCTAATTCAACGGTAAGGTGTTTGACTTTCAAAGCCGCCTTGTCGGTATTCGGCTTGCCGTCAGCGTAAAGTAAATTGTTGTACTCTTGTATGGCAGTAGAAAGTTCCTTGTAAATACCTCTAACATTACTTTCCATGAACGGAGGGGTAAGATGTGATTGCAATGTCGCATAGGAGCGTCGTTTGGCAATTATACCCTCACCGACGTCACCGATCGAGTAGATGTAGAGGTGTGGCACAGTTCCGACAAGTATATCCGCCCAGTCATTGCTGCTCAACGCGACCTGCTTCTTTGGCGTAAACTCCAAACTTCCATGGGTGCCGAAATGAATCATCACGTCTGCGTCAAATTCATATCGTGCCCAGAGGTAGGAGGCTATATAGGCGTGAGGAGGAGCCGCGTCGGTGCCGTGTACTATAGCAAAATCATCGTCGCCTGCGCCTGCTGCAAGTTGTGGTAATAGTACTACATTGCCCAAATCAACACGAGGCAGAGCCAAACGGCCGTCTTCGGTTGATATGTAAGAGCCAGGGAATTCCCCATCAATGGCGACGACATCGGCCATCAACTGCGGACGAACAGCCTTTGTAGTCCACCCGGCATATTGTTCGGCGGAGATGAGTTCGGGATTGCCATTTTTCAAGAAATCAGCTTTTGCGCCATTGGCATAAGCATTGAACACAGAACCTTGACGCTGTATAAGTTTGTTTAACTCAGCTGCTGAGGCAGGCATGTTCTCCACACGATAGCCCTCGCTTTTCAGACGTGTCAAAAGATTATAAAGCGATGGAGCGACCTCCATACCTGCTGCGGTGAGCGCGTTCTGTCCCGGACCTTTGTAGTAGTAAATCACAATTCGTTTCTCGCTATTGGGCTTGCTTTTTAGTTTGATATGGTTATTCACTGTCTCGACAAATTTCTCCAATCGTTCTGGAATGGCAGACACCTCTTGCATCCCGTCATCGTTGAGATGATGACCGAACAGTGCGTACGGGCGAATGGCTCCGTCAATTTCGGGCATTACGATGCTTTGCGACATAAAACCTCCGTTCATGCCCATCTTGTCAGCCTCCCACTCTTCCACCAAACGATTTATATTCAGTGGCGAGAATAGAGGAATGTTCTGACGATTGAGGTAATCAACCATATAATCTCCAATTCTTCCGTGTGCCATATTGATTACAGCGGCGGGGCGGATAGAATCTATGTGGTTGCCTTGTATTAGTTTTTGGATATCGCGTACAGGATATACGGCATTGCCTGTTTGCTCCAACCGTGCGATTAACTCTGTCGGCTCTCCCATTTGTCCTGTAATGATGATAGCGGATGCGTTTTCTTGTAAAAGATTGTGTTTTTTCAAGAACGCTTGATATTCCGCGACACTCCCAAAATCGAACTCTTCATCATCGGGAGCGGTTGGGTCTATATGGTAGAGTAACTTTTGTTCGCGTTTTACGGGAACGTCAGGAGTTTCGCTATCTATTGTTTTACCATCTACATTACGGCGGATGTAGATAAGCATATTACGGTAGTTCTTGCGGCCTCCTCCATTCAAATAACCTTTGATGGTTGCGGCAGTTACAGAATCGATAGACGTTATATCATTGGCGGGATTGGTTGCCATTGTGGTAATGATTGGCGTCCCATTCTCAGCCGCCTTTTCTAATTCTGTTCTTTGCTCTGCGTTGATACGAAGCCCCATACCATTGACCAATATCATATCATATTTGCCTGCGGCGTCCAATTCCTCAACGTCAAGTGACGATAGGCTTATTCGAGAGTGGTCTTTTGATTTAGCTATCTCACCAAGTGTAATCACTTGATAATTCACAAATGCGATTCGAGTGGTTGAGAACCAGATATTCCACACCACATAGCCTAATCCTAATGCTATCAGAACTATGCTTGCTACAATTTTCCATTTAGTTTTCATATATGTATTCTTATTTTGTCTTAAACATCTGCTCTATATCAACGGACAATCCGACATAACAGGTGGTGCCTGTCGTAGTCGGAGAGTTGCTATAATAGTAGTCTGGACGATAGTTGAAGAGGTTATCCACCGCTAAAGTGAGGTTTATCCCTTGCCATATTCTTTGAGCCAAGGTTAATTTCCAAATGCTATAGCCCGGATAGGTCTGTGTCTCAGTTTGCTCATACGATGTCACCTCGGTATAGACATCGGTTGTTAGTTCTGACAGATACCGTCCTGAGAGGGCGACACTGAAACTATAGTTGTTCCAGGTCTTATCGTATGCGATTCTCGCTGTTACCGTATGCGGACGAGTTGAGGAGAGAAGTGGCTCCCCTTTCTTAATATGTTCGTAAGTGTAGGCATACGAGAGTTTCCACGAGATGCCACAACGATATTTCGCTGAAGCATTAGCGTCAACACCTGCCACCTGCAAACGGGACATATTAGTATAGACTTGCCCTGCCATTGCTTGATTCCACGCGGTTGTGATTCGATTATCAACTATATTGTAGAATCCCGTAACGGCAAAATTGTATGATTCTTTGGTATATTCAGCAGAGAGAGAGAAGTTGTGACTTGACTCTGCTTTAAGGTCGGGATTACCGTATATCATAAATATATTGCCCATAAAGAAGTTCATGTACATCTCTTTTAGTGTAGGGGCACGAAAACCTCCTGCATACGAACCTCTCAGCGAACAATTGCCCAACTTATACATAAAACTTAATTTGGGAGACAGGTGAGACAAATCTGCCTCTGAGAAATAATCGAAACGGAGTCCGGCAATAAGGTTGAACCTCTTATATGGATTCCAATCGAATTGAGCGAAAGCATCGGCAGTATGTTGAACATAACTGCCTCCATCGGCGAACTGATAAGACATCAGATAGTCACGCATATAATCGCCTCCGACAGTCAATATATGTTTCTCGGCAAATGTGTGATTATATAATGAACGAGCGGTGTGCTGTACATTGCTATAATCGCGTACATCACGGTCATTAACGACCATATAATCGCTTTTGTCGTATTGGTCGAATGTGTAACCAACCTCCAAATCATCTTTATCGGTAATATTATAGTTACCTTTTAGTCCGCCTGTAAAACTTCGATAGTGGTCTTTAAGGCTCTCAGATGAGTTGCGTTCACGGAAGAAGTAACCTGCGCGGGCAGTAAATCTCAGATTATCGGCAGCTTTAAAAGTCAACCGTTCCTTAATGTTAAGGGTAGAGTTGCCATAGATCGTACTGTAATCACCGACATCTTCGTTATCTGTGCCCTGCGACAGATCTATAGCGTCGATAGATGTGTACTGAACGTTGGTCATCGAGTTGAAACGTCCTGAATTAAAACCGACCGAACCGCCATAGCGTTGTTCGTTATGTGCGCCATAGCGTGCATTGAGATTTACAGACCAAGGCTCATCAGATTCACGACTGATAATATTGATCACGCCACCCACGGCATTTGAGCCGTAAAGCGAGGATGCGGCGCCCTTTACAATCTCAATACGCTTCACATTATCCATATTCAGGCGGCTATAATCCACATTGTCAAGTGTTTCGCCTGCCAGACGCTCGCCATCGACAAGGAATAAAACCGAATTACCTCCAAACCCCGACATATTAAGCGATGTTTGTTGATTCATCGAGTAGGAGAACTCTATGCCCGGCAACTCTGTTTGTAACAAATCACCGATATTTGTGGCATCCATACGCTTGATGTCTAATTCCGATATGACACGGGTTACAATGGGAACATCTTTAAGGAGTTTTGGTGTGCGAGTTCCGGTAATAACGACCATGTCAAGTAAAGTCTGGTTCTCTTCAAGTATAAAATTAAGAGTCAGATCTTTACTGCCGCCAACACTTTTCTCTTCATCATTATATCCTATATATGATGCATGGATGGTATATTGTTTATTGTCGGGCAGACTCAATTCATAAAGGCCTTCGGTATTGGCGACAGCGCCTATTGTAGGAATCTCCTTAACAATAACCGTTGCTCCGGGCAATGGATTGTTACCCTTGTCTGAGATAGTGCCTGATACTTTTCGCTGGGCCGAGGCGTTGGCGATAAATAAGGTGCCAAATAAAACGGACAACAAAAATCTTCGAATCATAACTTAATGGGATAGAAGTAATCAATAGTCATAAAGCCTTTGACGGCAGCGTCATTCATAAAGTTTGCGAGGCGTAAAGCCGCATACGAGCCATCGGCAAGACGAAGAATATACACTTTGCCAGACATTGTATAGATAGGGGGCATTGTAGATGTGTCCACATCGAGCCATTTGGAAAGATTGGGATTATAATAATCTTCTGCGTAAAGAATTATGCCGTCCATCATTTGGGACATGTCAACAGTTATTTGCTCCGTGGTCCATTCGTCTGCGACAAATGACTCTTGAGGGATGCTCTCAATATCAGGTAATGTTCCAAAATCGTTCGCATCACTCTCATAGACAGCGCCGCCGTTTGTTTTTGCATCGTAACGATGTACAGCAAAGTTCCAATTAGTTGGAGCATAGGCATCAACAGCAGAAGTTGTTACAACCTTGTTAAGCAAGTCTATATAATGCCATTCCTTGTAATCTGTAGCATCAATATAAATGCGGCCTGTTCGAGTCACATCGTCAATAATTATAAAACCATATTCGTTGTCCTCCTCAGGTAATGGCTTGTCATATAGGTTTTCGAATATGCCATTACAAGCAGAGAGTGATAGCATCGCTATCACTCCCGATATTAAACAAGATATTTTTTGTCTTACGTACATCGTTTTCGGTCTTGGGTTTATTATTTTGTTGTAGGGGCCGTGCCGGGTAAAAGTGTAACGACAAGTCCACCCATAACGGCGGGAACATTGAATGATATGCTGTAATTGTCCTTTGCGGCATTGATATTGCCTGTTACAGCGCAGTCGTAGTCGTTAACTGATCCTCCCATGCCCATTGCGACACTGCCTTCTCCTGCGACAGTATAGCTGTCAGCGTCTTTGCTAACCTTTGCTGAAGCAATATTAAAGACTCCCCAAGATAGGGATTCGAACTCAATAGCCAATGTGCCATCTTTGTTTGCCGAAATCTTCAAACTCTCATCATCGGTATAATGGTCCTGGAAGTAAGCACAATCGGCATCTGTGTAGCCTTTATATGTGCCAGCCACCATAAAATGCGCCGGAGCCTCGCCTGTAAAAAAGTCGATGCTCAAACCTCCCATGACATTTGCAACTTGGAATTTCATCTCCGCACTCTCTTTAGAGTTGATTACCGCTGTAAAAGTGCAATCGTAAGAAGACGTGTTACCGCCCATTCCCATCTGAGTCTGACCGTTGCCCGTCAAAGCGTAAACTCCGCCATTCTCACTCATCTGAGCATTTGGAATCGTAAAAATCCCCCAAGAGTCAGATTCAAATGCGACTTTTGCAGTCCCATCGTTGTTCCCTGTTACAGAGATTGTTTCGTCAGCAGTACATGTGTTCGAGAAATAGTCGCAATTTGCTAAAGTGTAACCGCTATAATTTCCTGCGATATCTGCAACGACAGGCAGATTCTTCTTGTCACTACAAGATACTAAACAAAGGGTAGCGACAGATACCAATAAAATTGTATTAAATTTCATACTCGTTAATTTTTTATACTATTTTCTGACTGCAAAATTATTCTGGGTTTTCTATCCCTACAATACTCTAAATGTAGTAATTTGCCTCGCCAACTGCGTCATTTTTTATTGTTTTTAGGTATTGTCCATATTATATATAAGTGCTAATTTTGCATAAAAATTAGAAATGTTTCATACGTTTGAAGATTACTATGCGGAATATTTTGGCTGGATATAAACCTACGGACAGGATGCGGGAATTGGTTAAAGACAATAGTTCTTTGATCTTGGTAATGGGACGGTTTGGCATATCTCTCGGATTCGGAGATAAGTCGGTAAGAGAGGTGTGCAGAGCCCATAATGTAGATGAGAAGACTTTTATAGAGGTTGCAAACTTTTGTTCGGGAAGGGATTATAGGTTTGAACAGATCTCTCTGCAAGCACTCATAGGATACCTCAAACAAGCGCACGAATATTACCTTGAGTTCAATCTCCCAAATATCCGCCGCAAATTGATTGAAGCGCTTGATTGCTCGGGTGGTAATGATATCGCTATGCTCATTGTCCGCTTCTATGACGAATATTTCTCTGAGGTACGCCGCCACATGGAGTACGAGAATGAGGTGGTGTTTGTGTATGTAGAACAATTGCTGAAAGGATTTCTTGACAAGTCATATACAATATCTACATTTGAGGGCAAACACGCTCCGATTGGGAACAAACTAAAAGAGTTAAAGGACATTGTCATTCAGTATTATCCCGAAAAGAATAACTATCTGCTAAACGAGGTGCTGTTCAACATCATCCTATGTGAAGAAGATTTAACCCAGCATTGTAAGATCGAGGATAAGTTATTTGTTCCTGCTGTCAAGGACTTGGAGTTAAAACTAAAAAAGAGAGGCGAGGTTGTGTATATCGACGAGGGTCAAAATGACGTTTTGGAAAAGGAGATATTGGAAGGATTGAGCGAGCGTGAAAAAGATGTGTTAATATACATCGCTAAAGGGTTTAGCAATAAAGAGATTGCGGAAGCCTTGTATTTGTCGGTTCATACTGTCGCAACCCACCGTCGGAATATATCTAACAAATTGCAGATTCACACGTCAGTCGGATTAGCCATTTATGCGATAGCTAATAATTTAGTTAATCTGCAAGATATTCAGAAATAGGTGAACTGCATTGTGCCGGATTTATCCCGTCTTATTCATTTATTTTTGCTTTAATGGGTTGACTTTATATTAGGACTGTCTTTTGTTTTACATTTGATAGGGCAGCGGCAAATTCCTTTCCGGACTGAGGGACGTGAGCCCAACACACCTCTTGCTTTCGCTTATCAGCCCGAAATTCCTTGACATCTCTTGATTCAAGGTCTCTTATCCCACTTTGATAAATTCATATTTGAAGTCGTCGCCTACAGTGACAATGGTATAGAAAGCGTTCGGATAATGGTCTTCGATAGCGTCGAGGCGGAGATATGTAACTCCTTTGAACACGGTGATGTCGCGGCTGTGTGAGTGCCCTTGTAGCACAAGGTCAACGCCGTATCTTGAGAAGAGGTCGGCTAAGTCATACGTCTCTTCAATGTTGAAGTTGCTTGTATGACCTTGGGAGGAGTCTTTTTTAAAGAAATGGGTGTGTGTTAAGACGATGATATTCCTTAGTTCTTCCTGTGATTTCTGAACTAAAATATTTTCAAGCCATTCGCGTTGTTTAACTCCAAGAGTGCCGCTGCTTGAGTCGAGTGCGATATAAAGGTCACGTGAGCCGCTCGGTGTAACAACTTCGAACCAGTATGTCGAGGTCTTGACATGTGAGAGAAATTCTTTCCATTGTTTGAAATAGACATCGTGATTTCCGGCACAGTAGTATATTTTCTTTCCGGCATCGGTCACGGGACGTACATGTTCAAAGAAATAATCGAAATGACCTGTCGCATTGATAACGTCTCCAAGGCATAAAGAAAATGGGGGCGCGAGGCTATCGTTAAGATAATCACTGACATATCTGTCAAGATTGATGGTAGAGAAATCGGTATGGACGTCTGTCATGACATATAGGCTGTAGTCATCGCTATCCACGAGTATTTCATCATAGCCATGTACATCGTTATAAGCCATTGACATTTCAAAACGCTCATCAGTTGACTCGCCCATTGAATAAAACAATCCCACATAATCGTAGTTTTTATTGCAAGAGATGAGCAGCAGCAAAGAGAAAAGTGCGACAGTACGTTTCATGGTTCAGAATTTATAGGTTATGCCTGCTTTCATCCAGACGGAATAGAAAGATGCGACAAGGTGAAACATTCCAGATGGTTTGAGTGTGCATTCTGCGACAGCGCTTATCTTATCATTAATGTCGTATCTGCCACCGAGCGACAGGATAGGCTCCCACATCCTCTCGTACTCAAATTCGTTGAAATCGGAACCGGAAAGGAAGATATCCCAGCCGTTATCGAAGCCCATAATCGATATAACGACGCGATAGAGTAAGTTGAAAGGCTCGGCGACGTAGTTGTCGGTGTCGTGCCATTGGCGGTCCATGTCGTCAATAGCCCTTGAGAAGAGTCCCACCTGAGCGGAGAAGTGTCTCATTTTCAATCCGAAGCTAAAAGCGTAAACGAACTCGTATGTTCTATAACTCGTAAACAAGCGTGAATGCAACGTCCCGTCCATGAATAATTTGGCTTTATCGTTGAGCATCATATATGGAGATACTGTGAAGCCGAGAGAGTAAGTGTTTTTAGATAGAGTCTCTACGTTGATGCAAAGGTCAATGTTTCTGACATGGAGAGAGCCTTTTAGGTCAAGACCGCTGTAATAGTTCCATGTATTACTGTATCCTCCTATCGCTTGGGCTGAGATCTCTGAAGAAAAATCTTGACTCGACATCTGGGCTGTAACTGATACCGATGAGATAAGAAATATCAGAAAGACTATATACTTATTATTCATATTGGGAGAATTTCGTTGCAAAGGTAATAAAAAAGGTGTCTTTAACAATGAAATATTTATTCTAATTCCGTAAAACTTGTTATCTTTGCAAAATTTCAAAAATACAGAAAAAACATGTATGCTCTTTTCAGAAAAGAAATAAGTAGCTTCCTCAGTTCGCTCATAGGAATCACCGTTGTGGTGGTGTTTTTGCTCATTACGGGTTTGTTTTTATGGGTTTTCAAAAGTGATTTTAACATATTATCATACGGTTACGCCACTCTTGACAGTTTGTTCATACTTGCGCCGTGGGTGTTTTTGTTCCTTGTGCCGGCTGTTACCATGCGTTCTTTCGCGGAGGAGCGTCGTACCGGCACCATAGAGATGATTCTAACGAAACCGCTCTCCGATTGGCAGATTATAGGGGCGAAATATCTCGCGGGGATAGCTCTCGTCATCTTGACGCTTATCCCTACCTTTATATATTATATATCTGTCTCGAATCTCGCAATGCCGGCGGGAAACATCGACCACGGCGGTATATGGGGGTCTTACATAGGACTGTTCTTCCTCAGCGCTGCTTTCGTCTCGATAGGTATCTTCTGTAGCTCCATCACCAGCAACCAGATCCTCGCCTTTATCTTGTCAGTGTTCCTTTGCGGTTTCCTATATATCGGCTTCGACCTCATTTACTCGCTCGCCTTGTTCGGGAAAGTTGACCTCTTTATCCAACAACTTGGAATGTCGGCACATTATTCCTCAATGAGCAGGGGCGTCATCGATACCCGCGACCTTATTTATTTCGTTAGTGTTATAGCATTGTTCCTCAGCCTGACAAAACTTACCTTGTCAAGCCGTAAATGGTAAGGAGTGATTATGAAAAACAGAAGAAAGAATATTAAAAGAAACGAGATACTGTCTCTCGCTATTACAATAGCCATCATTATTCTGATAAATATAATTGGCTCTTTCGTTTATACACGTTTCGACCTCACATCCGAGAAACGCTATACCCTTTCTGACACCTCGAAAGAGATATTGCACGAACTTAACGATTATGTCTATTTCCGCGTATATCTTGAGGGCGATTTCCCCGCAGGGTTCAAGAAACTAAGAAAAGAGACAAAAGAAATGCTCGATGAGTTCCGCGCATACAGCAAATTCATAGATTACGACTTTATCAACCCTTCGGAAAGTAATGACCCTGTGGAACGTAGCGATACTTATAAGATGTTGTATCAGAACGGTTTAAACTATTATACGGAAACGGTTCAGACAAATAGTGGAATGCAGCAAATAATGGTTTGGCCGGGTGCTATAATCACTTATCAGGAGAAAGAAATGCCTATTGACCTGCTCTCTGCCCAGTCGGGACAAAATAAGGAGACGATATTAAACAATTCGGCACAAGACCTTGAATATAAACTAATTAGCGCGATAAAAGAGATAACTTCCGTCAATAAACCGTCTGTTGCTTTCCTCGAAGGACATGGCGAGCTTTCTGATGATGAGGTCTATGACATCGGAAGGTCTATCTCATCGAAATACTCTGTTAAAAGAGCCAGCATTAACGAAAAGGTTAACGCATTGACAAAGCGAGACTATGACAAGGATAGCAATATTGTTGTCAAGCCTACTTACGATGCCCTTGTCATTGCAAAACCTACACAGCCTTTCTCTGATAAGGACAAGTTTATCATAGACCAATACATCATGCACGGAGGTAAGGTGATGTGGCTTATCGACCCTGTCAACGCCTCTATGGACAGCCTGAAAGACAGAGAGTCAACAATGGGACTTGCCATGAACCTTAATTTAGAGGACCAATTATTTAAATATGGTATCAAACTGAATAAGAACTTGGTCCTTTCTTATCCTTGCGCCAAGATAGGACTTGTTACAGGCCATGGCGCTAATATGCAGAGCATGCTCCTGCCGTGGTATTACTTCCCATTACTAAGTCCGGCATCGGACCACCCGATAGTGAGAAACCTTGAGGCAACAAAGGCTGATTTCGTAAGCTCCCTTGAGCCGACGACTTCCGCGCCGGAGGTACAGAAGATTCCGTTGCTGAAGACCTCAGATTACACCAAGATTTCGAGCGCGCCGGTATATATCTCCCTTGATATCCTTAACCAACGCCCTAACGCAAGCATGTTCCCACAAAAAGGTGTGGTCACCGCATACCTCTTGAAAGGTAATTTCCGCTCTTTGTTCGAGAATAGAATGCCTTCCGCAATTATTGAATCTGAAGAAATGGCATTTCGTGTGGAAAGCGTCCCTAACTCGATGATTGTCATAGCTGATGGCGATATTATCAGAAACCAGTTCGCACAACTCGATTATGCCAAGAAAAACAATAAAAACGTCGGAGCTCCGTTACCATTAGGTTATGACCAATATACTAACAATACCTACGGAAACAAACAGTTTATCGAGAATGCAATAAGTTATCTTATTGATGGCGAAGGTCTTATTAGCGTACGTTCCCGCGATTTGAAGATTCGTCTTCTCGATATTAATAAAATAAATAGTAATACAATAATCTGGCAGGTCGTCAACGTCGTCTTACCAAGTGCCTTGATGGTGCTGCTCGGCGTTTTATTTGCTTATTTTAAAAAGAAGAAATATACAAAATGATGAAAAAGAATACTTTAGCTATTATTATCGCAGCGTTGTTGCTCGTTATCGCAGGAGTGCTTATCTGGAATAACCGTTATCTCACCACTATCCGAGGTGAGGCCGCTGATTTCACAGTGTATGACACAGCGTCAATAACGAAACTCTTCTTCGCTGATAAGACAGGCAACCAGACATTATTGCAGCGCACAACGGAAGGCTGGACAGTCAATAACGAATACCCTGCATCTCAACGACAGGTCAATGATATGCTTTATACCCTTAATAGATTGAGAATCAAAATGCCTGTGTCTCTTACAAACTCTGATAACGTAATTACCCGAATGTCAGGAACGAACACAAAAGTCGAAGTCTATCAGATAGTGCCTCGCATCAATCTCTTTAATAAAGTGAAACTTTTCTATCATGAGGCTTTAACAAAAGTGTTCTATATCGGTGACGTGACCCAAGATAACAATGGAACATACGTTTTGAAAGAGGGTGCCGATAAGGCTTATATCGTTTTCCTCCATGGATTCAGAGGCTTTATCAGCGCGAGATTCTCGGCTAATCCTCTCGATTGGCGCGACCATCTGATCTTTAATGAACAACTCGGCGACATTGAGTCTGTTACCGTTGAGTTTAACAAAGATTATGATAATAGTTTCACTGTCAAAGAGAACGGACGCTATCAATATACTATGACCCGCCTCAACGGAAAAACAGTGGAGTACGACACTTTGAGAGTACTAAACTTCATGTCATCATTTAACAATATTCGTTTTGAGGCTTTCTTGAACGATGTGGAACCTGAACGTCGCGATTCTGTCATCAACTCTCCTTTCAACCAGCGTATCACAGTGGTTACCAAGGACGGAAATAGCAAAAGCGTCACCACATATAACATGCTTACAAATGCAGATATGTACACATTTGATAATGCGGAACTTGAGGATCCGGAGATAAGGAGAATAGTTGAAGACCCTGACCATCAATATGCTTTGCTCAGCGAAGGTAACGAGTTCGTTCTCATTCAAGACTTCATCTTCGGAAAACTGCTCAAACCTGCCGACTATTACGAACGTGACCATGTAGAGCCAGTTAAGGTTGTCACTTTCAAAGAGTTAGAAACAATAGAGTCAAAAGAGTTTTATGATTTACGACTCGATAGATAATATTGAGAGATACAAGACGCTCTCTGATGATATATACCAAGCGTTGCTTTTCCTTAGCAAAGCTACGGTTGATACACCCGATGGTAGCTATTATCTTAATGATAATGTAAGGATAAATATTTCCGAAGTAGAGGTTTCGTATATCAACCCGCTTGATTATGAGGCACATAAGAGATATATCGACATTCATTTCCCTATAACAGGTAAAGAGAAGATCCATTGCGCGCAATTAGAAGATCTCGTACCCGTTTCAGACTATATCGAGAAAAGGGATGCCGCTTTTTTCAAGAATAAAAAAGATGAAAAAGCATTGGAACTCATTGTTGGCGGCGGGTATTTCGCGATATTTTATCCAAATGACGGGCACGAGCCGCTTCTATGCCTTAAAGACCCTGAATGTATCAAGAAAGCTGTTGCGAAAATAAAGATTTAGGCTGTCAATGCCGCATCTGCCTGTGCTCTGGCTTGCACGCTTTCTCGTAGTTTTTCTCGACGAACCTCCAATTGATGACTTTCCAAAACTCGTTGAGATATTCTTGTCTAAGGTTCTGCCGGTCAATGTAATAGGCGTGTTCCCACACATCGCAGCATAACAAGGCGGAATGTCCGTCCATTACCAAAGGATTTTTGGCGTTCTCGGTCTGTACCACTGATAACTTGCCCTTATTGTCAGAAGTGAGCCACGTCCAGCCGGAACCGAACAACGACGCACTCTTCTTTATAAACAGGTCGTGGAAAGCCTCGAAAGAAGAAAAATCCCGGCATATAGCAGCTAAAAGGTCGCCTTCAGGCTCGGCACGCTCCTCTAATAATGGCGTCATACATCGCCAATAGAAACTGTGATTCCATGTCTGTGCCGCATTGTTAAAGATAGAACCCTCCGAACTCCTCACAATATCAGCAAGTTCCATAGTGTCGAAAGAAGTTCCGCTGATAAGCGCGTTGAGGTTCTTTACATAGGTGGCATGATGCTTGCCATAATGATAGTCAATGGTCCTCTCTGAGATATGAGGCTCAAGCCCATTGCGATAATAAGGTAATTCTAATAACTCAATCATAACTCTTTGTTTTTTATCTGGAAACGAAGAATGATGCGTTTTTGTTCATCTGTATGCGGAACTTTTTGTCCTGTCCATGCCCTTTTCAAATTTTGTCACTAATTTTGCACCTGCTTGTGAGAGTAGGAGATAATTTTTTTAGAACAGTTTGCACTCTATTATTTTTTCTTTTGATTTGCACAATCAAATTATTAGCTTATGAAAAGAATAATTTCCCTTCTTATTATTTTATGCTTTGTTTCTGTTGTCAATGCACAAGATAAATATGCAGTACTAATTACCGGGGATTATGATTGTGATAATGACTTTCCCAGTTGAAGAGCAATGGAATGTGGTGAAGATAGAGACCCCCCTCTTTTAATGACAGTGTTTTTGCTGCCATTGACTTGGGGAATTTATATTTGTTGATGGAAGAAAATTCAGACAGGGGAGTCTTCAAAGGCTCGTTAACACATTATTAACCAAAGTGTTCGCTTTTGTTCGATATTCAAGCGGAACAATGTTTAGCAGCGCTCCACTCTGAGGAAGGCTGGAAGAATAACCCTTGGACAGACATTGTAACCGCACAGCCTGACGGATATGTGGTTGATGATAACGGTAACGTGGAGATTTCTTTCGCCGAAGGTTTGGTGTGGCTGGTTTCTGTTGTTAATGGATTGAATGGTTGTGTGGCAGATGATTTCAATGGACGAGAGGTGTCGCTTACTGCTGATGTGGATGTCTCTGATGGTGGATGTCTCTGATGGTGAATGAGGCTGATGGAAATGATGCGGTGGCTGAGGCGGTTAATACTAACGAGTTTGACCTGCAAGGCGTGCAATGCGACAAATATTTAATCGTTGTCAACAATGCAATCAGGTGGCAAAGATTGTAATGCTGAGGTGATGCATGGCTCCATGTGTTGGCACGGCTTGTGGGAACTACTTGTTCTGGAAAGTGAGGCACCGGTCGGATTGGACAACGAGTGAACCTCGCTCAACCCGTCTGATTCTTGCCAAATCCAGAAGTTGCAAAAGGTTTTTATTGTTTGTCCGGGAAAAATAGTCAAAGCCTTGTCATTTTTGATTTTGATAGAAGACGACAACGGAGGACAACATCAGACAACATTTTTGTTCTTGTCCGGGAAAAGTAGTCAAATCCTTGTCAGTTTTGATTTTGATAGAAGACGACAACGGGGGACAACATTAGACAACGATTTTTAGTAGGTGATAGGTAAACATTTCGATAGAAAACCTATTCAAAGATTTTCAGATACCAATAAAAGATTTTACACTTCCATGTTGAGGTTAGGGATGCAGATAATTAACTTTTGAGATGATATTTTTCGTTGGATTTTTGTAATTTTGCCGCCCGAAAAAAGAAGTTTTTTTTATGAACAGTAAGGTCAGAGGTTCGGTAGCCGGCATTGTCGCAGCAATATGCTACGGCACTAATCCGCTTGCTAAGTTTTTGTATGAGGACGGGATAAATACTAACACTGTATTGGTCTATCGTTTTGGCATTGCCGCGATAATATTAGCTATTATGATGTATTTCAAGAAGATATCTTTCCGTATCACCAAAAGGGAGACTTGCATCATGGCTTCGCTCGGAGTGCTTTTTGCCGCATCGGCTATGACGTTATACTCAAGTTTCAAACACCTTGACCTTGGTATAGCCTCTACTCTTTTATTTGTTTATCCAATGATGGTGGCAATCATTATGACGGTGTTTTTCAAGGAGAAACTGACTTGGACAACGGTGATTTCCATATTGCTTGCCTTTGCTGGAATTTTTATGCTTAACGGCGCTGGCGACACCGGTTCCCTCACTTTCATTGGTGTGTTGCTTGTGATGGTTTCATCTCTCACTTACGCCGTTTATATCGTGATAATCAATAGGACAAACATTAAGATGTCATCAATAAAGATGACTTTTTATGTATTGCTGTTTTGCATCGCAAGTATTTTGATTTACACTCAATTAATGCCAGACACTCCTCTTATGCTGTTGAGAGGAGGGAGACAGTGGGGAATAGCGTTGTTGTTGTCAATAGCCCCTACAATCATGTCGCTTGTGTTGATGACAATATCTATTCGTGATATAGGTTCGACAACGGCTGCGGTATTAGGCGCACTCGAACCGGTCACCGCCGTGCTTATTGGTATTTTCATTTTCCATGAGTCGTTTTCCCTCAGTCTGTTAGGCGGAATAGTCCTGATTTTGTCGGGAGTGATGCTTATCATTCTCGGTAATGATATTATAGAGGCAATAAAAAAGAAAAGGGGGAGGGTTATTTCGCAATAACAATTCCTAATTGCTGGTTAATCATCTTTCTGATTTCGTCAAATTTTTTCTTTTTCTGAATCAGAGCCATCTGCATTTCAGGATCGGTTGACTCTTTCAACTCTTTCATCAGTTCGGTGCATCGCTCTTCAATGACCATATTCTTGAATCTCAAGAGTGTGGAGAGAACCATTTTTTTCAGCACGTCATTTTCCGTCTTTACGAAAATCTTATGTCTTTCCCAATTGTCAAGTCGATATTGTGTAGAGAGTAGAGATGCGGCCAGATTAGATATCTCGGTATCTTCGCTCGAAATGAAGAAGTTTGCGTTTGGAATTTGTTCGTTATCAAGGGCTTTGTCGAAAATGTCGAACACTTTCTTATGAAGTTTGTCATTAAAACATAGGCCGTCGTTTTTCAAGTCATCGATTATCAGGGAAGCCACTGAGGTGCTGTAAATCACCGGTTCCCCATTTTCATCGGTACCTTCTAACTCGATATTTTCGTCTCCGTGCGAGAAAAGGATTTTCACAAGTTCCTGTTCTTGATAGAAAGAGTTATCTTTGGTCTCAACAGTCTCAATCTGCTGTGATTGTATCTCGGTATTCTTATCGGGAAGTTGTTCGTTGCTGATACCTAACGACTTCCTATATTTTGCGCGGAGCATCTTATTCAGTTCGTTCATGAGTGTTTGCTCAGGAATTTGCAGAATGGTGCTGCATTCTTTAATATAGGTAGCTCTATAAATCGGGTCGGGGATGACGGATATTGTCTCAACAATATCCTTTATGACTCCGGCTTTCTTTATCGGGTCGTTGTTTGCCTCTTTGAGAAGCAGGTTGGTTTTGAATCCGATGAAGTCTTTCGCATTATTTTTGAGATAATCGGTGACGACCTCAATGCTGTTGTTTCTCACGAATGAATCAGGGTCTTCGTCGGGAGGGAGCACTATGACGCGGACGTTCATGCCTTCTTCAAGGATCATATTAGTGCCTCTCAAAGCGGCGTGTATTCCGGCTGCGTCGCCATCGTAAAGCAAGGTGATATTCTGCGTGTAGCGTTTTACCATCTTGATTTGCTCTGTCGTGAGTGATGTCCCGGAACTTGCGACGACGTTCTCTATTCCTGCTTGATGCATGCTGATGACATCGGCATAACCTTCTACGAGGATACAGTTGTCGAGGCGTATTATCTCGTTTTTTGCGAAATATATACCGTATAGGGTTTGGCTTTTATTGTAAATCTCAGATTCTGGGGAGTTTACATATTTTGCTTTTGTCTTGTCATTGACAAGTATTCTGCCGCCGAATCCGATAATCTTTCCGGTAAGGTTATGGATAGGGAAGATGACGCGTCCCTGATAGCGGTCGTAATAGCGTTGGGGATTACCGGTAGAGAGTCCGACTTTGAGCAGCAGTTCGGGAGAATAGCCGTTTTTTACAGCGAAGTCGGAGAAGGCGTGGCCGTTAGCAGGGCAGTAACCGAGTTGGAATTTCTCAATGATGGCGTTTCGAAAACCGCGTTCTCTGAAGTATGACAGTCCTACCGATTTCCCCTCATCGTCCGAAGAGAGGGTGGAGGAGAAATATCTCTGTGCGAAGCTGTTGATATTGAACATGCGTTCGCGTTCATTCTGGGCCATCAGTTCTTCGGGTGTCGGTTCGTGTTCTTCAACTTCGATGCCGTATTTTTTTGCAAGGTAGAGTAGGGCCTCATGGAAAGAATAATGTTCGTGTTCCATTAAGAATCGTGCCGGGTCGCCCACTTTGCCGCAGCCGAAGCATTTGAAGATATTCCTTGCGGTATTGACGTTAAACGATGGCGTTTTCTCTTTATGGAAAGGGCATAGGCCTATAAGGTTAGTGCCGCGTTTCCTTAGGGAAACGAACTCGCCAACCACCTCATCAATGCGTGCGGCCTCCATTATCTTTGCTACGGTATCTTTCGGTATCATTTTGCAAAGATAAGAATTTATGCCCAGATGAGGAGGCCTGTGATAATAATTATACCGGACACTACGAGGTCGATAAGACAGAACCCCATGATATCCTTTGCGTTAAGCTTTGCTATAGCGAGTGCGGGCAAAGCCCAGAAAGGCTGAATCAGGTTTGTCCATGCGTCACCCCATGCAATCGCCATGCCTGTAAGCCCGTGGTCAACGCCGAGATTTGCGCCCGCCGCGAACATTATAGGCGCCTGTATCGCCCAATGTCCGCCACCGGAAGGCACAAACATATTGAGTATTGCTGCACAAAGGAAAGTGTAGATTGGATATGTCGTTGTGGTTGAGATGTTTACGAAAGCCTCGCTGACGATAGTCCCAAGGCTTATGCCCGATGCGCCTATGCCGGTGATGATACCCATAATGCCCGCATAAAACGGGAATTGTAGCAATATCCCAGCAGCACCTACAACCGACTTGTTGAAGGCCCGGACATAACCTGCCGGTGTCTTATGCAGTAATATTCCCACAAAAAGGAAGATGAGGATCACAGAACCTAAGTCGAGTGACGCTTTCTTGACGAAAAAACAGATACAGAGATAGGTCAATCCTAACAGTGAGAGGAGCAGGCTTAACAAACGGCTGTTCTCAAGTTTCTCGGCAGGCGTTGTTGACTTCACGGCTTCTACAGGCTCATCAATGAGAAGTGCGGGGTCGATAGAAATCACGTTGTCGCCCTTCGGGTGCATCATTGAGTTGACTATCACCAAGGCTGAAATCACTATCACTACCATTATTATATTATGTGGGTTGAAGATTGTGTCATAAATTGGCACAACTGATGTAAGCACGCCGCTTGTCGCTTTTTTCAGGTCATCTAAATCGGAGGCCATTTTGAGAGGGATAGAGCCAGAGATTCCGGCATGCCACACTACGAAACCGCTGTATGCCGAGGCGATAAGGAGACGGTAGTCAACGCCTCTTAGTTTCCGGGCTATCTCTTTTGCGAAGACGACGCCTACGATCAGGCCGAAGCCCCAGTTGAGCCAGCAGGCTATTGCTGAGATTCCTGTCACCATTGCAATAGCACCCGCCGGTGTTTTGGGTAATGACGCGAGTTTGCTTATAATTCTTTTTATCGATGGCGCGGAAGCTAATGCGGCTCCAGTCACTAAGACAAGCGCCATCTGCATAGAGAATCCAAGAAGATTCCACACACCATTGCCCCAATTGCTAATCACTTCTATCAAGCTTTGGTCGCACACAGGCATTGCCACAATGACTGCAACAAATGTAAGTATTACAGCGAAAATAAACGGCTCGGGCAGATACCTCTGCATGAAATTTACGCAGCCGTTGATAAGCTTTTGAAACATTATTCTTTAATTATTTTTATTGTCCTCATTAATCCGTCAGAGTTCGTTATCCTCAAGAAATATATTCCTTGAGGCACATCATTTAACGAGAGCTGATATTCATTGACACCATCTTCAACAAAAACGTCATTTGATACGACAATCTGTCCTATAGCGTTGAACACCATAATGTTAGCGTTGCCGATCTTGCCTTGGTAAAACCTTATATAAATGTTGTCCGTCGTGGGATTTGGGAAAATATCATAAGATAATTCATCAAATGCGCTTTCCTCAAAGCCGAAGTTCTTGTTGACAACAAGCTCCATAGTGACAGGAAGATGGTCTGAGTTTTTATATAAGGCGTCAGCCACTTCTTTTGAGACAGCCGTATTATCGGGAGAATTTATGCTCTTGTTAAAATGATGCCCGTCTTGTCCCAAAGCCTTATAACTGCCGTTGATATATAACACGTTATCATTTCCTCCGTAAATATTTTCCGACATTAATATGAAGTCGAAACGGTCGTCCAATCCGCCTGAAGAATGGCAGCCGTCATTATCCCGGTGCGTCGATTGTGTGTGGTATTCCTCATAATTTATGTTGGAGTTCCATTCGCCTACACCATAAGGATAAACGGGGTCGATGAAATAAGAATTCGGGAAATTGCTTTTGTTAGTGAACGAAACGTATGCCGGTTCCGATGCCCCATAAAGGTTGAAGTCGCCCATTATCAAGACGTTCCTTCCCTTATAGTTCGCCTCCAGATACTTCATGATATTGTTAGCCATAAGTTTACGTCCGCTCTCGTTTTCTGAGCCGCTACCCGCTTTGAGGTGTCCTACAACACAAGTGAGATAGATGTCTTCTCTCTCATCACCTAAAATCTTGAAATCATAAACGTCAACGTCTCGGATATATGTCTGTGCCACATTATGCGACATCAGTTGGAGTTTTGTAGAGTTATAGAAGATGCAGTTTGTAAGTGAAGAGTTGTTGGTGTTCGAGCCGGCTTTTGTCTTCCAGAAATTGATACCATTGATATTCAAATTGTTGTTGACAAAGTCGGAGGGGAGGTTAGAGCCTTTCCCTACTTCGCATACCGTTAGGATATCTGGGTAATAAGCGGTGAGTATTGTCCTTATATACTCGTTTTTGTCAGCGACGTTATTGACATCCTGGGGACAGTAACTCGTATAGTTTCCATAGTTTAACAGATTGTATTGCATCACTTTAAGGGTGTCGGCGTTCTCTGCTTTCAGCAGAAGCGATGTGAGCAATAATAGGAGTAGGGATAATTTTCTCATAAGCATTTGTATTAAATAAAAAGAGTGAGAAGCCCCGAAATCAGTCTTCCCACTCATGTATATGCTATTGAATACGTTTCAGCATGCTGATTTCCGCGCTGGTGAGGAATCTCCAGTGACCGCGAGGAAGGCTCTGCTTTGTCAGTCCGGCAAGCATCACCCTGTCGAGCTTCAAGACCTCATAGCCGAGACTCTCGAAGATACGGCGGACGATATGATTGCGCCCTGAGTGGATTTCCACGCCTAACTCACGCATCGTTGGATCGTCAGCCACATAGTCAATCTTATCGACTTTGATAGGACCGTCTTCGAGCAGAAGCCCTTCTTCAATCTTTTGGAAATCAGCGGCTGTCAGAGGTTTGTCGAGTGTGACGTGATAAAGTTTTGACACTTCGTGACTTGGGTGTGTTAGTGTCTTTGCGAGTTCGCCATCGTTAGTGAGAAGTAACAAGCCGAGAGTGTTACGGTCAAGTCGTCCCACAGGATAGATGCGTTCTTCGCACGCGCCTTTAACGAGTTCCATAACTGTATGACGCTCATAAGGGTCGTCAGATGTGGTTATCACTCCTTTAGGCTTGTTAAGAAGGATATAGCGCAACTTCTCACGGTTTAATGTTTGTCCGCCATAAACCACCTTGTCTGTAGTCTTCACTTTTGTTCCGAGTTCTGTCACCACCACTCCGTTCACCGACACTGCACCGGCTACAATGAGGTCGTCAGCTTCACGGCGTGAGCAAACGCCAGAGTCGGCGAGATATTTGTTCAGGCGGATTTCACCTGTCGCCTTTGGACGGTCAAACTCAGGGTCTTTTTCTTTTATATAACCGCGACGGCCGCCAGAACGGCTGTCACGATCGAATTTATAGCCTCTTCTGTCGTCTCTGCCCTCGAATCTGCCGAAGCCTCTTCTGTCACCACGCTCGTCATCTCTTCTGCCGAAGCCTCTTCTGTCGTCTCTGTCCTCGAATCTGCCGAAGCCTCTTCTGTCACCACGCTCGTCATCTCTTCTGCCGAA
>JBJEGZ010000031.1:0-7648 GCA_051875555.1 Candidatus Limimorpha sp. | reverse complement strand
GCCTCTTCTGTCGTCTCTGTCCTCGAATCTGCCGAAGCTTCTTCTGTCACCACGCTCGTCATCTCTTCTGCCGAAGCCTCTTCTGTCACCACGCTCGTCGTTTCTTCTACCGAAGCCGCGCTCACCGCGTTCGTCGTCTCTTCTGCCGAAGCCTCTTCTGTCATCTCTGTCCTCAAATCTTCCGTAAGGCTTCCTTTCACTTCTTTCCCCATCGCCATCTCGGCGGGTTCTCTCTTTCTCAAACTGCTCTAATCTCTCATCGCTGTACCTCTTTATCTCAGCAGTTTTTCTTCTGGAAACATGTTGGCGTTTCCCACTTCTTTCTTCGTTATTCATTTTATTTATTTGTTATTATTAATTTTGGGCTGCAAAAATACAACTTTTTATGATGTTAATATCCACTTATTTCATTAAGTTATCAACAATATTAATTTTAATAATAAAAAAGCGAGAAAAAGGCGGCTCGAAATAATATGTACCGAATCTGCTGATATAGTGTTAGTTACGATGAAGTTTAAGGTCGCAATGAAAATTGTGCTTGTGCCGATAATAGGTTTGTGTCACAATTTGAGTCAGGTTTGGAAGAAACAGTGTTAGGGGTGTGTGGTGGAAGGATGTTTAGCGTGTATGTCTTTTATTAATAAGGTTATATAAGGACGCTTCATATTATAGTGTTTTTTTTAACACTGCCCCCCCCCGACAATCATGGTCGGAGGTGGTGGTTTCAAAAATGTCAGTCGCTATATGTGATGAATGTTCCGTTATCGTTGAAAATCAATTCAATATCGTTTGCTATCTCCACTTTTATCTTATGTCGTCCGCGTTCCACTTCTTTGACGCAGTTTCCCGGGTGCTTTGCGTCAAGGTAGTTCCTGATGTCGGCATGCAGGAAGCCTGTTGGAAGACAATGAATCTTATTTTTCACATTATCCCATTTCCCGTCTTTTTCAAAATCGATTTTAGTGTTGTCAGAAAGACGCACCTCGTATTCTGTATCAAACATAGTTGTTTCTATAGTTACAGACAACACTGTCTCATTTGGGAAATTTGTCTTTACAAATGTTTTCGCGTCTTCCGGAAGTCGTTCAAAATCAATCGTCTTTTTCTGTCCATAAACTGTTGTCCCTATTATTAGGACCGAGATAAAAGCAAATATTATATTCTTCATATTTAAATTTTTTTGTCCATAAAACACAAAAATAAATCATTTGTTTAATGATTACAAAATAAATTGTGAGACGAGCTTGGGATTGGCTGTTTCAAAGGACGATACATAATATTGTGATAATGAATGAGTAAAATGAAATTTTTTAAAAAGAGGAATTTTATTAGCATTACAAAAAATTAATTGTATCTTTGTAAACTAAAACAGATAAACTATGGATTTGACAACTACATACCTTGGATTGAAACTAAAGAATCCGATAATTGTCGGAAGTTCAACATTTACAGGCACTATTGATGGAATAATAAATTGTGCTAAGGCTGGAGCCGGTGCCATAGTGTTGAAGTCGCTTTTCGAGGAGCAGATTAATTCTGACATTAAAAAAGAGCAAAGTGCGATGGACTACGCTATGGATCCCGATTATGACGTTTATGTAAAGACATTCATGCGCGGCAACGAGATTGGTATCTATGAGAAGCTGATCAGGGAGGCTAAGAAGGCCGTTGATATTCCGATAATCGCGAGCGTCAACTGTACTGACAGAGGTGAGTGGATTCAGTTTGCGAAAGAAATGCAGGATGCGGGGGCGGACGCGATAGAGTTAAACATAGCCATCTCTCCATTTGATAAAGACGTGGCGTCTAAACAGATTGAAGATGAGGTTGTCGCGATTTTTTCAGAGGTGAAGAAGAACGTTAGTATTCCTGTAGCGGTAAAGATTGGAAATCATTTCACTAACATAGAGAACATCGCTTTCCGTCTTGCCGAGGCAGGCGCGGCTGGACTTGTGTTGTTCAACAGGTTCTATAACACCACTATAGATATAGAGAAGATGAAGGTCGTACCGGGTTCCGCTATTTCGGTTCAAGAGGAGAATAGCGAGACATTAAGATGGATCTCGCTTCTTTCGGCAAAGAAAATCCCTTGCGCGTTATCAGCCACAACAGGAGTCTTCTCGTCAGAAGACGTTATACGCCAATTGCTTGGAGGAGCGACTACGGTTCAGGTTTGCAGCACGTTATATAAAAACGGCGTAAACCATATCGAAAATATTATCTCTGGCGTGGAAAGCTGGATGGACAAACATAACATGTCCTGTATCAACGATTTCAGGGGTAGGTGCAACGCTCCTGAAGATATTAAGGTATTTGAAAGATTACAATATTTAAGAAGAAATAACGATTTAAATTAATTATTATGGCAAAATACGTTTGTGATGTCTGCGGTTATGTTTATGACCCAGAAGTTGGCGACCCGGATAACGGCATCGCCCCAGGTACTCCTTTTGAACAGCTTCCAGAAGATTGGACTTGCCCACTCTGTGGGGTAGGGACAGACCAATTCTCAAAAGAATAACTTATTGGACACAGAGATGGACACACGCGCTTTATTTAATATAAGTTATGGTCTTTATGTCCTGACTACTAACTATGATGGTATCGATAACGGCTGCATAATCAATACTATGCAACAAGTAACAAGTGACCCGTGCAGACTGTCGATAGTTGTAAACAAAAAAAACTACACGCACGACCTGATTATTGACTCGTGCGTGTTTAATGTTAATGTGTTGACAAAAGAGACCCCATTCTCCGTTTTCCAGCACTTTGGCTTCCAATCCGGTAGGAATGTAAATAAGTTTGACGCATTATCACAGCAGAACCGCTCTGCCAATAATGTCATCTATCTGTCAGATAACATCAACTCCTATTTCTCATGCCGTACAGTTAAAACCATCGACCTCGGCACTCATACCATGTTTATAGCCGATGTCGTTGACGCTCAAAAAGTCAGTGATGTCGAATCGGTGACTTACGATTACTATCAGAAAAACATAAAGCCACAAAAAGCCGTCTCAAAAGGATGCTGGGTTTGTAAAGTTTGCGGCTATGTTTACGAGGGCGACCCGCTCCCTGAGGATTTCGTCTGCCCAATTTGCAAACATGGAAAAGATAGTTTTGAGAAAAGATAACAAAAATAGTTTTTTTAATGAGAATATTATTAGCAGAGAATATCTTTTACGTCGGAGTTAACGACCGCCGTACAGAATTATTTGAGAATCATCTTGGACTGCCAAACGGTGTCTCTTATAATTCATACCTTATTGTTGATGAAAATGTTACACTAATCGACCCTGTCGAACCGGAGTTTATGGCACAGCATATTTGCCAGATAAAGAATATTCTCGGTGACAGGAAAATCGATTACCTCGTTGTAAACCATGACGAGCCTGACCATAGCGGCTCAATAGGCGCTATTATCAGAGAATATCCTGATGTCGTTGTTGTCGGTAACGCTAAAACTTTCGGTCCTCTTGAGAATTTCTACGGCCCTATAAATAATAAGAAGGTGGTGGCTGATGGTGAGACATTATGCATTGGCTCACACACACTTCAATTCTTCACGGCTCCTATGTGCCACTGGCCTGAATCAATGGTGACTTACGAACAGAAGACAAAGATTGTGTTCTCAAACGACGCATTCGGAGGCTTCGGAGCATTGAACGGCTGCATCTTCGACGATGAGGCTGACCTCGATTCCTATGAGGACGACATGCGCCGTTACTATGCGAATATCGTGGGTAAAGTGTCTGCAAGCGCATTGAAGGCTATCCAGAAAGTCGGTCCTCTCGACATCAAAATGATAGCTCCTTCCCATGGCTTGGTCTGGAGGACAAACCTAAAATGGGTTATCAGCCGTTATGTTAAATGGAGCACTCACGAAAGCGAAGAAGGTGTCGTAATCGCTTATGGCTCAATGTATGGAAACACTGGCAGAATGGCAGACATCATCGCAAGAGGTGTGGCCGATGCCGGAGTTAGGAATATCAAGGTTTATGATGTGTCAAAAACTGAGTCATCATTCATCATAAGTGACATTTGGAGATATAAAGGCGTAGTGCTTGGCTCATCGTCACATTACGGCAGCGTCTTCCCGAATATGACACTACTGCTTCATGAGTTGGCAGAGTACAAACCGCAAAACAAGGTTTATGGATTGTTCGGTGGCGCTACATGGTGCGGCGGCGGCCTCAAGGTTTTGAAAGAGACAGCCGAGAGATGCAAATGGAACGTCATCGGTGAGAACGTAGAGGTGAAAGGCGCACCGATAAAGGACGAAGACATTGAGAGACTGTACCAACTCGGTATCGAAATAGGAAAAGCAGTAAAATAATGAAGAAAGTCATCGCATTAGTGGCTCACGATGCCAAGAAGAAAGACCTGTTGGACTGGGTCTCTGAACACTCCGACAAATTGAAAGGCAACGAGTTCTTCGCCACAGGGACAACAGGAAAAATGTTGTCAACGGTGCTACCTGACATTAAGTGCTTGAAAAGCGGTCCTCTTGGTGGAGACCAACAACTCGGCGCATTGATATCCCAACAGAAGATAGACTATCTTATTTTCTTTTGGGACCCGATGACAAGCCAGCCACATGATGTCGATGTCAAAGCATTGCTGAGACTCAGTGTGTTGTATGATATCCCTTCCGCATGTAACAGAGCCAGCGCCGATTTCTTGATTTCTTCAGACCTGTTCGGAAGCGATTATAAATCGGAGGTAGAGGATTATTCGGAATACTTGAATCGTAGTTTATAAAATTTTGATTTTATTTTAATATGTAGTTTGTTATTCTTGAGTTCGGTGTCATGCCGAACTCTTTTTATTGAAAATGAATGATATAAGATGGAAATACAGCCTTGGCGTTTCTCCTCTCTTAAAAAATACATTTTTTACAATATATATTGACCAATATATGTTGACAACTGCCACGTTTGTCGTTTTGAAGCATTTGTATAATCTCTAACAGTTCCAATCATTACTGACTTCTTCTGTCAGCCAATTATTTGCGGTCTTTGTTTGATAATATATATCATTGATAACTAATATTTTACGCCAGTATCGATTCGTCTCGCCTAAAAAATAGTAAAAACCTTATTTTTTTCTTGACTCGTACCTAAGGTATCGGCATATCTTTGCAATTTTAATTATCAAGAGGCTAGAATTATGGAAAGCAAAGTCAAAGACTGGATTATTGTGGAGAACGCACATACTAACAATCTTAAGAATGTCAGTTTAGAGATTCCTAAACATAAGATAGTGGTATTCAGTGGAGTAAGTGGCAGTGGAAAGTCATCGCTCCTATTCGACACCGTTTACACTGAGGCTCAGAGACAGCTAATTGAGACATTCAGTTCATTTGCCCGGGCGAGGCTCCCAAAACTATCTCGACCAGATGTAGATAGTATAAAGAACCTCTCAACACCGATTGTGATAGACCAGAAGAAAATGGGTAGCAATCTCCGAAGTACAGTCGGAACAGCCACAGAATTAGCGACTTACATACGGTTGATGTATTCGAGGATAGGGCGGCCGTTCATCAATCAACCTTCCTTTGCTTTCTCTTTCAACCATCCCGAAGGAATGTGCCAATGCTGCCGAGGGCTTGGGAAAGTGGTGCATATTGATGAAGATTCTTTCCTCGACCGAGAGAAGTCGTTAAGAGAGGGCGCGATACTTCATCCTTTCTATAAGAAAAACTCCTATATGCTTAAGGAGCTCCTTCAGTACGGCATTTTTGACAACGACAAACCGCTGAAATATTGGAGCAAGGAAGAACTGCACAAACTGCTTTATAGCGAGCCTATAGAGTTGAGCAAAGAACGTACTGGTTTGACGTACAAGCGTTTCCATGAAGGCATCATTACTAAGATAGAGAGGTCGGCGATGGAGAAAGGCAACGATGAAAAAGACGAGGAAGAGCAGAGCGAACGCGACCGTTTCTTAGTTTACAAGACTTGCCCTGAATGTGGAGGCACAAGGATTAATGGGCGGGCGAGGAGTGTGAAAATCAATGGTATAAGCATTGATGAGGCTTTCCGTATGGAGTTGGGCGAGTTGTTAGAGTTTATGCGTAAAGTGAATGACCCTCAAGGTATTTCAGTGCCTTTGATTCGAAAGATAGTGTATGTCTTGGAACAACTTGTGCGCATCGGCGTCCCTTATCTTACCTTAGAACGTCCGGTGTCAACATTGTCCGGTGGTGAGAGTCAGCGTGTTAAGATGGCGCGACAGATAGATTGCGACCTTACCGACTTGCTATATGTGCTTGATGAGCCGAGTGTGGGGCTTCATCCTCGCGATACCGAGAGGCTGATTGGGCTGTTCCATGAATTGAGAGATAAAGGGAACAGTGTTTTCGTTGTTGAGCATGATCCCGACATTATCCAAAGTGCCGAGTGGGTGGTTGACATGGGACCGAAAGCGGGGACTTTGGGAGGCAACGTCATATACAACGGTCCTGTCGAGGGATTGCTATCAGCGGAAGGGCTTACAGCCGAGCAGCTGCGTAAACGGTTGGGCGGCAATAGTTTCCGGCCTACAAGAAAATGGAGTGACAGCTATCTCATTGAGAATGCCTGCGAGAACAATTTGAAAAACATCAGTGTCCGCATTCCGAAGGGAGTGTTAACGGTAGTGACGGGAGTGTCAGGTTGCGGCAAGAGCAGTCTCATTCACGGATGTTTCGTGCCACAGCATCCGGAGGCTTGCGTAATCAATCAGGAGCCTATAGGGAGGACTTCGCGCGGAAACATAATGTCGTACATGGGAGTTTTCAGCCACATACGCAGGCTTTTTTCCGATGCGACCGGGCAAGACCAATCGCTTTTCTCATTCAATGCCGCGGGAGCCTGTCCTAAGTGCGAGGGGCGTGGATTCCTGAGTTTCGAGATGAGTTTTCTCGATGCAGTACGCTGCAAGTGCGATGAATGCAACGGGAAACGTTATAATAGTCGCGCGCTCAGTTTCAAGTACAAGGGTAAAGATATAGCACAGGTGTTGAGTCTTACTGTAAATCAAGCGATAGAGTTCTTTTGCGATATTCCGGCCATACTGAAGCACATTGAGCTTTTGCGGGAGGTTGGACTCGGTTATCTTACACTTGGGCAGACATTGAGTTCGTTGTCTGGAGGAGAGAGCCAGCGTTTGAAAATCGCAACAGTGTTAAAGAAGACGGGAGGTTTATATGTCATGGACGAGCCTACAACGGGATTGCACATGAACGACATAGAGAATTTTTTCCGCATAGTAAGTCGTCTTGTTGATTCCGGTAACACGGTGGTTGTCATAGAGCATAATCCCGACATCATCCGGAGTGCGGATTGGATGATAGACCTTGGTCCGGAGGGCGGTTCTAAGGGCGGATACCTGCTTTTCGAGGGGAGACCCTGCGATGCTGCTGCAAATCCATCCTCGATAACGGGACGATTCCTATAATTGAGCAGTAAGTACGGGTTCACTATCATGGTGATTATTGAATTGTCAGTGCCTGATAAAAAACATCGCTGTCTGGTAAATATTTTATGAGCAAGTGAAAATTGGGCTGGTACCTACTGAGAAGTGTCAGCCCTTTTGTTTATCTTTGTATTTGCAAACCCACAATTATAACCATGGGCAAATATAGTCATTTTACCTGGCAGCC
>JBJEGZ010000030.1:0-1586 GCA_051875555.1 Candidatus Limimorpha sp. | reverse complement strand
ATTAGAGCAACGGAGTCATATACAGGGGAAGGAAGACTATTCCTTCCTCTTGTTTTATGTCACCGCTATGAAGCACGTATGACGTTGACAGGTATGGAGCGTATTTAGCCATACATTTCCTTAGGGAAGAGAGGGTATAGTTGCGGCCACTCTTCACTTCGATTGGTGATATGTTATGCCGGTTGTTCACCTTTGACTTGCATGTCAGGAAGTCAATCTCCATACGGTCTTCTGCATTATTGCCACTCTTGCTATAGAAAAACAGGCGATGCCCCGCAGCCCTTAGCATTTGCGCTACTATATTTTCCGTCAGCATACCCTCATTTGTCTCCAATTTCCCAAGGATAAGCTTCTGATATATTTCCACAGGTACCGTCCCCCTGTCGTCAAAGGCATGGGAAATCAGCAAACCCGTATCTCCCATATAGCATTTCACAGTGCAACGCTCCATGTTGAGGCTTAGCCCGATGCTCGGTTCCGTGGTATTGTAGCAACAGTTGACCACACCTGAGTCTAACAGCCAGAAGAAAGCCTCCTCGTAATCTCTCATACGTGCAGCCGGACTTATCGAGGAAAGCCTAAACTTCTTTTCATGACGTTGCAGTTGACCGGGAAGTTCATCAAATATTGTCGTTACCTTCACCTCCATGTTGCTGGCATATTTCTGGATGTCATTACGATAGAGCTGGAGTATCTGCCGCTTCACACGTTCCACTACCGAGAAGTCTTGTGTATTCACGTATGTAAGGACGGCTTGTGGCATTCCGCCAACCACCATATATTGCCGAAACAAATCCATTGCCTTGCGGTGAAGAGCCTGCCCCACCGGCTGCAAGCTGTCAAAGCAATCTTTAAGGTAAGGCATGAGCATATCATTCCCCATCGCCCAAAGAAATTCCTCGAAGTCCATGGGATACATTTTTATGCTGTATTCTTCCGACGGAATCTGAATATCCTTTACGTTCTTCTTTATGCTGACCAACGAACCTGTCTCGATATAGTCAAAGCGTCCGTCTGCCACGAGGTATTTGATTGCCTCACGCGCTCTGGGACACTCCTGAATTTCATCAAATACAATTATTGAACGCCTTAGAGTCAAGCGTTTGTCATAGCGCAACTGGATGTTTGCCAACAGTTTGTCAATATCCTCAAGATAGATATCAAACCAAGATTTCACATCACGGGATGCGATACGGAAGTTAATCATAATGTATGAGTCATACTCATTTTTAGCAAACTCTTCCACTATGTAGCTTTTGCCTATTCGCCGTGCTCCTTCGATGAGAAGGGCACTGCTTCCGTTGCTTGTCGATTTCCATTCCTGCAACTCTCTGTAAATCTTGCGTTTCATATCAACATTCTCACGTTTTTGAGATTTTTATAATCCTTATTTCTCACGTTTTTGAGATTTTTAAATCCCAGTTTTCTCACGTTTTTGAGATTTTATGAGTACAAAGATAGTGTTTTCCTATTAAACGACCAAGAGAATTCCCTATGTTTTATGTTTTTTTATCAGAAATAGATTATTCACCCTGACCTTAACTGAAAAAGGTTGTCACTTTTTGGAGAGTTAAACTTAATGGGTT
>JBJEGZ010000029.1:0-143799 GCA_051875555.1 Candidatus Limimorpha sp. | reverse complement strand
CACCCTCATCCATTACTTTCACCATCGGTTGTGCTTCCAAACCAAGGGCATTGCAAGTTCCTTGCGACATATAGCAAGGTATCATGGCATCAAGGCATTTACGCACGTGTTTGGAATGGTCACCGTGTTCGTGGGATATGATGCAAGCCTTGATGCGTTTGATGTCAAAACCAACTGCCTTTTGCACTTCCTTGAACGCAACACCACATTCAATCATCAATGCTTCTTTGCCATTGTCCAACAAATAGCAATTGCCCTTGCTGCTTGAACCTAAAATCTTCAATTCCATGTTCCTTTCGGGTTAATTGTTAGAACCCCGGATTTGGGGCTTTATTTTCGTTTTCCGGGGCTTTTTGCGTGCCGCCGGACGTTTCCTTTGCCGTGGGTGTTCCGGGCTGAATTTCGCCCGTTTCCGTGTCCACAACTTGACTTGTGGCGGATGCCGGGTCAAGGACAATGCGTTTCTTGTTGGCATGTTCGCGTTTGTCCTGTTCCACCTCGTCTTTCACCTCAATGTATTCGGCATCTTTGATGCCTTTTTCTTCGGCGGTGTACATCGCGCCCAATTGTGCCGGGAATGCTTCGCGCAATGCTTGAACCTTGGCAACCTTGGAAATCATCGTTGATGGTTTTTCTTTCCAAATAGATTGTTTCTTGTCGTATTCATCCAAACGAACTTTGGCAACGGTTGGGAAACGGCGGTCGGAACGATACACCTTTGCCCATCCACCAACCAACACATCATTATCGCCAAAGAAACAACCCTCTAATTCAACAACCTTTCCATCGCGTAACACGATGATTCCGGCTTCCATGCCCTCGTAATTGTCGCACGCATCGGCACGCTTCAACAATGCTTCTTTGCTGACAAGCATTGTCGCGGGTGATGTGCCGTATTTGACAAGATAGGCTTCACCCAAGAACGGGTTTAATTGGTTGAACTTGCAAATACTGATGAACTGAACCAAATCTTGGTCGGAAACATTGCCGCCACCTTTCACCAAATAATCGCGGACGATTTGATAAGACAATTTGACTTCTTGTCCGGCAACTGTGTAATTGCAAACGCCCTTGTCGTTGATGGGCGCAATTGCTTGTTTTGAATCTGCCATAATGATATTATTTAATTGTTAATTTATTGTCGTTTGTAACGACAAGGTTAATGATTTGACTTTGTACGGGGATGATTTCGTTTACCGATTCGCGGTTATCAATGAATATCGGCGCGCAAATGCCATAATAACCGCAAAGTGCGTTGATGATGTCCAACCCGGCATTCACTTGGCTTGCGGTGTTCGCGCTGCCATAAGGCACGCCAGCACACAACGGGATGCACGTTTCAACCGGGTTGCCATCCAATGTGTAATCGAACAACCGGAACGTTACGAAATTGAACTTGGCGTTGATGCGCTTTTCGCATTCGTCAATCTTGGCACGGGTGAATTGTTCAACGGTATATTCATCGCGTTCGATGTCAGCGATGGCCTGCGACAATTCCTTTCCGCGGGCTTCAAGGTTGGCAATTTCATCATCGCAACGCTTGATTGTGCCACGTTTGGCAAGGCGCGCGGAAAGGTCGTTGCGTTGCCTGTTTGCATCAGCCTTGGCGGACTGCAACGCGCTTGTATCAACGCCCGTGTTGTCGGTCGAAATGGTCGCTTTGATGTCGGCAATCTGCTTTTGCAATTCAACCCAAGCCGGGATTTCATCCGGTGTTATTTCGGATGCTACCTTTTCGGGCATTGCATCCAATTCCGTTTGTGCCGCCGTGATTTGGGCGCGCAAACGTTCGATGCTTGATTGGGTGATGTTGATGGCTTCTTGCCGTTCGGCAACAACGGTTTCATATTCGGCGATTGTTGCGCCAAGTTCTTTGCCCTTGGCGGTGATTTCGGTGCACTTGGCAACCTTGGCATCATTGAACATTTGCTTTGCTTTCGCAACCATATCATCCGGCAATGCTTGCCCGCAATGTGGGCATGTTGTTTCCCCGGCGTATTCCTTACCGTTTTCTACAAACCATTGTTCACGCAATGCGGATTGCTTTTCACGCGCCTTTTCGATGTCGCGGTGTATGCGTGCGATTTCCGATTGTGCCTTTTGCATTTCGGCGCGTTTGGCATCGGCATCACCTTGCAATACCCGGATGGCGTTCATTTGGTCGCGGCGTTTCGCGTTCGCCGTGAACGCCGCTTTTTGTGCCAATGACTTGGCATCGAACACGATTTGTTGTGCCTGTTGGGAAAGTTCATTCATGCGCTTTTGCTTTGCCTGTTCCGCTTCGTATTGCTTGCGGATGGCGGTGTTTACATCGGAGATTTGCAAATCAATGTCGGCAATCTGCTTGTCAATGTCCGCGATTTGTGATTCAATGGCGTCGAAATCTTCCGGTTCGGGCTTCATCTTTTGGGTTTGGTCAATACGCGGTTGAATCTGCTTCAATTCTTCCGTCAAACGCTTTTTGCGTGCCGCCAATTCCTTTTTGTGGTCGGCAAGGGATTTGCCGGAAATGACATCAAGCAACTTGGCGAATTGTGGGTTGCCCGCCGCGATTTCGGCATCAGTTACCGCTCCGGCAAGCTGGAACAATTGTTCACGTTGCAATTGCCATTTCATGCCCACGAAAAACGCCGGGTTGGTAATCATTTTGAAAACCGATGAATCAACGATTGATTGAATGCGTTTGTCGTATTCCGACACGTTTACCGGGGTATCGTTCCACCAACATTCCGTGTGGTTGCCCTTGAAAACCTGTTCGACTTGTCCGCGCGGCTTCACCCAATCTTCAACGAAAGCGCGCTTCAACGTGATGGTTTCGCCATCCACATCAATAACGCCCGTAACGCTGCACTCACATTTGTGCAATTCCTTACCGTTCACGCGTGTTTTGATTTCGTAATCCTTTCGGTCGCGGGCATCTTTGCCGAAAAGCAACCAAATGAACGCATCAAAAAGACGTGATTTGCCCAATCCGTTGCCGCCGGAAATAGTGGTAACATCCGGATTGAAGTTTGTTGTTCGTGCCTGTTCGCCTTTGAAATTGCAAAGGGTCAAGGACTTCAAAATTACTTGTTTCATTGTTGCGAATATTATTTGTTAAAAATATTATAGGTCGTTGCCCTACGCTTTATCTCTTGGTTTGTAGGAATGCGCTGTGACAGCTGCCATTCCTCAATTTCTTTTTTCTTGAAATATGTCCTGCCCCCCTGCTTATAGTACGGTATCTCTCTTGCAGATGTCAGATGTCTGATTCTGCTTTCCGAAACGTCAAGGAGGAGAGCCACATCAGCCGTGTTAAGCACCTCTTTCGTTCCGAGGACAAGAAGCCTCTCGATACGCTCCAATCTCTTCTCAATATCCATCATTCCACTTCTTTAATGTCAGACAGTTCGGGGATAAGCCGTTTCTTCTCCCAGATGCTGGTAAGTCTCCAGCAGGAATAGAAGGCAGCCGCGCCTATCGCCTTGGTTGTTATAAGTAAGGTTATCCATTGCCCTATTGGAAGTGTGTCGGCTGGGATGGCGCATATCCCTAAGGCTCCTATGCACACGAGGAGCGTCAATATATAGTATCGCCAATTTATAAGTACTTTTCTCATGGCTCAATAGCTTTGTTCCGTGTGGAGTACGGAAATGTTAATCTTCATATTTGCGCCGCCCTCCACCTGTGCGGTGCTCGTCCCGTCATGCTTCGACATTATCTCCTTGATGAAGAAGTCTGCCACCTCGTCGGTGATATCGAAGGTGACACTCTTTCTCGACCTGTTCTTGCCATATACGGCCTCAATCTTCAGCTTCATAGTCATATAGATTTAGATTAATTCTTTATCGTCTGTTTCAAACCATTTTGTATAGTCGTCTTCAGGGCAGTACCCTGCAAGGGAGAGGAGCAGTGCCTCTGCCTCATCGTTTTCAGCGTCACTGCCGCTGACGACGGTGTACAGGTGCGTCCCGTCCTCGTCATAATCCACGAAAACATTGCATTGCAGGGCTTGCTTAAAGCACTCTCTGCCGTATGGTGTGAGGTATAGTGGCGGGCACGCGGCAAAGCTGCCATCGCCCTCAACATGTATGTCAACATCCTCTCCAAGGATATTCACTGCGTGAAGCAGCTCTTGTAATGTTGTTTTCATTTTCATTTATTGCCTCCTTAGTTTATTATTTTACAACATAATAGTCATTGGAACGTAAGAATTGGCGTATATCATTCTGTGTCCATGTCTCGCTATAACTATCACCTTGCGGATAACTTCTGTATTTGGAATAGACCTTTCCATTTTTGTCGTAAGCTCTAATCGTATATGTTTTCTTGCTCCTGTTGAATGAGATAGTGTAAGTTGTGTTTTTTGTTACCATATTATTTCGTTCTTGTTACTGTTAATATTCGTTTTTCCCTGTTAGATTTACAGTTGAATTTCTTATTCCATGTTAATCCGTATTGCGAGCACTGGCTTCTTATTGATATCAGGTTATCGATAGGATATTCTTTAATATCTCCGACAGCCATTTCATCTAATTCCTCTTTGAATGTTTTTTCAGCCATTTTTCTTTTTTTTATTGTTCTTTTAATTTTTAATTTTTAATTTTACGCTGCAAAGATAAACATTTTGACAATACAACGTACACAAAATGACAATTTTTTTTCAATTTGTGTAAAATAATTATGGAGAATGAATAAAACACTAATGTTGGAACAATTAATAAACCATTACACCGATGGTAATAAAGCAAATTTTGCAGCAATGATAGGTATTAAGCCTCAACTACTTAGTAACTGGTTAAAACGCAATACGTTTGATGCTGAAGTGTTATATAAAGGTTGCAAGAATGTTTCCGCTGATTGGCTATTAAGTGAGAAAGGTGATATGATACGTAATACACAGATTGACAATTCGCAATCTGTTTTGCAAAGTAATAGTTCAGAACTTATTGCTCTATGTAAGGCTTTGGTTGAAAATTTTCAGCAACGAGATGATGTGATGAGCAAGTTGGTATCAATGGTTAAAGGAATGGAAGATAAAAAATGAAAAAGTTTTGTAGAATTCTATCATATATAATACTTATATATTCTTTCATCGGAACAACAATCTGTATTTTCAATATATTCCCTCGTTCGGATAACCAAGAATTTGATTATTCCGGTATTATTGTTGGTATTTTGTCCTTACTTGTAACGCTTCTGGTAGGGTGGAATATTTGGACTGCTATTGATTTGAAAAATGAGATGAAAAATGCAAATAAGCAGATTGATGACTTCTATTCAAATATTCAGAAAAAGCAGAAAGAATTAGACTATAAGATAACGGAGTTGAATAGAAAACAAGAGACTATCAAAAATTTTGGATATGCTATCACGGATTTTTGTCAAGTATATACAAAATTGGAACCACCTAAGAAGGATTATTTTGAGACATATTGCAAATCGTTGAGTTCATTGCGGAATTTTATAAAAACAGACGAAAATCTTAACTGGTATGCTAATGCTTGTATTAGCAATATGAGTGAAGCATTGCGTTTAGCTAAAGAAAAAAACGAACAATGTGATGCAGATATAACCAAGAATATCGAAAACTATATTGATGAGGTTCGGAAGTGTCAGTTGGATGGATTTAGAAAGTATTGGAATAAAATTACCGAACTCGAAAACGAGCGAAAAGAATATGAAAGAAGAGAAACTAATTCAGAACAATCATAACGAATGACTGCAAAACAACTAATTTCAAAGATATTGGGGACTTTGACATTTATTTCTTGCTTTCTTCCATGTGTTACGTTCAAATCTCATCATGATTGCACTTGTGATGATTGTTACAGAGTATTCTACCATGGTAATGTGGGGTTATGCGTAGAATATGCAATCGATAAGATGTTTCTTGTTATTATTTCATTGTGGTATTTGGCAATAATTGGTGGTGCAATTATTCTTAGCAAGAGCAGAAGCTCTGTCTCACCTTTTGTCTTTATGAGTACTCTTATCCTTTTGGCGATATTTGGTTCGCTAATTGACCCTGCGAAATGGACATGCACAGTGTCGCTAATAGTATCGTTTGTTCTTTTTATCATATCGATTGCCATCGATAGCACAGAGAGCAGATAATGCCATGGTCGCCCTACCTGCCTTTCAGTATGTCGGGAATACTCGCTACGGCTTTCTGCTTGTTCTTATCTAACACCTTAGCGTATATCTGTGTCGTGTTCAGTTCTCTGTGTCCGAGCAGCTTGCTGACCGTATAGATGTCAGTTCCGAGGTCGAGCATCATCACTGCGAAGGTATGCCGTGCGCAATGGAATGTAATTTCTTTATCAATGCCGGCACGGAGCACCCAACGCTTGATTGTCTCGTTCGTGCAGCTTGGGGTGTGGATGTTTTCAAATACCGGCTCAGACGGCTTGCCTCGCTTGCCCATCAGTTCAGCCGCCTGTGGCGTGATGTCAAGGTATTCCTGCCCGCCAGTCTTCTTCTGACGGAAGATGATGCGTATGAAGCCTGACTGTTCCTGAACCTCGCCCCATGTCATTTTGATGATGTCTGAACGCCTGAGACCCGTTAGGCATGAGAAAAGGAACGCCCTCTTCACGCTATCATACTCACAGGGCGTTTCAGCGAGCCGCTTCACTTCTTCAAGCGTCAGGTACATTCGTGTTCCCTCTTCGGGCTTGAACCCCTCAATTCCCCTGACTGGGTTGTAAGGTATTATTCGGTCATGGTAAGCCTGGTTGAGACAGGCTTTGAGCTTGTTGAAGTAGGACAGGCGGCTGTTGCGCGACAGCCTGTGGTCTTTGACGCGCTGACGGTAGTCCATGCTCCAAGCACACGCATCATTCTCCAAATAGTCACGGAAGCCCTGAACCCATTCAGGCGTGACCTCCCTGAACGTGATTTTTCGGTTCGGCTCATACTTTTCAAGGTGTTTCTGACAGGAACGCCAGTTACCCCAATTACTCTTGTTGTCATCAGCCTTGAAGCGTTTCTTGCACATCGCCTCATAGTAGTCAAAAAAGAGCGTGTCTTCCTTGAATTGTGACTTGAAGCCGAACTCGCCGTTCTGAATCTCTACAATCTTTTGCGCCTTTATTGAGTTGGCGAGCTGCATTGTCTGTCGGTTTCTCTCTCTGTCCTCTCTATCCTTCTCAGGAATGAGGTAGAGCTTCAGGAACTCATAACTTCTGATTCCGTCCCGATAGATATCAAGATAGAGACTTATATTGCCATTTTGCAGATGCTTCTGCCTGACCCTGACAGCTTCTTTAATCTTCTTTTCTCTTGCCATATTAAGTACTGTTTTTTGTTACTTTTGTTACTTTTGTTACCCGAAAAATCCGAGTCACAAAATAGTAACAAAATAGTAGCACAAAAGTAACATAATTATAGCACACTGACGCAATTTTATCGAAAAAATTTTATTTGCATCATAAATCGTTTGTCATTGAAAATTATGCTATTTACGTGCGTTAGTGTGCTGTCAACGTGATTAGTAATTTGCTGGCGATTTCCTGTCTTACTTTCCGACGCAGAAATTCCTGAAAATATTTCCTAAGACCTCGTCGGTGGTTATCTCTCCGGTGATACTTCCAAGATAGAACAACGCTTGTCGGAGATCCTGCGACAACAGGTCTGCCGAAAGTCCTGCCACGATACCGTCCCTTACTTGAACGAGATTATCCATCGAACGTTTTAACGACTCGTAATGACGCATATTTGTCACCAAGGTCTCGTTTGCCCCGACTTTATGTAAGTGGCTGTTAATAGAAATGAGACGCTTTATCTTCTCTACATCGCCCTTGTCTTTGGCAGAGATAACCTCTATTGGTATGTCTCCGAACTCTTCGTACAGCCTGTCGCAAGGGAATCCGACAGACAAGTCTCGCTTATTGCACACAATCAGCAAAGTCTGGCTACCTTGATTTATCCTCGACTTTATCAGTTTGATGGCTTCTGCGGCTTTGTCGTATCCTTTGGTCATATCTATCAGTCCGAGCACAATATCCGCCTCTGCCATTTTCTTGAATGTGCGTTCTATCCCGATCTTCTCTATCTCTTCCGTTGCCTGCCTTATGCCAGCAGTGTCTATGAACCTGTAAAGTGTGCCGGATATGTTGAATGTCTCTTCCACAGTATCGCGGGTAGTGCCTTCAATATCACTCACTATCGCGCGCTCTTCTCCTAATATCGCGTTCAGCAGAGTGCTTTTTCCTGTGTTGGTCTCACCGGCAATGGTCACTGGAATGCCGTTTTTTATTGCGTTGCCGAGACGGAACGAGTCAGTCAGCTTCCCAATATGTGCGATAGATTCTTCTATAAGGCTTTGCAGTTGCAACCTGTCAGCAAACTCCACGTCCTCATCCGAGAAGTCCAACTCAAGTTCAAGCAGCGAGGTGATGTCTAACAGCCTTGTCCTGATGTCACGCAGCTCTTTCGAGAAGCCTCCTTTTAACTGATTTACAGCTATTTTATGCGATGCCTCGCTCTGTGACGATATCAGGTCTGCGACAGCCTCCGCCTGCGCCAAGTCGAGTTTTCCGTTGACAAAGGCACGCCTCGAGAACTCTCCCGGCCCGGCGAGACGGGCTCCTTGCGAAATAAGAAGCTCCAACATTTTCTGCTGTATATATACAGAGCCGTGAACGCTTATCTCAACCGAATCCTCTCCAGTATAGGAGTGTGGCGCCGCAAAAAATGTTACAACGGCCTCGTCTATGATATCGCCGTCACAATTAGTGTCAATTATGTCGCCAAAATACGCCTTGTTTGGCACAATATTGTCAATGCAAAGGTTTTTCGTCCTACTCTTGAAAACCGACATCGCGATCTCATGGCAATGGGATCCCGAAAGCCTGACAACGGCAATAGCCCCCATTCCCGATGCGGTGGCGATAGCGCATATAGCGTCGTTGGTGAAAATGCTCATTATTCCTTAATCAAAAACTGTTCAACTTGTTCTGCCTTAATGCGTTTTGCAACAATACGCTTTTCTTTATCAAGCAAATATATCAGCGGCGTGCTTTGTATATCGTACTCCGATATTAAATTCTGACCGTTCTTCCTATGTATCTCAACGGGGAAAATCCTCACCTCCGGGTATTTCTGGCATATCTCCTCAAGCTTCCGTCCCTCCTGTGCGCATTTCTGACATGTCTTGTCAAAGAAAACCAACAAAGTAAATGGAGAATCAAAAGCATAAAGGTTATCTATTTCCGGAATCTTGGCACCCAATGTGAGATGACGCAGATTATCAGCCCTGTCCATAATCATCTCTTTGATACTCTCTGTAAGATATTGAATATCAAGCTTGCTAAAATATTCATCGGAAAGATGGATGAACACCTCGTCAAGATTCATATAGTTCGGTGAAAAATATTTCCTATATAGATGCCATAGGATGTAGTCGCGAACCTCTTTGTTGCACGATGCTCTCCCAACCAAATCGTCAATGGCAGCATTTATCGTTTCGGGATTTATCGGAAGATAATCGAAATATGTATCTAATTTATTGTCTATCAATGGATATGTTAATACCCGAGAATCACAGAATGGGAAATCGTCCCAATAATCCATTATTCCGTGCCTCTTTAATGAACTGATAAGAGTGTTTATGAATGATTTTTTCCTCCTCATCTTCATAGACTCCTCAAAATCAGCAAGAACCTTCTTCAACGAGTCAATCTTTGCGACATTTTCCGGAAAACTGTCTTTCTCTGATTCCAAAGCCTTGATATTCAGTGATATATGCTGTTGTTTCGCAACAATCTTATAGTATCTTCCTGTCTCTTCCGCTCCCTTAACCTCATAAGACTCTATATTTTCCAAATCCTTGATTATCAATGAGAAATCTCTATCCTTCCCAATAAGTATCTCCGTGATCGGATAATTGCTGGAGTTCCTCAAAATATATATTCCTTCTGGGTAAGACTCATCGCTTTCAAAAAAAAATCTGCCGTCTCTGCAAAACGCCGTATCAAAATCTATCGGCTTGGAACCTCTGTATTTCTGTAAGTATAATATGCTATCCTGTTGGTTATCAATAACTACCTCGATCCTCGTCTGACAAAAGATCGTTATTGGCAATGAAAACAGGATTAAAAACAGAATATGTTTCATAGAAAAAATTTTTCTTGCAAAAATAATGTAAAATTCACTATTTCGGAGAAAAATTATTATTTTTGCAGAATCAAAAACCAAAAAAAATGAAAGACAAAACCATTTTAAGGATCACATACACTGTGATTGTATTCATTGTAATCCAACTTATTATCCCGCTAACGGCAACGGCACAGGAAAAACGCGAGTTACGTGTGGCATTTTGGAATTTCGAGAACTTTTTTGACCCTTTCACCGATTCCACAAGGACATACAACGAATTTACTGAAAATGGGGGACAGCATTGGACAAAATATCGCTTCTACAGAAAAAGGAACAACCTTTATAAAACACTGATCGCACTTTCTTCCGATAAAAAACAGGACTATGATAACGTATTGAGTATCTTAGGTATTGCTGAAGTGGAGAACAGATATTCACTTGAATCTTTGTTTTATCACACCCCATTGTCGAGGCATAGATACAAGATAGTGCATTATGAGGGTGACGACTTCAGAGGAATAGATGTAGCATTGGTTTATTGCATTGATGATGTGCAACTTGTTTATAGCGAGGTGATAAAGTTGCGCCACCCCACGAACAAGAACTACAAGTCGCGCGATATTTTATACACTAAATTCTCCGACTGGGAGAACGACACAATACATTGTTTTGTGAACCATTGGCCGTCGCGTTACGGAGGGGAGATGGAGACAATAGAGGTACGCTCAATAGCTGCTAAGACATTGAGACACAAAATAGATTCTCTATTCACTTATAGTAACACTTCACCTAAGATAATCATCATGGGAGACTTCAACGACACTCCGTCAGATGCGAGTATCTCAGAAGTTTTAATGGCCAAGGCGCGTCTGCCAGCCGAGGGGAATGGGATAATAAACCTTTTCGCTGTGTCGGACGACCTCGGATTTGAAGGCACTCTAAAACATCAGTTCAACTGGCAAATATTTGACCAGATAATGATTAGCGGTGCCCTAATGAATGGGGAAGGGCTCCGTTACAAAAACGGTAGCGCGACTATCTTTCACGATGATTTCCTGTTCCAACCCGACGACACATACGGAGGCACGAAACTATACAGAACGTATGTGGGACCTCAATATTTCGGCGGTTTCAGTGACCATCTGCCAGTATATATAGATTTGTATTACCGGTAATCAACCTCGTTTGCAGATGTGTCTGAAATTACAATATCCACACACTCTCATGTCATCTGTCTGGATAAATCTAAGGTTTTTGTCTTTTATCTCAGCAATCAGAGCTTCAAACAGCATATCGCACTGTTCTTCAAATGATTCGTTAATAGCATGATTATTGACTTTTAACTCAAACAAGCCGTTAGAGAGTTTCTGCAATGCTATGATTCCAGGAATGATATTGTCGGAAGGGATGTCCCTATATTGTTCGAACCGCTCATCGAAGTTATTATTTTTAAACATCTTAATAAACAGATATTTATACATAAGAAGCTGTATCGATTTGTCATGCATCTGGCTCAATTGGTTTGCGTTTGCACCGATGGCGACATCATTAGGATTGACGCTGCCTGTCTTATAGTCGATAATCCTTATGTTGCCATTATAGAAGTCAACCCTGTCGGCAAAACCGTGCAATCTCACCCCGTCCAAATCGAAATACAACTCCTGCTCAGTAAGCAATATTTTCAAAATATTTGTCTTTTGCAGCAAATATTCCTCATTATCAAGGAATCTGGAAATCATACTGTCAATAACGGAACTAATAATGCTGTTGAATCCTGTGTCAGGCAGGCCATTGCGGAATTTGTTGTTCTCCAACGCTTCCCTATAACTCTCATCAAAATGGTCATTCCGAACTTGTTTGAATTTATCAATGGTTATCTCTTCATTTCCAAAGTGTCGGTACAACTTATCCAAAGTATTATGGATAATGCTGCCAATGACATTCATTTGAATATCCTCATTGGTTTCTTCGCATTTGATATTCTTAATATATGTCCAATAATATTGAAGCGGGCATCTCAAATATGTAGAGATAGCGGTAGGAGACAGATGTGTGATCCTGCTTATTGCCTCATCATCTTTTTCTATCGATATCTTATCACTTTTAGTGTTGATTATAGGTGACTTATATTGTAAATGTTGAAGTTTTACTTTATCATTCTTTTTTATTAATTCATACTCAATCTGCCTGATAAAACGGCTTGGCTCACCGAGTCCGGAAAAGTCTGCCAGGGAGTTATAGAAAAGGTTTATTGTCTTCGCATTTTGGAGCAACCTGTAAAAATGATAGGCATAAACAGCCTGTTGCTGTGTGTATGTAGGCAGATTAAAGAACTTACGGACATCATAAGGGATCAAGCTGTTGTTATTTTTATTCTTTGGAAGAACCCCCTCGTTGACGCTGAGAACGTTAACAGTGCCAAAGTCGAGATTTCGCGTCTCAAGCAATCCCATTATTTGCAAACCATCACACTCACCCTTCATATCTATTGACATCTCTCTCCCTATCTGCATGACAAGCATCTGTAAATCAATCATTTCAACGCTATTATACTTTTTCATCAGTCTCTCAATCTTGTTTAAGACTTTACCAGCGACGCTTATCTGGTTTTTGATGAAGTAACCGCCATCCTTAATTTTACCCAGTGAAATCCGCAATATCTTTTTCAATCTCTCCACGCAATCATTAGAATCAGCCCATTTGGCAGTAGCGTTTTCCATAAACTGCCGCAAATCAGCATATTCTCTCTTATTGTTTTGATTATCAACATTGTTTTCCGGAACGTCAAAGTTATCACGAGGCAAACAAAATTCCGATGCACCCTGTTTTTTACGGAGCCAAGATTTTAGTGCATCATAATCTTTCCCATTGAAAACCAATTTGATAAAATCGGCATCACAAAAATGACTCAAAGGCCAAAGGCCGATATGTTTTTCAGACAAAGAACGTTGGAGGCGGAAAATTTGGTCAATAAAGTTATATACCGGGGTTTTTGAAAACGGATATCCCATTGTGACGTTAATCTTGCCCACGGAATCAGGCAGAGAGTTCAGAGTAGGGATAAGGAGCGACTCATCTGCAAGAACGACAACGTTATTCTCTGATTTTTCCAGCATCAGCTGCAATGCATTAGCTTGTACCGCACTCCCTGAAACACTGATGACATTAATCTCTTTCTCCGCCGTATTGAGGGCATTCCCAATGAAACTGAAGCCAACATGTTCATTATCATGTCCGTCTTTTCCCGCCAGGTTCTTATGTTTATTAAAGAAATCATTCGCAAACCGTCCCGCCTCTTGATTCTTATCGTTAATATAATATTCATCTAAATCCCACAGCATCACAGCGTTACCGCCTTCAACCATTTTCACAAGTATATCCTCCTCTGTGGTTGTCAGCGCGTTGAATCCCGCGAAAACTATTTTCTTTCCCTCAACACGGTTAAGCAATTCCTCTGGCGGCAACTCCGACAAATAGCGGGTAATCATACCATAATATCCCCTCTTAGTATCCGACAATTTCTCTCTTAGCCTCGAATAATATGTTATCAGGGAAGAGAAGAATTTCAAATATTTCTCTTGCGCAGATTTGTCGTTTGATAAAGTAAACTCACTAAATGTAAGGTTATCAATGATTTTCACCTCCTCGAGGCTTTTAAATAGATCATTGGCATTAACTTTGTATTGGTCAATCTCATCGAAATCCTTAGCCATTTGGGAGGCAATTCCAAAGAAATTTTGATTTAACACCTTATTACCAAAGTGCGTGTCATTGATAGTCAGCAATTCCAAAACAACATCTAAACTATCGACAAGCTGCATACGGCTCCAGTCCTCCATAGCTTGCTGGATCGACAAAGTGATTGGAATCCAAGAGGTTTTCCCCAACTGTGAGACAATCTGTTTCTTAAATTGTATTGAGGCGCGTTTATTAGGGAAAACCACCACAACATTGTCCCTTGACAAGTCATAATTTTTAAAAATAAAATCTATTGTATTCTGGATAAACACCATAATTCAGCTTTTTTTAATTGTTGTTGAGTACCCAAATCGAACCAGTATTCTGTATTGATAATCTTAGATTTAACGTTATAATTCCGTGCTATCTCACCATAGAGTGAGAAAATATGGCAGGGTTTCACCTCAAAATGTCGGAAATATTTCGGTCTAAGCAGATGTATTCCGCTGAATGACAACAGTTTGCCGCCATCAGACAGCAGTTCTCCAAGTGATAAGGAGTTTGTGTCAGCGCAGTTTAGGATACCCGTTTCCGAATTATAACGGCCGATGAAGCAGTCGTTTTTGTCAAAAAGAAGTTTGCGTTTGCTGTCCCTCTCTTGCGTGAAAAGCCAAGCCGCGTCATCACATTGAAGGAATTCGTCATATAAAGACCTGACATCCAAGTTGCTAAAAATGTCAACGTTATGGACAAGGACCGCCTCACTATCCCCGAAAAGAGGGAGAGCTTTCAGGACAGCGCCACCGGTATCTAACAAAAGAGCGCGCTCATCAGACAGTTTTATGTCATATCCAGCATAATTATCATTAATAAAGTCGATAATTTGTTCTCCAAAATGATGGATATTGACGACAATACGGTTAAAACCGCTATCGATTAACTTATCAACTAATACTTTAAGTAATGGAGTATTATTAATTGATACTAAAGCTTTTGGCTTATCACACGTAAGATCTTTAAGACGTGTCCCGAGACCTGCTGAGAGTATCAACGCTGTTCTATTTTCGTGCTTCATAGAAATAACTCTTATTTTGTGCTATATGGTTCAGTTCGACGTTAACATTAGGATAATTAGCACGCAAGAGGTTTGCCACGGTTCTTGCGAAAAACACCGAGCGATGTTGTCCTCCCGTGCATCCGAAGTTTATCTGAAGGCACTTGAAACCTCGTTCCAGATAATTATCAACAGATTGATAAACAAGCATTTGAACATTTTGAAGAAAGAAATGAGTATCATCGTAAGCGTTCAAATAATCTTGAACCGGCGTATCTTCTCCTGTCAGTTTCTTAAACTCTTCGAGCCGTCCTGGATTCGGAAGAGCCCGGCAATCGAAGACGAATCCGCCGCCGTTTCCTGTCACATCAAGAGGAATGCCGCCGTTTTTATATGAGAAGCTATTAATATTCACAGTAAGTGTCTCACGTTCAACATATTGATAACGTTCGAGCACAACATCGAATTGCCGTATCACCGATTGAAGCTCAGGTAAATCGAAAGGCATCTGCCATCTCTCGTTAAAACGCATCAGCTCCCTTACGGCAAGCGGTATGCTTTGAACAAAATGCAACTTTTTCTGAATCAGTCCCCTAAACCCGTATGCGCCAAGCACTTGAAGCAGTCTCAAAAGCACGAAAGCAGGGAAGAAGTAGTCGAAACACATCACCGCCTTATGTTCGGGAGGCAATGATTTTGACAACAGCACCTTATAATAATTAATGAGTTCATTTCTGACCTCTTCAGGAATACAGGCTTTCACTTGATAAAGCAGCGACACCACGTCATATTGCAAAGGGCCTTTTCGTCCGCCTTGATAATCAATAAATTTAGGCTCGTCACAAAGAATCATCACATTTCGCGATTGGAAGTCCCTATACATAAAGAAATCGGAGGGCGCCGATTGGATAAAGGAAGTCAGGCGTTTGAAATCATCATTGAGCCTTGTCTCATTAAAAGAGACATCATCTTGGACCTTAAGGAAGCAGAATTTGAAATAATTCAGGTCCTCCATGATTGAGGGCTCATCGAAGGCAGGGGTGGGAAATGCCACGCAATAATCGAGTCCGTCATGCCCATATATTTGAAAGCCAACGAGATTATCCAAAGTCTTTTTATAAAGGTTTATCAAATCACTGCTGAAAGTTCCGTTTCCCAAGTCATTTTGAACATGTTTAAACAAGGAGTCATCGCCAAAATCCGTCTGCACATACAAGTCATGGGCAGTGTTTACTGCAAGTATCTCGGGCACAGGCAGTCCTTTTGAAGCGAAATGTTCTGAGAACACTATAAACGCCTTATTTTCATCAACATTTGCGTTATAGGTTGCAATAAGACTCCCTTTATCCGTTTTTATCCTGAAATATTTCCTTGCTGAGCCGGAAGCCGGCAGTGGTGAAATCTCCAAGACATGTAGATGGAGTTCCTTTTCAACAAGTTCTGAAAGCGAAACGTAAATCTCCTTTATATTTAGCATGTGAAAAAAATTAGGTCACAAATTTATAAAAAATTGTGAATAATATTGCGATGGCATTATTTATTTGTTATTTTTGCAGCGAATTAGGTTCCCATATCAGGCTTAGCATTGTCTTAGCCATGATAACGACTATTATTAACTATTTACTGAACGCATCGAAATCCCTTGGGATGGAGAATTAAAAATGAATTATTATGAATGCTACTGAAAGAGAGACAATTGAGCAGCTTAACAAGCCAACGATTTTGCCTAACACTGTGAAAATCAATGTCAACATTAAATTAGACGAAGAAGAGATTCTTCCAAAAGACGAAGAGCAGGAAGAAGAATTAGACCTTGCCAACGACAACATGGAAACGGAGGAGGAGGTTGATTTCGACTTTTCTTCATTAAACAAACTACAGCTCGTCGAGTTGCTTGAAGAGACAGTGCAGGAGAACGAGATTGTAAAAATCAAGGATAAAGTTACTGCTATAAAAGTCAACTTCTTGAGGTTGAACAAGGAAGACCGTGACCGCGAGCTTGAACAGTTTATTCTTGACGGAGGAGATGAGGAGAGTTACGAACACACCGACGACCCGCTTGAAGTAAGATTCAAGGCAGCATTTAACATCTATAAGAACAACAAAGCCAAGTACAACGAGTTACTTGAGCAGCAGAAAGTTGAGAACCTCAAGCAGAAAAACGCTATTCTCGACGAACTCAGAAAACTCATCAGTTCAGAGGAGACACTAAAGAAGACTTACGATGACTTCCGTGCACTTCAGGACAAGTGGAAAGAAATCGGGCAAGTGCCTGCGAACGAGATTTCAAACATTTGGAACTCATACCATTTCCTTGTTGAGAAATTCTATGACAAGGTAAAGATCAACCGTGAGTTACGAGACCTTGACCTTAGGAAGAACCTTGAAGCTAAGATCGCTCTCTGTGAAAAAGCCGAGGAACTCCTTCTCGAGAAATCTCTTACAAAAGCATTCAAAATGTTACAGAAATACCATGATGAATGGAAAGAGATAGGACCTGTCCCTCAAGAGAAGAGAGACGAGATTTGGGAGCGTTTCAAGAACACGACGGATAAAATCAACCAGATTCGCCGCGACCATTACTCAAAGATTGAAGAAGAGCAAAAGGCGAACTATGACGCCAAGGTTGCTATCTGCGAGAAGATGGAAGAGATTGTGAACGAACCGGTTAACTCAATAAACGCATATCAGAAGAAATCAAACGAAGTTAACGAGTTGTTCAAACTATGGAAACAAGTAGGACCTATCCATAAAAAACAGAGCGATGAGATATGGAATCGTTTCAAGGGCTCTATGAACAGTTTCTTCGACGCTAAAAAGGAGTTCTTCAGCAAGCTTAAAGTACAGCAGATGGAGAACTATAACAGAAAACTCCAGATTTGCGTTGAGGTAGAGAACCTTGTTGACTCAACAGAATGGAAAAAGACCACTGACTACATCAAGAAACTCCAAGAGGAGTGGAAGACTATCGGTCCAGTGCCGAAACGCCATTCTGATAAGATTTGGAAACGTTTCCGCGCTGCATGCGACGCTTTCTTCAAGAACAAGTCGGAACATTTCTCTGGTATCAAGGGCAAGGAAGAAGACAACTTACAGGCCAAGCAGCGACTCATCGAAAGCATCAAGGCTTACGAGTTGAAGAAAGACCGTAACGAGAATATGGAGGCTATCCGTGGTTTCCAAAGAGAATGGATGTCAATAGGGCATATTCCTATGAAGATGAAAGAGTCTGTTCAGAAAGAATACCGCGAGCTCATCGACGGACTGTTCGACAAGATGAGGGAGAACGACAACGATATGTCAACAAACGAATACCGCAACATGGTCTCAGGCCTTAAAGAAGACCCGGACTCACGCGACAAGGTCATCAGGAGAGAGCGTAAGAATCTTCAGAGCAAAATCCAGAAGTTACGTGACGAGATTGCGACACTTGAAAATAACATCGGATTCTTCGCATCAAGCAAACAGTCAGAGCTTATGAAAGCCGAGTATGAGAAGAAAATCGCCAAGATTAAAAACGATGTCAAGGTACTCGAGGCAAAGATGAAAATCCTCAACGAACAGCAATAATGTTATAAAACATTGATTCTTAAATATTTGTCTGTTGCTCTGCGGCATCATGGAATGATGCCGCAGAGCAACAGACACTTTAAAAAGAAATATTTTCCACTCTTTATCACTGCGTATAAAAAACTTTTCATTTTTTTACGTTATTTCAGAATTTATGATTAATTTTGCAGCCGAAATCTTCAGGGCAAGGTGAAAGTCCTTTCCGGCGGTGAAAGTCCGCTAATTCCTTCGGGAACTGACTCGGTGAAATTCCGAGACCGACGGTGATAGTCCGGATGAGAGAAGATGCTTTTTCGTGACTTTTCCCGAAAATGTTGCCCTGTATTTATATTGGGCTTTTTTTATGTCAAAAAATTTGAGTGATACAGATGCGGTAACATACATGCGAAGGGCTATCGAAATAGCGAGAAAAGGAGCTGGCTTTGTTAACCCCAACCCAATGGTCGGCTGCGTTGTAGTGAAGGACAATACAGTAATATCAGAGGCGTATCATGAGTGTTATGGCGGCTATCACGCTGAACGCCTTGCTCTTATGAGATGCCAGACCGATACCTATGGCGCGTCTTTATTCGTCACCCTTGAACCTTGCTGCCATTACGGGAAAACACCTCCATGCACCGATATAATAATAGAAAAAGGTATTAAAGAAGTCTTCGTCGGCATAACTGACCCCAACCCTCTTGTCGCAGGCAAGGGAATTAAAATCCTTGAAAACGCCGGAATCAAAGTACATACAGGTATATGCCAAGACGAAATACTTGAGTTTAACAAGGTGTTTATCAAATATATAACTACAAAACGCCCTTATACCATACTGAAAACCGCCATGACGCTCGACGGCAAAATCGCATCTTATACCGGCGATTCTAAATGGGTAACAAATGAGGAGTCACGCCAAATCGTCCATAAGTTAAGGAACGACCTCAGCGGCATTGTCGCCGGCGTTGGCACAGTGTTGGCAGACGACCCTTCTCTTTCTTGCCGACTTACTGGCGACCAAGCAGATAAAACACCTCACCAACCGGTGAGAATCATCGTAGATAGCAATCTATCAACACATCTTAATAGCAACATAGCGAACACCGCCAAAGAACATAGGACTATAATCGCCACCACCGACTCGTTTGTTTCATCAGAACAGGTCTCTGAAAAAGCCGAGAACCTCAAAAAGAAAGGTATAGAGATCCTTCAATGCGCGACAAAAGATGGAATGGTTGACATCAGAGATATGGTATCAAGACTTGGAGAGCTCGGCATTGACTCCCTTTTACTTGAGGGTGGCGGCACTCTTAACGCTTCTTTCCTTGAAGCCGGCTGTGTTGACGAGGTCTATTGCTTCATAGCGCCAAAAATCATCGGAGGTAAGACGGCCCTTTCCCCAGTGTCAGGACACGGCATTGAGAAAATGAGCAACGCAATAGCCTTATCTGACATTTCTGTCAAGAGAATTGGAGACGATACTTTAATAATAGGAAAAATAAATAACAACATAGATAATTCATGTTTACAGGAATTATAGAAGAAATAGGGAAAATAAAATCAGTGACAAGAGAGTCAAGAAGCATCCGACTCACCGTCGCGGTAGATAAGATACTAAAAGACATAAAGATAGGTGACAGTATCTGCACCAATGGCGTGTGCCTTACAGTTACATCTTTTGACAGCTCATCGTTTTGCGCAGATGTTATGCCAGAGACGATGGACAGGACGGCTTTCCGATACCTAAAAGTCAACGACCCTGTCAACATCGAGCGAGCGATGCCTGCGAACGGCCGTTTCGGCGGACATATTGTGTCGGGACATATCGATGGAACCGGTATCATCACCAATATGACAAGAGACGACCGGGCTATAAGAATCACCATTGAGACCGAACCGGAGATAGCAAGAGGGATTGTCGAGAAAGGTTCAATAGCCATTGATGGTATCTCATTGACAGTCATAGATGTAACATACGATAAATTCGGTGTCTCAATCATAGAGCATACTCAGCACATGACCACACTATCAAATAAGAAGGTTGGCGATACCGTGAACTTAGAGAACGACATCATCGGCAAATATATAGAGAAGTTTATCGGATTTAAGACCGAAAGCAACAATAACGATAGAGAACTTCTCGACTTATTAATGGAAAACGGATTTTAACAAGAAAGACTATAATGAATACAAGTTTTAACACAATAGAAGAGGCATTAGACGACCTTCGCAAAGGAAAGATGATCATCGTCGTTGATGACCCTGACAGGGAAAACGAGGGCGATTTGATTTGTGCCGCAGAGTTTGCTACCGTTGACAACGTAAACTTCATGGCTACTTATGGCAAAGGACTCATCTGTATGCCAATGAGCAGAGAGCTTACTAACAAGTTGAAGCTTAATCAGATGGTGACAGAAAACACTGACAATCACTGCACGGCATTCACTGTCTCCATCGACCATATTGACACGACAACCGGTATTTCGGCCGTCGAGCGTTCTATCACAGCTATCAAAGCCGTAGATGACAATGCGCGTCCGGAGGATTTCCGCCGTCCAGGGCACATGTTTCCATTAGAGGCGCGGCAGGGCGGAGTCCTGAAACGTGGCGGACACACAGAAGCCACCGTTGACCTAATGATTTTAGCAGGATTAAAACCATGCGGGCTTTGCTGCGAGATAATGCGCGAAGACGGCACCATGATGAGAACATCGGAGCTTATCGAGTTCGCAAAGGATAATAATTTGAAAATCACTTCAATAGCCGAGTTAATCAAGTACCGGAGGAAAACCGAGGTGCTTGTTGAGAGAGTTGCCGAGTCAGAGATGCCAACACATTACGGCACATTCAAAGCTATAGGTTATGTAGATAAAATCACTGGCGAGCACCACGTCGCTCTTGTAAAAGGAGACCTCAGCGGTGAGGAGCCTATTTTATGCCGCGTCCACTCGGAATGCCTCACAGGCGATGCCTTCGGCTCAATGCGTTGCGACTGCGGAGAACAACTTCACGAAGCCATGCGCCGTATCGAACAAAAGGGCAGGGGCGTGATTCTTTATCTCCGTCAAGAAGGAAGAGGTATCGGATTGATTAACAAACTCAAAGCTTACTCATTACAAGACAGCGGAATGGATACCGTCGAGGCTAATATTGCACTCGGATTCGCCGCTGACCTACGTGACTACGGCACCGGCGCAGAAATCCTCGCTGACCTCGGCGCTGACAAAATCATCGTCATGACAAACAACCCAATGAAAATCAGCGGACTTGAAGGCTATGGAATCCAAATAGTCGGAAGAGAACCTATAGAGATGACCTGTAACGAGAAAGACGCCTTCTACCTCTATACCAAATATAAAAAAATGGGACACCTTCTCCATATCAGGGAAATAGATAAAGATAATAAAAAATAATATTAACTTCGCACTCTGTGCACTATATCAATTGACTATGAATACATTACAAGGTAACTTAATTGCTGATGGCATCAAAATAGCTATTGTCGCCAGCAGATTCAATGAGATAATAACCAACAAACTCCTCGGCGGCGCCGTCGATTCCTTCGTCCGCCATGGAGGCGATGAGAACGACATCACTATAGCATGGGTCCCCGGCGCATTCGAGATCCCTCTCGTAGCCAAGAAAATGGCAGCAAGCAAAAAATATGACGCCGTCATTTGCCTTGGCGCAGTGATACGTGGCGCAACACCACATTTCGATATGGTTGCTAATGAGACAACTAAAGGTATAGCCGCCGTCGGCCTACAAAGCGAAGTCCCAGTGGTGTTCGGTGTGCTCACAACCGACAATATCGAACAAGCAGTAGAAAGAGCCGGCTCTAAAGCAGGTAACAAAGGTTTCGAAGCCGCGACAACCGCCATCGAAATGGTTAACCTTATTAGAAAAATCTGACCGTTACCGAGAAACGGGCTTTTTATCCGCTTTAATAAACGGCGCATATCTCGTTATCATTCATAGGTATGCGCCGTTTATGCTTCAAATACAATATTTGGACTTTTCTATTGGCAAAGACCTTTCCTTTATTTGCGCCCCAGCCTTCATCACTTCGCAATGTAATTGTTTTTCATCTCATCGATAATATCCACAGAATTAATTTCTTCTGCAATTTCTTTCACAAGGCAACAAATGACGTCTCTCAACTAATATAATCCACATCTAAGATATTTCATAAAACACACCAAACCGTTGACTGTCATTACTCTTTTATATGTCTTCTCCATCGATTTGTGTTAAAAAACGACCTCTTTTCATCCAATGTCCCTATCTTTGGAAACACAACACTTCCGCTAAAGGGATATTGGGGAAATAAATTATCTTACTTCTTCAAAAGGAAAAGCGGACTATAAAACAATGATAATCATTCAAAATCCTCAATTTCTTTAACAATATTTGTAATAAGTCTTTCCTTCAGGTCGTATAAGTCATCAGAAATATCAACTTTGTAATAATGTGGGTTGATAAGTCGTTTCTGTGTGTCATCGAGATGTGAAAGATTATCAAGGTAATAATTGCGTTTCTCCTGGATCGGAGCATCTTCATGGAGGATTTTGCCGTCTTTCATAATAAGATTCTGTAATATCCGGTATTCGTACTCCCCGGCGTTGAAACTTGTGGTACGCAGACGGTCCTTTTCATCTCTCAGCACAATAGACTCCTTATTTTCAATAGCTTTTGAGAGAGAGTCGTCACGAAGGCATGTGACATCAACCATAAACTTACCGTTCTGAATAATACGGTATGTGATTTGGAAGCCCGGATTGATGAGTTTGCTGATTTCCTCCGAACGTTTCAGCACAGGCATATCACCGATTTGGACAAGTTTATAAACATTGCCGAAACAAGGGTTATGCTTGCTTGTCGCTATGGCATCACCAACGCCATAACTATCAACACAGCAGCCCTGACGTTCGAGTTCAGTGATAAGATATTCGTCTAACGCATTGGTTGCAAATATCTTACAATTACGCAGGCCGGCATTGTCGAGCATTTTCCTTGCCTCCTTTGACAGATATGTGAGGTCGCCGCTGTCGAGACGTATGCCGTAGCCATAAGGATAAGAGTCATCAATGCCGTTATTTTTGAAAGCGCGAATCGCATTTTTGACACCGCATTTCAAAGTGTCGTACGTGTCAGTAAGAAGAATAAGGACCTCGTTTTTATGAGTCTTTATATATGTATCGAAAGCATGGTATTCTCCAATTATTGAGCAGCCGAAAGCTGTGACATAGCTATGCGCCATCGTTCCAGACGGCTGTATGCCGAACTCATTGCCTGTCAATATATTAGATGTGTTCTGGCAACCACCTATGTAAGCGGCTTTACCGCCATAGGTAGCAGCCCAAGGACCATGTGCGCGCCTACTTCCGAACTCGCTTACAGGCTTGTTTGTACTTCTCGTCACACGCGATGCCTTTGTTGCAACAGCCATCTGATGATTCATTATGCATAACATCGGAGTCTCAAGCACTTGCGCCTCAATGATAGGAGCCTCAACAATGATTATCGGCTCCCTTGGGAACGCAATCTCGCCCTCGCTCATCGCATAAATATTTCCTGTAAACTTCATGTTTGTAAAATATTTACGGACTTCCGCATAATCATCTCCGGGAAGGAACTGCTCGAAAAACCTCTCGTCCGCACTCCCAAGTCCCTCGATCATCTTCAAGACCTCTCTGACACCGCTAACTACCGCCCAATTGTTCGTATCCGGTGCCTTTCTATAAAACAAATTAAAAATAGCCGTCTTATCCCGCATTCCATTGTCATAGAATGACTTACCCATAGTATATTGATACTTGTCTGAGCAATATGAAATATTCAAATCCATATTTTAAACATTTTTTGCAAAGGTAGTCTTTTTTTCGTGATGTCAAGTAAAATTTGGTATTTTTGCGCATCATGGTAGGCGTATTAAACATCAAAGGTAAGGAATTGAAATTCGAGCTGTTACACTCGAAGAGACAAAGCGTTTGCATAAAAGTAAGGCAAGACGGAGTGATAGTTTTTTACGCGCCTGAATCATTTTCCGAAAAAAACTTACCCGAGTTTCTGCAACATCATTGGAGATGGTTCTCAAATAACTATGACAGGCTTTATAAATCATCTAATGTCAACACAAAATATGTTGACAGGGACACACTTCATTATCTCGGGAAAGAATACTCGATGGAAATCATTGAAGATAACAGCTGTTCTATCCAACTCTGTGATGAACAAATCATTGTTCACTGCAACTCGAAGCAACAAGCAGAGAAAACGATAATCAATTGGTATATGCAGAAGGCAAACGAGAAATACCGTGAACTTCTTCCGCCTATAGCTGAAAAATTCAGGAAATACAATGTCAGTCCATCAAAAATCACAATACGAGACATGCGCTCTCGATGGGGGAGCTGTTCCAAAAAAGGGAATATCAGCCTCAACCTCCAGCTTATCAAGCTTCGAGAAGAGTGTATCAAATTAGTGATGATTCACGAGATGTGTCACCTGATTTATTTCAACCACCAAAAAGAATTCCATTCGCTCATGGACGAGATGATGCCGGATTGGAAGTTTTGGAGCAAACAACTCACATTCCTATAACAAACAAGAAAACACAAACCTATGGCTAACAAGACAATATATTTCGCAGGAGGCTGTTTCTGGGGTACAGAGCATTATTTCAAAATGATAAAAGGCGTCGTTGGCACAAGCGTCGGATACGCCAACAGTGTGTTGGAACACCCTTCATACAAAGATGTATGCAGCGGTAAAACTCTATCGGCCGAGACGGTAAGGGTCGATTATAACCCCTCCATTGTTTCATTAGAGTTCCTAACAAAAATGTTTTTCAAAGCAATAGACCCAACTTTATTAAACCAACAAGGGAATGACAAGGGCACACAATACCGTACAGGGGTTTATTACATTGACAGTGAAGACCTTACTGTTATTAAGAAAGTGTTTGACGAGCAGCAGGCAATAACAGAAGGGGAGATAGTGGTGGAGCTAAAACCATTGCTGAATTTTTACACTGCGGAGGATTATCACCAAGACTATCTCAGCAAGAACCCAGACGGCTACTGCCATTTACCCTTAGAGCTATTTGAATTTGCAAGGGAAGCGAACAGATAAGAATTATGTCAGTATCGTTATTACATGTTTTAGGTATCGTCTTGGTTATCACAATAATAGAGACGATAGGAATTATTTCCGTCCGTAAAGTAAAAAGTGTTAGCGATTTCAGCACCGGAGGAGGGAAGGCAGGGACATGGGTCGTTGCCGGAACAATAATTGGCACACTCGTTGGAGGGCAGTCAACGGTTGGAACCGCACAACTCGCATTCAGTTTCGGGATTTCAGCATGTTGGTTCACCATGGGAATGGCACTCGGATGCATAGTGTTAGCATTAGGCTATATTGCCCCACTCCGGCGTAGCGGCTGTTCCACCTTACTCGAAATTGTATCAAAAGAATATGGCAAAAAAGCCGAAATAGCAGGCTCAATACTCTGCTCCATCGGAGTCTTTGTAAGCATCATCGCACAAGTCCTATCATCTTCAGCATTGATAATGACGCTGTTCCCAATAAAGCTATGGGTAGCAGCAATATTATCGTCAACAATAATGACAATGTTCGTGGTGTTCGGCGGAGTCTGGAGCGCAGGTATAGGCGGAGTCGTAAAAATCATTTTGCTATGCCTCTCATCACTTGCTGCCGGAATAATAGTCCTCTTCATCTCAAATGGATTCACAGGCATCGTAGATTCAATAAACGAAACATTATTAATCACCGATTTACAATATATCAGCAATTTTTCTTCAACAGAAGAAGTAAGTAACAGGTATATCTTCCCATTTGCAAGAGGTGTATCGAAAGACGTAAGTTCATGTATCTCAGTGATATTAGGCGTGCTATCCACCCAGACTTACGCTCAGGCAATTTGGTCGGGGAGGACGGACAGCAACGCCAGAAAAGGCGCGTTCATCTCCGCTTTAATCTCAATACCGATAGGATTTGCATGCGTCTTAGTAGGAATGTATATGAGGGCTAACTATCTTACATTTGAAGAGGCTAACGCATTGACAATGATAGGGAAGGAAATACCTGAGCACATGGGAGTGATGGCAAACTCAGCGCAGGCGTTCCCAATGTTCATAACCAAACACATGCCCAAATTTATCGGAGGAATCGTACTCGGGACATTGTTGATTACCATCATAATAGGAGGGTCCGGACTTACTCTCGGGATATCGACTATTCTCGTTAACGATGTCTTCAGAAAGAGCAAGGACCTCACTGTAACACGAATGACAATAGTTGTAATACAGATCATCGCATTCATAGTGGCATCTTCATTCTCAAACCGTTACATCAACGACCTCGGATTCCTTTCTATGGGACTCAGAGCGGCATCTACATTTGTGCCTTTATCGTTAGCCATCTTCTTCCCCGGTCGTTTCAAATCAAAAAATGTATTTATATCAATCATTTTCGGCACAGCTTGCCTGATTGTGACAGAAATTGTAAATTTGCCGGTTGACTCAATATATTTCGGGCTATTAGGCTCGATTATGTGTTGTTTATGTGGAATAAAAAGTAAAAACGCTATCAATAATAATTAGTTATGAAAAGAGGTTTTGGAAGTGACAACCATTCCGGTATTAGTCCGGAAGTGATAAAAGCCATAGCTGAAGCTAACGTTGAACACGCTTTAGCATACGGTGACGATGAATATTGCAGTAAGGCGGAGGCTTTGTTCAGAGAACAATTTGGTAATCAGGCTGTTGTATCTTTTGTCTTTAATGGGACAGGAGCTAACACAATTGCCATAGATGCCATGGTGCGCTCACATGAGGCTGTAGTCTGCGCAGAAACCGCACACGTCAATGTCGATGAATGCGGTGCTCCACAAAGGATTGTGGGCTGCCGTCTTCTCACTGTTGACACCCCCGACGGGAAACTCACACCTGACTTGGTCAAGACACGACTTCATGGTTTCGGTTTTGAGCACCATTCACAACCTAAAGCGATCACCATCACCAACCCCACCGAACTCGGCACACTATATACTATAGAAGAGATTCGCGCACTTGCCGACCTTGCCCATCAAAACAACATGTTCCTTCATGTTGACGGGGCGCGCCTCGCAAACGCAGCGGCGGCGTTAAACTGCTCTTTCAAAGAGATGACAACAGATGCAGGCGTTGATATCATTTCGTTTGGCGGAACAAAAAACGGTCTGATGCTCGGAGAATCAGTGGTTTTCCTCAATCCAGAACTATCCAAAGACTATAAATACCGTAGGAAACAAGGACTTCAGCTTTGTTCAAAGATGAGATTTATCGCCGTGCAATTCGAGGCTTATTTAAAAGATGGATTATGGCAAAGAAACGCCTCTCATTCCAATAGCATGGCTAAGATATTGTACGACAAGGTTAAAGACATTCAAGGGGTAAAAGTGATGTATCCAGTGCAGGTGAACAGCGTCTTCGTACAGCTTCCACGCGATATCTGGACAGAGCTTCAAAAGGAGTACTTTTTCTACGATTGGGATTATGACAAAGACGTTGTCAGATGGGTATGTTCTTTTGACACAACAGAAGAGGACATTAACGATTTCGTAAAGGCATTGACGAAACTTTTGGATAAATAAAAAAGAGTGCCAGAAGAAATAATTCATTCTGGCACTTCCAAACAATACATATATATTGTTAATTTATACTAAATTACTGTTGGCTTCTTTCCATTTCTCGATTGGAGGGATTATGCCCAGACCAATAATTTCATCACGCATCTTACAAAGATGTTCGTATGAAGCTTTCAAGGCCTCCATCTCTTGAGGAGTGCCTGTTGGGGCTGTGAAGTGAACACCTGTAGAGTCAATAACCGAAGGCATTGCCATCATAACGTTTTTGAAACCGCATTTTTCGCAGTTCACATAGCAACCAGAAGGCAAGGTGAATTTACTTCCGCCCATAGCAGCCTCGATCATTTTCACTGAGTTATACGCAGGGCTTTGGAATGATGAGCGGCCGCGCAATTTGATAATTGCCGCGCCACCCTGAGTTGTCTTCTGTTTGATCTCCTCCATCTTATCTGGAGAGATGATGTCCATCAAAGGTTTGCCGTCAATCTTAACCTGTGATGCGAATACAGCCATCTGCTCGCCATGTCCGCCGTAGGTGTTTGCGCCTGTGACGCTGCTCATTGGGACACCGAATTCTTTAGCGAGGTTGCTCTGTAATCGTGTTGAGTCGAGAGCTGCAAGAGTTGTCACCTGCTCTGGGCGGAGACCTGAATGGAGAAGTACTACAAGGCCTGTGAGGTCTGCCGGGTTAAAAATCACCACCACGTGTTTCACATCCGGGCAGTATTTCTTTACGTTCTTACCGAAATCTTCAGCGATCTGGCAGTTACCTTTGAGAAGGTCCTCACGTGTCATACCCTCTTTACGAGGTGCGCCACCTGAAGAGATGATGTACTTAGCGTCTTTGAACGCTGTCTCAGGGTCAGTGGTCCATGTGATGTTAGCGTCTTCGAAACCGCAGTGATACATTTCTTCCGCAACACCCTCAAGACCTGGAGCATAGATGTCATAAAGGCAGATATTTGGAGTAAGGCCAAGCATCAGTGCTGTTTGAGCCATGTTAGAGCCAATCATACCGGCAGCGCCAACGATGGTCAGTTTTTCATTTGTCAAATAATTCATCTCAAAAATATTTTAAATCAACTATTTATTATTTCTTTCTTTTACAATTTCTTCCTGTTTATCCTTTGGAGTTGGCGAGTACTGATAGAACTCCATCGAATAGTTTGCCCTTCCTGATGTGAGGTTTCTCAACGCGGTAGCATAACCGAACATCTCCATAAGCGGGACGAAGGCGTCAAGTTTTTGAGAGCCTTTACGGAAACGGCGCATAGCCTCGATACGTCCGCGGCGTTTGTTCAGGTCACCGGTAACGTTGCCTATATAGTCGTCCGGGGTATTGACTTCCACTTTCATCGTTGGTTCGAGAAGAATAGGGGAGGCCTTCATAAACGCCTCTTTGAAACACATCTGGGCGCAAAGTTGGAACGCCATATCAGAGGAGTCAACGGGGTGATAGCTACCGTCAACGAGGACGCATTTCACGTCAACGACGGGATATCCAGCGAATGGACCCTTTGCCATAGCCGCCACAAGGCCTTTCTGAACAGAAGGAATAAACTCCTTAGGGATAACGCCGCCCTTTGTCATGTCAACAAACTCGAAGCCCTTGCCCGGATTCGGCTCAAAGCGAATGACTGTGCGAGCGAACTGTCCGCTGCCTCCAGTCTGTTTCGCGAACTTGTAATTGCACTCGAACTGATTCGTGATAGTCTCGCGGAATGACACAGAGGGTGCTCCCACAGTTACCGGCACTTTGAACTCATCTTTCAAGCGGTCAACGATAATCTCAAGGTGAAGCTCACCCATTCCAGCTATAATAGTCTCTTCGGTCTCCTCATCATAATGCGACCTGAACGAAGGGTCCTCATTACAAAGTTTGGAGAGAGCCTCGCCAAGTTTGTTACGGTTTTTCTTATCCTCAAGATTTATCTTCATCTCTATCACCGCAGGCGGGATATGGATATTCTCAAGCAAAACAGGGGAGTTATCATCACACAATGTGTCGCCCGTCCTTGTAATCTTCATTCCCACGAGAGCCACAATCTCTCCGGCGGATGCTTCGGAAATCTCTTCTCTCTCCTTTGCCTTGATACGGAACACTCTTCCCACTCTCTCATATTTCCCCTTGTTCGTATTATATACGCTCATTCCGCTTGTGAGTTTGCCGCTGAAAATACGAATAAAAGTCTGCTGCCCTACATAAGGGTCGTTGATAAGTTTAAATGCGAGGGCTGCAAACGGCTCATTTTCAATAGGATTACGTTGTATTGTCTTTTCCTCATCATCAGGGTCGTGGGCAATTATTGCGCCGAGGTCCTTAGGTGAAGGCAGGTAGTCAACGACAGCGTCAAGAAGAAGCTGTATTCCTTTGTTCTTATATGCCGAACCGCAAAGCACCGGCACCATCATAAGCTTTATTGTTGCCTCCCTTATTGCCGCCTTCAACATATCTACAGGGACCTCCTCGTCAGCAAGATACAACTCAGCGATATTATCGTCAAAGTCAGCGACATGCTCGATAAGGTTGTGTCTTTCTGCTACAGCCTTTTCCATCATCTCCTCCGGGATAGGTCCCACAATACGCTCTTTATCATTAAAAATCACCGAGTTCATATTTACAAGGTCTATCATTCCCTCGAAAGAGCTCTCATTCCCGATCGGAAGCTGTAACGGCACCGCGTTAGCTCCAAGATATTTGTTCATCTGGCTCACCACCTCGTAAAAGTCGGCACCCGTCCTATCCATCTTGTTAACGAAAGCAATACGCGGAACACGGTATTTATCAGCCTGATTCCACACTGTCTCACTCTGTGGCTGTACACCTCCAACCGCACAGAACACAGCTATCATTCCATCAATGACACGCAGCGAGCGCTCCACCTCAACTGTGAAATCCACGTGACCGGGAGTGTCTATCAAGTTAATCTGATAGCCGTTCCAATGTGCCGTAATGGCCGCTGACGCTATAGTGATGCCACGTTCCTGTTCCTGTTTCATGAAATCCATGGTAGCCTGCCCGTCATGTGTCTCTCCAACCTTACGATTCACGCCCGTGAAATAGAGGATCCGTTCCGAACATGTTGTCTTGCCAGCATCAATATGCGCGGCAATGCCTATGTTTCTTAATCTTGAAATGTTTATTGCCATAAAATAATTTTGATAATCAATAAATTAAAACAGATTTTAAAAGAAAAATCCATTTTGCAAATATACTTCTTTTCCTTTATCAATTTGCCTTCGTCATTTTAATTTTTTAACATTTGCCTTTTATCTGATTTTTTTAGAAAACGGCTCGGCATTAGAAATCCGCATCATCTTGAGCCTATTTTTCATTATTATTCGATAATCGGTTTTGTCAAAAATGACATAAAAAGACGCCTGCCATAAGTAAAACAAGCGTCATATAAATAGGTTGTATTGTCAAATGTTAATCTTTCACCACGCTTTGCACAGAGATGCCTTCGTTTGTGACAATGCGGAGGAAATACACGCCCTTGCCAAGTTCGGAGATATTGACCACGTTGTTTCTCTCTGTCATCAAGACACGGCCGGTATTGTCAAGGACCTCGATATATTGAAGATTATCAGCCTCAACATTCACGATCCCTGATGTTGGGTTAGGGTATGCGAGCGATTTGGTTGCGTCAAGAGTCGCTGTGCCCAAAATGCCGTTAACGCCGCACCTTAGCATCCAAGTGAGGTTCTGTCCATAGTCAAGGATGTTATTCCAATAACTTCCATCAATGCAGAGCCAGCCGCCGTTGCGGTCGCCGCAGAACGAAGACGCAGACATCGGCCATGAAAGCGACGAGCGGACGACAACCCAGAGGTTCTTCTTATTGTCGAACTGTATTGGCTCGTTGAATGAGAACTCAACGTAACCGCTTGACTCTAATGCGAGATTGAGTGCTTTTGAACCTATCAACTCTTCCGGAGAATTATCTCCGCCCTGATAAATCATCGCCTCATACTGTCCCGGAGAATCTGCGCTGAAATACATTTGGACCCAGTCGATTGTATTTACATTCTTCACGACATTCGCAGGGAACATCGCGCCCCACATGACGGTATAGCCGGGATATCCTGTACCCATGTTTATTTCCCAAGGGCCGTCGGTGTATGTTAGAGGATTGTTCATCGAATAGACTTCAACATCAAGTGATCCTGTGGTCGTTCCGTAATCGTTAGACACTGCGACAGTGACTGTAAAAACGCCGTTCTCGCTCCAGACGCATGTCACTTCCTCACCGGTCGCGGTAGATGGCGTGGCACCTTCCAACGTCCATTCGATACTTGTGATTGGGTCGAAACTCGCAATTGTGACATCAAAATCGGTGGGAGTGCCAATATAGGCCGACTCTGTTCCGTTTAATGAGATAACAGGTGCGACGCCCGGCCTCGGATAATCTTCTATAAGCTTCTGTATGTTATTGACAGTGGTGGCATGGTTGCTTGGATAAAGTCCGAAACTCTTTCCATAAATATCGCAAAAATATCCGTTAGGTGCAATAAAATAGATGCTTGGGACAAAACCCTCATATAGCGACTCGCAAGTTGAAAGGCAGCCGCGGTCGTCAATGATAGGATACTCGATGGGCTCGCCGTTAGGTGTCACCGTCCAGTCACCCCATGTGATGGTCGATAGCGTCGTCCCGCTGACACCATAAATCTGGTCAATAGAGTTCCCCTCCTCAATCTCAACCCAAATCACCTGTACATCCTCCATGGCGTCAACAGCATCAAGCACTCCCGACGAATGCACATTCCAGCAAGGCTCGCACCAACAGCATGAATAATCTATGAGCACACTCTTCCCTGATTCAAGAATCGCACCAAGGTCAACGGTGTTGCCATAAATATCAGTGGCGACAAATGGCTCAGCTATCTGGTCCCAAATAGGTATCGCCTTCTCAGCTTCCCCATAGATAACACCTTGAGGACGCTGCCTGTCTATCGTCTGAGCCAAAGATGTAAGGCACATCACAACGACAAAAAAAGATATTAAAAATTTCTTCATGTATTTAAATCCGGTTATATAGTCATCGGACACATCGCTTCTGTGTTTTTTAAGATGCGCAAAAATAAGGATTTTTTCGTTATACGGATACGAGTTTTTAATCTCTTTTTATATACCTTAATTAATTAAACGTTTTATGTAAAAACAAACATATTTATCGCTTATTGAGAGTGGAAAAATGAAAGTGAAACCAGCAAAAACACATCTAAAAAGGGACAGCGGCAACTAAAAAACGTATTTAAATTTTTGATAATCAATAGAATAAAAAAGTTAAGCTTTTTACAAAAAAAAATGTTGCATGAACAATAATCTTTTGTACTTTTGCAGTGGAGATATGGCAGAGCGGTCGATCGCGGCGGTCTTGAAAACCGTTATACAGAAATGTATCGGGGGTTCGAATCCCTCTGTCTCCGCAAAAGTCGCAAAGTGCTGATCATTGCTTTGCGACTTTCTTTTTTAGCACTTCCAGCATAATTTTTCTTTTTAAATTCTTAATTGTTGATTTACAACGCATCTCACAACATTCCCCTAAAAGGTATAACGATTACTCCAATAGCAAATATAGCGAAATGAACGACAGAGCCGGATGTCCCCTCACAGATGATATCCAGAGTTGAGCAATGCGAAAGGGCTGGACAACGATATTACTTCCAAAACAATATGCCCTTAGTATTCCAAAACATAAATTAATAACGGTTGTGAGATCTCCATTTCAGATCAAAAGTGACATTTGGAATATACGCGTGATCGACAATGCCCAAGACACCACATTGTTTAAAATAAAAGTAAATCTCTATTAACATGATTCTAACAAAGGCTATTTTCGTTCACATCCAAGCTTATTTCACAGAAAAAATGGGAGGTGTAGCATAACACTATCCGGTATTGTTGTTTTTTATTAACATTTTAACTATTAATTAACAGCGCGGACAACACCAATTACTTTAACTTAAAAATAAAATAAACGTATTTTTAGCACGTTATTAAATCGTAATTATCATTATGGAATATGACTTGCTCAAAACTTATAACAAAAGTATTATGTACAATCATCGCGGCAGCATCTCTGTGCTCGTGCAACAAGAAATTTTCGGATACACAGTTCAACAAGATATATGATGTTAACAGCGATGGTGAAATAGTATTTGTAGGGAACATTAATAATAAAGAGTATGCAGCTTTTATCACCAAATATTCGTCAACAAATTTAGTGGGTTATAGTTTTTTGCTAAACGGCTGCGACAACGACACCATCGCGTTTAGTATCAGCAGAGACGGTAAAAACTTGATTTTCAAGCAGAATGGTATAGCTGACAAATTCAGAATCAAAAAAATAGCTGTTTCCGGGAATGATGTAAGAGGGAGGCTCCGGCGTGGATTTTTCGAAAAAACAGAGTTCAAGTTCAGCAGGTATCATATTCCAGAATATAAGACAAACGTGTTAGAGCGATACGCTGAGAGTCTGTTTGAAGTTGACACGATCAAAAACGTGAAATATGGTGAGGCAGACGGATATTGGACCGAATCAGCCTATGACATTGACGCATACAAAATATTGAAAGGGCAGGGTAAGACGCTTATAAATCAACGTCTTGATTTAAAAATGGACATTTATCTGCCGCATTCCGATACTCTCGAGAAGCGGCCTTTGGTGATGTTGATACACGGAGGCGCATTTTATGTAGGGAACAAGGAGGATATTCCCATCAAAAAGTGGTGTTCGCATTACGCCTCACTTGGATATGTCTCTGTATCAATCGATTACCGGATGGGATTCAGACCTGCAAAGAGGTCTATAGAAAGAGCCGTTTATTCCGCAATACAAGATGCACACGCTGCAATGCGGTTTCTCGTTGATAATCAGTCAGTATATGGGATCGACACCTCTATGATTTTCATCGGGGGCACAAGCGCTGGAGCGATAACCGCGCTACATCTCGCTTTCATGAACAACCAGACACGTCCGGGATCATCATACGCGAGGATTTTCAGCGACGATATGGGTCAGATTGAGAGCTCCGGGAACAATATCTCCGCCGACTTCACAATCAAAGGCGTTGTCGATATGTGGGGTGCGATTTCCGATATCAATATGATTGATTCCCAACAGATTCCCGTCATAGCCTTCCATGGTGACTACGATGACATCGTCCCATTCGGATACGACTATCCATTTAAAAAAATAGGTTCGCTAAATAAATTTTTGTTTGATAAGATGTATGGTTCTTACGATATTGTCAACAGATTGAAAACCAACGGCGTAACTAATTCACAGTTGTACACCTTACACAATATGGGGCATTCACCCCACATCGACAGCGAAAGAGAGGTAAACGATGTCTTCTATTATATCCAAGACAATTTGGATCCGTTTTTTCATGACATCACGGTAAGTAATGAGATTTTGCGAGATGGCAATGTGTATAAGCTAAAAGACAATAATTCAATGGGTGTCAGTTGGCATGCAGAAGGCGGCTTTATTTTAGAAAACTCTGATAATGAGGTAAGAATAGCATGGTTTACAAACGCGCCGTCACACACTATAAAATCTTCCGGATTGATTAGAGGCGCAGGATTCACATGCGAACTAAATATCAAATAATAACAAACCATATACATTAAGGATTATTAACATATAATTGCAAACAATTATTAACAACCAATAATGCAAACAATCTTTAACTCGGGCAACAAGCAAAGGCATATTACAAACCCATCAACATATAACAACAAGAAGGTGATGAGAACCAAATCCTTATATATCCTGATTTTTATTGTGTCATTGTCATTCTACTCCAACGCACAGACGGGAATAAACCTTGACAATGTGGAGATTCCGTCAAAAATCAATGGAAGGACAGAGCGTTTCATCACTCACAAAGGATACAGGGTGTCGTACAACAGCGACTGGAAAATACCGAACTGGGTCGCTTATGAGCTTACCGATGACGAAGTAGAAGGTGAGGAGCCGCGCACAAACAAGTTCGTTCCCGACCCAATGGTGCCTAAGTATCTGACAGCCACCACCGATGACTATAAGAACTCAGGTTGGGACAGAGGGCACATGGCACCTGCCGCCGACATGAAATGGCATCCGCAAGCAATGAGGGAATCGTTCTACCTGTCTAATATATGTCCACAAAACCATAACCTAAACGCCGGAGTCTGGAAAGACCTCGAGGAACACGTCCGCGCACTCGCATCGCAAAAAGGACACATATTTGTAGTATGCGGCCCAATAGTCAGAGACGCGAGCCGAACCATAGGCGAAAACAAGGTCGTAGTTCCCGACGCCTTTTTCAAAGTGCTTCTGCAAGAAGACAATGGAGAAATTCACACTATCGGGTTCATTTACGAAAATATTAGCGGAAGAAAACCAATGTCAACTTACGCGCTAAGCGTTGATGAGGTAGAAGAAATCACAGGAATAGATTTCTTCCCCTCGCTGCCAAACAAAATTGAGGATGCGACAGAGAAAACCGTTGACTTCTCAAAATGGACCGTAAAAAAAGCATCTGCGAATAACAAATAAAGATAACACATTCATTTCAAAACACTTATAATTTGTCTCTCATCTTCACCTACTTTCAAGAAAATTGTTGATAAGTTTTGGATAATCACGGTCATAATTTGAAAAAAGCATTATAACTTTGCAGAAAATCATAAAATTATGAACGTCCTTTACTTAGTCATAGGTATATTAATAGGTATAGCCATCGGCTTTTATATCGGTTACGTTAGACGGCAGTCGCTGGTTGTCAAGGTGGATTTATTACAAAAACAGATCGCCTCATTAGACAAGCAATATTCAGAATCATTGGATACGCAGCGGCAACGATTCGATGAGACATTAGCCAAAGTTGAGGCGCAGATGCGTCTGGCCACCGATGACATGCTCAAACAGCGACAGAAAGAATTGGCAGAGACGAATAGTTCATGCCTCGGCAATATAGTCAATCCCCTCAAGGAAACATTAGACAAGATGAAAAAGGCTATTGACGACAACACTTTAAAACAGATGTCATTGAGCAGTGCGATGAAAGCCAACATAGATAATATGATTAAGCAAAGCGAGGCGGCGAGAATGAGTGCCGAGGAACTGTCAAGGGTGTTCAAGCATGGAGCAAAAGTACAAGGCGACTGGGGAGAGACGATTCTCGACGAGCTGCTTGAGTCTCAAGGACTGATACAGGGTGTACACTATGATACACAATGCGTTATCAGGGATGAAAAAGGGAACGTTGTTAAATCAGACGACGGCTCAACCATGCGTCCTGACGTCATTTTGCACCTCGACCAACAAAGGGAAGTGATAATTGACGCCAAAGTGTCACTCACCTCTTATATAGATTATGTCAACGCTGAAAACGAAAGCGAGCGCGAGAAACACCTTAAAGGGCATATCGACAGCCTCACGAAACACGTCAAAGAACTGTCGCAGAAGGACTACACCTCCTATATAGCGCCACCCAAAATCAAGATGAACTACGTAATTATGTTCGTACCGAACACGGGCGCGCTGTGGACAGCCCTTAAAGCGCAGCCTGACCTTTGGAGAAAAGCTATGGATAAAGACGTGTTCATCGCCGATGAGCAGACATTATATGCCGCACTCAAAATAATAAACCTAACATGGAAGCAGATCGCACAGGCACAAAACCACAAGCAACTGTATGACCTTGCAAATGAAATAGTTGAGCGAGTCGGCATGTTCTACAAGCATTATTCGGCATTAGGCAAAGCCATAGACACCGCACATTCCGCTTACGAAGAAGGGGAGAAGAAACTGGTCAATGGGAAACAAAGCATAATAAAATCATGTAACAAACTTATTGACTTAGGCGCGAAACAAAGTGCCAAAAACCGGCTGCCTAAGAATGACGAAGCAGACGAAGCAACATATATAGAAGAAAAAATCAGTAATAATAATAACACATAATACTATGAATAACAACGTTATAGACACCATTATCTCAAGAAGAAGTATAAAGAAATATCTTGACAGACCTGTTGAAAAGGAACTTATAGAGACAATAGTGAAGGCTGGTACGTTCGCCCCGTCAGGAATGAACAGACAGTCAGCAATAATACTCGCAGTGACAGACAAGGAGACACGAGACCAACTTAGCAAAATAAATGCAAAACTGCTAAACATCGAATCCGACCCGTTTTACGGGGCACCCGTTGTGCTTGTTGTACTCGCAAAGAAAGATGTAAGAACTAACATCAATGACGGATCACTCGTTTTAGGCAACATGATGATTGCCGCTCATAGTCTCGGCCTCGGCTCCTGTTGGATTCATAGGGCAAAAGAGACATTTGAGACGGAAGAAGGCAGGAGGATACTTGAAAAAACAGGCGTTTCGCCAGACGAATATGTCGGAGTAGGGAATTGCATCGTAGGCTATACTGATGAATCCGGCATCAAACCTCAGCCACCTCGCAAAACAGACTATATCTATTGGATATAATCTGCGAGCAAGGCTCATCACAGACTCTCCGCTAACAAATATGTGCGCGGACAAATAGTGTAAAAAGAATTAACAAGATCGCTATTTCTTCTTCATAGACCTAATATGGCTTTTCAACCTCCTAACAGCCTGATTATAAGGAGTATAAGTGACGCTAAGGAAATAGGCTGCCATTGTTGTTGTATAGGTGTTCTTAAAAACCTTCTTCCCGAACAGCTCGTTTTCGGAGAATGAATCCATCAATTCAAGCATCACAAGATGGCTTTTACTAACTGCGCAGATAGCCTCATCAATATGAATCGCTTGATGCCGCATCCAATTGTCTCTGTCCATCTCATGATAATTCTTTCGGTATGGCTCAGGAATAAAATCTTTGGGGTCACCATTCCTAATATTGTTTACAAAAGCCAACTGCAACTGCTGCCATTCATATATATGCATAAGAATATCACGCATATTGTTGCCCTGCTCGAAAGTGCTGCACTTCCCCGATAAGGCTGCGGTAAAATCCGAACCGAGAATATCTTTGTCGGTTGCGTCAATCAGTTGCATCATCTCGTCATATTTACTAATCACCGACACCTTTAACGTCTCTTTATCTTGCGGTCTCTCCATACTTCCATTTTTCTGCAAAGTTATAATTTTTTATGACAGTTATAGCGTTATTGAATATCATTACATTATCTTGTGTAGGAGGTGTTTTTCGCAACAATTGCCAACAAAACAAAGAATATTGATTTTTTTACAAATGCTGTATCAAGATTTGAAACAAGTATGTTGTATTTTTGCAGCTGAAAGAATTGTGGTAATTGATATTTAGTCCCAGAGCCACAAAAAATTTATGAGACCACATTTAGCAATAATTATTGAAGGATTATTATCTGGTTATCTGTTAAGGTCGGACCTTATTGTCCGACCTTATACTTTAAGGGAGGGAGAAGATGCGACCATCAGGCAAGAGCGTATATAACATTTTGATTATCAGAATATTAAACAAATAAATAATTTTTTTATAAAAAAGAGTCGCAATATTAAAAAAATATGTATTTTTGCATTGGGTAAGTCTTATACGACCAGCTCCCATCAAACTCCCCCAGGATCGGAAGGTAGCAAGGGTAGATGGTTGAGCGGTGCGATATAAGTAGCTTACCCTTTTTTCGTATTATGATAATAAATCCTACATACACAAGAAAGCAGTATTGGTCAACAGTCATAATATCAGGATTGTTGTTAAGTATTTTATTATCAGTTGTTTACTTTATCTTTTATAAACGGTTTTATTTAGCCTACTCACATATTTTCTCAATTATCTATCTAATACCGTTAGTATGGCTAAGTGGCACTCTCGCCTTTTTCAAGGTCAAGTTCGTATGGAGCGAATTCACTTACGGGCAAGCATTCGTGATGAGTATGGTCACGGGTGCTATCAGCTCGATATTTTTCAGCGCGGCCATATATTGTATGTTCTATTTCAATCTTTTACATAGCAAGATAAGCTTATTTGAGAACGGGATTATGCTGAGGCATCTGTTTTCACCGCAAGCAACCGCGCTATCAATGTTAATAATAAATATCATTCTGACGCTTATTTATTCATTAATAATATCTATCTTTGCAAGAAAAAAAAAGGAATAATGGATATCTCTATCGTAGTACCTTTGTTAAACGAGGAAGAGTCGCTGCCTGAACTTGAGTCATGGATTAGACGTGTGATGGAACAAAACGGCTATTCATATGAAATTGTGTTCGTTGATGATGGAAGCACCGACGGTTCATGGAGTTGCATTCAAAAGCTTAAAGGAATAAACGGAAATGTAAAAGGAATTCGTTTTAGAAGAAACTATGGCAAGTCGGCAGCTCTCAACGAAGGCTTCAAAGTTGTAAGCGGCGATGTAGTGATAACAATGGATGCCGATTTACAAGACAGTCCCGATGAGATTCCGGGATTATATAACAGCATAGTTGAAGAGGGATATGACCTTGTAAGTGGTTGGAAGAAAGTCCGTTACGACTCAAAACTCACTAAAAACATACCATCAAAGTTCTACAATTGGTCAACAAGGATGATGACCGGAATCAAACTTCACGACTTCAATTGCGGTCTAAAGGCATATAGGAACGAAGTCGTTAAGAATATCGAGATTTACGGAGAGATGCACAGATATATACCCGTAATAGCGAAAGCAGCAGGATTCTCTCACATAGGAGAAAGGGTGGTGCATCATCAGAAAAGGAAATTCGGGACATCTAAATTCGGAATGAACAGATTCTTAAGAGGTTATCTCGACTTACTCACTATCACTTTCATTTCCAAATTCGGCAAACGCCCAATGCACTTATTCGGAGGACTTGGAACATTGATGTTCCTTGTAGGATTCATTATCGGCATCATACTCGTAATAAGGAAGTTCGCCTTCGCCGCATACGGCATGACAAACCGTCCGCTGTTCTATTTTGCCCTCCTTTGTATTATCATCGGAGTCCAATTGTTTCTTACTGGTTTCATTGCAGAACTGCTACAAAGCGTCTCATCGAAACAGAAAGTTTACGGTATTGCGGAAAGAATATAAATACAGTGCCGACACCCCTATTATTCAAAACAACAGGGGTATCATTTTAGTAAACCCATTCACAATCAAAGCACTATATGCTTCCTTGGTGTAAATCGGGAAGCGCTTTCTATATGATAACAGGACGTTTGGTGCAATAAATTTGGTCAGACGGAATAAATTCCAAATCAGATTCTCTTATGCAAACGCAATATTTCTAATTGACCAATATTTCATTTAAAACCGCACTACTCCATTGTAACCCACTGAGTTTCAGTGATAAAACACCACAAGGCATTGTAATAGTGCCGATCAGTAGATTTTTTGGAGACGCCTGTATTTCCGTAATTCAAAAACAGCATAGGCAAATATGAAACAGTTGCTGCCAAGTTGTAACCAACTCTGTTTTCATCATCTTGAGAAAGAACTGTTTTTCACTTCAATAATATTAACTGTAGCTCACCAATGTAACCGCCAGCCTGCTTTTACCCACAACAGATTTAACGAGTCAGGCGAGATTTAGACAAACAAGTTTCAACAGCAGGAGAAGAGCCATAAAATCAATTTAAAGACACATTTTTACATAACACTAAAGAAAACGACAATTTATCTCGTAAAAGAGAGCAAAAAGGCACAATTTCGAGAATCAAACGCTTAATTTATCAAAAGTACTACACATAAGTAAACATTAATTGGCACATCATTCCTTTTTGCAGAACAGTCTTCAAAACTATAACAAGTTGGTAATCAATCAAAACAACAAGCTGGCAATAAAAAACGATAGGGCAGGTGAACATTTTTATATCTTTTTAAAAATAATTGCATGCTGTATCAGATTTTGAAACACCCTTTCATTATTTTTGCCACAATATTGATAATCTTCAGGCGAGGCTATGGCAATCGGTACAAATTGAACAGCAAACGATTAGGAAGTTGCCAATGATTTCGCAAAGAGATAATCGAAAAGACAAAAAATGGAAAAAGAAAAATCAACGGTGAGAAAACAATTTAGTAATCAAAAATCAAAAAATATATGACAGCATCTTCAAAATTCAAAGAATACATCTGGTTGATAAACATATTAAAAAAGTACGAGAAAATATCTTTCTCAGAGATAAACAAGCTGTGGTGTCGGACAGAGATAAGCGAGGGCGTTGAGATGACCCGTTCAACATTCTTCCGTGACAAGAACGCCATTCAGGACATTTTCGGGCTCTTCATTGACTGCGACAATAGGGACGGATACAAATACTATATAGGTAATTCCGAGGTCCTTTCAGACAACAGTATCCAAAAGTGGATGCTTTCCACATTGGCTGCCAACAACTTTATAGTCGAGAGCATATCATTAAACAACCTAATCTTATTGGAGGAAGTGCCTTTCAGCGAGCATCTTTTCAATGTGATTGACGCAATAAAGAAAAAGGTAAAGATAGAGATCACGTATATTGAACACCATAGCAACAAACAGTCAACCCTAACCATCGCCCCATATTGCGTCAAACTGTTCCACCAACGCTGGTTTATCCTTGGCAACCTAAAGGATACATTTATCAAAGATGACGTATCAAACTCATTATCAGTTTTCTCTCTAAACCAGATTGTGGAAATGAAACCGACAAACATAAAGTTCGAACTACATGAGGGTTTTGATGCAAGAGAGTATTTTAGTGACAGCTATGGCATCATCGTCGATGAAAGGCTAAAGCCACAGAGTATTTTAGTTCGTGCTTTCGGAATAGAGGTGCAGAATCTAAGAGAGATACCGCTGCATCATTCACAAAAGGAAATCCAGATCACAGAGCAGTATTCCGATTTCGAATTTAAAATACGGCCCACAACAGACTTTAAGACAGAGCTGTTCCGTCGCTGTAACCGGCTGAAAGTAATTAAACCGAAATCAATAGCGTTAGAAATAAAAGAAATGCTTTCCGAGGCGATGGAACTATATCGTGGTGGTGTAATATAAACACCACGCTCTAAATAAGGTGAGTCGATATAAGATAATTTATTGAAAAAGAATAACATAACGATATTTTTGTATCTTTATAGTGAAAAATAATAAAACACGAATCGCTATTGTTATCCGATGATAAAATCACAGAAATTTTTTATATGGCAGACGACTTATGCAAATTTTTAACGAGACTGTCAAAAATCACACGATAGAGGAAAATACCATGGGAAAGCATAGGAACAATTCCAGCGGATGTCGGACGCAGAAGTCATCACCATCATGGTTGTGTTCCACTCCTGCGGACAACGCTGCCTCATGCACTTCTACAAGTTCTACATCTACCCGCACTGTGGTCACCTGTTCCCTAACACGGTGTCATACAACAGGTTCGTAGAACTGTAAAAGGAGGTGTCCTTCCCCATGACGATATTCGTAAAGGAGGTGCTTCTGGGCAAGTGTACGGGCATCGGATTCGTTGACTTCACGCCATGCGCGTGTGCCACAACCGACGCATCCACCGCCACAAGGTGTTCAACGGCATAGCAATACGCGGCAAATGCTCGACAGGGTGGCCCTTCGGCTTCAAGCCGCACCCGATTATCAACGAGAAGTGCGAAACTCTCAACTTCATGATCAATCCCGCGAACGTGGACGACCGCTCGTCCCTGAAGATGGAGGGGTTCGTGGAGGTCAATACGGCAAGCCCGTCGCCGACAAGCTGCTCCTACGCAAAATGGCGGTGATAGAGTCGGTAAACGACGAGCTGAAGAACATCGCACAGCTTGAGCACTCAAGGCACCGCGGAGTCCACAATCTCATCATCAACGCCGTCTCCGCAATAGCCGCATACTGCCTCTTCCCAAAGAAACCATCTATCGTCCTGACAACATGTCATGATAACCGATTGACCCTCTTTTAGTTGCTTATATCGAACTTACGTTAAAATTATACTGACTACAAATCAAAATATTTGTAACACATAAATCAAAATGATGAGAAATAGAGATTAGTACAATTTTTCGAATTATGGGAATTAATATTCGTTATGACTGGAAAATAAATTGATAATAAGAATATTTTCACTGCGCACAGGAAATGTTGATTTTGCTTTTCATGGAGAAGATTAAGGAAAGACACTACAAATTGACTACTCCGACTGAGATTTTTTACTCAAAACAACGAACGGGAACAAGTTTTTTGAAGTTCTAAACAATGATAATCAATGGCGCCCGACATTTAATAAATATTTGGTAATGAGATATTTAATTCGTACCTTTGCACTTGTTAAACTCGCCATTACTAAAAACACCGCTGTTGAAATGATTATTGAACCAAAGAATATTTTTGACGCTTACAGCACTCCAATTGTCCAGCAGACATCTTTTTGGTCGCTGGTAAAGGAAAGGCTCGGATTACACTCTTGCGCATACGAGTTCAACGTGAGAAACCGGGACATATATGAAGGAGTGGGAGGATATTCATCAACGGATGCCGACTTCATCATGTTTTACCAATATATTAACAACGAGGACTATATCGCATACGTCCCTTATGGTCCGGAGATCGAGCCTTCGGAAAACAAACAAGGCATTTTCCTTGAAGAGTTGTCGGAGACCTTGCGTTCCTTCCTTCCCAAACACTGCATCGCCTTAAGATACGACCTAAATTGGGAACCGCACTGGTGCAAAGAGGGAGATTTTGACGAAAACGGCAATTGGCGAGGTGAGCCACAGAAGGTTTTCCAAGAATTGAAGCTGAACTATGGCACTGTAAATCACAACCTTGTGAAAGCAAACAATAATATCCTTCCTGCAAACACCATCGTAGTTGACCTGACTGCCGATGAGGATACAATGCTGAAACGAATGAAACCAAAGACCAGCTATAACATCAGGGTGGCATTAAACAAGGGAGTAGATGTCAGGTCAGTGGGAATTGAAGGGCTACAGACATGGTATAACCTTTATAAAGAGACGGCAATACGAAACGGATTGACACTTAACGACTTCAGTTGCTTCCAATCGATGTTTGCCTCGAAAATGGAAATCGACAACAATGATGTGGTTGTGCAGCTTCTGATCGCCTATTACGACAATATTCCGCTCGCAGCAATGTTCCTTGTCCTGTCAGCGCACCGTGCCACATATCTATACGGCGCGTCATCATCTTCACTCCGAAACGTGATGCCGACATACGCCTTGCAATGGAAGGCAATGCAGATTGCAAAAGCAAATAAATGCAGAGAATACGACATGTTCGGTGTCGCACCTAATCCCGACCCGTCGCACCCAATGTACGGACTGTTTAAATTCAAACAAGGTTTCGGTGGAAACATGTTCCACCAACTTGGATGCTGGGACTATCCGATTGAATATGACAAATATAAATATTTCTCCGCTTGCGAGATGAATATGCGCGGCTATTATGACCGATAATATTTATAACTGATAATCAATCTATTATATATTTGAAGAATAAAAAAGCAACTTACTAAAACTTGTAGATCGGTAAAAAGACTTTAATTTGCAAAAAAATAACGAATATGCAACAAGTGAAACTAATTGTAGGAGATATCACCAAACTTGAGGTTGAAGCAATTGTCAATGCCGCAAACAGCACATTGTTAGGCGGAGGCGGTGTTGACGGAGCGATACATAGAGCTGCCGGACGAGAACTGCTTGAGGAGTGTAAGACTCTCGGTGGCTGTAACACAGGAGAAAGCAAAATAACCGGAGCGTACAAACTTCCGTGCAAATATGTTATTCATACTGTCGGACCCGTTTACTATGGTAAAGGAAATGAGCCTCAACTACTTGCATCATGCTATAAGACAGCACTTTCTATCGCAAAAGAAAAAGGAATCAAAAGTATTGCTTTCCCTTGCATAAGCACAGGCGTATATCACTATCCTAAAGCAGAGGCGGCATCTGTCGCATTAAATGCAATAAACGACTGTATATCAAACGGTTATGAAGGCGAAGTGATTATTTGCTGCTTCAGCGAATCTGATGCCGAGTATTATCGTCATTTATTAAACAGATGATTTTTAGATAATTACATTTATTCCTACCAAATCCATCGATAATTTAGGACGACAACCCATTCCAATATCCACTGCCTTAAATGAACCGCCGTGTGAGAGATGTATTAAAATATTCAAATAAAAACAATTTGGTTAATAAATCAACATAATGGAAAATGCCGCGAACTCCCTTAATATCGAAATAAGGGCAAAACATTCTTCTGACAAAGATGCTATTACACAGGACATCATTGAGAAATGCATCGCCATCGCCGTGAAAGCACATGAAGGACAACGAGATATTGACGGCAATGCGGTTATACTGCACCCTCTTATCGTTGGCAGCATGGGATTGACTGACGCTGAGAAATGTGTAGGATTTCTTCATGATACAATAGAAGACACTGATCTGACATTAGAAGACCTGCGCAAACAAAATATTCCAGAAGAGATTATTGAGGCTCTTGACCTCTGCACTCACGATAAAGACATGGAATATTACCAATATGTACAGCGTATCATCGAGTCAGGGAATGAGACAGCTATACACGTGAAATACAACGACTTAAAACACAATCTCGCAAGAGGGAAGGCTTTCAAATACCCTCGTCTCGTAGAGAAACACAGCATGGCTATAAAGATGATTGAAGATTATTTGAATAAAAAATAAAAATTTTTCTTTCCTATCCCATGATTTGAGACAAGTCGCGTTTATCTTTGCACCCACAAATCATTATATTTTATGATGTGGAAAAAGATTGTTGAACCATTATGATGCCAGCGCATCGTAAACAAAAAAGTTTAATTATGAGTTAATGATCGATTTATAATATACTATCTATTAAAATAAACATTGATGGCTTTTATTCAGTGGTTTTTGATCAACAACAAATACCTATGGTTGAAAACAATGGGTGAGGGTTTTTCTTACGTTTATGATTAATAGATGTATCAGAAAAATAAGAACTATTCAAAGGGACGCACTTCCCGAAACTTATATTCCCGAAACATGGCGAACAGCCTATAACGGGGTTGAAGGGAATCAGCAATGGTCATGGGAATCGCACTTGTGGCATCTACTTATATGCTCTAACTCCATGGCTGTAAGAATGGACAGCACACCTCTACTCGTCGGGGTGGAATTGCCAGACTTGCAAATGTTGAGATGTGTTAACGCACATTAAATCAAGCGTTCACAGCCATCGCGAAGTTATTTATTGTGTTCTTTCTTTTTACAATAGAGAGGAGCCGTTATTTTCACTATTGTTTTTTCTCTCTCAATTCTATCCGTCTGTTTTATTGAAAAGTAAGAAAAAAAGAAGTATTTTTGCCGAAAAAAAAAATTATGCTTTCAATAGGGTTATCATACACATCAACTATTTTGGTTGACAACACGAACACGGCTCGCACTTATGGTTCGGGCGGACTTGATGTTTTCGCTACACCGGCGATGATAGGTTTAATGGAAAATGCCGCAATGAAGGCTGTTGAGGACCAAATTCCTGAAGGCTGTTCAACAGTAGGCAGCAGGATTGAAGTCACACATATCAAGCCGTCGAAAATAGGGGCAGAGATAAAAGCAACCGCCACACTCGTAGGAATAGAAGGCCGCAAACTCACTTTCGACGTGTCAGCATCCGATGGCAATGGCAAGATAGGCGAGGGGTTACATATAAGATATATTGTTGATATAGAGAAATTTATGTCAAAACTTCAGTGATTAGATAAAACATATCGGGGAGTTTCCTCACAATGACGAACTCCCCGATATAATGGATACTATAATATTATTTTCAGATAGTGCCTTTCACATAATAGTAATGTTTGCCAAATCGTTCGAAAGCGGCTTTGTCGAGTTCTTCCTGCGCCGATGGATGCGCCACGGAGATAATGAGTTTTGCCCTCTCCTGAATTGATTTGCCATAAAGGTTAACCGCACCATACTCGGTAATAAGCCAGTGCATGTGGCTTCTCGTAGTGACGGTTCCCGCGCCTTCCGCCAACGACGGCACAATCTTGCTGACGCCATTCTTAGTGATAGAAGGCATAGCGATAATAGGCTTGCCTCCTACGGAACGTGACGCACCATAAATGAAGTCGGTCTGACCACCAACTCCAGAATAAATACGAGCTCCAAGCGAGTCTGCACAGACCTGGCCGGAAATGTCAACCTGTAAGGCTGAGTTTATTGAGACCATCTTAGGTTGCTGGGCAATGATAAAAGGGTCATTGGTATAAGAGGACTCTTTCATCAAGATGTATGGGTTATGGTCAAGGAAATCATAGAGTTTCTTTGTCCCCATAGCGAACGTCGTTACAATCTTGTGTTTGTTCACTCCCTTGCACGAGCCGGTAACAACACCTTTCTTTATCAGCGGGAGCACTCCATCTGAAAACATCTCCGTATGTATTCCGAGGTCTTTATGATTCGTCAGGCATGTGAGCACTGCGTTTGGAATGGAACCTATTCCCAACTGAAGGCAGGAGCCGTCCTCTATAAGCTCGGCGCAATAACGCGCTATCGTCTTCTCTTGCTCGTTTGGCTCGACGCTTTCTGACTCAGGAAGTGGCCTGTCATCTTCTACAAAATAATCAATAATCGACATTGGAATCATAGAGTCACCCATCGTGCGAGGCACATTCTTATTCACGACAGCGATCCTGAAATCCGCCATCTCAATGGCTGCCAACGTGGTATCGACAGCCGGACCCATCGAGACATACCCGAACTTGTCGGGCGGTGTCACTTGAATCATCGCTACATTACAAGGGATATACCTCTCACGATACAATCGCGGAGTCTCACTCAAGAAAACCGGAATATAGTCAGCAAGTCCTTGTTTCACACTCTCGCGCACATTGGCACCGATGAAAAACGCATTGTGCTGAAATATTCCCTCAAACTCTGGTGACACGTATGGCGCGGCTCCCTCCGTATGCAAATGATGAATATAAACATTCTTCAACTCACCTGCTCGGCCTCTGTCACATAACGCCTTGATCAAGCATTGCGGCGCATTCGAAATAGAACTGATATGAACATGGTCGCCGGATTTTACTACTTTCACAGCTTCCTCGGCTGTAACCGTCTTGTATTGTTTGCCCATAATCGTATGATTTTTCATTTTTTCGCACTGCAAAAATAATCAATTAACAACAATAAAAAACATTATATTTGCAAAATAAATGAACAATTTTTAACTGATGATTAAGAATATTATTTTTGACTTCGGCGGCGTACTCGTCGATTGGAACCCACACTATCTCTACGACTCATATTTTAACGACAAAGAGAAAGCAGAATGGTTCGTGACGAACGTCATCAGCTCTGAATGGAATGCGCAAATGGACGGAGGAAAGCCTTTTGATGTAGCTGTTAAAGAAAGAATCCTCTTGTTTCCTGAATATAAAGAGGCAATAGAACTTTATAGAGATGAATGGATGAAAACAATGGGTGATGAAATCCCCGGAATGTACGATTTTATCAAATCATTGAAAAACAACGGTTTCCCTATATTGTACGGACTTACAAACTGGTCAAACGAAACATTTCCAAAAGTGCGTGAAACATATAGAATATTCAGCCTCATTGATAACATCGTGGTATCTGGTGATGAGAAACTGCTAAAACCCAACCCGGAAATTTATCTCACCCTGGCAAGCAGGTATCAGCTCAAACCCGAGGAATGCCTGTTTATTGACGACAACAAGGCTAATGTCAAAGGCGCAATAGACGTTGGAATGTACTCTATTTTATTCCAAGGAGTTGAACGGCTGCGCACCGACATCAACCGTTTATTAGCTCAATAAAAAAGAGCATGACGGATCATGCCCCTGTTGTCTTGCTTCAGTGATAACGCAATAATTGTGAAACGTTTAGAAACGGCTTATTTTAATCCATGGTTCATCATGCGATATTTAGCCATTTCCTCATATTGCGTTCCTTTAAGTCCGTAATTTGCAAAAGGATAGATGCTTATTCCTCCTCTCGGGGTGAAAATCCCAGTCACCTCAATATATTTTGGAGCCATAATTTTTATTAAATCCTTCATAATTTTGTTAACACAATCTTCATGGAAGTCACCATGGTTTCGGAATGAGAAAAGATAGAGTTTCAACGACTTACTTTCGACCATTCGCTCTGCGGGTATATAGGATATTTTAATCTCAGCGAAATCCGGCTGTCCCGTAATCGGACATAAGGATGTGAACTCAGGGCAGTTGAATTGCACCCAATAGTCGTTTTCCTTATGCTTATTCTCAAAAGTCTCAAGCACTTCCGGTGAATAATCATGAATATACCCTGTCTTTTTCCCAAGGACACTCAATCCTTCAGAGGCTCGTTCTGTATTCATATCTGCCTTTTTTAATTTTAACCAATATTTTATAACTCTTTAATCTTAAACATGTTATAATTTATATTCTCATCATATACTTCTATTCCCTCAAGCTTTTTGATTGCCTTCACCACTCTAATTGTAATTGGAAGTGCGACCACCTCATAAGCTGTTTTCGCAATGACCTGGGTTACCATCAGGCTCACCATAAGGTTAAATGACACTTGAGGCTCGCCATTGATAAGGTAAGGGAAGATGTAGAATGCGAGAGGGAAGAAAATGACGCTGTCAACACTTTCTCCAACTATTGTGGAAAGAATAGCGCGAATTGAGAAATGGAAGTTGTAATGGCCTTTGTTTCTGTCAGCAAGTTTCATCTTACTCATAACCAATGCGTTAAGGAATGAGCCTATAATAAAGGCCAGAAGACTCGCAACAACGATGTGAGGCATAAAAGAAAACACCTGCTTAAAACCATCGTCGCTTCCAGGAATAGTCGCTGGAAGCACACATGCTATACTACCGAGTGCTACAACAAAAAAATTCATGGCAAAACCCATCCAGATGATAAGCCTTGCCTTGCGATAACCCCATACCTCCGCAATGACATCATTAAGGATGTACGAGATTGGGAAAACAATGAAACCGCATGTGAGGGATAATGAGCCACATACATGGAAAACCTTGGTTTCTAATAGATTAGCTGTCACAAGACAGATACAAAAAAGTATTCCGATCAGAAAGAAAGGAACACTCACAGTTTTTTTGTTTTGATTCATTTTTCTTGTTTTTTACGTGGTGTTCAAGTACACGGGCTTTGTTGCCGCTGTTATTAAATACGCTGCAAAGATACAAATCTTATTTTATATTCATACCGTCAACAATAAATTTTTTCATAGCCTCAACACTATTTGGCTCAAACCATTGATAATCATTATTTTTCCTCAACCACGTCATCTGCCTTTTAGCATATTGCCTTGTGTTGACCTTTATTTTCCCTACAGCCTCCTCCAATGATGTGATACCGTCAAAATACTCAAACATCTCTTTATAACCAACAGTGTTAAGGCTGTTTAGATGTCTTTTGGGATACATTGACCTTGCCTCGTCAACTAATCCTGCGGATACCATGCACTCAACACGCCTGTTGATACGGCTGATAAGAGCCGCGCGCTCCCAAAGAATAGCGGTCTTTATTATATTGAAGTCTCGTGGTTGTCTGCTGTTTTTCCTGAAAGATGAGAATGTGCGTCCAGTCTGGTAATAGACCTCCAACGCACGCTGAAGCCTTCTGGGATTCATCTTATCAACTATATCATAATAGTCGGGGTCGATTCTTTTCACCTCGTCTTGTAAAAAAAACAATCCCTTTTCCGATAACATGTCGCAAACATTCTGCCTTATGGCAGGCGAAATATCCGGAATAATATCGATACCATTGCACACCGCGTCAATATACAATCCGGAGCCACCTGTTAATACAACCGCATCATGGAACTTAAACAATTCCTTTAATAAACAAATCACATCATGTTCATAATCAGCCACATCGTATTTATCTTCTACACTGAGATTTCCAACCATATAATGTTTTACCCGGCACATCTCCTCTTTAGAAGGGGCTGCTGTCCCTATTGGAATCTCCTTATAAAACTGACGGCTGTCGGCTGAAATGACAACGGTATTGAAATACTCCGCTATCTCAATTGCTGTGGCCGTTTTCCCAGATGCTGTCGGTCCGGCAATCACTATCAGGTGTTTATTTGGAATCATAGTATCTGGCAGCGTTATTTTGACTGTTTTGTAGGCACCGGTCCGTTGTTCTTAACTTCCACGGAAGATATTTCTTTTACTACAGTAAGTCCAAGTTTTTCGCCTTCGCGCTTCATGAAAGCGTAGGCTTGTTCGAAATTGTTCTCTATCAAACCGTCAAGCACCGCTTCCCGAATAGCGTTTTTGATGACTCCCACCTCGCGGCTCTCAGGTATTCCGAACGTCTCCATAATGACATCGCCATTAATGGGAGGCTGCCAATTCCTAAGATGGTCTTTTGCCTCTATCTCCTTGAGTTTGCACCTGACTATCTGGAAATTATTGTGGAATTTCGCTTTTTTCTCTTCATTTTTAGAAGTGATATCGGCATCGCACAGCATCATAAGGTCATCGATGTCGTCTCCTGCGTCAAACAAAAGCCTTCTGACTGCAGAATCCGTCACCTCATCTTGGGCTAAAACGATAGGGCGAAGGTGGAGTGACACGAGTTTCTCAACATATTTCATCTTCTCATTAAGAGGAAGGCGTAAGTTGTTAAAAATCTTAGGCACCATCTTAGCGCCTTTTATCTCATGGCCGTGGAATGTCCAGCCGATTTCCTTATCATAACGTTTCGTAAGAGGTTTGGCTATGTCGTGAAGAAGGGCTGTCCAGCGCAGCCAGAGGTCCCCGCCGCTTTTAGCGACATTGTCAAGCACCTCAAGTGTATGGTAGAAATTATCCTTATGGCCCTTGCCATCTTGAAACTCAACGCCTTTCAAGTCTGAAAGCTGAGGAAAGATGATTGGGAGAAGACCGCATTTGTCAAGGAGTTTAAATCCAATGCTTGGAGTGTCCGACATCAGGATCTTGTTAAGTTCCTCGGTGACACGTTCCATAGATATTATCTTTATTCTCTGTACGTTACGTTTTATTGCCTCGAAAGATGACTGTTCGATATTGAAATGAAGTTTTGTCGCGAAGCGAATGGCCCTCATCATTCTGAGAGGATCGTCGGAGTAAGTGATATCCGGGTCGAGAGGTGTTCTGATAATTTTATTTTCTAAATCAGAGATACCATCAAAAGGGTCGATCAGTTCGCCGAAGGAATCTTCGTTTAAACTGATAGCCAACGCGTTGATAGTAAAGTCGCGGCGGTTCTGGTCATCTTCGAGAGTTCCATTTTCGCATGTAGGTTTGCGGCTTGAGGGGTCGTACGATTCTTTTCTGGCACCCACGAACTCTATCTCCTTGTTAGAGAGGTTAACCATAGCGGTGCCGAAGCGGCCGTAGTATTTCACCTTCTTCTTGCCAGGGATCTTCGATGCGACCTTTTTCGCAAGCTCTATGCCGCTGCCTATCGTCACTATATCAATATCATCAGAGGCCCTATCCAGCAGAATATCACGGACGAAGCCCCCTATCACGTATGACTCATATTCCAGTTCTCGGCTCGCAATGGCAATTAGCTTAAAAAACCTATTATTAATATGCTTTGATAAATTCATTTCAATTAAATATCACTTTCGTTTCTTTTTTCTCATCGTCTAAGTCGATGGTTATCAAGTCACCCTTGCTTAACTTTGTTTGTAAGAGAGCCTCTGATAAAACATCTTCAACATGTTTCTGGATAGCACGTTTCAACGGTCGCGCGCCAAACTGCTCGTCCCATCCTTTCTCGACGATAAAGTCACGGGCTTTCTCCGTAAGTTCTATATTATAACCCATCTCTTTGATTCTGTTGAAAATAGCTTTAAGCTCTATATCAACAATCTTGTTGATATTTTCCTTACTCAGCGACTCGAAAATCACCACATCGTCAACTCTGTTTAGGAACTCCGGAGTGAAAGAGCGTTTAAGGGCGTTCTCAATGACGCTATGGTTATATTCGTCCTGAGAGTTCTTCTTCGCCTTTGTAGCGAAACCGACACCTTGTCCGAAGTCTTTAAGCTGCCTTGAGCCGATATTAGATGTCATAATAATGATGGTGTTCTTGAAATCCACTTTCCTTCCTAACGAGTCAGTGAGGTGTCCGTCATCTAACACCTGAAGCAAAAGATGGAACACGTCTTGATGTGCTTTTTCAATCTCGTCAAGAAGTACGATAGAGTAGGGTTTACGGCGCACTTTCTCGGTAAGTTGTCCGCCTTCTTCGTATCCCACGTAGCCTGGAGGCGCGCCTACAAGACGAGACACGGCGAATTTCTCCATATATTCACTCATATCGATCCTGATGAGTGCGTCTTCTGAATCAAATAGATATTTGGCGAGCACCTTGGCAAGATAGGTTTTTCCCACGCCTGTAGGGCCGAGGAAGATAAAGCTGCCTATAGGTCTGTTCGGGTCTTTCAGTCCGGCTCTGTTACGGCGTATCGCGCGCACAACCTTGCTGATTGCCTCCTGTTGTCCGATTACGGTATCCTGCAGTTCCTTATCCATGTTGAGCAAACGGGAGCTCTCGTTCTCTGCGATACGTTGTACTGGCACGCCAGTCATCATCGCGACTACCTCAGCCACATCTTGTTCGGTGACGGCGACTCTGTTGTTGTTCGTGTCAGCCTCCCACGCTTTTTTTGCCGCGTTCAGCTGGTTCACGATGTTTCTCTCTTGGTCGCGATACGAGCCTGCCTCCACAAATTTCTCTTCTTTTACCGATTTCTGTTTAAGTTTGCGCACATCTTCCAACGAATGTTCAAGTTCGACAATGGAATCCGGGACATTCAGATTCTGGATATGCACTCGCGCACCCGCCTCGTCAAGAGCGTCAATGGCCTTGTCCGGAAGGTGACGGTCCGACATATATCTGTTTGTCAGTTTCACACAAGCCTCAATAGCTTCGGGCTGGTAGGATACAAGGTGATGGTCCTCATATCTGCCTTTAATATTGTTGAGAATAGTGATAGTCTCCTCCTGGGTGGTAGGTTCCACAAGAATCTTTTGGAAACGTCGTTCGAGTGCGCCGTCTTTCTCAATATACTGGCGGTATTCGTCAAGCGTTGTGGCGCCTATACATTGCAGTTCGCCTCTTGCGAGGGCGGGTTTGAACATGTTCGAGGCGTCGAGCGAGCCGTTCGCATTGCCCGCGCCAACGATAGTGTGGATCTCGTCAATGAACAGGATGATATCCGGATTTTTCGACAACTCGTTTATTATCGACTTAATACGTTCCTCGAACTGTCCTCTGTATTTGGTCCCAGCCACCACCGATGCAAGGTCTAACATATAAATCTTCTTGTTAAACAGCGCGCGCGGCACCTTATGTTCCACAATACGTGTTGCGAGGCCCTCGGCGATAGCCGATTTACCGACCCCCGGCTCACCTATCAAGATAGGATTGTTTTTCTTCCTGCGGCTCAGTATCTGGCAGATACGCTCCAACTCCCTCTCCCTGCCCACAATAGGGTCGAGCCGGTTCTCCTCGGCAGCTCGTGTCAGGTCGCGTCCGAAACTGTCAAGTACAGGAGTCTGCGATTTTCCGCTCTCCTTACGTTGCGTTGTCTCCGGTGGAAAGCCGATATCTTCGTCATCGTCATCATCTTGAAATAGATTCTGAGGAACATCAACATTCTCTTTCTCAACGTTAATCTTTGGATAGTTAAATGTCATACTCTCTACTTCCTTCTTATATTTTTCAAATGTAATACCTTCGTATTCAAGACGTTGTGAAATGATATTATTCTCATCATGAAGAATTGCAAGCATTAGGTGCTCTGATGACACCTGCTCGCTATTGAAATCTTTTGCCACAATATATGTGAATTTGATAGCTCTTTCCGCTTGCTTTGTCAGCGGCAGTTCCGCCGCATTCCTATAATTATTAGAGGTGTTCGACTTGATAGAAGCCTCAAGTTTCATCCTAAAAGCCTCTATATCGACACCCATATTGCCTAATATCCTTACCGCATTGCTGTCATTATCATCAATGATGCCGAGGAAAATATGCTCTAAGCCTATATGCGGACTCCCCATCTTCACAGCCTCCTCCTGACTATGAAGCATTATTTCTCGAACTCTCGGTGAAAATTTCTGATCCATTTTAATTCTTTTATCAAACTGCAAAGATACAAACAAAATTCCTTATAGGAAGGTTTTGTGTCATATTTTACTTATAATTTTTGTAAAATAATTTTATCCACCAACGAAAAAATTCCGTATTTTTGTAAACTAATTAAAAAGCTAATTTTAAAAGGAGATAATTGATGGAAGAACAATTTGAAGGTGAAAAAATTGTCCCGATTGGCATTGAGGACCACATGAAAACGAGTTATATCGACTATTCGATGTCTGTTATTGTGGCTCGCGCCTTGCCGGACGTCAGAGATGGCTTGAAGCCTGTTCACCGCCGTATTCTCTACGGAATGATGGATATGGGTGTCTTGTCCAACCGTCCTTACAAGAAATCGGCAAAGGTTGTCGGAGAGGTGCTCGGCAAATACCACCCTCACGGCGACTCTTCGGTCTATGACGCTATGGTAAGGCTGGCGCAGGATTGGAGCATGAGGTATCCTCTTATCGACGGTCAAGGTAATTTCGGCTCTATCGACGCCGACCCTCCGGCGGCTATGCGTTATACAGAAGCGAGGCTGAGGAAGATTGCCGAGGAGATGCTCGCCGACCTTGACAAGGATACCGTTGATTTTACAAACAACTATGATGATTCGGAAAAGGAGCCTTCGGTGCTTCCTGCCTTGATACCGAACCTTCTTGTCAATGGCGCAAGCGGTATCGCCGTGGGTATGGCGACAAACATGCCTCCTCACAACTTACGGGAAGTGGTTGACGGTATTATCGCATATATCGACAATAACGACATCACCGTCAGCGAGTTGATGGAGTATATCAAAGCCCCGGACTTCCCGACAGGCGGCATCATTTACGGGTACGAGGGAGTGCGCGACGCTTTCGAGACCGGCCGCGGACGTATAGTGCTGCGAGCTAACACCGAGATAGAAGAACATAATGGCCATGAGAGGATTATCGCCACATCAGTGCCTTACCAAACAAACAAGGCTGATATGATCAAACGTACCGCCGACCTTATCAACGAAAAGAAACTTGACGGTATAGCCGACATCCGCGACGAATCGGACAGGAACGGTTTGCGTATAGTCTATGACCTGAAACGCGACGCCGTGTCAAGCGTGGTCCTTAACAAACTGTTCCAGATGACAGGCCTCCAAAGCTCGTTCAGCGTCAACAACGTATGCTTAGTGAACGGTCGTCCACACACCCTGAACCTCAAACAACTGATACATTATTATGTGGAACACCGCCACCAATGTGTGATACGCCGTACCCAGCACGACCTTAGAGAAGCCGAGAAACGCGCGCATATCCTTGAGGGACTCGCAAGGGCGATTGATATCATTGACGAGATTATCGCCACTATCAAGGCTTGCAAAGGCGGCTCAGGAGAGGCAAAGATAGCCCTCATGGAACAATATGGTTTCGACGACCCGCAGGCGTCTGCAATCGTGGCTTACCGACTCGGACAACTTGCAGGACTTGAGATAAAGAAGATTATGGACGAACTCGAACAACTCCATAATCTTATCGCCCACCTCAAAGAGATTCTTGACAGCAGAGAACTGCAGTTAGACATAATAAAAAAAGAACTTATCCTTGTCAAGGAGAAATACGGCGACGAAAGAAAAACCATCATAGAGCATACCGCTGACGACTTCAAGATGGAGGATATCATCGCCGATGACACTGTGGTGGTGACAATCTCACACCTTAATTATATTAAGAGAACCAACCTCAGCGAGTATCGCCGACAGAGCAGGGGAGGAAAAGGCTCAAAAGGCTCCGACGCTCGCGACGAGGACTTCATAGAACAAATTTTTGTCGCAACAAACCACAACTACATGCTTTTCTTCACCGAGAAAGGCAAGTGCTATTGGCTGAGAGTGTTTGAGATACCTGAAGGCACAAAGGCAAGCAAAGGCCGCGCTATCCAGAATATCATCAAACTTGACCCTGACGATAACGTAAAAGCTTATATCAACATGTCTGATATCAGCAAAGAGTTTGTTGAAAGTCACTATCTTACACTTATTACCAAGAAAGGTATCATCAAGAAGACTACCCTTGAGGCATTCTCACGCCCACGTGCCACGGGTATTATAGCCCTCGGCATACGCGAAGGAGACGAGCTGCTCGAAGCCAAGATGACAAGCGGGAACAGCGAGATCCTCATCGCACTGAAATCGGGTAGGGCTATCAGATTCCCTGAGTCAACAGTCCGCCCTATGGGCAGGACCGCATCAGGTGTGCGCGCAATATCTATCGATGACCCTGACGACGAGGTAGTCGGAATGATTTGCATCGATGACCCTAACACAAACGTCCTTGTCGTCTCAGAAAAAGGATTCGGCAAACGCTCCGAACTCGAAGAATACCGTATCACAAACAGAGGAGGCAAGGGGGTTAAAACAATGAATATCACCGACAAGACAGGACAACTCGTAGCTATCAAGGACGTTGTTGACGGTGATGACCTCATGATTATCAACAAATCGGGAATTCTTATCAGAATAGCTGTTGACACACTAAGGGTTGTGGGCCGCGCGACACAAGGCGTCCGCCTGATCAACCTTCGCGACAATGATGAGATTGCCGCTGTTACAAAAGTGAAAGCTGAAGACATCAACGATGTTGAAGATAACGAAGAAACAACATCTACAGATGACACCACACGCAATATGGAAAATATTGAGAATAATGAAAATATCAACGAATAGTAATAACTAATAATTTTTAAGAAATGAGAAAAATATTGTTAATTGTTGTCCTATCTATTGCATGTCAATTCGCAATGGCACAGGATATGAAACGTCAAGACGCAAACAACTATCAAAGACAAGCCCAACAACTTATTGAGGCTGCCGATGAATACAAAGTGATGAACAAGCTTGACAAAGCAGCAAAGCAGATGAATAACGCCGCAATCTTGATGAAGAAGGCAAAAGACGCTATCGACGCTGTGGCAGTCAACGAGTCAACCACCAACCAAGCTAAGACATGGCATTATTACACGGTCATCTATTATAAAATAGGTGCTTACCCTGAGTTCTTTGAAATCGATAACGATGCTTACTCTAAAGCACTCGAAGGTATCCAGAAATTACAGGAAGTCGATGCCAACTACTACCAAAACAACAAATATGAACTTGAATCTTATATCAACGCTATCGGAAACTCATATTACCAACTTGGCGTTGACAGTTTCAACAACGCTGACTATGATGACGCTATGGTGAATTTCCAGAAAGCAGCCGACGCGAAGGCGAAAATCGGTGGTGTTGACGACGCCGCCTTGGTGAACCTCGCCCTCTGTGCCTCAAAGGTCTCAAAGTTTGACGTGGCTGCATCTACTTACAACACTCTCATTGAAAAAGGCTTCGAAGACGCATCAATCTACTCCGGTCTTGTCAACGCCTACAGAGAACTCGGCGAAGGCGAAAAAGGCATCGAGATTATCACTGTGGCAAGACAGAAATATCCGGAGGACCCTCAGCTTGTTAATGACATGATTAACATCTACCTCTCACTCCATAGAGAGGCTGAGATCACTGACCAGATAGAGGCAATGGCACAGAAATACTCTGACCAGCCTGTCTATTACTTCATCCTTGGCACTATTTACGGCAACAAAGAATCCGCTATCTATGACATGGACAAGGCTCTCGGATATTATGAAAGCGCAATAAAGGTTGACGAGAAATACGCCGACGCTTATTATAATGCAGGAGCCCTCCTTATCGAAAAGGCTTCAGAATATTATAAAGAGGCTAACGATAAGGACCCAAGCGAATACTCTAACTTTAACGCCTATATCAAAGCCACAGATGAACTGACAGCTACAGGTAAGTCGTTCGATGAGAGAGCATTACCTTACGTTGAGAAGACATACGAACTCCTTCCTGATGATAATGCTGTGAAACAGGCTCTCAAAGGTATATATACAAGGCTTAAGATGACTGAAAAAGCAGCATCATTAGGAGGTATTTAATATGTAGAACGACTGCCACTAATTATTGTTTTTTTGTAACTAATTGACAAATAATGATTTTTATCGTTGCGCCCCCAATTGGGGTGTGCAACGATGAAGTTAGAAAAAATAGAAGATAACGTTTTAAAACAGGAGGTAATAAAGAAAAAAATAAAAGAAACGCGTTCCGAATGTAATCCGACAGCACCAAGCGGCTGCATTACGCAAGTTGAGACAACAAATGCCGCATACAAGTGTGGCAAAACATTAACAACGAGGAGCGTTTCCATTCATATTACTTGAAATAAAAACATATTGGGCTTTTAGCTCTTGTTCTCTCAACTTAGAATACCGCCAATATTCGCATACTGAGAATAAGCAGACTGAAAGTTCACGCTATATGGCGTGGACTATTCTGTTCTTGTTAGTATGCAGGTCACTTGGCGGTAACCTTAAGTTGAAACAAGCAATAGAATGGTTACACGCCTTTTTTATTTTTGTAAATTTGACCAAAACAAGCATAATATTATTTATAAATTTTAACTAAAAGAAGCAAAATATGAAGAAGTTCTTTTATTCTGCATTAGTCCTTTTGGTGTTGTCTTCATGTAGTTCTAAGAAATTATTAACGACAAGTATAGCTTATCAATCGATAAGAACCAGACATGCTCAACCTACTCAGGATAACCCAATACCCGAAGATGCCAAGATTGCTGTTGTTTATTCAGTTTCTAAAAATGGAGGATTGACAGCAATTGTATATAACCGCACTTCACAAATCATGACAATCGACCAGACAAAATCTTTCTTTGTGAATTCGGATGGTCGTTCAACATCTTACTATGACCCTACAGTAAGAACAACATCAACAACCACAATGTCGTCAACAACTAATGGAGCTTCAGTAAATCTCGGAGCTATTGCTGGGGCGTTTGGTGTTGGTGGCGTTATTGGACAAATAGCAAATGGAATAAATGTTGGCGGCTCTGGCACGACAGGTTCTTCAACGACAGATGTCACATACGTTGCCGACATGCCTCAAGTTTCCATTGCTCCTTACGGCCATGGAGCTATGTCTAAGACTTTTCACATAGATGGAATCGGGTATCAATATCTTGAACAAAATAATGAAGAGGTAATTAACAACATTGCTGAACCACAGTCGTATTGCCGTTTCAGTGTTTGTATTTCTTATTCATTAGACAATGGTGAAACATTCGACAAAATCGTAACTAATTTTTATGCAAACTCCAGAATTGTTGTACCCGTTGTCAATACAGAACATGTTAATGACGCACTAATGAAGTTATATTCCACAAAGCCGGATTCGCTCAATGAATACTGGTGGTTGCTATCATTTAACAAAAATTATTCAATAGGTTATGATTTGAGATTGCAAGGAGTGTTGTATGATTATAAATAAAGATTGATTATGAAAAGATTATATTTAATATTAAGTGTGATGTTCCTCTTTTCTTTTATGAGTTCATGTAAAATATCTCAGAATGTTGTTATTAATGGTACTCCCGGAACAGAAATCTATTCTCCATCTATGGAAAGAATAGCAACAGTGCAAAGTGATGGAACAACAACAGTAAAAATTCATGGTGATGAATTTTATTCTTATTTAATGTCACACGAACCAAATTCCCAACTATTTGTGCCTTTTGCATTGGACTATAAACGCAAAAACTATACAGGTACAAATATTGCTAAAGGATTTACATTTCCTATCTTAGTATCTGGTGTGACTGCTGAATTTGCCGGATTAATCATTTCGATAGTTGATGATGGTGCTTTGGGAGCAAGTCTTATGGGGGCTGGGCTTGGAGCTATGGGACTGGCTTGTGGACTGGCTTCTCTTAGGGAAGGTGAATTACCCTATGAGTACCGATACAAATATTCGCAGTATCAAAGCACAAATGAAGACTTTAAATTTGCACCAATAGTAGATAACGGAATAAAAAAATCAGACAATAATAGTGAAAATAGGGAAGATGCTTCAGATGGCAGTAAAAAAGATAACAAAGATAATGCCACCATAACTGATGTCAATAGTGGTTCTACTGCGGCAAGGCGCAAATCAATCGACTTTTCTCAAGTTGTGTCAGGTACATATCTTGGTAGCGGTACATTATTATATAACGGAAACACTGTCGAATCATACAGTTCTGTTGAAGTCGTTATCGATAGAAAAGCGAAGAACACTGTTAATGTAAAAGTGATTGAAAGTGGTGAATCGTTCTTTGGCTCCGAACTTGAATATTCTGTAGAGAGGGCTGATTATGGTTATGAATTGACCCTGACAGATATTTCTAATGCTGTAATATCGATTGACCGCAACGGAAAACTATCCTTCAAACATCCGAAAGTCAACATAGATGGGGAACTGTACACACTTAACATAGATGCTGAAAAATAGATTATTAAGGGGTAATGGGAAACCAGAGCCCCTATAATGTGGCCTATGGGCAATTTTGAATTGTCAATTATGAATTACTGGTGAGAGTCAACATTTCGGGGCAGGTGCCTTTATGCTATATTTAACATAATATATATTATTTTCAAATAGGCGAGAGAAGCAAAAAACATCTGAACCGGTTTAAAAATGTTGCGCAAATAGCGCAATGTTAATTTGTGTAAAAAATTAAAAAAATATCGATTTTATTCATACCTTTGCATTAGAAAATTATTAATACAGATATATATGGAAATCATTGGAAAAGTTGTACAATTAGGTACTTTGACTGAAGGGAATTCAGCTCGCGGACCTTGGAAAAAACAAGAACTGATTATTGAGACTCAGGAGCAATATCCGAAAAAAGTCTGCTTGATTTGTTGGAACGATCGCGTCAACGAGGCAAACAGCTTCGTAATAGGACAAACCATCAAAGCGCAGATCAGCATAGAGTCGCGTGAATACAACGGCAAATGGTTCACTGATATAAGGCCATTCAGATTCGATATTGAGCCGGCGACGCAACAAGTTCCAAACCAGATGGAGCCTCAATATTCACAGCCGCAACATTTCGGTCAAACACAGCCGCAATTCGGTCAAAACCAGTTCGGTCAAAGCCAGCAACAGTTCGGCCAGAACCAACCGCATTTATCAATGACTGAAGATTTCTTCTCATCTGATAACGGCGACGACCTTCCTTTCTAATTATTGAGACAAACAAAACCTCGGCGCGAAAGTACTTTCGCGCCGAGTGACTCTTAATCCGATAAAGGAATCTTTAAACCAATAAATTATACAGCTGTAAAGCTTTGATTATAAACAATTTATGCACGGTTTATTTTGAAATCGACCTCATACAGCCATTATCTGTATCAAAAACCAACTTATAATTGTTTATCGGCACCAACACATAATCTCCGAACTGATTGATCCTCATATCCGACTCAAAAATAGTTTTGTTCTTGTAGGTCAATTTCATCTTAACCTGTTCCGGGACTCTATAAAACAACTTGTTTGAAAACACACCGGTCTCAATATCATCGCGGCTTATCTCTTTTATCTGTTTTGACATATTATCTGCCACAAAAGAAAGTCTCACACCTTCCCCACCCTTAACATTTGACGTTATAAAACCTTCATTATCAACGATTTTAGCTATAACACTCTCATTTCCTAACATATTCTTATCAGGTGTGATATAAACAGTCTTTTGATACGTCATAACACTCTTCTTTCCTTTGAACAGACATAAATATTCATATTCAAGCTCTTTCAATTTTGCCTGCATGTCATTCATAGCAGAGCCATAGTTAACCTCCTGAAAACCTGAGATAAGGTCAAAATAAGCAGATCTAATCTTACCAATCCTCTCTATCACAGATTTTGCCTTGTCCTCCTTCGTAAGTTTCTTTGGAGCCCCCTCGTCCTCATCATCGTCCTCGTTCGACTCAGCAATAAAATCAATAAACTTAACCTCTGGTGTTTCAACGACGACATCGTCATACAACAAAATGTCATCCTTTCCTGTGTTTTCTAAAACATTGTCGATTCCGAATCCACTGATAACTCCTTTTTCATCGAAAGAGAAATTGAAACTTCCCTGTTCTCTGCTTTTTTCATCGTTATAAACAAAAAAGACAGCGTTCGGGTCCGCCTCACTCAAAATCTCAACACAAACGTTCTTAATTTCAACTTCTTTCTTATCCTCACGGATATAATCGTTTGTGCCTAACAAAGTTGTAGCATATTCAGCAAAAGGTCCGATAAAAGTCCTTGTCTCCTGAATAGTGAACTGAATCTTAACAGTATTGCGAGGCAAATAGTAATACACACCTGACACCTCCCTGCAATCAATATTTTTAGCGTTTGTAGTAAGGTATTGAGCATTAACACTCAACGTAGTAACACTCAAGATAATCAGTAACAGTTTCTTCATATTCATATTTCTATTTTTTCTTTTTTACTTAAAGCATAAAGTGAGATAAACGTAATCAATCCGTTGACAATCAATATTTCAAATCCGAACTGGTATCCCCAGAATAATTGTACGGAATATTTATTTAATAAGTAACTCAAAACAGGCGACATTATTGCAATGAAAGGAACAAATTTATCAATAGGTTTCCTGTTTTTCATAAATAGACCGAAAGCGAACAAGCCCAACAACGGTCCGTAAGTGTATCCCGCTATCTCAAAGACCTTATCTATCAACGATTGGGTATGGAATGGTTTGAAGGCAATGATAATCAACAAGTAAAGCACTGCAAAGGCAACATGGATATATTTTCTTATCCTCGTCTTGTTTTCTTCAGTAAGATTCTTCCTACTGTCAAAATCAAGGAAATTGATGCAGAACGCCGTCGTAAGCGATGTCAGTGTTCCATCGGCAGAGGAATAGCCTGCCGCGACAAGGCCTATCACAAAAACTATGCTCGTGAACTTACTGAAAGAGAACGCTATTGAAGGGAAAATCTTATCGTTAATAACGATACCATATTCATTTACAGGGAGTTGGAATCCGGTCTGTTGCGCATAATAGATTAATGCAGCGCCAAGACTGAGGAAGATAATATTTACTAAGACAAACAACAGACTTGAGGTCATAACGTTTTTCTGTGCATCTGCAAGGCTTTTACAAGTCATATTCTTCTGCATCATGTCTTGGTCAAGGCCCGTCATTACAATTGTAATGAAAGCGCCGCTGATAATTTGTTTAAGCCAGAACTTTCCATGGCGCGGGTCTGTTTCAAAAAGGCGGGTATATCCTTGTTCCGACGATGCGCTAAGAAGCTCTGGCACGCTGATATTCAACTCTTTCAAGATGCAGACTACGGTTGTTATCGCCGCAAGAAGCAGGAAGGTCGTCTGTAACATATCGGTCCAGACAACGGTCTTTATTCCACCTTTGAAAGTATAGACCAAAATGAGAACGATGAAAATCACTGCCGGAATCCAGAAAGGTATTCCCCACTCTTTGAACACGAACTCATATAATACGAAGACAACCAAATACATACGCAGAGCGGAGCCAATAAGCCTTGACAAAATGAAAAATATCGTGCCTGTCTTCTCCGATTTTTTCCCGAACCGTATTTTCAGATAAGAGTATATGGAAGTGAGATTCAGTTTATAATATAAAGGTAAAAGGAACAAGGCGATCACGGCATAGCCCAAGATGTAGCCTAACACCATGCCGAAATATGTGAACTGGCTTGTGTAAACATTGCCCGGCACCGACATGAAGGTGACTCCAGAAAGAGACGCGCCAATCATTCCGTAAGCCACTACGAACCATGGCGACTTCCTGTTTCCTGTGAAGAACGTCTCGTTTGTCGATTTTCTCGAAGTGAAATGTGCTATTAATAATATGAGTGCTGTGTATATTATAAATACCGTTAATATCAGCGTTTGCATAAATTATTGATTTATAAAATATTATTTGAAAACTCTAATAATGATGCATAACATTCGTCTGGGTTTGAGAGCGGTGTATCATCACCGATAAAAACGGTGTGCATACCGGCATTATGTCCAAACTCTATATCAGAGTCGGAATCACCAACCATGATTGATCTATCAAAGTCAATATCTGGGAAGTCCGACTTGGCCATGAATGCCATCTTAGGGCTTGGTTTCCTGAAATTGTCCGGCTCCGACTTCAGTTGTGGGCAGACGTAAACAGCATCAATCCTACCCTGCCGTCCCTCAACAGCCTGCTTCATGTGCCGATGCACCTTCTCCACATCAGCCTCGCTCATCAGCCCTTTCCCTATCCCCTGTTGATTAGTTACAATGATTATCTTGCCAAAGACTTCAGAGAAACGCCTCAAGGCGTCAAGGACTCCGGGAAGAAACCTAAACTCATCTATATTCCTCACGTATCCGTCAATGATACGGACATTGATAACACCGTCTCTATCAAGGAATAACGTCCATGACTTATCTATTTCCTTCTTCCAGTCCATGATTATTTCGGAAACATTGTGGATTCTATTATTTCGCAAATAATATGCCCTATCATGATATGCGACTCCTGTATTCTCGGTGTGCATTGGCATGGCACATTGATAAGGATGTCACACGACTGCGCCATTTTTCCGCCCGACTCCCCTGTCAGTGCAATGGTTGTCAGCCCAATCTCTTTCGCCGACTCAAACGCCATCAATATGTTCTCCGAGTTGCCAGAGGTGCTTATGCCGATGAGGACGTCGTTTTTCTTGGCCGAGGCCTGTATCATTCTGGAATACACCAAGTTATATGAATAATCGTTTGCGACAGCGGTGAGATAACTCGTGTTGACATGCAGAGCCTCAGCATTCAAAGGCGGACGGTCATAATAGAAACGTCCACTCAACTCAGCAGCAATATGCTGGGCGTCAGCGGCACTGCCACCGTTGCCACACAAATGCACCTTGCCACCGCCCTTCAACGACACAACACACACATCAGCCGCCTCCTTAATCTTCCTAATCAGATTAGCATCTTTGATTATCAATGATTTAACATCTATCGAGTCCTGAATTATACTCTCTATCGATACCATATCTTTTTTTTGCAAAGATAAGAAAACTTTATTTATTCCGTTGGCAATTCATAAAAATTGACGATTTTTGCAGCCCGAATAATATCATTAATATGAAAGGAATTTATACTATCCTACTGCTTGTAGTGTCAAACATTTTCATGACTTTCGCATGGTATGGCAACATTAAATTGGCCGACACCACGAAAAACTGGCCTCTTTTCCTTGTGATACTCGCAAGTTGGGGCGTCGCCCTCTTCGAATATTCGTTCATGGTACCTGCCAACAGAATCGGACACGAGAATTTCGGTGGCCCGTTCTCTTTAGTACAACTGAAAGTGATTCAAGAGTTTGTGAGCCTGACAGTGTTCATGGTCATCACTATCAAAGTGTTTAAAATGGGTGAATTTAACTGGAATCACCTCATTGGATTCGGTTTCCTTATCCTCGCTGTTTATTTTATTTTTAAAAAATAACGTTTGTTGATACGGTTATAAAAAAATGTGTATTTTTGTAGGCTTTAATATTACTTTGAAATATGAAATTTTACGACGTAGATTCTATTTTTACTTTTGGGAAATATGAGGGTGAGACTTTGGCTGAAGTCTTCGAGAAAGACCCTAAGTACATAAAATATTGCGAGGAAAACATTGACGATTTCTATATTTCCCCCGATGTTCTGAAAGAATTAAGGACAACGTCAAGAGACAACAGGCTTCTGACCGCCAACCTTGACGAGATGAGCGATGACGAGTTAGAGGAGTTTATGAACGATATGAATGATATCGATGAATTTGACGAAGACAAACTTGAGGCTGATTTCGACTGGGAGAAGGGCGAGGAGATGTTCGCCGATGACAATGAGGATATTTTCGACGAGGACGAATATTTTGACGAGGAGTTCGACGAGCCTTTTGATGACTCCTATGACGAACTTTACTAATTTTATAAATAATTAAGAAAATCCGGTGTATCATTGGCATTATGCCTCTGATACATCTTTTTACCCAAAACCATCCGCCTATATCCGCTTGCAATTCTTCAGGAAGAATAGAGAAGTGTAATCCTCTACATGGCCGGTCATCGTCATTAAATTATGTAAATCGTTGTATCAAAGTAAAAACGAGCGCAGCCAAAAGCGCATTGTAAGGCTTTTGGCTGCGCGTCATATCTTCCTGAGAAAGAATTATTCCATCAACAATCACCTATTCTTGCGTGCTATGGTGCGTTTTGCCGCCTCCACTATATCCGCTGTGTCGAGATGATAAAGCCTCAACAACTCATCAGGCGTCCCGCTCTGGCCGAAGACATCGTCAACTGCGACCATTTCCAACGGTTTGGGACTGTTGAGTGCGAGTAGCTGTGCGATGCTGTCGCCAAGGCCACCGTTTCTCATGTGCTCTTCAGCTGTAACGACGCAGCCTGTCTTCTCCACCGACTTAAGGACAGCCTCCACATCAAGAGGTTTGATAGTGTGGATATTGATAAGCTCTGCGTTGATACCCATCTCTTGAAGAATCGGGAGTGCCTCTATCGCTTTCCACACAAGATGGCCGCAGGCGAAAATTGACACATCAGTGCCTTCTTTTATCATCTGTGCCTTACCAATAACGAAAGGCTCATCTGCAGGAGTGAAGTTTGCCACTTTTGGACGGCCGAAACGGAGATAAACAGGACCCTCATACTCAGACACAGCCAGTGTCGCGGCCTTTGTCTGATTGAAGTCGCATGGCACTATAACAGTCATGTTCGGAAGCATCCTCATCATACCGATGTCTTCCAAAGTCTGGTGCGTTGCTCCGTCCTCTCCAAGTGTCACGCCAGCATGCGATGCGCATATCTTTACGTTTTTGTTTGAATAAGCCACCACTTGTCGTATTTGGTCATAAACCCTGGCAGTAGAGAAATTCGCAAATGTTCCGGTGAACGGGATATACCCTCCTATGCTGAGGCCTGCCGACAAACCGATCATATTAGCCTCGGCAATACCCACTTGGAAAAACCTTTCCGGGAAAGCCTTCTGGAAATCTCCCATCTTCAACGAGCCTGTCAGGTCTGCGCAGAGAGCTACAACTTTTGGATTACGTTTTCCAGCTTCGAGCAAGCCCTCGCCGAAACCGCTTCTTGTATCTTTATAATTTTGAACTTCTATCTTCATAATCAATAATCTCCCAGTGTTTCTTTTAATTGTGATAAAGCGTCAGCCGCCTGTTCGTCGTTAGGAGGCGTCCCGTGCCACTTGTGTGTCCCCATCATGAAATCAACGCCCATGCCCATCTCGGTATGAGCGAGTAATATCTGAGGTTTTCCATTGAAAGCGTTAGTCCTTGCAACATTAAGGGAGTCAACGACTTGCCGCATATCGTTGCCGTCAAGTTCATAGACCGTCCAGCCGAATGACTCGTATTTCGCCCTGAGGTCGCCGAGACTGCAAACGTCATCGGTGCTGCCGTCAATCTGCTTCTTATTATAATCAATGATTGCCACGAGGTTATCAACATGTTTTGCCGCCGCATACATAGCCGCTTCCCAAATCTGACCTTCCTCCTGCTCGCCATCGCCCATGAGACAGAAAACGATATTCCTGTCGCCACCAAGCTTCTTGGCCAATGCGGCTCCCGTAGCCACTGACAGTCCCTGCCCGAGCGAACCGCTTGCGATCCTTATTCCCGGAAGTCCTTCCGCAGTTGTAGGATGACCCTGCAAACGTGTCCCAAGCCTCCTGAATGTAGCGAGTTCCGACACTGGAAAGTATCCGCGATGCGCCAAAACGCTGTAAAACATTGGGCTGATGTGACCATTTGATAGGAAAAACATGTCCTCACCTGCGCCGTCCATAGTGAAATCCATCGGATTTATCCTCATCTGGTCAAAATACAATGCCGTAACAATGTCGGTCGCTCCAAGCGAGCCACCAGGGTGTCCCGACTGACATGCATGAACCATTCTGATAATATCGCGTCTCACTTGCGATGCAATATCCATTAATTCATTGATATCCATAATTTTAACAAAGTAATGATAGGTTTACGTTTTATTGTGCAAAATTATATATTTTTATTTACGGACAATGTTTTTTTCTTATTTTTGCATAAATTTTAAAAATAAATGAGGCGCAATACTAACCGCAATGACAACGACCTGATTTTTAACGTTTTGGAAGATGATGTGCTGTTGCCCTTCATTTTAAAGAAACTACACGGCATCAGCAGGACCAAAGCGAAAAACATCTTGTCCAACGGCTACATCTCCGTTGACGGGAAACAGACGACGAGACACGATTATAAGCTCGTACCCGGCATGAAGGTTTGCATAGCACGTAATGATAACGGCTCAACACTTAACAACCACTGGATAAGAATTGTTTTCGAGGACCAATATATTTTCGTGGTCGAGAAGAAAGATGGCATTCTATGCAACTCTCCCTACCCCGGGGACGAGACGGTACAGAGTATTCTTAACGATTATCTTGAAAGGAAACACCAGCGCTGCCACGCCCATACGGTGCACCGCCTCGACAGAGACACTTCCGGACTTCTGATTTTCGCAAAAGACAAGAAGACAGCCCTTATGTTCGAGGAAAACTGGAAACAGACCGTCTATGACCGACGCTATATGGCGATTGTACACGGAGAGATGAAAAAACAACAGGGCACGATATCCTCTTGGATAAAGGATAACAGCCAGCATATCTCATACTCAAGCCGGACAGATAACGGAGGGAAATATGCTGTGACACACTATAACGTGGTGAAAGTCGCCAACGGCTACTCTATGGTCGAGCTGGCTCTCGATACAGGCAGGAAGAACCAAATCCGCGTACACCTTAATGATATAGGATTCCCAATCGTAGGAGACCCGAAATACGGTGACGGAGACGACCATATCGGCAGACTCGGACTCCATGCCTTCAAACTATGTTTCACCCACCCAGTCACAAAACAGGACATGAGATTCGAGACCCCGCTGCCCAAAAGTTTCTCTCTTTAAAAATTTTTTTCGAGAATAATACCGAAACAAACAATATTTATTACTTTTGCAAAAAAAATATTATGACAGTTTGGCAAATTTGGCTATTAGTAGCATTGGTCTTTGTAATTATTGAGATATTTACAAGCGGCTTCGCTGTGGCTTGTTTCTCAATAGGTTGCGTATTCGCATCTGTTTGCGCCGCCTTTGGTCTTTCTCTCACATGGCAGTTCCTGTTATTCGCCATTGGTACATTCATCGCCTTCGTCCTCGTGCGCCCCTTCATCATCAAGATACTTCAGAAAAAAGACAAAGGATGTGAGGTGAAAACGAATATGGATAACATCATCGGGAAAAACGCCATCGTCACAGAACGTATTGAGAAAGATGGATTCGGCAGAGTAAAAATTGACGGCGACGACTGGAAAGCCCAGATGGCAGACTCATCTTCAGCAGAAGTTGGTGAGAAAGTCGTCGTGGTATCTTATCAAAGTATTATCTTAACTGTAAAAAAATATTAAATATGATTGCAATTGTATTATTACTCGCATTAATCGTAGTGATTTTCGCATTGGCGGGATTAAAAGTCGTTCCACAGTCAGAGACAAGAGTCATTGAGCGTCTTGGGAAATTCCACAAAGTGCTTCCTCCCGGACTGAACATCATCTGGCCAATCATCGACAGACCCAAACTCATAACCACCCGTAACATCGTTGAATCAAGAATGGGACACCCTGTAGCCAAAATGAGCGAGACATCGAGGATCGACCTCCGCGAACAGGTCTATGACTTCCCGAAACAAAACGTCATCACAAAAGACAACGTCACAACAGAAATAAACGCACTGCTTTATTTCCAGATTGTTGACCCTGTGAAATCAGTGTATGAGATTGACAACCTTCCTAATGCGATAGAGAAACTGACACAGACCACCCTGCGTAACGTGATTGGCGAGTTAGAGCTTGACGAGACACTCACATCCCGCGACACCATCAACGGCAAACTGCGCACCGTACTCGACGACGCTACAAACAAATGGGGCGTGAAAGTAAACCGTGTCGAACTACAGGACATCACACCACCTGAATCAGTGCGCCAGGCAATGGAGAAACAGATGCAAGCCGAACGTAACCGCCGCGCCGAAATATTGAAAGCCGAAGGTGAAAAGGCTTCCGCAATCCTTAACTCCGAAGGCGAGAAGATTTCCGCAATCAACAACGCCGAGGCTGAGAAACAATCTCAACTGCTCATCGCAGAAGGTATCGCTAAAGCTAAAATCATCCAAGCAGAAGCCGAAGCACAAGCCATCACCCTCGTCTCAGAGGCGATAAAGTCAACGCAAACCGACCCTGCGACATATCTCCTCGCAACAAAGTATATCGAGACTTTGAAAGAGATGACAAGCGGACAAAACAACAAGACTATATATATACCTTATGAGGCGACAAACATGCTCGGCTCTATCGGAGGCATAAAGGAATTGTTTAACAAATAATATATAACCATCTGTGTTTCCTCTTTTTACATCATCATGTGCAAAATGAGGAAACACACTTCTATTATGGATACAATCAACCACGAATTATCCGAACGACAACGGAAAGTCGTAGATAAACTAAACGAACTCGGCATTCCTTTCGAAATCCATTTCCATCCCCCGATTCCAACTATCGAGGAGGCTCTGAACTATTGGAAGGAATTTGACTCGACACACTGCAAAAACCTTTTCTTCAGAAACCATAAGGGCGACAAACATTACCTCGTCGTCTTCGACTGCATGCAACAACTCGCAATACACGATTTGGAACATAGGCTGAGACAAGGCAAACTAAGCTTCGCATCTGAGAAACGAATGGACAAATACCTCGGACTAAAACCCGGCAGCGTATCACCTTTCGGAATAATCAACGATACCGAGCACCATGTGCACCTTTATTTTGATAAGAACCTCCTGAACGCCGAACGCCTGAGCTTTCACCCTAACGACAATACGGCTACATGCGTGATAAAGAAAGACGACCTTATCAAATTCCTTGACGCAATGGGTAACACATACGAGTTTATCGATCTTTACTAAACCTGTAATCTGAAAATATTTCACACCCTGATCCTTTAGTAAATATTTTTTTTGTAATTTTGCGTGTTAATTCACGAGGATTGTATGGTCCTCAATTGTTTTATCAAAATTTATTTTATGGATTATTTTCGATGCATAAAACCATGTGTTGAATCAGAAATTGGAAAACTTGAATATGTCATCCTTCACGCTCCCGGCAAGGAGATCGAGAACATGACACCTGGAAATGCGCACAAATTCCTTTTCAGTGACATTTTAAACTACCACGAAGCAGCAGAAAACTACAGAGATTTTGAGGGTACGCTACAGAAAGTCACAAATGTGATCCATTTCAGCGACCTATTAAAAGATGTGTTGAAAAAAGAAGAAGTCAAGACCGACCTCATCACGAAGATTTGTGAGAGAGAGAATCTGACTTATCTCATTCCCCTGCTTAACTCTTTCGATACCGACGAGTTAGCGAGGGTCCTCATAGAGGGCTACGACAACCCTAACCTTAAGGAACGTTTCGTCTTCCCCCCTATTCCCAACCTCTTCTTCATGAGAGACGCTTCTTTCACAATGTATAACAATGTGATGGTAAGCAAGATGGCAACCGACGTAAGAGATCGCGAGACATTGATTCTCGACGCTATATATAACAACTCCTCAATCATTGACACTAATGTCATTCACCCCGTACAGAAACACTCCGGATCGGTAGAAGGCGGTGACGTGGAGATCGCCCGCCACGATATTATTCTCAGCGGCTTCGGAGCAAGAACAAGTCAAGAGGGTATTGATGGCCTGACAGAGCATTTGAGAAACCTCGGCGGTAAACGCCATCTCATCATACAACAACTCCCTCTTCAGCCAGACTCGTTCATCCATCTCGACATGGTATTCACATTCCTCGACAAGGACCGCTGTATGGCGTATAAGCCTGTGATAATGAACGATGCTTTCAAGACAATCCATATCGAAGTGTGTGGGCACGAATACACAAATGTTACCGAAGAAAAGAACCTCATCGATGCCTTGGGCAAACTCGGAATGAACCTTGAGCCAATATTCTGCGGCGGCGGTGACGAATACGCCGGACCTCGCGAACAATGGCATAGCGGTGCGAACTTCTTCGCCTTCGCTCCCGGCAAAGTCCTTGGATATGCAAGGAACTACAACACTATCGAGGCCCTTAACAAAAACGGATTCGAAGTGCTTAAAGCCGCTGACGTGGCATCAGGCAAGGTCTCTGTTGACGACTACAGACGCTGCGTGGTGGCATTCGAAGGCAACGAGTTGTCACGCGGTGGCGGTGGCGCCCGCTGCATGACAATGCCTATACTTCGCCAACCTGTCGAATGGTAGGGAATATCCTTGTTTTACTTTCATGATACTTTATTATCAAAGACAAATGGACAAGCCGTTTGTCTTTTTATATATTTACGTATGCTTGGCATGAACATTGTCTAACGGCTGCAAGTCCCCACCCATCCTTTTATCGTGGAAACACCTTGCCTCACAACGAGAGAAGAGAAAGCCCGAAACAGACAATGAGGAACGGAATGCGCGCGGAGTGAGATGTCAGCAAACGTAAATATAGATAAACACGCTATAATTAGCGTTTACATCCTACCCTATTATCATCTTAAATCAAACCACATTATGGCAGTAAAACCGCGTCCGTCATCGGTAAAGGAATGTACAGGGATAATTTTATATCAGGTGACTCACCGCAGAGCGACACAACAGATAACAACAGAGATAATATTGCGGCCAGACGACCGTGTTGCAAATCGCGAGCGGTAAGGCTAAAAATAGTCGAACAGGCACACCCTTTTACCGAAGCCTATACAGGCATAGACCGCACACGCAAGCGGGCCGTATCCGAATCTGTATTCAAACTTAAGTTAACCGAAGGAACGACTCGCACTTGCGAGAGATATTTTCATATTCAGTTATTGCACCCGTGGAATGGCATTCGTGGATATCGCTTATCTGAAGAAAGAGAACTTTCAAAACGGAGTAATATGCTATGCTCGCCGCAAGACAGGACAAGCGCTGAGTGTGAGGATAGAGCCAAGCATTAAACGGATTATTGACCGATATACATCGGCACTGTCGCCATACGTTTTATGTAAGAACAGGGATAAAACAATTATGTTATGAAAACAGACTTATTATCTGATATAATAATGGAATTATTGCACAAACGTGAACCAAGACGGGCTTATGAAACAGCAACTACAGAAAAAATACATAAATATGCATCGAGACACTATTTGAAGATATTCTTTTCATACAGAAACTTGGGGTTAGGCTGGGACTAATTTTGCCGAAGGCATCGATTGTTTTGACAAAAAACAAATTATGATTCTCTATATGAAATTTGAAAAAGTAACCACGTAATATTTAGAACATCTATAATACGATATAACGCATATTATTATTCAGAACTGCGAGCATAACTCCCAAACTATAAAATGATGCGGAACAGGTGCAATATGGCATCCCATGCCATTTTTTTACTCCTATGACTATAAGTGACAAGCAATTCGTAAAATTGAAAAAAATAGATTTTACTAACGAAAAAAATATTTATTGATAGATACTGTTTTTTTTTTGGGGGGGGATGCTATTTCTATAATATTTGTGCAAATTGTCATGGCGCAAAATTTTTACTTAACGGTCATTAAGCGAGCGAGATAAGAGCAAATGTAATTTAATGAAAATCAGAGCGTATTATGTGGCTACATTAACTGCAAATAAAACCTTAAAGCAAGAAATCAAATCAAAATACTATTGCCCTTAAAATTATATTGCGTTTAAAACGGAAATCACCTGCGCTCTTATCATCTTGTTCTATTGTGAAAGTATAGAAGTTATTTTTACCGGACAGCCATTGTTATATGAAAGAAATGGGACTTGTCCACTATCAAACCAAGAATAATATGGTGTTGATTCCGTTTTTCCTGACAGCAATTGTTTATTATGATCTTTGTCAACATTAGAGATTAATGGAGTGAAAAGATAAACTACATCTTAAAGTTAATCTGGCGAATAGAACATTCTTCTCCTCTAACAATAAATCCCGGACGTCTTTCGATTAATCCGGGATTTATCATTTCTACTTGAGTTTGTCGTTTCCGAGATGCCGAACCTTATCCCTTGACGTCTTTTTCTCAAGGTTTTTCCTGAATGCGTCCGTAAGATCAACTCCTGTCTGGTTCGCAAGACATACTAATACCCAAAGCACATCGGCAAGCTCATCAGCAAGGTCTTTATCCTTATCCGATTCCTTGAACGACTGCTCGCCGTATTTCCTTGCGATGATTCGCGCCACCTCTCCCACTTCCTCGGTAAGTATGGCCATATTCGTCAACTCATTAAAGTAACGCACTCCAACGGTCTTAATCCAATCATCGACAATCTCTTGCAACTCAGCAAGCGTGATATCAGCATTCAGATGTTGCATTTTCCAAACGTTTCATCATTATGAACATGAATATAGCGGAGATAACGCAAAGCACTATCAGAACGCCCCAAATCATGACGAGAGAAAGACCTGTGTTCCAGATAGAGCTGATGACCGATGTGAGGTAGTTGCCTATCGCACAAGCTCCGAACCAAAGTCCCATCATGATACCTTTGAGTTTTGGAGGAGCTACTTTCGACACGAATGAGATTCCCATAGGGCTGAGCAGAAGTTCACCGAATGTAAGCACTAAATACGTAGTTATCAACCAGTTCGGTGACACGAGCACGCTGCTCACTCCACCTGTCTCGCTCAATTCCTTCGGTGAAGGAAGCCCTACAGATGCGAGTGCCATCACTCCGAAACCAAGAGCGGCAACGAGCATACCCATAGCGATCTTCCGAGGTGCCGAAGGTTCTTTCTTCCTTTTGGCGAGTGCTCCGAAAAGTGATATTGAGACCGGAGTGAGAGCCACTACGAAGAACGGTCCGAACTGCTGGAAAATCTGAGGAGAAAGTGATACCACGTCTTCCACGTTGGCGGCTTTGTACCATACACCTGCCACACAGGCGGCGAGTATAATACCGGAGATAATCCTTCCCTTCTTGTTCTCACTTTGGAACAATTCAAAGATAGCGTAAACACCTATTGCGATAAGAACGAGAGTGATAACATCGAATCCGATTCTTGTCCAACCGGTTGCGAAAGGCTCAGTATAGTCGCGCGCGAAATATGTCAATGTCAGGCCGCACTGTTGGAAAGCCATCCAGAAGAAAATAACGACCGCGAAGACGAGGCATAAGGCCACGACACGCTCTTTTGTCTGCTTTGGAGTCAGCTCGACAACGTTTTCTTCTTTAGCAACAGATGAATTTTTGCGTACATCGACATGTTTGAAAGTGCTTCTGAAACCGAAATAAATCGCAATAGAGATTATCAAAGAGATACAAGCGACTCCGAATCCGTAGCTGTAAGAGAATGATAATGAGTTGATATAGTCTGTACAGAACGCAGCCATATCGCCGGAGAAGCTGCCTTGTTGTGCGGCAAGAGCCTGAAGACGTGACAACCCGTCGGCGGAGATGCTGCCGTCAAGATACTGATGCGCAAGAGAAGGGATATTTGCGTCATAAGTATATCCGTATTTGTCTAAAAACATGTTTGTAACAGCCGTCGCAGCCATAGGGGCGAACATAGAGCCGATGTTGATAGCCATATAGAAAAGGCTGAACCCGCCGTCACGGGAAGACGAGTATTTCGGATCGTCATATAGGTTTCCAACCATAACCTGAAGGTTGCCCTTGAACAATCCCGTTCCGACCGCAATACACAACAACGCACCGACCATCATGGCCATTGCCGTGCCTCCCGTAGCATCTTTCTGAATGAATAACAACAGATAACCTACAAACATCACGATGATTCCGGTGACAACGGTCTTGCCGTATCCCCAGAACTTATCGGCGATAAAACCACCTACGATAGGCATGAAATATACCGCAGCGAGGAATCCTCCATACAACTGTCCGGCAGTCTCTGCCGACAAACCAAATTTCGCTTGCAAGAACAATACAAATATAGCAAGCATAGTGTAATAACCGAAGCGTTCGCCAGTGTTAGCAAGCGCTAAGGCGTACAAACCCTTTGGATGACCTTTAAACATTTTGATAATATTTTTAATTACTACTTTTTTTTCAACTTTTATTCATATCTAACTTCGTCAACCATAATCCAAGCCTTCTCACCTTTATAAGGATGTTTCTCTGGAAGGACACCGAAATTCTTGACTATCACTCTGATATATTTTACATCTTTAGCAAACACTTTAGCTCTCGCATCGGCTCTAACATCAATATTCCCTGAGAAAACAGGCATTTCCGCTACAACAGGCTCGCTGAAAGTGACACCATCTGACGATGTTGACACCACGATCTCCTTTGGTGACAGCACCCAAGAGTCAGGAGAGATGGCAAATCCAACATAAATCTTCTCCATATCAACGGCCTCGGAGAGTTCAATCAAAGCATCCATGTCATATCCTTGGAAACCAAGCCAGTTGTTGTCCCAGACACCCACCGTGCCGAACTTCTTGTCCATGAGAGCGATGTCCTTATCTTTTGAATAATTCCTCGCCGGTCCGGTAGGAAAAGTTGTGCCAGAAATGATTATCTTCTCAAATTTCTTTGTCATTGTAAATGAAGGCGCGGCATCTGCGGAAAAAGCCTTGGCCTTCAATGTTACGCTATTATTGATAGTGAACGGGGTATTATATAGGTTCGATTTCCTTGTTGGCTCACTACCGTCAAGAGTATAATAAATCGAAACATTATCAAGACCTTCCGCTGCCAATGATATTTCCATAGGGCTGTTGAATTTCTCAAGGCTCGATGAGATTTGAGGAACAGGGCATTGCTTTGAAATATCAAACACATTCTCTTGATACAGTTTCTTCGCATTGGTTTCCTTGTTCGAGAATGGGCGGATGCGGAAAGTGTATTCATACATATTGTTTTTTATCAGATATTTATCAAGAGCATCCGGGCCACATGTCGCAGTTCCGAGAGGGGCCTGCCTATTGTCGATATTTACGGTCCAGAACGATGCTGGCTTGATCTGGTTAATTCTCTCGGCTTTTGTCAGATCCTCATCAGAATATTGATACATACTGAAGTTAAGGTTCTCTTTGCCGCTAACAAAAATCCCGTTCCCGTCCCTGTCTGTCAATGCGAACCATCTGACATCGTTGCGATTGCCGCTTTCCTGAGGTTCTTCATGCATCTCAAACAAGGCGTTGGCATCAACGGTATAAACACCCACCCTTCCAGCCGCGTTTCTATCAGGATAGTTCTCTGTGTCTTTTCCAAAATATGATACCCTATGATATTGAAGCGGTATCCTCATCTGAGTGCCTATCTTCGGGAAAGTCTCAACCAATGCCGTCGGTTGGACGTTGAGCGTTACGACCACGTTACCGAAACCGTCAATAACATACGTCTGTCCTGTTCTGATTACCAAGTCGTCATTGTAATTCACGAGTTCAAGCTCCACCGCCACTGCCACATGGCCCGCGTCAATTCTCCTAACATCAAAATGTTTGTTATCGCTAACCCTTAGATTATTGAGACCGGCAGCCTCCCATTTTTTACGGGCATTGCCGTCAACATCGTCATTTAATGTCGGAGCTCTCCAGAAATTAGGTCTTATTGCGCCCTCAAGAATCTCATTATCACCATATTTGAATGATGTTGGCACACCGTCATTTTTATCAATAGTGAAGCTGAAACTCTTATTGCTTACCACTATAGCATCGTTTGTTTGTTTGAAATCCACTCTCGGGGCATCGCTCACATCTACAGGTTTCGCTGAGGGGATATCGAGTTTGAGCTGTTCGTATGCCACCTCTCTTGCGTCTTTCACGAATGAGAAATCGATAAAATACTCGACATTTGGGGTGCCAGTCACAACGCCGTCAACGACACTCGCACACGGAATCGGTATCTTAACGGTGACCGACTGTCCGGGAGCGCAATCCAAGTTAAGTTTGCTTTTCTGAAACTGTCTCTCGTTAGAATAAATCGAATATGAGCATTCGAGTTCCTTTAAGTTAGTGAAATTGAATTTGTTATAAATTTCAAAGACTCCTTCTGTGATATCTGTGGCAAGCACACTCACGTTTTGATAAGCCTTTCTAACCTCAAGCATGTGGTTATGTGGTATTCTGTCACTGGTAATCAATCCGTTAACGCAGAAGCTATCGTCATTGCCGCAATTTGGAATCTCACCGAGGTCACCGCCGGCGGCATACCACTGCTTCTTAAACTCATTATCATACATGACAATCGACTGGTCAACGAAGTCCCAGATGCAACCACCCTGAAGTTGTGGATATTTCTCAAAGACCTCCATATAATCTTGCAATCCACCGCAGCTGTTTCCCATCGCATGGCAGTATTCAACCATGATAAATGGTCGGTTCAGGCTGTCAAATCGCTCATTTACAAAGCGTTCGAGATAATCAACGTCCGAGTACATCAGTCCGATAAAATCGGTGTTATAGTCATAGATGGCGCGTTCGCAAATAACCGGGCGTGTGTCGCGTTCTTTCATCCAGTCATAACAAGCCTTTGTGCAGACTCCGTTACCGCATTCATTGCCAACAGACCACACAATTATAGAGGCATGATTCTTATCGCGCTCAAGCATATTTCTGCACCTGTAAAGGAAAGACTCTTTCCATTCGTCTTTCTTCGCAAGGCTGTTTGCCCCATAACCCTGCGGGTGCGACTCGTTGTTCGCCTCATCGATGACATAAATACCATATTTATCGCAAAGCTCGTACCAATAAATGTCATCAGGATAATGGCAGGTGCGCACAGTATTGATGTTGTTTTCCAACATAATCTGCACATCTTGTTCCATAATCTTCCGGGGAACATATTGTCCCGTAGTGCCAGAATGCTCGTGGCGGTTCACACCTTTCACCATAATCGCCTGCCCGTTGACCTTAAGCAATCCGTCCTTAATCTCTGTTGTCCGGAAACCTATTTTCGCTCCAACAGTCTCAACGACAACACCTTCCTTATCTTTGATTCTAATTATCAAGTTATAGAGATTCGGTTTCTCCGCTGACCATGGTAGCACATCCGGCAAAACGGTTTCTTCAATATCGAGATGATAGAGCCCTGTTTCCCTGCATTTCTTCAAGTGTTTCTTTTTCAACTCATTAACAAAAACCTTCTCAAAATCCTTTCTATCTTTACCAATTCCGTTTATCTCTACTTCAACATAAAATTTTGAAGGGATCTGTTTTGCGTCAAAGGCAATATCAATGCCAATCCCGAAAGTACCTTTCTCATAGCGGCTATCGAGGCCAGCATTCACAAAGAAATCAAAGACGTTAAGCTTTGGTTTTGAATAAAGAATAACATCTCGAGTGATACCGCTCATGCGCCAAAAGTCTTGTGCCTCAAGGTAAGAGCCATCGCAGAACCTATACATCTCGACAGCGAGAGTGTTTTTCACATCTTCACCGAAATCGACATAATCAGTGATATCAAACTCTGCGGGAGTCTTAGAGTCCTCCGAATAGCCCACAAAATCGCCATTAATCCAAAGGAACATGCATGATTTTGCAGCGCCAAAGTTGATATAGACATTTCTACCATACCATTCAGAGGGCACTTGGAAAGAGGTGCGATAGCATCCAACAGGATTGTAATCCGTCGGGGCATAAGGAGGATTCGACTTAAACTCATTGGCGACGTTAACATACACAGGCTGTCCGTAACCGTTAAGTTCCCAATTGCCAGGCACCGGCATAAAACCCCAGCTCTCACAGTCATAATCTCTCTCGTAAAAGCCCTCAGGTTTATCGGCCGGGGAGTTGCCATAAAAGAAACTCCAGTCGCCATTGAGACATCTATAATAGTCCGACTCTCTGTACGACAACCTATCAACGCCGTTTTCGTCAGAATACGGAATAACATTTGCTCGCGGCGGCACCTTGTTGACATGGGACACCGACAAATCATTCCACCATTCTCCAACATCTGTCTGCTGAGCAGATAATGCCATTGATAAAACCATGACACTCAATAGAATAACAATCTTTTTACTCATATTATTACTAATTTATTCAGAATAAATATCAAAGTGCGAAAATAATGATTTTTCTGAAATACTGAACGACAAATCAATGATAAAATTTTTCTAATTCTTCTGATAGTTTAAAGAAAAACATTATCTTTGCAAAAAGAAAAAACCGAATGAAAAAGACACTATATATCCTGCTGTCTATTGCGGCGGTAACAGTTTTATGCACCTCATGTGAGAAACAATGCGTTTGTAAAAGCCTCGAAAACGGTTCAGAGTCAGTGATTTATAATGCTTATTCAAAAAAAGACTGTGCCGATTGGGAAGCATATTACGACGAACTATTCAAAGAACATATTTATGAATGCTCATACGGTTTCAAGAAATAACATTTCTGCATGAGAGTCAGAACTTTGACGGATAATACTTGTTTAATTAATAACGATTTCTATCCGCGGCTCATCAGTTAATTGATTAATTGCGGAAAACCACGACAACGAATATGACAAGTCATCTTAGAAAAATAACAGATAAACATCCTGTTACGGTTGTATTGCTTGCGGCATTGATTGTGCGTGTCGCCGCAGCCATATTCTCCAAAGGCTTCGGCTTCGATATTGAGCATTTCACCTACGTTGAGATGACGAATGCGTGGCTTGACAACATACAATATCCGTATTACGACAGTCCTTCCGGAATAAGTTTGTTCTATATTTCCATCCATTATCTTATCTTCGGATTTTTTAAGCTGTTAGGAGTACACGACCCGCAGTGGCTAATGTTCTTCAGTCGGTTAATTCACGGCGTTTTCTCATTGTTAGTCATATCATTAGGATATAGAATCTCGAAAATACTTTCAGACAGGGACAGTGCTATTAAAGTCGCATGGACACTTGCATTACTATGGTTCATGCCGTACGTCAGCGTCCATAACACGGCGCAGGCGGTGGCGATGCCGTTCCTAATGTACGGGATACTCGTCATAGTGAAGCAGGACAAGATTTACAGGAGCAACATGACGGAGAAGATTCACCGCACCTCATTTTTTATTGCCGGTTTCTTCCTCGGACTCGCATTCTCAATATGGTATCAGTGCATAATTTTCTATGTGGGGATATTAATCGCGCTCGCAGTAATGATGCGGTGGAAGGGTATTCTGATGTCGTTAGCCGGATTCATTGTCGCAACGGGGATAACCCAGACAATCCCCGACTTGCTTGTTTGGGGCAGGCCTTTCGTCGAGCTGAGCGAGTTTTTCACAAACAGCAGGATCTACCTTTTCAGCGGAAACGCACACGCCTCATGGATTTATTACAGCTTCCTCACAATTATAGTAGGACTTATTCCACCAATGAGCTTCCTTCTGATGTTCGGATTCTTCAGGACATGGCGCAAACACCTTCTTGTCTTCCTCCCCACCCTCCTATTCCTCCTTTATTACACCATCTTTCCGAACAACAACGAGATATACATTCTGCCCGTAGTCCCTATGTTCCTCATTTGCGGCATCTTGGGCTGGTGCGATTTCAAAAAGAACTATAACCTATCGAAAAAAAGCGACACGACTATACGTTATATCACCGCGTTCTCAATAATTGTTAACCTTGCCCTTCTTCTCATCTTCATCACAATCTACCCTAACAAACAAGAAGTAAAGGCTATGACGTACTTATCAAAAGACGACAAGGTTAATTCATTCATTATAAATGATATAAGCAATAACGAAATGAAACGCCCTCCTCTTTTCTATGAGAGAAAATGGTCAGAATACCGGATTATAGACGAAGATAACACCGATATATTAATAGGTGTGGAGTCTCCTCGATATGTGATATTCAGAGACACGAAGGACTTAGAACTACGCGTTCAAGAGATGAGAGACTATTTTCCGGAGATGAAGTACGAGGTCATGTTCAAGCCTCATTTCACGCAAATTTTGCTGAATGCGCTCAACAACACAAGTGATGACGGAATAATAACAATTTATAAGATTGATTATGACAAAGGAGCAAGCAAAGATTCGGATTGAGGAGCTGATTGATATCATTGAGGACCATAACAATAAATATTATATATTAAATCAGCCGAGCATTAGCGACTACGAGTTCGACATGCTCATGGAAGAGCTTATGGCTCTTGAAAAGGATTTTCCGGAATTTGCGTCACCTACATCTCCAACGAAACGCGTTGGCGGAGACCTGACCAAAGAATTCCCTACAGTGAGGCATCGCTATCCAATGCTTTCATTATCAAACTCATACAACAGAGACGAGATAATTGAGTTCATACAAAGGATAAAGAAATCGATAGAAGGACCAGTTGAGTTCGTGTGCGAATTGAAATTTGACGGTGTGTCAATCAGCCTGACCTACGAACAAGGGAAACTGACGAGAGCCGTGACAAGGGGCGATGGCACACAAGGCGATGATGTCACTACAAATGTGAAGACGATAAGGACTATACCGTTGAAACTCAAAGGTGATTACCCAAACTTTATTGAGATGAGAGGCGAAATAATCATGCCTCACGACAGCTTTCAAAAGACAAACTCCGAACGCGACGAGCTTGGGCTGCCTAAATTTGCCAATCCAAGGAACGCAGCCGCCGGAACAATAAAACTGTTCGACTCAAAAGAAGCCGCGAACCGTCATCTCGATAACTTCTGCTACTACATGATGTCGGATAATATCCCGTACAGCACTCATTATGAAAGCCTTATGGCAGCAAAAAAATGGGGATTCAACATCTCAAAACATATAGCTTTGTGTAATAACATAGATGAGATCGAGGATTTCATAAACTACTGGGACATTAACAGAAAGGAACTGCCTTTCGATATTGACGGAATAGTGATAAAAGTCAACAATTTCGCTCAAAGGGAGATTCTCGGCCTTACAGCGAAATCGCCAAGATGGGCAATCGCCTATAAATTCAAGGCTGAACAAGCAAGGACAAAACTGTTAAGCGTTGATTTCCAAGTAGGAAGACACGGGACTATCACACCTGTCGCAAACCTACAACCCGTACAATTAGCCGGGACGACAGTAAAACGCGCTACATTAAACAATGCCGACTTCATCAAACAACTCGACCTTCATTACAACGACTCTGTATTGGTGGAAAAAGGCGGGGAGATTATCCCTAAAATAGTTGGCGTAGATATGGACAGCAGAGACAACAACCGGTCAGAAGTGAAATTCATCGACAGATGCCCTGAATGCGGTGCGAAACTCATTAAGAATGAAGGAGAAGCCGCTTGGTACTGCCCTAACAGCAACGGCTGCCCGCCTCAGATAAAAGGAAGGATCGAACATTTCATCAGCCGTAAGGCAATGAACATTGAGAGCCTCGGTGAAGGTAAAGTCCAAGTGCTTTTCGACAACAAACTAATAGAAAACTACGCCGACCTTTATGATTTGACATATGAAAAGATGTTCGGCCTTGAAAAAACCATTGTGATAAACGATGAGTTCAATCTAACATCAAGTCCGAAGACTCGGAAGGTATCTTTCAAGGAAAAAACTGTCAACAATATTTTAAAATCAGTGCAAAAGTCAAAGGAAGTGCCTTTCTCAAGAGTGTTATTCGCATTGGGAATCAAAGAAGTAGGTGAAGTGACGGCAAAAATAATAGCTAACACACTGGGCAATATCGACGCGATAATAAACGCATCAGTTGAGGAACTGCAAGAAATAAACACCGTCGGAATAACAATAGCGCAAAGCATTCGCAACTTTTTCGACAACCCGAGGAACATCATCATTATCGAACGGTTAAAAAAGGCAGGACTTCAGTTTGAAAACGAAAAGAAGGCGATTTCAGAGGACCAAGCACTCGCAGGAAAGAACATTGTTGTCAGCGGAGTATTCTCAAGTTTTAGTAGAGATGAACTAAAACAACTTATTGAATATCATGGTGGTAAATGTTTATCATCAATATCATCAAAAACAGATTTCGTGGTTGCCGGAGACAAAATGGGACCGGAAAAAAGGAAAAAAGCCGAGTCCTTAGATATAAAGATTATTGACGAATACGAATTTTTGAAAATGATAGGGAAAACACAGGATAGACCCGTGAGCGGCATTCAAGGGACACTGTTTTAACAAGAATAATTTTATAGAATAATACGAAAAGGAGAAAATATAAATAATAATTATGTTGAGAAAATTAAGGATTAGCGCAGCGTTTATTTTTTTCGTTTTACTAACGCTATTGTTTTTGGATTTCACGGGAACCATACATTCATGGTTCGGCTGGATGGCGAAACTGCAGTTCTTTCCTGCCTTGCTCGCCTCAAACCTTATAGTTGTTATCTCAATAATAATAATAACATTATTATTAGGAAGACTATATTGTTCAATAATCTGTCCTCTCGGAATATATCAAGACATAATATCTTGGTTATCAGAGAGAAAGAAAAAGAACAAATATAGTTTCAAACAAAATAGGAAGTGGTTACGGTACGGAATTACGGCGGCATTTATTCTATTAATAATATTCGGTTTCAACACCATCGCATTGTTAATTGCGCCATACAGCATTTTCGGTAAGATAGCCTCAAACATCTTCTCCCCTATTTACATGTTGATAAACAATGTGTTAGCCTATTTTGCCGAACGATGGAACAGTTATGCATTCTATTCTGTTGACGTATATATCAAGAGTTTGCCGATATTCATCATTTCCGCCATATATTTCATATTAATAACCGCATCGGCAATCTTCTCCGGGCGCGGCTATTGCAACACGGTCTGTCCGATAGGCACAATATTAAGCGTCTTCGCAAGACATTCTATATTCAAGCCACATTTCAACGACAAATGTGTCAGTTGCGGGCTTTGTGAGAAAAAATGCCGTTGCTCCGCTATCGATGTCAAGAATCATTCCATCGACTATTCAAAATGTGTGACATGTTTTAACTGCATCGACAAATGCAACAAAGGAGGAATGAGTTACGGAAGGATAAATAAAAGCGTTGTAAAAGAGGCAGTTAGCGAGAATGATACAGAAGGAAGGACATCAAGGAAGGCGTTTCTCATGACTATGGCGGCCGTTGCGGCAGCTCCAGCTATCAAAGCGCAGGAAAAGATATTTGACGGAGGTCTTGCGTCGATAGAGAAGAAACAAAAACCAGAGAGAGAGGTGCCTGTGATGCCTCCAGGATCAATGAGTCGCGACAATTTCACCAAAAGATGTGTCGGATGCCAACTGTGCGTGCAGGCGTGTCCTAACGGAGTGCTTCGTCCATCGACGAGCCTTGAGAGCTTTATGCAGCCAGAGATGTCGTTTGAACTCGGCTATTGCCGTCCGGAATGTAACGCCTGCTCCCAAGTATGCCCTGCCGGCGCGATAAAGCCGATAACAGTGGAAGAAAAAACGACAATACAGATAGGAAGAGCGAAATGGATAGGTAGGAACTGTGTACCATTAAGTTCAAATATTGAGTGCGGGAACTGCGCAAACCATTGTCCCTCAGGTGCAATCACGATGATTGCATACGACCCAGAGGACAGCACGTCACCAAAAGTGCCGTTTGTCGATGAGGAACGCTGCATAGGCTGCGGCACATGCGAACATGTCTGCCCCGCCCGTCCTTTTAGCGCGATTTATGTGGAAGGTAATTACATTCAAAGAACTATTTAACTTGCATTATCATGGGAAATAATATATCAAGGAAAGACTTCATAAAGATCGTTGGAGCCGCAGCTGCCGTTACCACAATAGCGGGCACAGCATGCACAAACAAATCGAACAAGACAAAGAACACTTTTTCCGCAGGAGATATTCCTAAAGACAAAATGACCTACAGGAAAAACCATAACACCGGAGATACAGTCTCAATTCTTGGTTACGGATGTATGCGTCTTCCAAGGAAAGACAATGAAATTGACCAGGAAATGGTTAACAGACTCACCGACTACGCAATGGAGCATGGTGTGAACTACTATGACACATCTCCGGTCTATTGCCAAGGTCGCTCGGAGAAATCTATGGGAATAGCTCTGAGCCGCCATGAGCGCAGCAAATACTATTTAGCTACAAAGATGTCAAATTTCGCTGAAAGCCAATGGAGTAGAGAGGCTTCAATAAAACTGTACCACGACTCATTCACCAACCTCCAAACTGACTATCTCGACTATTACTTACTACATGCAGTGGGAAACAGCAGCAAAAACCTTGATGGATGGGACACTTTCAACAAGAGATATATTGAAAACGGAATGATTGACTTTGTCATGGATGAGCGAAAAGCCGGACGTATCCGCAACCTCGGATTCTCTTTCCACGGCGACCCACGTGTGTTCGAATGGCTTATCAACAATCATGACAAGTACCATTGGGACTTTGTCCAAATAGAGATGAACTACGTCGATTGGGAACATGCGCACGACATTGAGCCTGACAACATTAACGCCGATTACCTCTACAAACGGCTCACCGACCTCAACATTCCTATCGTCATTATGGAGCCGCTTCTCGGAGGCCGCCTTGCAAACCTTCCAGAGAACCTATCTCAAAAACTAAAACAACAGGCTCCACAAAGCAGCGTCGCTTCATGGGCTTTCCGTTATGCCGGCACATATCCGAACATTCTAACAGTGTTGAGCGGAATGACATATATGGAACATCTTCAAGATAACCTACGAACCTACTGCCCTCTCCAGCCTTGCTCTGAAAAAGAAATCGACCTCCTGATGGAAGTCGCCGACCTATATCTCAAATATCCTATCATACCTTGCACAGGCTGCCAATATTGCATGCCTTGTCCTTTCGGTATCGACATCCCTGAAAACTTCAAGTTTTATAATCAATGTGTTAACGAAGGCACTATTGTTGAGAACAAACAGTCAGAGGAATACAGAAAGGCGAGACGGAAATTCCTCATTGAATACAACCGCAAACTTGAGGCTGACAGACAAGTCGAGCATTGTATCGGTTGCAGACAATGCGTATCACATTGTCCTCAACAAATCAATATTCCTAAACAATTGGGCAGAATTGGAGAAATAGTCGAGTTCCTGAAAAGGAATTAACTCATTAAATCATTGGTTATCAATATACGATGGTCTTATCCATAATAATGAAATCTAAGGTTGTAATTGCAGCCATAGACTCCACTATTGGGAGGACACGAGGCACCACACAAACATCATGGCGACCTTTTATCTCAATAACTTTAGGATTGCCAGCGATATCGACAGTGTTTTGAGGTTGCGAAAAAGATGCTATCGGTTTGAAGGCCACGTTAAAATATATCTCCTCTCCATTAGTGATACCAGCTTGGACCCCGCCAGAATGATTTGTCACAGTACGGATCCTACCCTCTTTATTAACAAACGCATCATTACACTTGCTGCCGAACATAGCCGCAGAATTAAATCCATCGCCATATTCGAAACCTTTAGCAGCGTTAATACTCATCATGGCATGAGCCAGAGCAGCATGGAACTTGTAAAACACAGGTTCACCAAGACCTATCGGCACATTGCTAATCACACAATGAACTACCGCTCCCACAGTATCGTTATTATTACGGACCTCATCAAGGATAATATCAATCTCGCTTTCGGGGAAGCCATTATTGCATCTATGTTCCCCTATCTGGACAACAGAAGATGAAATAGATATGTTAAAAGAAGAAAGAATCTGTTTTGCTATCGCACCTGCAACCACGCAAGGGAGCATAGCACGAGCTGAAGCCCTACCGCCGCCAGCATAATCCCTGATACCATATTTCCCATGATAAGTGAAATCGGCATGAGATGGGCGGAAAACATCCTTCAAAGCATCATAATCCGATGATTTACAATCGTTATTTCTTACAATAAAAGCTATTGGCGCACCTGTTGTAACACCCTCTGACAACCCTGATAAGAACTCCACGGAATCAAGTTCTGAGCGAGAGGACATATTTTTGCCCCTACCCGGCCTTCTTCTTTTCAACTCATTATCAATCAATTCTTTATCTAATAACAATCCAGAAGGGCAGCCATCTATCACGCCACCGACTGCCGGACCGTGCGACTCACCGAAAGTAGTGAGGCAAAACATCTTACCAATAGAATTAGTATTCATAAAAAATATTTTAACAAAGAGAATGAAGGAGAACCCATCAAAAAAATGTCCATCAGGTACAAGCCCGGAGAAACGACTGTCTCCGAATAGAGGCCGTGTCAATTTCCCCGGGCTAATATTGTTCACGCTATTGCGTCAGATAAATCACTTCTCTAATTCTTTTTTAATTCTTTCAGTAAGCATAGGGACAATCTTATGAAGGTCGCCTACGATACCGAGGTCAGCCGCGCTGAATATCGGGGCGTATTTATCCTTATTAATAGCGATGATGAAGTCAGACTCTTCCATACCTGCGAGGTGCTGGATTGCGCCAGAGATACCACAAGCCATGTAGAGGTTCGGGCGGACGGTCTTACCGGTTTGACCGACTTGGTAAGCGTGGTCCATGATACCGGCGTCAACCATAGCACGAGATGAAGACACCATGCCGCCAAGAACGTCAGCGAGGTTTTGAAGTTTGTTAAAACCTTCTTTATCGTGAACACCACGGCCGCCAGAGACAAGTATCTTAGCGTCAGAGATATCAGCTGATGTCTTGTTATTCATAACGGTTTCAATCACTTTAACTTTGAACTTCGATGTATCGAATGAAGGGGTGAACATTGTCACCTCGCCTTGTCTTCCGACTTCGCGGGTACGTTTCTGCATAACGCCCGGTCTCACTGTTGACATTTGAGGGCGTGTATTAGGGCAAAGGATAGTAGCCATAAGGTTACCGCCGAAAGCAGGACGTGTTGAGCGGAACTGTTTCTCGCCTGTCTCTTCGAGAGTAGCTATCTCAAGTTTTGTACAGTCGGCTGTCAAACCGGTTTTGAGGCGTGATGCGAGACGTGGTGCGAGGTCACGGCCTATTGTTGTAGCGCCATACAGGACGATAGAAGGTTTACGTTCAGTAATCATCTGATACACGACCTGTGAATATTGTTCTGTAAGATAGTCTTTCAGTTCTGGACAGTCAGACACAAGAACTTCGTCTGCGCCCATTTCGATAAGGCTTTGTGCTTTGTCTTTAACGTTATAACCCACCAATATTGCAACAACTTTTTCACCGAGTGCGTCAGCGAGGTCGCGTGCTTTACCTAAAAGCTCGTATGCTACGGATTGAATTATTCCGTTGCGCTGTTCTGCGAACACATAAACGTTTTTAAAATCTTTGATATCCATGGCTTTACTTTTAGATTATATGTTTCTCTTTAAGTTTGTTAACGATAATTTCTACAGCTTCTTCCTCGCTCACCTCGAACATCTCGCCCGGGGTTTTCAGAGCTTTAGGGAATGATTGGAACACCTTTGTTGGAGAGCCTTTCAATCCGAGTTTTGTCTCATCGACATCGAGTTTGTCTGCGCCCCACACTTCGACTTCCTTATTATAAGCGTCAACGATACCGGCTACGGTCATATAGCGGGCTTGGAAAGCAGAGGCGAGCACTGTCAACACACATTTCCCTTCTACCTCAAGGGTTTGTACGCTGTCCTCATTCTCTTTCTTAACGATAAAGTTGCCATTTTCTTTTCTAACAGCATCAATAACATAAGACACCTGTGGTAATCCGAGGTGTTCTGCCATCTCAGGACCGACTTGAGCGGTATCGCCATCGATAGCTTGGCGGCCGGCTATGATAAGGTCGTAATCCATAGTCTTGATCGCGCCTGCGAGAGCGTAAGATGTAGCGAGAGTGTCTGCGCCTGCGAACTTTCTGTCGCTGAGGAGGATAGCTCTGTCAACACCCATTGCGAACGCTTCTCTCAAGATGACATCAGCCTGGGGAGGACCCATTGTGATAACCGTTATGTTTGCGCCATACATATCCTTCATACGGAGTGCCATCTCAAGACCGCCCTTGTCATCTGGGTTCATAATGCTCGGAACACCGTCACGGATAAGGGTATTCTTTACCGGATCTATTTTTATTTCTGTAGTATCAGGCACTTGTTTTATACAAACGATAATATTCATATTCTTCCCTCCTATTTAAATAATTGACCAGCGATAACCATTCTCTGTACTTCAGATGTACCCTCATAAATCTCAGTGATCTTTGCGTCTCGCATCATGCGTTCCACTGGATATTCGCGAGTGTATCCGTAGCCGCCGTGGAACTGTACTGCCTTAGTAGTCACTTCCATAGCTGTCTCAGCAGCGAACAACTTAGCCATTGCGGCGTCTGCTGAATACGGTATCCCTTTATCTTTCTTCCATGCCGCGCTTCTAACGAGCAACCTTGCGGCCTCGACCTTAGTCTTAAGGTCTGCCATCTGGAACTGTGTATTCTGGAACTGAGCGATAGCTTTTCCAAACTGTTTACGTTCCTTGGTATATTTAACTGTCTCATCCATAGCACCTTGGGCGATACCGAGAGCTTGAGATGCGATACCGATTCGTCCACCGTCGAGAGTCTTCATTGCGATGTTGAATCCTTTCCCGAGAGGTCCGAGGAGGTTCTCTTTTGGCACCTCGCAGTTTTCAAAGATAAGCTCGCATGTCGCTGAACCACGGATACCCATCTTCAACTCTTTCTTGCCGATGCTGAATCCCTTGAAACCTTTCTCGACGATAAATGCAGAGATACCCTTGTTGCCTTTTGACTTGTCTGTCATTGCCATGACGATAAACACATCTGCATAAGCGGCGTTAGTGATAAAGATCTTTGTGCCGTTAAGGATCCATTTGTCACCAGCGTCAACAGCCATTGTCTGCTGCATCGCTGCATCGGTACCTGCGTTAGGCTCTGTCAAACCAAATGCGCCAATCCATTCTCCTGATGCGAGTTTTGGAAGATACTTCATCTTCTGTTCCTCTGTTCCATTCTCAAGAATCGGGGCGATGCACAAGGACGTATGGGCTGACAAGATGACACCTGTTGTCGCACAAACCCTTGATAACTCCTCTACAGCCATGATATACATTTGAACCGAGCCACCTGCTCCGCCGTACTGCCTTGGAACAGGGATACCCATCAAACCTAATTTCGCCATCTTCTTGACCGTCTCCATTGGATAACGCTCCTGCTCGTCAACTTCGGCTGCCAAAGGCTTGACTTCATTTTCCGCAAACGACCTAATCATCTGCAGGAATAATTCTTCTGTCTTTGAATAGCTAAAATCCATTTTTGAATTATTTTAATTTATTTTTGTTTTTACTCTTTAAATTCCCTTTAAAACACCACATGGCTTACACCTATTAATATAATATGACCCTTAACGTCATCAGCGATATTCATTCTTCATGACAGCCGCTCGGTCTTGGTCTTATAGATGTGCCGGCCATACATTTCGCACAAAGCCGCGTCGTCAAAAACACTTACGTCACCGGCATTGACACTAAAACTTTCGTAAGAAAGCGGGAATGGGCGGTGCTTGCCACATTCCCTTTATTTTTAATATTTGTAGAAGCCTTCTCCGCTCTTACGTCCGAGCAATCCGGCGCGCACCATCTTTCTCAACAATGGGTGAGGACGGTATTTCGGGTCACCAAATTCCTTGTAAAGGACTTCCATAATTGCGAGGTTGACATCGTTTCCGATGAGGTCTGCCAAAGCCAAAGGACCCATTGGGTGGTTTGCTCCAAGCATCATACATTTGTCAATATCCTCTGCGCTTGCTATTCCGTCGGCGAGAATACCGACCGCCTCGTTAATCATCGGTATAAGGATACGGTTAACAACAAAACCGGGAGCCTCGTTCACCTCAACAGGAGTCTTACCTATTGATGTTGAGAGGTCAACAATTGTCTTACAGACCTCTGCTGATGTCAGCTGGCCTTTGATCACTTCCACGAGGGCCATACGGTCCGCAGGGTTAAAGAAGTGCATACCGATGAACTGTGTAGGACGTGAAGTACAGGCGGCTATCTCAGTGATTGACAGTGAAGACGAGTTGGTTGCGAAAATAGTCTCCGGCTTACAGATACTGTCAAGTTGTGCAAAGACCTCTTTTTTCAACTGCATATCTTCTGATGCTGCTTCAATGACGAGGTCAGCATCTGCGAATGTAGCGTAATCTGTTGTTGTTGTGATATTTGCCAAGATAGCGGCCATTGCTTCTTGCGACATTTTACCTTTCTCAACGAGTTTTGCATACCCTTTTTCGATCGATGCCATAGCTTTATCGAGGCTGGCCTGGGTTCTGCTCTTCATGACGACCGGCATCTTAGCTGCGAAAGCCTTTACGATGCCTTTTGCCATTGTACCGGTTCCAATTACGAATACTTTCATATTATTATTTTTTTATGTTATCAAAAAAAATCATTTGCCTTTAAACTCAGGTTTGTTTTTTGAGAGGAAGGCTTCCATACCGATTTTCTGGTCCTCGGTAGCGAAGCATCTTGAGAAATACGCATTTTCGAGTGCGATAGCCTCTTTTGCCGTCATGTCGTAGTTATCGTTTATGCAGCGTTTTGCGGCTGCGACAGCGCAAGGGGCGTTTTTTAGTATCTTTGTTGCCATCTCGATAGCCTTTGGCATAAGGTCTTCCGGCTCGCACAGAGCGTTGACGAGTCCTATCCTATAGGCCTCTTGAGCGTCAATCATCTTTCCGGTGAAGATAAGTTCTTTTGCAATTGAAGGTCCCACTAATTTAGGAAGGCGGTAAGTGCCTGAGAATCCGGGGATTATACCGAGACCCACTTCTGGTTGGCCGAATTTAGCCTTTACTGAGGCAATACGGATGTCGCATGCCATCGCTAACTCGCAGCCTCCACCGAGTGCGAATCCGTTCACCGCGGCGATGACAGGGATATTGAGGTCTTCAATTTTTTTGAAGGCGTTAGCGCCTAACGCCGCGAATTTAAATGCATCGGACTCATCGAGGTCTTTCATCTCCGCTATATCCGCACCTGCGACAAAAGCTTTCTCTCCGTCACCTGTGAGGATAAGTGCCCTTGTCTGGGATATATCGACATGTGTGGCGAAATCGTCTAACTCAGAGAGAATAGCCGAGCACAAGGCGTTCAGTGACTTCACCGCTGAAATCGTCAAGATGCAGATGCCGTCACTTCTTTGTTCGCTTTTTAAAAAACGGTATTCCATCTTACAAAAATTAGTCAAGCATAGATTTGAGGTTTGGACTGATGATGAGTGTCGCCTCTGTTGCAGCCTGCACCTGCTCTACTGTAAACTCAGGGTGGATCTCTGTAAGTACGATGCCCTCTGGTGTAATCTCCATAACTCCCATCTCAGTGATAATCATATCGACCTGTCCGGCAGCTGTGAGCGGCAAAGTACATTCTTTCAAAATCTTAGGTGAGCCTTTCTGTGTGTGCTCCATTGTCAGGATAACACGTTTCGCACCAACAACAAGGTCCATTGCGCCTCCCATTCCCGGAGCCATCTTGCCAGGGATAATCCAGTTAGCGAGGTTGCCCTTCTCATCGACTTGCAATGCGCCGAGGAATGACACGTTGACATGTCCGCCACGGATAATTGCGAAAGATGTTGCTGAGTCGAATGTACAAGCACCTGGTGTCAATGTTATGAAACCGCCGCCAGCGTTGATGAGATTCTTGTCCTCCTCACCTTCCGCAGGTGTCGCACCCATTCCCATTGCCCCATTCTCCGTCTGAAGTGTCACTGACACACCCTCCGGAAGATAGTTAGGAATCATTGTTGGAAGACCAATACCAAGGTTCACAACGTCGCCATCATGCAGCTCCTTAGCCGCTCTCCTGGCGATGACTTCTCTGATTTCATTTTTATCCATAATATATATGATTTAATGTTGTTATTTTTCTCTAAAACTATTTCATTCCACGTTTCACCATCTCCTCAACCACGAATGACGCGACATCATCGGCATAGGTGTTCATGCCAAAGCCAGCATCATAACCGAGTTCCTTGGCGAGCTCATGTGTTATACGCGCACCGCCACAGCAGAGAATCATCTTGTCGCGAAGTCCCTCGGCCTCCATCAATTCCACAAGGTTTGTCAGGTTCTTGATATGCACATCTTTCTGTGTAACAGTCTGTGAGACAATAAGGGCATCAGCATGAAGCTCAATTCCTTTGGCGATAAACTCCTCGTTAGGCACTTGGCTGCCAAGATTATAGGCATCAATCATTTCATAACGCTCCAAACCATAGTGTCCGGCATAACCTTTCATATTCATGACGGCATCAATACCGACAGTGTGAGCATCGGTACCCGTACTCGCCCCAACAATCACAATCTTTCTTCCAATGTTCTCCTTAATATACTTGTCGGTCTCATACATATCCATCACATCAGACTCAACTTTCGGGACATAAATGTTGCTGTAGTTCACCGTATGTGTGCAACTGCCATAACAGTTGAAGAATGTGAAGCCCGGTGTCAGTTCCTTATAGAAGACAACTCCGGGATTTTCAAGACCCATACTCTTCACAAGCTGTTTCGCTGCCTCAACAGCCTCAGCGCCACATGGAACCGGCAAAGTGAAACTTAGCTGTACCTTACCGTCGTTCATTGTGTCGCCATACGGCTTAATCTTGGTCAAATCTAAGGTCTTGTCGAAATCCTTAGCTTCCATTGAATATAATCCTTCGCTCATTTCTTTATTATAATTTATTAGTAATCAATCAATTTACGATAAAAATACATTAGGCGGACATCACATCTAATGAATTTTGCAAATATAACATTTATTTTTAATAAAATACAAAATCATTGAAAATAAAAACGTTGTGAAAAAACGACAATATTATACGCTTAACACTTGCTTTTCATATTTGGAAACATGGATAGAAAGACATCTAACTATCCACAAAACATCCGTTTTTCAAACAATAACGCAAATCTCCTATCGCGAGCCATGAAAAATAAAATCACTGTTTGGAATACTTTCTCTTGAAAATCTTCTTTCTGAAAAGGAAAAGTGAGAAAACCACAAACAGGACGATAAGAATGCCCAAAGTGATAATGGTATGGATGAGACTGCGAGGAGCAAACCCCATGAGAATCAGTATAGGGAGCCCTAAAATCGAAGCAGGAAGTAATTGAAGAACAAGGTTATTGGCTGCCGGAGTCTCAAATTTAGGGTCTATTTCCCTAAGCAGAATCATACCGTTGCTCGCCGTTCCTGTCAGCATTCCGAACATGCTGAAGAACCCCTCGTATGGATAACCCGGGTAGATATGCTTGCACACCGCCAACACATAGGTGAAGGTGAAGACCGCGCCTACAACGCAAACGAAAATGAACGGGATTGCGAACTCATTCAACTCGTTGAAGTTGATTGCTGCCGTACCTGCGACAATCATCACATCGAATGCGAAACCGCTTATCCTATTGAGAAGGTAGTTGTTAATATACTCACGCTTAACTATCTTCGCCTTTCTGAATCCATGGAGCGCCCATTTCACAATAACACCGAAAAGCGTGCCTATCAGGAAGTTGAACCCCCACAACAGCGGCTTTAGCGTCTTTTCTCCAAATTCACCAAGGTCAAGTCCCTCAATGAAATTACAGAAAAGAAATACAAGGAAATACGTGAAAAGCACAAGACATATCTGTATCGACATCTTGTCAACTGATTCAGTATCAGGAATCTCGTTCTCCCCTTCGTAATCATCTATGGTGTTAACCTGCTTTTCCTTTATCTTACTTATTTTAATTTTCCCACTTTTGCTTAGGATATTAAGGAAAACGACACCCACAACACTTCCAACAATGAAACCTGTAGCCGCAATCGAAAGTCCAAAGTCTGCGCCAGAAAATGCTATCCCTTGATTTTCAGCGAAATTAGTAAAGATAACACCGAAATTGAGAGCCTGTCCCGGACCTTGTGCGTATCCCATCGGAAGCAACAATCCTGATGCGTAGAAAATCTTATGTCCAAAATAGAAAAACGGAATAGTAACCAGCAAACCGGCAATTCCCTGAATAATATAGGTGTTTGCCGTCAAAGCACCTGTCTCTATCACAGTCATCGTACTCGACTTAGACTCTATACTATTGTTTTTCAAAGCTAATGCCACAAACCCCAAACCTAGGGCATGATAAGTGATTATCTCCATAAACGTTTTATTCACAAGCTCCCCCATTCCCGGCAAAGCCTTGAATAGCAATATCAAAGCACCACCGAGCAACGCTGACGGAATAAGGCTTTTCTGTAAAAACGGGACCTTCGTCCTTAATATGTTTCCAACAAGAATACCTAAGGCAATTATACTGAACTGTATCAAGGTGTTCCACACCTCGGGCATAGCAAAAGATTTTATCATTAGCATCATAACAAAAGTGTTGTCAATTACAAACAGCAAAAATAGTAAAATATTTTACAATCTAACGTAAAAAATACAAGAGCCGGCAATTACACCGACTCATGTATCTTGGTACAAACATCTATGCTCATATATGGATAAATCGCATTGCGTAAATCAAACAGCTGTAATCCATTTTTCGCAAAACCCATGTTTGATTCCAAAACAACCAACCAATTTTTTGTAAAAGTAAATTAAAAAAATCAAATCAGTGATTATAAATAAGTATTCGGTTGTAAAAAATAAGTTAACGGAATTATTTTAACTTTTCTTCAAGAGCTATAATTAGGTCACGGTATTTTGCGGCGTTCATGAAATCGAGTTCCTTAACGGACTTCTCCATTTCTTTTTTAGCATCTTGAATAGCTTTTTTAATATCCTTTTGCGAGCGGTATATTGACGGTTTTTCTTCAGCCACGGTGCGAACACTCTCATCATTCGGCTTATAATCCTGTATATGTTTTTTGCTCACGGTATCACCCAAGGCGTTATCGATAGACTTTACAATTGTTTTCGGGACAATATTATGCTCTATATTATATCTCATCTGGATTTCCCTTCTACGCATAGTTTCATCAATGGTTTTCTGCATTGAGTCAGTGACTTTATCGGCATACATTATCACCAGGCTGTCCGCATTGCGCGCCGCCCTTCCCGCCGTCTGCGTCAGCGACCTCTCAGAGCGTAGGAAGCCCTCTTTATCTGCGTCAAGGATTGCTACGAGCTGCACTTCAGGGAGGTCAAGGCCTTCCCTTAGAAGGTTAACGCCCACGAGGACATCGAAGTCGCCTCTTCTCAAACCCATCATAATATCAACCCTATCGAGAGTATCGACATCGGAATGTATATATCTTGTATTGATATTCAGGTTGTTAAGATATTTGGTAAGTTCTTCGGCCATCCGTTTTGTCAGAGTAGTGACAAGTATTCTCTGTTTGTTGTCTATCACTCTGACAATCTCGTTCACGAGGTCATCCACCTGATTGGTACAAGGTCTGACTTCAATCAGTGGGTCGAGCAAGCCGGTCGGGCGGATAAGCTGTTCCACATAAACGCCTTGTGTCTGCTGCATCTCATAGTCGCCCGGTGTCGCGCTGACATAGATTGTCTGGCCCGTAAGTGCCTCAAACTCATCAAATTTAAGAGGTCTGTTATCAAGTGCGGAAGGAAGTCGGAAGCCATATTCCACCAATGTTTGTTTTCTTGACCTGTCGCCACCGTACATTGCGCGGATTTGCGAAACTGTGACATGGCTCTCATCAATGATTGTGACGAAATCGTCCGGGAAATAATCAATCAGGCAGAAAGGGCGCGAGCCGGGGCTCCTACCGTCAAAATAACGGGAATAATTCTCAATACCTGAGCAATAGCCGAGTTCGCGAATTATCTCCACATCGTAATTCACCCTGTCCTGCAATCGTTTAGCGTCTTCTACCTTACCAATCTCATTGAAATATTCGGTCTGCTTGTACATATCAAGCAAGATTTCGTCGGTGGCTGTCTTTATTTTCTCCTTTGAAGTCACGAAGATGTTCGCCGGGAACAGGGTGATGTTTTGCAACGGCTCGATACGCCTTCCAGAAATTGGATCGAACGACTCGAGTTCCTCAACCTCATCGTCCCAAAAGATAATCCTATAAGGCAGATCGGAATAAGCCGGGAAAACGTCGATTGTATCGCCTTTAACACGGAAACGCCCTCTGACAAACTCAATATCGTTTCTCGAATATAGCGAATTAGAAAGGTTTAGAAGCAAGTCGTCTCTTCGGATCTTTTGTCCTATCTCAATGTTTATCACGTTCTTGCTGAAATCATCAGGATTCCCTATGCCGTAAATACACGACACTGACGACACCACTATGACATCCCTTCTCCCTGACAGCAAGGCCGATGTGGTACTGAGACGAAGCTTATCGATCTCGTCATTGATTGAGAGGTCTTTCTCTATATATGTATTGGTTTGTGGGATGAAAGCCTCCGGTTGGTAATAGTCGTAATAAGATACGAAATACTCAACCCTGTTTTCCGGGAAGAACTGCTTGAACTCTCCATAAAGTTGTGCTGCGAGGGTTTTGTTATGGCTGAGGATCAATGCCGGACGGTTCAAATCGGCCAACACATTAGCAATTGTGAAAGTCTTTCCAGAGCCGGTGACACCAAGCAGAGTTTGAAACCTCTCGCCTTCTATCAGACCTCTTTTCAGCTTCTCGATAGCCTGGGGCTGGTCGCCTGTAGGTTTAAATTCAGAGTTAAGTTTATAGTTCATAATCAATGAGTCACGTTAAATGACATAACGACGGGATAGTGATCAGACTGTTTAAACTTCAATGTTTCAAAAGTCATAGGCACGATCAGATCGTTTGTCCAGAAATAATCAATCCTAAGCAGCGGCAGCTTTCCGCAATAAGTCTTACCTATCCCGGACCCCGCCTTCAGGAAAGCGTCCGTCATTCCCGAATCCGACATTCTATGATAAGTGAATGAAAGAGGTGTGTCGTTAAAATCGCCGCATATAATCAAGGGCTTATCCTTATCCGGAAGATTTTCCACAATAAACTCCGACTCAGAAGTCCTATTCTTAAATCCAAGTATCAACTTGTTCATCAGCGACTTACCTACCGTCTCAGAATTCTCAATATATTTTCTCGCATCGGTGACGTAGGCAATTTCGTCATTATTTATCATAAAAGATTTAAGATGTACGCATTCCAAATAGAATTTCCCCACGGAGCCGCCCTTGACGAGTTTCGCCACGCCATAGTTTATTTTATTAAAAGCATCTGTAAACGCATCATCTTCAAGGGGATATTTTGAGAAAATGATTTCCGTGCCACTGTTGGCGTTATAGAAAAAGTACTTACAATTTATCTTCTCGCAAAAACGACAGGCTTTCTCATCATTCCAATGCCTGCTTTCTTGAAGGCAGACTATATCAGGATTTTGGGAGTTTATTATTTCAATGATATCATTTTCAACGAGTTCCACACTTTTAGATTTATCTGTAATACTATGGAACATCGCGATATTATAGGTCATAATTTTGATATTTCCCTCATCGGTATTACTCTTTTTCGCGGAATAAGACTTTTTGAAACCCGGGATCGATACCGCAATAGCGATGAGACTGATAAAGACAGCCCTCCTCGATTTCAGGAGGAAGAGGATGACAAACATCAGGATATTGAAAATGAGAAGCGGCCAGAAAGCCAAGCCGAAAAAAGAGAACCACACGAACTTGTCAGGAGCGATAAGCGGGTTTATCACGCACAATATCATTCCAAACAATCCGAGCGTCGCGAAGATACCGGCTAAGAAGATAAGCAGGCGTCTCCCGAACGAGAGTCTCTTTTTGCCTTTCTGTTTCATCACTTCTTACTTTGTTTAAATAAGAACTCTTTTTCCTCTTTTGTCAGACTATCATAACCGTATTTAGATATTTTATCGAGGATCTCGTCCGTTTTACGCTGATTATCCGCGCGTTCCTGGTTATATTCTTCATCAGTCTTCGGCCTTCGGAAATTCTTATTCCTCCTTATCCTGAAGTTTCCGCCCCTATCGACATGCCGCCAGTAAAGTATCAGTGCGAGACCGAACAGCATACCTCCCAAGTGTGCGAAATGAGCTACGTTGTCAGAATTCGAGAGACCTGACAAAAGTTCAATGACACCATATACGATGACGAACCATTTTGCTTTGATAGGAATTGCAAAATAAATGTAGATCCTTGAGTTTGGCCATGTCATACCGAACGCGAGTAAGATTCCATAGACTGCGCCGGATGCGCCGACAGTGGTCATCATGTTGAGGTATTGCGACATAGGAATTGTCTGATACGCCGATATCCTTACATTCGCATAATCTTGCAGCGTTGTGATATATTGAATATATTGGACCAATTCCTGTACAAGTCCCGCTCCTATTCCACAGACGAAGTAGAAAAGCAGGAAGCGTTTTGACCCCCATGCATTCTCAATAGTGTTTCCGAACATCCACAAAGCGAACATGTTGAAAAACAGATGCGAGAAACTGCCGTGCATAAACATATAAGTAACAAACTGATATGGTCTGAAATCAGAGGCCCCGATATAATGCAGTCCAAGATATTGTACAAGGTCAACATGAAGCACCTTTTCTGCCGCTATTGTCGCGACGAAGAAGATACAGTTCAGTATCAGCAAGTTTTTCACCACCAGAGGCAATATCGAAAATCCTTGAGGTCTAATGTTATTTTCCATTATTAAAACGAGTTTTTATTTCATCAGAATGAATAATAGTGTAAATTCTCTTTCCGTTAGGAGCTATTTCAGGGACAGCGCACCCGAAAAGCCTGTCTATAATATCCTGCATCTCACAGCCATTCAGCGGCTGTCCGGCTTTCACGGCCATCTGCGTTGCAAGGGAGCGCGCCAAATTGAGTTTTCTATCAGAAACGCTACCGCAAGCGGCAGTCTTATTCTCATCAATAATCTTCTCTATGATATGAACAGGGTCACTTCCTTTGCAATCGGTTGGAGTGCCATTAATAATAAAGGTGGAGGCGTTCAACTCCTCAATCCGGAAGCCAATCTTCTCAAGTTCCGGCCTTATACTTCTCAAAATAGACACATCATTGATATTCAACGATATATGTTGTGGGAACAATTCTTGTTGCGAAGCGTTGGAGCTGTTTTCCATCTCACGAATATATTTCTCATAGAGTATTCGCTGATGTGCGAGATTCTGGTCAACGACAAGCAATCCCGATTTCACAGCAGTTACGATATAAGTCTGTTGCAACTGTATGAAAAGGCTTTTGGTATCGTCAGCGATGAGGTCAGGGATACTGTTTGAGGTTTTCAAATCGCTATTTCCAACCACGTCGCAAGAGTTGTCATAAGCGATACGCCAATTTTTATTCTGATGATGTATCGGTGTGATTTTAAACGGGTTAAATGAAGGATTGAAATCCACTTTCGGTTGCACCACAGGTCTATCCAGCCTGCTCGCCTCTCCGAAATCTATACCGAGATTAGGGTCGATGCCGAAGTCGAGCATAGGAGCGAGGTTGTTCTGGCCTATAGCCTTACGAACAGCCGAGTGCATGATAGCATAAATAAGCTTAATATCGACAAAGTTAACCTCTGTTTTCGTTGGATGTATATTAATATCAATTTCTTTCGGGTCAATCTGTATATCAAGGAAATAGCCAGGGAAGCAATCCTGTGGGATCAGCTCCTTATAAGCGTTTTCAACAGCATGATTAAGGTAAGAATGTTTGATAAAGCGGGTGTTCACGAAGAAATACTGCTCACCCCTTGTCTTTTTAAGGAACTCAGGTTTCACAATAAAACCATTTATCGCCACAGACTCCGTCACTTGATTGACAGGCAACAACTTACTATCATAGTCTTTTCCAAAAAGCCCGACAATACGCTGTTTGAGAGTACCGGGATAAAGGTGGAAAAGTTCTTTGTCATTACTTATATATGAGAAGCCCACACTCGGATTCATCATTGTAACGCGGAAGAACTCATCATTTATATGGCGAAGTTCAGCATCGTTGGATTTCAAGAAATTACGTCTCGCGGGGACATTAAAGAAAAGGTTTTTCACTGTGAAGGAAGAACCCGGAGACATCGGTTTCGGCACCTGTTCCAGCACTTTGGAGCCTTCAATACGGATTTTAGTGCCTACGGAGTCCTCTTTCCTGCATGTAGAAAGCTCCACTTGGGCGACAGCGGCAATACTTGCGAGAGCCTCGCCACGGAAACCCATAGTACGTATCGAGAACAGGTCGTCGGCGCTCCTAATTTTAGATGTGGCATGACGCTCGAAACAAAGCCGAGCATCAGTCTCCGACATCCCGCAGCCGTTATCAACCACACTGATAAGAGTACGCCCGGCATCTCTCACAACCAAATCAATCTGAGTCGCACCAGCGTCTATAGCGTTCTCCATCAACTCCTTAACAACAGAAGACGGACGCTGTATCACCTCGCCCGCAGCAATCTGATTGGCGACAGAATCAGGCAGTAACTTAATAATATCCAACGACATATACTATTTCTGATTTCCAAGCATTAAAAACATTTTGATAAAATCATCGATAAGAGGAGTAAACAATATAAAATAAACCAGCAATGCCGCGAAACAAATGAAAATTATCGAGCGCAACGTCTTATAGCTAATGCCTCTCCCCGATTTCTCCTTCCCTTCTTCAGAGCCCCTGCCCCAACTCTTCCTCATCTTTATCCTCAACTTGTCTTCTTCAGAAAGACTTGAGGAAACCCCCATCTCAGCTTTTTTCCTCTCAAGAGCCTCTTTCTCAGGATCATAGTATCTCGGAATGTAGTTGAACTTGCGCGGCTCAGGCCTATGAAACATAAATATACCCATCACATTTGATTTTAATTTGCAAAAATAGTCATAATTTTCAAGACAAGATTGATTTTATAAAATAAATTTAAACCTAAAACATCATTTTTTTTAATATTTTTGCAAGACTTCCTTATAATAAACAAACATATATGAAAAAGTACTTATTAGTCTGTATCTCAATAATTTGCATGTTTTCATCTTGTATATGCGGCGAACAAGATGGTAAAGATCCGTTACAGCGCGAGGATAAAAACCTTATGCGGCATGCAAACAACATAGAAATAACGCATTACAAATCGGGATACCGCATTGAGGTGGTATGTCCGTGGGACAACATAAAAAGTCTCGGAGAGTTCTACCTTTATCCGGACAGCCTCCAAATTCCAGACGACCTATCTGACAAGACAGTGATAAGGACACCCGTGAAATCCGTTGTCGCCTACTCATCAACACAATGGTCGGTGTTTTTAAAACTAAATGAGATACAAAGAGTTAAAGGTATTCTCGAAAGCAATTACACAAAGAACAAAGAAATAAAACGACTCATCAACGAAGGGAAAATCGAGGATGTCGGCATTGAAACGCAAATAAATACAGAAAAAATCATTCTTTTACAACCAGACATAATACTTTACACACCTTATTCGAATGTCAGGAAAGATGATTTAGGGGAACTATGTGGGGCTGTTATGTTCCCATTCGCCGATTATCTTGAAAATCACCCACTTGGACGCGCAGAATGGCTAAGAGTAATAGGATATTTGACAGGACGTGAGGAAGACACTGACGAATGGTTCAACGATATTGAGAGGAGATATACGGAAATAAAGAATATTTGCGACAGCGTAACTCAAAGGCCAACGATTTTCTCAGACCTTCCCTTTGAGGGGCAATGGTATATTCCCGGAGGCAAAAGCTATATAGCACAGATATTCAGTGACGCGGGAGCCGATTATATCTGGAAAGACAACAATTCAACGGCAAGCCAACCCATTGACGCAGAGACAGTTCTGTTAAAAGCAGGGAAAGCAGAGTATTGGAGGGTCATGAACTCGGCCGACAACCCTTGCTCTTACGAACTATTGGCAAAGGAAAACGAGTTATTCACATTTTTCGAGTCATTTAAGAACAGGAATATCATAATCTGCGACATTCAGAAGAGCGCATACTTTGAGAAATCGCAATACGAGCCGGACATCCTTCTCAAAGATTTCGTGAGCATTTTACATCCCGAACTAATCGGAGACGACTACGAGCCTACATATTATTATAAGTTAACAAATAGTGGGGAAAGCAATGAATAAAAAAAGCAACACAATAATAATCAGTGGGATAGTTCTTTTAGGGATACTGTTATTTGTTCTCAACCTTCTTGTTGGGAGCATCACTGTGCCTTTCAGCGAACTAATTAAAGTATTACTTAATGAAAATAGCGACAACACATTAAGTATCATAATATTAAATTACAGACTACCCCAAACTGTAACAGCATTATTATCGGGAGCGGCGTTAGCGGTAGCAGGTTTATTGATGCAGACGTTATTCCGCAATCCTCTCGCCGACCCTTCGATGCTTGGGATAAGCAGCGGTGCGAGTTTAGGCGTTGGAACAGTGATATTATTGACGGGAGCCCTCACAGGAGAAGCGGCCTCATCATTCGCATGGTGGTCAACGATTGGAGTCAGCGTAGCGGCATTTGTGGGAGCTACAGTCGTATTATCAATAATGATGGCATTCAGTGCGAAGACGAACAACATGACAACATTGATAATCATAGGTTTGATGATTTCATTCATTGCAGGTTCCATCACAGACATAATGAAGTTCTACAGTATCAAGGAAGACATACATTCCTTCGTTGTCTGGGGAATGGGCAGTTTTTCAGGTGTAGGAACAAAGAAGCTCGCGATGTTTTCGGCAAGTGTACTGTTAGGATTAGTAGCCACATTTTTCATTCCCAAAAACCTAAACATGCTGCTTCTCGGAGAAGTATATGCAGAGAACTTAGGGTTAAACATCAAACTTAACAACGTGATTATCATAATAATATCCGGATATTTGACAGCTATTGTCACCGCATATTGCGGACCCATATCATTCATCGGGCTTTCAGTTCCACACATAGCGAGATATCTGTTCCATAGCAGCGACCACCGTTTACTCATACCCACCACAATATTAATAGGTATGGTCATGACACTGTTTTGCAACATTATTGCGAGGTTGCCAGGGTTAGACGGGAATCTTCCGATAAATGCCGTGACGGCTCTGATTGGCGCGCCCATAGTTATTTCAGTCATTCTTAGAAACAAAAAATAAAACCTCAAGATAGAAAAGAGAACATGGAAATAATCAAAACTAAGTCATTATCAATAGGATATGGCAAGAGCACCGTTGTCTCCGGCATCAACATCGCACTCAACGCCGGCGACATGGTCGCGTTGATTGGTCCAAACGGCGCTGGCAAATCAACATTATTCAAGACGTTTTCTTCCCACATACAACCGGTTGGGGGCAGCATTGAAATTATGGGCAGGGACCTGTCGTCATACAGTCCGAACGAGCGCGCCAAACTGCTCGGCATCGTGCTAACAGAACGCCCGGACGACATGTTCTTAAACGTTTATGACGTGGTAGCATCGGGGCGTTATCCTTACACAGGCATGTTCGGAAAGTTAAATGAAAACGACGAAAAAATAATTAAAGAATCACTTGATATAATTGGCATTTATAAATTGATAGACAGACGTTTCTGCACATTATCAGATGGAGAGAAACAAAAGGTGATGATAGCGAAATCCATTGCTCAAAACACCCCAGTCATCATACTTGACGAACCCACGGCATTCCTCGATTATCCCAGCAAAATAGAGCTATTATCCATTTTAAAAACGTTAACAACGGAGAAAGGCAAAGCGATATTATTCAGTTCGCACGATATGGAACTAACACTCCGATATACCGACAAACTGTGGATTATGGCCAAAGGCATGCCTTTCATGTCCGGGAACTGCATAGAAATGGCGGAGAAAGGCATTATTAAAAATTATTTAGGATTAAAAGACGAGGAATACGAGTTCTTATTCAAAAATAGTGTAAATTTGCAAACTAATTTTTAACAAAATGAAGAAATTTTTATCATTAATCACCTTGTGCCTTTTGATAGGCTACGGCGTTGTTAACGCACAAAACCAGAGAATTGCCGTTCTTGAATGTTTCACAAGTGCAACATGCGGCCCATGCGCTGCAATCAATCCCTCACTTGACAACCTTATTCAAAACAATTCGGATAACCTTATTGCGATTAAGTATCACGTCAACTGGCCTTTGGACAATGACCCAATGAACCATCACAATCCACAAGAGGTTAAGACAAAAGTATCATATTATGGTATTGATAACTACGGTGTACCGTGGTCGGTCGGTAACGGAACATGGTGCGATTATTCAGGAAGCGTGAACCAAGGATTGATAAACCAATGGACATCAACGCCTTCCCCATTAGAGATGCGCATGACACACTATCTCAACCCAACTAACGACACCATCACCGTAATCGTTATGGGTAGAGCCACAAGCGCCATCAACTCAAACAACCTACGTCTCAACGTCAGCATTATCGAGAGCCTGATGCACTACAACACGGCTCCCGGGACAAACGGTGAGAAAGACTTCCACAACGTTTTCAAAAAGATGCTTCCTAATGCGAGCGGCGAACACCTTGCGGCAATGGAAGCCGGTGACGTATTCGCATACAAATACACATGGGCGCTCGCCAATGTACTTGACATCAACCAGTTAACAGCTGTCGCATGGGTACAGGACTACTCAACAAAAGAAATGATCCAAGGCTGCAAACCACAAGCTGACTTCACCCCATTCTTAGACAAATACGCTGTCATTGATAACATAGACCACACAAAATCATTCGTTTGCACCGATATTATGAGTCCAATCGTTGAAATCACCAACCTTGGAGCAGAAGACATCACGTCGATGACATTAGACGTATTAGTTAACGACGTGAAAATAAGCGAGATAAACTGGACAGGTAACATCGCAAGATACAGCAGCGCGAAAATCAACGCCGGCGACATCAATTTCGCAACGGTAGAGAACAACACTCTTGAAGTTGTTGTGACAAAAATCAACGGCGGGGACCCTGACAACTCTTTCGCTTACAGCACTGAATTTGAGCAGGCGCAAACATACAACGGCAGCAACTTCAAACTCACTATCCGCACCGATGACAACCCACAGAACATCACATGGGAAGTCGTTCACACCGGAAACGGCAACATTATTGCAAGCGGCGGACCTTACGAACAGCAAAACAAACAATATACCGAGTCGTTTACCGTCGAGGAAGAAGGCTGCTACCGATTCACAATCTATGACGCCGGCGGTGACGGCCTTGCTGGCTCAAACGGCATCTACGGCCTGAAATGCGGTTCAAAGACAGTGTTCGCCGGAAGCGATTTCACTGACGAGGAATCAAACGAATTCTTCTATGAAGTTAACTTAGGTGTAGATGAGAACGAGAACAAAGCTTGCATCGTCTATCCTAACCCATCAAACGGCATGTTAACAGTGGAAGCCGATGGAACAAACAACGTGAGAATATACAACATGGCAGGACAATTAGTCAGCAGCCATATCGTAAATGGAAAAGCCATCATCAACCTCAGCAACATTTCAAAAGGCTCTTACATGATGGTCGTTACAAACCAAGACGATTACAGCACAAAACAGATTATCGTATTACAGTAAACAACTTTAACCATAATGGTCGGCCTCAAAAAGCCGACCTTTTTATTTTTATGAAAAAAGCCCTCCCAATCCTTCTAACGCTATTAACCATGGTCGCATGCAACAAGACAAAAGTCGATATGATTGTTACAAACGCGAATGTCTATACCGTTGACAATGAGTTCAGCAAGGTAACATCATTCGCAATAAAAGACGGACATTTCCTTGACACTGGCAACGACAAATACATCAAGAGGAAATACGAGGCAACTCGAACACTCGATGCAAGAGGAATGAGTGTTTTCCCCGGATTTATTGACGGGCACTGCCATTTTGTGGGATATGCCGAGCACATGGTAAGATATGCTGACCTAAGCGGTTGTAAATCATTCGATGAAGTAGTGGAGAGACTTGAGAGGCACAACGAGAACAATGATTCGGAATGGCTTTTAGGAAGAGGCTGGGACCAAAACCTATGGACAAACCCGGTGTTCCCAGACAACAAAATTATCGACCGCAAATTCCCGAACAAAAAAGTCCTATTGACCCGAATCGACGGCCATGCTGTATTAGTGTCATCTAACGTAATCGAATTGCTTGAGATAAAGAAAGATAGCAATATCGCTGGAGGAGAAGTCATTAAAGATAAAAGCGGAAATATAACGGGAGTATTGCTTGACAACGCAGCCGAAATGGCAAGGGCAGCAGTTACCCCAATGGATAAGAATCAGAGTATCAAAGCGTTAAAGAAGGCTCAAAGAGACTGCCTCGCAGTAGGACTCACAGGCGTGACAGATGCCGGCCTTGATGCAAAGACGATAATGTTATTGGAAGAACTGTTAGACAACGGCACTTTAAAGATGAAAATCAATGCCATGATGAATCCTGATGATGCTACAATGGATTATTTCATTGGAAGAGGAATCATCGAAAAAGAAATGCTGACAGTGCGTTCCGTTAAGATTTATGCTGATGGAGCATTAGGTTCAAGGGGCGCGAAACTCATCGAACCGTATTCAGACGCACCGGAAACTGACGGCATAATAACAGGTTCGGAAGATTTTTATCACAAGGTTTGTAAAAAAGCTTTTGATGCCGGACTTCAAGTATGCACCCATGCAATCGGCGACGGTGGAGTAAGGACGGCATTAAATCTTTATAAGGAATATTTGGGCAAAGACAATGATTTCAGATGGCGTATAGAGCACTCTCAAATCGTTAATCCTGAAGACATAGACATTTATGGCGAATACAGAATCATTCCATCAATTCAGGCGACGCACTGCACCTCAGACATGGCTTGGGCTGAACAACGACTTGGAAAAGAACGAATTAAACACGCATACGCTTACAAAGAGCTTTTACAACAAAACGGTTGGATAATAAACGGCACCGACTTCCCTATCGAGAGCATCAGTCCGATTTATACGTTCTTCGCTTCTATAGCGCGTAAAGATTTTAAAGGAAATCCTGAAGGAGGATTCCAGAAAGAAAACGCTCTGAGTCGGGAAGATGCGTTACGGTCAATGACGATATGGGCGGCAAAAGGATATTTCGCAGAAGGTCGTAAAGGAAGTATTGAGAAAGGAAAAGAGGCTGATTTCGTCATCCTCTCTGACGACATCATGACAATAAACGAGATGGAAATCCCAAATGTAAAGGTGATTAACACATTTATCAATGGTGAGTTGGTTTATTAAAGATTTTTAACAAGGGCTTTTTGAATCAGCTCCATCTATTCGTATCGCCAATTTCCGTAATTTGTAAGTAAATGATTTTAAAAAAGAAAGGCAAATCACTGCCATCTGAACAGTCATGCTTACATCTTTCCACGCACATTACATTTGGCACAAGAACCTCCTTCCCCTCACCCGTATTGACGGTTTGAGCAAATGTCTCTCTCATTCCGAACTACTAATTACTCATTTATTAATGACAGATGAGTCTTGTGGGGTATTCTATCGCAGAATCAGTAATATATTGATTATTAAGCATTATGCAAATTAATTAATCAATCCCAACTCATTGTTCACATATTCTTTTTTGATTATAATCATGTAATTTTCAATCACTTAATAATTCTTATCTTTTTTATTTATTAATACCATTACATCACCCATATAAAAGTCGTATATTTGCAAAAATAAATTGTTGAATCAATAAAAAATTAGAAAAAATAGAATAAAGTAACATAACATATTAACAACCATAGCGTTCGTTGCTGTTCTGAAAACATCCTAAAGTTTGGCCACGGAAGGAATCAATCTCAGATGACAGTCGCGAATGCCTGCGTGTATAGCGTGGGCATTCCTTGTCTGAGATTGAGGGTTAGGCCAAACACCCAGGATGTGGACGAGGGTGTCCACGTTTCTTTTGGTGTTTGGTCGATTTGTTTTTAGGTGACTGGCGAGCGAACTTAAAAGCAAATTGTAAAATGGCAAATACCGTCAAAAAATTTGGGCGGGTTTACACTCCCTGCCACATTGTAAACCTTATTCTTGACTTTGGAGGTTACAAGAGCACCGATATTCTGCGAAAACACGTTATTGACAACAGTTGTGGAGATGGGGCTTTTCTTACAGAAATAGCAAATCTCTATTGCACTGAGTTTTTGAAAACCAGCAACGATTTAACACTGTTGAAGTCTGAATTGCAGACATACATTCACGGAATTGAAATAGATTCTAAAGAATGCGGTTTGTGCATCCAGAATCTTAACCAAGTATCAAAAAAGTATGGTATAACCGATGTTAGATGGGACATATTGAATGCTGACACTCTGAAAATCGACCAATTTAACAGCAAAATGGATTTTGTATTTGGAAATCCGCCTTATGTACGTGTCCATAATCTTGAAAAAAGTTATGGAGAAGTGAAAAAGTTCAAATTCACCGAAGGAGGAATGACTGATTTGTTCATTGTATTTTTTGAAATAGGATTCAAAATGCTGACGAGTAAAGGTTCTATGTGCCTTATTACACCATGCTCATGGCTAAACAGTCTTGCAGGAAAAATTCTGAGAAAATACATTTTGGAACATAGGAATTTGTCTGGAGTAATTGATTTAGAACACTATCAGCCATTTGAAGCATCAACTTATACCCTAATCTCAAGGTTTTCCAATTCTAAAAAACACAATCTGATAGAATATTTCAACTACGATGATATTATTCTTGAAAAGCGATTCCAGGATAACCTGACCTACAACAATATTGTTATTGGTAACAACTTCTATTTGTCAAAAAAAGATAATCTTGAATTACTAAAAAAAATAAAACAGACACAAACTTATCAACATGTTACTGTCAAGAACGGATTTGCGACATTAGCCGACAAGGTCTTTATTGGAGATTTTGACTTCACAGAAGGCACGATACCTGTCCTAAAAGCATCTACAGGCAAATGGAGCAAATGTATTTTCCCATACAATGAATTTGGCAAACCATTGGCAGAGAGCGAATTAAAAAAGCATGAAGAAGTTTATGAACAATTATCCTTTCATCAGAATAAACTTTCAAAAAACAGGGATATTGAAGACGACAAATATTGGTATCTGTTTGGTCGCACACAAGCGTTGAAAGACGTATCGAAAAACAAATACGCCATCAACACAATCATCAAAGACATTCAAAGCATCAAACTTGAAGTTGTTCCGCAAGGATGCGGCGTTTATAGCGGTCTTTATATACTAACCGAATTTGAATTTGAAATAATCAGGCAACTGATTTATTCTGAAGACTTTATTGAATACATCAAACTTCTGAAAAACTATAAAAGCGGAGGTTATTACAATTTCTCTTCAAAAGATTTAGAACAATATTTGAATTACAAACTCACGGAAATATATGGACAACCAAGAATTTTTGAAGGTAGTAGCGAACTCTTTTAAGAAGTTCCTTGAGACGGGTTCTCGCAGCAATGAGAAACTGAAGATTTTGCATGGTGCAATTGCTAACGATTTAAAAAACAGGCTGGGTGACTGCTATTCAATACAGTCTCTTGGAATTGGGAATGGCAAGGAGATGAAAATTGACGGTCGTTACATTGACAAAGCTGTTGATATCACCATTATAAAAAACAGGAAGCCGATAGCAGGAATTGGCGTAAAATTCGTGATGCAAAATTATTCGCAGAACTCAAACAACTATTTTGAAAACATGTTGGGCGAAACAGCTAATATTCGTTGTGCTAATATTCCTTATTTTCAGATATTTATTATTCCTGACAAGATTCCATATTACAAAAACGACGGCACTTTTCAAAAATGGGAAGAGTTTACGGAACACAATTCGGCAAAGTATCTGACATTGTCAAGGGACGATATTCAAACTTCTATTCATACACCCACAAAAACACTGCTTTTTGTAATACATCTTTCCGAAATAAAAGGAGAAATCAGAAACAAGAACGAATATATGTGCAAATATTCAGAAACCGATAATTTAAGTGTTTGCGAATCCCGAACTCAGTATGGAAACTTTTCATCCGCTGTCATTTATAATGATTATGAGGATTTTGCAGAGAAGGTGGTGCATTATATTAAGTTCCTTTAAGAATCTATTTCAAATAAGCGCATTGTGAAAGAAAACACATCACCTAATTCCCGTTGACTATACACATCACCGCTCAGCACATATTGACCGACAGCAAAACGCTGTCAGGCAATTGGCATAAGCATACCAGAATAAGGAGCTGAATACCAAAATCTTATTCTTTAATCAAAGTAAACCGGTGCACTATAAGAGTTTAAAAAATCTCGCAAAGGTCAGAATTAGTAAGGCCATTGAAATCGCCGGAACTCATGAAGCCGGCGACGACATCATTGATATTCATAGTTTTAAGAAGGCTTATTAATTCCTCCTTAGAATGCACCACAGTGATGTCATCACGATTAAAACCCTTTATTATTCTCTCGTCCGACATCATATCAAGTCTTTTCACAGCAACTGCGTGTGGATCATAGAAGACCACTGCCCTATCGCAATTATCGAGACAGCTTGCATAATGGTCAATAAAAACCTCGCTAAGGCTGCTATAGGTATGGAGTTCGAACACTGCAAGAAAAAATTTATCAGGGAATTTCTCTCGAATAGCGTTTACTGTTGCGATGACTTTTGAAGGGGCGTGAGCGAAATCGCGGAACACCACATTACCTTTATCATCGTTATCGACAAGTTTCTCAAGGCGACGTGCAGCACCTTTGAAGGATGTTATCGCCTTATAAAATTGGTCGTTGCCGACACCTATCCTATTAAGTACTAATCGAGCCGCATTGATATTCTTCATGTTATGCTCGCCAAAGATTCTCACTTCCACCTCATCACCATTGTCGAGGGACAGGAATGTCTTCCCATCGGCGGATTTATAAGGATGAATGCCGTAGCCGAAACTATTCACCTTTGATGATTCTGCGAGATGTAGGGCTTCCGCATCGGTATTATCGAATATGAGGCAGCCGTCTTTTTCTATTGTATTGATAAAAATCCTGAACTGTTCAAGGTAGGAATCAAAAGTTGGGAACACGTTGACATGGTCCCAGCCTATACCGCTTATCACTGCGATATGAGGGTGGTATTTATGGAATTTCGGAATGCGGTCGATGGGCGATGTGAGATATTCATCGCCCTCTATCACCATATATTTAGCTGTATCGCTAAGGCGGACCATAACATCAAAGCCTTCGAGTTGTGCGCCCACCATGAAATCCGTATCGATACCGGCCTCTTTCATCACGTGAAGCACCATAGATGTTATGGTAGTCTTTCCATGGCTTCCACCGATAACGATACGGATTTTGTCTTTACTTTGCTCGTAAAGATATTCCGGATATTAGTAAATCTTAAGTCCAATCTCTTGAGCGCGAACAAGTTCCGGGTTATCGATTCTGGCGTGCATACCAAGGATGACGGCATCATACGAGTTATCGAGTCTCTCTGGATGCCAACCCAACTCTTTTGGGAGTATGCCTTCCTTTTCGAGCCGAGTCCTTGATGGCTCGAAAATCTCATCGTCAGAGCCGGTAACCTCATATCCCTTACGGTGCAATGCTATTGCAAGGTTATGCATGGCACTGCCACCAATCGCGATGAAATGGACTTTCCTCATATCAATTATTTTTTAACAACGACTTTCTCTATTACTGTCTCGCCATTGTTTTTCTTCATATTAACGATATAAAGGCCGTTTTCGAAAGCCTTGACATCGACAACCTCGTTGCATAAGTCACCCGACTTGGTATATACCATCTGGCCGAGAGAGTTATAGATGCTGAGTTCGCAAATATCGCTTCCGCAGACCACCAACTCTGATGATGCTGGGTTAGGATAGATGAGGTTATTGTCAACATCGTTATTCTCATCAACATCTAACGTCATGAGAGAGAACTCCGTTACATATTTATAGGTGAATGGGTTCTGTGTTCTTGAGAGAGAAACTATCACTGTGCCGTCCTCCGCTGTGAGTTTTGCGAAGCCAGAGCCTGTACCTGTTCCGCTCTTATTCAGGAAGATAGCTCTATAGCAACCCGTTGAAGGAATGTTGAGGTCGAACTGATAGCCATGGTTACCCTCCTCAAAATGATATTCCTCAACGATGACATCTGTATCCATATTCTTGATTACCAGCACCAAATCCTCCGGGTCTTTTGGAGTCTTGATCGTTGCCTGAATATCGCCATGGAACTCTCCTGCAGGAAAGATTTCTCTTGAAAGGTAATTGTCAAAAGGATAAGCGTCATCATTCCCATTGATCTTCACCACGTTGAAATTCACAACGTTTGAACCTTGAAGGCTGAATTCTGGCATTGAGAACTCGATGGTGTCGCCTGTTGAGGCGTTGCCTGTCCACTGATAAGTTGACAGCATCTCGTCATTAGCACCTGTCACCTCGACATCCAATGATGTCACGTTTTCTGTTCCGAAGGTCTTAATAGTAAGTGTTGGCTCAACTAAATCTGAGCAGTTGTTTGTCACCAGAGTGCTGATGCCACGAAGAGCGACATCATAGTTAACCATTTGTGGTTCAAGAGATAATTTCACTGTCTGGAAGACTTCCTTTGTTGTGAAGCTCTGTACCCAAGCCACGAGGCACATATTCTCTTTTGGGAAGCCGGCCATATCGAACAGTTCTGTAACAGTGAGTGACTCACCTGAGAAAACGGTACCGTCCTGTGTAGGAATAAAGTCGCGGGTGACGGCGTTAAGTTCCGACATCCCCTGCCATGTCTTTTGAATATGAGACTCAGTAAGAGCAATCATAACTCTAAGGTTTGCAGCATCGCACTGCCCCACTTTGTTGACAACGGCTGTGACCTGGCAGACAGAGCCTTCAACGAAATCGTATGAAAGGTCGATTGTGAATGGGCTTGTCACGTTGATTCTCTGGTTATAGCAAGATATGTATGACGAGTACATGCTTTGAGATGCGTTTCCACCGCCTGACTTTGTAAGAATTCCATCAGCCTTTAAAGTAGGATAGCCATTGATAACATAGAAATTAGCGCGACCATTTGTCTCGTCTGTATAGAACTCCGACGTGGAGAAAGCACTTGTGTGTATCGCGACAGGAGCGATAGCGAGTCCTTCTTCAAGCATTTGAGAGACACCGTTAGCCGCTGCAGGGCAATAAGGACAGTTTACGCCTGTAAACACTTCAAAAAGAACACATTCACGAGCAACATTCTGTGCTGATAATGAGCCAAACAACAAGATGGCAACAACTGAAATCAAAAATCTCTTCATTTTTACAAATGGTTTTTTAATGTTATGAAATAAGTTAATTTTTCTATTAATTGAGTTTGCAAAATTAATCTATTTTACGCATATTTGCAATTATTTTTTATATGAAACTTGACAGCAACATAATAAGGAGTTTCTCCATCTTCCTGCGATTAGAGCAGTCGCTATCCGACAACACAGTAAAAGCGTATTGCCATGACATTGAATTGTTTATGCAGTACCTTACCGACACTTCTAAGTCAACAGACATTAGCGATATTTGCGAGGAGGATATAGAGGGATTCCTTTTGCAACTATATGAGATAGGTATAAGCACAGCATCTCAGGCAAGAATACTGTCCGGATTGAAGAGTTTCTACCGATTTATAAACCAGGAGAGAATCTGCGAGAAGGACCCTACCGCACTCATCAACTCGCCAAGCATCGGCAGGCATATTCCCGATGTACTTGGTTATGAGGAGATAATGTCGCTGCTCAACAGTATAGATTTAAGCCATAAGTTTGGACACCGCAACAAGGCAATCATTGAGGTCATGTATGGCTGCGGGCTCCGCGTATCAGAGACCATATCATTAAATATCAGTGATATTTTTATAAAAGACGAGTTCATAAGGATTATCGGCAAAGGTGATAAGGAACGGCTCGTACCTATAGGGAAGAAAACGATAAAGGAGTTGATGAACTATATTGAAGGAGAGAGACTGCATCAAGGGATAATGCCAAAATTTTCCGACACCGTGTTCATAAGTGCGAGAGGGACGGGATTAACGCGGCAAAGCATCTTCCTTATGATCAAATCGCTTGCTGAAAAAGCGGGAATAAGGAAAACGATAAGTCCGCACACCCTCAGGCACTCTTTCGCCACACACCTCCTTGAAGGCGGTGCCGATTTAAGAGCCGTCCAACAGATGTTAGGGCACTCAAGCATCGCCACCACCGAGATTTACACACACGTCTCCGATGAATATCTCCGTGAGGTGATATTGCAGTATCATCCACGCTTCAGGCATGGCTGACAATTAGCGCGTTTCAGCATTATCTCTCCCAGAAAACCTCAACCAACTGATTATCATCAAAATAGAAATCAATATTCAACTCATCGTATGAGATGCAGTATCCGTCTTCGTTATCTTCGGAATACTCCTCGTAGCCATTCTGCTTCATCAATTCCACAAGCTCGTCTTTATTAAGGTCAAAGACTTTGGCTCCGAAGAGAACACTGTTCTCGTTCATTGTGTAGAAATTAGAGAGCTTAGAGACCGAGTCGTCTTCAAAAAAAGCCGAGAATGCATCATCGTCATAATCAAGCACTAAGACATGTGTGTCGTCATCGAGCGGAGAATCGACCTCCTCCTGATTCGAGGGCTGTCCTAATGTTTTAACCAGATCATCTATCGACATTCCGAAGAAGAGATCGCCATATCCTTTTAAAGGTTCTATTGTATAGTTTTCCATAATATAAAATTATTTAATCATTTTATTCAAACCTGATTGATTTTGATGGATTTATACTGTTTATCATCATTGTCGGTATCAAAAGCATCACAATCCATAGCACTGTAATGCCGGCATTCAGAATAAGCAAATGCCACACATTAAGTTCAATTGGAACCGATGAGAGATAGTACGACTCGGGCGACAAAGTGATAATGTTTGTATATTTTTGAATGAGGCACAGTCCGACACCGAGCATGTTACCAAACAGCATTCCAAGGAAAAGGATATTTAGAGAACGTCTCAAGAAAATGCTCCTTACGAGACCGTTACTCGCCCCCATAGCTTTTAAGAGACCGATGGCGGATGTCTTTTCCAATATGATAATCAACAACATACTAATAATAGCGATCCCAGCGACAAGCACCATCAAGGTAATGATTATTGCGACATTCATATCTTGCAGTTGGAGCCAGTCAAAGATCTGGGGATAGCTTTCCATTGCGGTATATGAGATAAGATGCGTAGGTATGCTGAAATATATATCTTGGTTGCGATTTGAGATATTATCCACGTCGTCATCGTTTAGCCATACCTCAAGATGTCCTATCTCATTGTTTTCCCAGCCATTAAGTTTACGAATCTGGTTTAAGTCGCAATATATAAAACGCTCGTCGCAATCAGCGAGACCCGTCTCATACACACCTTTGACTACAAATTTCCTGCCTCTCGCCTTCATCTCGTTGTCAACGAACCAGATCCTTACGGGGTCGCCAACATATATCTTCATCTTGTCCGAGACGATTTTAGAAATCACAATATCGTTAGAGCGTTCATTTTCTGCATATTGCGGAACAGACCCGTCAACGAGGTTGGAAGATATATAATCCCAGCGATATTCATAATCAACACCTTTGAGCACCACGGCATGAATCTCATCATCGGTCTTGATTATTCCAGCTTTGTTCGCGGATTTCTGCACTGAGCTGATGAAAGGCTTGTCCAACCTTGCGGCGAGAATGCTGTCATAAAGGAAGGGCTCCTCCTCCACCGACTCATTCTGGTTCAACGCCTGAATATGGATTGGAGCCACGAAACCGATAACCTTCTCCTTAATCTGATTCTTAAATCCAACCACTACTGCTATGGAAATCAACATCACAGCCACACCAAGTGCGACGCTCACCACCGCAATACGCATCACCGTCGAAGATAGATTGTCCTTCGACAAAGAAAAAATTCTTTTTGATATAAATGATGACGCGTTCATTTTTTTGTTATAATTGCAAAAATAAAGAAATTATATATATGACACGTATTTTTTTACTCTTATTTGCGCTTTTTTCAGTTATACCATTGAACATCATTGGCCAACAAAACAAATCTTTGTTATTGCTTGACGCCGAAGACGCCATTGTAGGAGCTTCGAGGACAGAAGAATACATCGACATGATAAGAGGCAAGAGGGTCGGTGTCGTTGGAAACCAGACAAGTATATTTCACGGAGTTCATCTTGTTGACACCTTATTAAATAGGGGGATAGACATTGAGCGCATCTTCACGCCAGAGCACGGATTCAGAGGTACGGCAGATGAGGGAGCAAGTGTAGCCTCAGGTTACGACGAGAGAACAGGCATCCAGATAGTATCTCTTTACGGAAAGAACAAGAAACCCACACGAGAGCAACTTGAGGGCCTTGATATTCTATTATTTGACCTTCAAGATGTAGGCACACGTTTTTACACATACATCTCCACTATGACATACGTCATGGAAGCCGCAGCTGAAAATGGAGTACCTGTAATTGTTTTGGACCGCCCAAACCCAAACGGATTTTATGTTGACGGTCCCGTACTTGATGAAAGCAACACCTCATTTGTTGGGATGCACAGAGTGCCAATCGTTTATGGGCTTACCATAGGAGAATACGCCACTATGGTCAATGGAGAGAAGTGGCTGAAGGACAGCATTAATTGCGAACTCACCGTCATCAAGATGGGGAAGTACATCAGGGACGCTATCTACAAGCTCCCTGTAAAGCCCTCCCCTAACCTACCTAATTGGGAATCAGTGTATCTTTATCCTTCACTATGTCTTTTCGAAGGCACGGATGTAAGTGTTGGGCGAGGAACCGTGACACCATTCCAAGTGTATGGACACCCCGATATGTCGGACGATTTCGTTTTCACGCCTGAGACGGCAGAAGGCCACCGTCCTCCTTTATATTCTGGGGAAAAGTGTCATGGTAAGGACCTTACAGAATATGCGCACAACTACTCTAATAACGAGCAGAGACTAAATTTATCGTGGATTATTGATGCGAGGAAGCAGCTCGCGGAAGATGAGAAATTCTTCAACAATTATTTCATAAAGTTGGCTGGCGTTAAAGACCTGCAAGAAAAAATAGATTCCGGAATGTCAGAAGACGAGATTCGTTCATCGTGGCGTTCCGGAATCGAGGAATATTTAAAAATCAGAGCAAAATATCTGATTTATTAACATCTACCTGGATATACTTCCAATGCTTTGCCCAAGATAAACATTGCGTCTCTAAGGTCATCGCAGTTAAGGCAGTAACTTATTCTAACTTCTTGAGTACCAAGTCCTGGTGTTGAGTAGAAACCACTTGCCGGGGCCATCATCACAGTTTTACCCTCGTAATTGAAATCGGTAAGCATCCATTTGCAGAAATTCTCAGAGTTGTCGATTGGGAGGTGCGCTATGATATAGAATGCGCCTTTAGGTGTTGGGCAGAACGCGCCTGGGATCCTGTTGATACCCTCGACACATACATCGCGGCGTGAGACATACTCTTTGACGATGCCATCAAAATACGATGACGGAGTGTCAAGAGCGGCCTCAGCTGCTACCTGGCCGTATGAAGGAGGCGACAGACGAGCCTGGGCGAACTTCATGGCTGTAGTGATGACTTCCTTATTTTTAGAAATGAGACGTCCGATACGGATACCGCATGCACTGAACCTCTTTGATTCTGAGTCGATAAGTATAACATTGTCTTCAACACCTTTCAATGACATCGCTGACACATGTTTTGAGCCGTCGTAGCAGAACTCACGATACACCTCGTCAGTAATAAGGTAAAGGTCATGTTTAAGCACTATCTGGCGAAGCGACTCCATCTCTTCTTCTGAATAAAGGTAACCGGTTGGGTTGTTGGGGTTACAAATCAAGATGGCTTTTGTGTGTTCAGTTATAGCTTTTTCAAACTCGCTAATCGATGGCAATGCGAAACCGTTGCTGATCTCCGAGAAGATAGGTTTGACTTTTATGCCGGAAGATTTTGCGAAGCCGTTATAGTTTGCGTAGAATGGCTCCGGGATAATCACCTCGTCATCTTCATCCATGATTGTCTGGAATGCGATCTGCAGTGCTTCAGAACCGCCAGTAGTCACAATGATGTCCTCCGGCGCGATGTCAATGCCAAGATTGCCATAATATTTGCATAATTTCTCTCGATAAGAAAGGTTACCTGCTGAGTTTGAATACTTTATAACCTTCTCATCATATTTCTTAACAGCATCGAGTGCATAAGTTGTAGTCTCGATATCCGGCTGACCAATATTCAGGTGATAGACATGAATACCTCTTTTTTTTGCGTCATCTGAGAACGGGACAAGTTTTCTGATTGGAGAGGCTGGCATTGCCTGCCCTTTTTTAGAAATTTTAGGCATAAGACTGAATTTTAAATACCTTATTTATTATTGATTTTTATTGAATGGACTACCAAAACCCTCCTCCTTGAATGGTGTCACCTCAGTAGGTTGTTGGAGGATTGCTCCTTTGATATGAAGTTTGACTTCCTTATTTTTCAACGCATTAGAGAAAACAGTAACATATTTGTTAAAGCTTCCGGGTCTGTCAGTGTTCTTGTATGTAACCCTGATGCAATCCGATTGTCCGGGAAGGATAGGCTGCTTAGGCCATTCAGGAACGGTGCAGCCGCATGATGATTTCGGCTGTGAAAGAATCAAAGGCTCGTTGCCAGTATTGACGAACACGAACTCATACGTGGCGTTCCCCTTATATTGGACGTTGCCGAAATCATGATGAGTATCCTTGAAAGTGATCTCCGGTCCATTCTGTCCCTCCTCCGAGTCCGTTTGTGCGAAAGTCACGGAACACATTAAAAACAATGCACTGATTAATACAAATAACTTCTTCATCTCTTATTTTTTTATCATTAATTTTCAAATCACAAAAGTAATAAATATTTCTAATATGCCACTTGGAATTTTTTTTAAAAAAAATAAAAAAAAATTGTTGGAGATATTAAAAAAAGCAGTACTTTTGCACTCGAAAAACGGCGAGGTAGCTCAGTTGGTTAGAGCGTCGGATTCATAACCCGGAGGTCATGAGTTCAATTCTCATCCTCGCTACAGGATAACAAATTGTCAATCAGGAGGTTAACAGCCTCCTGAATTATTTTTGGGGCAGCACGGCCACAACACTTTCCCATCAAAGGTTACTTTCTTTCAAAATCACACCAAAGCGAATGACGAACTATATATAATAATAGGTGTAGATTTCCATAGTTCCGCACACTTTCAAAATAAAAAGCGACAGCAGAAAACACAGACATTTTAGCAATGCCGCAAAGAAACAACAGAGCAAACAGGGAAATCATTCATTACACATTGATTGTCAGATGACAACATTATTCTAACACCTTTTTGCCACAAAGACATAAATGAGAAGAGCCACGTTCATGACGAGGGCATATATAATAGCAGGCACAGCGATTACGGCGTCGTTAAACACAAAAGGACTTGATGCCACCGCGATAGCCTGAGCCGCATTCTGCATACCCACCTCAATCACTATCGTCCTTCTCTCAGGGCGTTTCAGTTTGAAAAGAAATCCCAGCAAAGCGGCCAAAACGATACAGCAAACCAAAAGCATTGACACACACATTCCCACCCTACCGAAATTCTCGATGATAACGCTATGGTGCACGATAAAAAACAAAAAGGCGAGCAGCATCAGCAGAGGGAACGCGAGCTTTGAAAGCACCGCGGATATTTTGATAGCCAAATCAGTCTTGGCCTTTCTCAGCACAAGTCCGGCGATAACAGGCAGAATCATTGTCACCACATTCTGAATCAAAAGGTTAGCAACAGGAAGCCTTATCACGACATCTCTTCCGAAATAAGATGAGACCCAGCCCATTATCAGCGGAAGGGTGACAAGAGTGACAAAACTGCTGACGAAAGTCAGAGAGACAGACAGCGCCACATCACCTTTTGCGATTTTAGAGAACACGTTAGAGGAGCTGCCGCCGGGACAGCAAGCGACAAGCATCACACCGATGAGCATAGTTGTGGGGAGCGACACGAAGCGGAGCAGGCAAAAGGCGATGACGGGCAGCATGACAATCTGGCCCAACAAACCTACGGCCACAGCTCGCGGATGTTTTAAGACTTTCAGGAAATCATTCCATTCGAGCGACAATCCGAGGTCAAACATCAACAAGGTGAGGATTGGAAGGACAATCATTATGCTGTTCATAGAAAAATTTTTTCGGCAAAAGTACAAAAATAAAGGACAACTCATAGAAAATAAAGAGGAAGGAGGAAGGTAAAAAGAATGCTATGTAAACAAGCACGAAATTGTCTGATCAAAAAACAAGGGAGACTGGCAATGAATCTATTAGCTGCATCCGAACTGTAACGAAAGGAAACAGGCATGAATCATACTGATGTCCAACTTTTCACTTATTACGGAAATCTTTTATTATTGATGTAATTACCTCATCCATATTTGGAACCTCTAATTTCTTATAATCATTTTGTATGTCACTAAATACGACAAGATACATTTTTCCAACCCAAATATTATACTTGGTTTGTAATATATACCTATACATATTTTGTTGCAAACAATAATGCCAATATGGAGTATCATCAATATTGCAACAAACACCATTTCCCTTCCGCCTAACATAGTTTTCGACAATAGGATTACCAAAAGAATCAAGGACTTTGCCAGTGCGTTTCCAATCGTAAATATCGAACAAGCCATCACGACAATGCAGCATATCTATTGTACCTGCAATTTTGATATCCTCGTCATAAATTGGCCATTCCGTTCTGAACGGCTTAATCGCATGTTCTTTAATGAAAGACTTGAATTGAGAGTACTCCTTGTTTAGTGATACTACTTTGTCTTCCTTTACATATTTGCCATCATATTTAAAATGATATGATAACTGGAAATCCTTACCTTCTTCATAATAATTCTGAATCTGAAGATGAAGAAATGTTCCAACTTCACGTGCACATAAACTATCAACGCACCATTCTTCCAGTATTTGTCCTTGTGGGACACAACGTTCATTGGCTTTCTTTTTTGACCAATAATCAGAGTCAAAAGGACAGAACAAACTTGATACAATATTACTTACTGGCGTTAGTTCCTCATTTCCATTGTAAATATACACATGTTCCTTTGGATAGAATTGAATTTTGCCATCTCTTTCAGCAAACCCATCTCCTTTTCTTCCTATTATTCCATTATTCTCTGTTGGGATTATGAGTGGCTTGACAAATTTGGCACATTCCCTTTCTTTCTCTGTTTGTATAATATCCTTCTTTTCAAGTGGAACAATATCAGAAATTCCGAACTCATAGTGCAAATACCTTTGGCGATAATTATCAACAGCCATCAGTTTTGCCTCAATCTCTGTCCAACGTTTCTGTTTCGGTGGCAAAGTAGAATGCAAAAGAACATCTGGTAATAGTTTCGTTGGATTTAACTTATGAATCAACTGAGCTATATAGGCAATACACGCATTCATTTCGGAAAGCACCTGATATTCAGCGAAACGCACGACTATCCAACCAAGATTAGTTAATCGCATATCTCTATTATCGTCACCGCAACCCACAAAATGGATTGGTAGATTTGTAATTGCAGCATAAGGCTCATCTATTTCAATGTCAATCCTAATAGAAGTATTCTCTAAATCAATTACAGCAATATCAGGTTCAAATGGACGGCAACCATCTTTTGGCAATATTCCGCAATCACCAATTATTTGTAACTTGCAATTACTTAACACCTTTGACAGCTCCGACTGAAACCTCGCCTCCATAAATCCTCTACGCTCAATTTTATTTCGTCGGAAAGGGAATACGACAACACCATTTTGGGGAAACTTGGAGACTGGGTATTTCCAGTCATCTCCTTGTACAAACCCCGTTGGCATTAAATAATTTACCGATGAAATCTCGAAAGGATCAGACAAGCCTTCACCATATTTTTTATTAAAATCGTCTATTGCATTTTTTATTTTTCGTGTTAGTCTCTTATCTCTAATTCTTTTTATCGTACCATTAATTTTATTAATAGAGAGTTCTGCCTTCTCGACATCAGCAACAGCAGCGGCTTCAGCGAGAGTATCAATCACACTATTAACATGCTTCTCCTCCCTTTCGATTTCTGCTTTACGCTTTTGTTCCCTGACACGGCCGTCCTCATCTGCAATATCATTCTCCAACAGCAACAATTCCGAATAAGACAAATTAGGATATTTACTTTTAATGCTATCATATCCGAGTGGATATTTGACACTTAATCTAGACACTGCAAAATCAACTATGCGCTTTTCCTCATCAGCAAGTTCATTTAAACTTTTTTTCAACAGATGACGGTGCTTCTTAATACATTCTTTATCAAGTTTAGCAGGCAACTGAAATTTTTTCGACAAGAGAGGACAATGTTTATTAATATAATTTAGCATATTTTGTAAACGCCTCAGTCTAATAAAGATAAAGACAAAACATAATAACAATGTTGCAGCGATGGCAATAACAAAGAATAACATAACGACACTCCCTAATAACAATTAATCAGAATACATAAATGACTTTTGTCTGCTTTGGCAAAATGACATGAAAGCCACGTTGTCCGACACAAAAATACAAAAATTCCATATACCACAAAATACTTCTCCAGTTTTTTACTGAACCTACTCTCAACAAGCAAGTGCAAAATTAGTGACAAAGTTTGAAGAACACCTCAACGGGGGAGAAAAAATTTAGTTTTTCTCTCGGTCTGGCATTGATACGATACTGCACATTGATGATATCATGGTGCTTAACATGGTTAAAATCAGTACCTTTAGGGAAGTATTGCCTGATTAGTTTGTTGGCGTTCTCAACGGCTCCCTTCTGCCAAGAGCAGTAAGGGTCGGCAAAATAAACAGTGGTGTTAAGTTTCTTAGCAATCCATTCATGGTTAAAGAATTCAACCCCGTTTTCGGTTGTGATTGTTTTAAGCGCGCAGTTTTTAAAGGGCAGTAGCAAAGACCTCACTTTAGAAGCCACGGTCTTAGGCTTTTTGTCCGGAACAAAGTCCATCAGTATGTAGTTTGTCGATCTCTCTGTTAGGGTTACCAAGGCACTTTTTTGCCCTTTTCCGACTATAAGGTCCAGCTCCCAATCACCAAATCGTTTACCATCTGCCTCGGGATGTCTATCATGGATACTTATTCTATTAGGTATTTTACTCCCCTTCCCTTTTTTTCGTATTTTCATATGCCTTCTATACTTCATCCCATGACGGGTATGCCTCCTTAATTCTCCCGTTTTGTCCTCCCTGATGAGTCGATATATGCTTTCATGAGAGATACAAATGTGCTTGTGAACTTGTAAATATCCGGAAATTTGTTCCGGAGACCAATCTTTCTCCACAAGTAGCTTCAATGCCTCCTTTTTTATATAATCAGGCAGCCTCTTGTTTGATACGGAACGCTCCCGACGTATCTGTGCCAGCTCACACGCCACAGAGAACACGTACCTCCCGAATCGGTTCTTATTACGTTTTATTTCCCTGCTAACCGTTGATACTTAGCACCCTATCTGTCGAGCAATAACAGTTAATGTTTTTTCTTCTTGTAATCCCAGGAAAATTGCGTACCTTTGCTCTCGGGATAATTGACTATATTTCATAAGACAACACAAAATTAATTATTCCAATGGGAGACCTCGGTCTCCCTTTTTATTTTTTTTGTATTGCTTGTTTAAAAGTATCTCTTGTAAAATTCTCAAACTACCTTTTCCCCTTTTCGCGACCTCTTACCCCGGGGTAAGAGAATGGTTTTGCACTTCGTTTGTGAATCTACATTAAAACAAAAATATGCAATTGATTTTTATAACCATCTTTTACATAATTAGTTATCCAAGAACGCCAAAAACCGGGATATGATTTACTCACGACGTAAATGCGAATCAATTAACGACATTTGAACTATTATAGCGCAAAAACAATGTACATTCTGTAGTTTCTGTAAATGAATTTATGTTATAATGCATCGTGTGACCCCACAAAAAAAATGCAACTTAATTGCAAAAATTAAACGTTACTTTTGCCGAGTAAATTTTTAACGCTATGAGACAGATTTTAGAAATAATCAATGAGATGTCGCCTTTTTTGCTGTTAGGGTTTCTGTTAGCGGGCATAATGCACGCCTTTATCCCAAGCAGGGCTTACGGAAGATTCCTCTCACAGAACAACTTCCGATCTGTGTTGAACGCCGCTATTTTCGGAATCCCCCTCCCTCTCTGCTCCTGCGGCGTGCTTCCTACCGCCATGTCACTACGTAAAGAAGGGGCGTCGAAAGGCGCCGTGACCTCTTTCCTCGTCGCCACCCCGCAAACCGGCATCGACTCAATTATCGCCACCTATTCGTTAATGGGACTCCCTTTCGCTATCACTCGGCCTATCGCGGCATTAGTAACGTCTTTGTTCGCCGGACAAATGGTGAACGTTTTCGACAAAACAGACGACACTAATGATAATAACACACAACATATTGAGAAAGAATGCGCTGCCGATGATGCTTCTAAGAAAAAACCATTCCTAAAACGCTGCATAGAAGCCCTCGAATATGCTTTCGTCGAGATGATGTCCGACATCGGCAAATGGCTCGTGATAGGTCTTGTTGTGGCTGGATTGATTACGGTCCTTGTCCCTGACTCATTCTTCGAGATTTTCTCAAACAACAGTTTGTTGTCAATGCTATTAGTGCTATGTATCTCTGTTCCAATGTATATCTGCGCCACAGGCAGCATCCCGATCGCAGTAGCCCTTATGCTCAAAGGCCTCACCCCCGGCGCTGGACTTGTGCTTCTGATGGCTGGACCCGCCGCAAACGTAGCCTCTATGCTTGTCATTAAAAAGGTATTGGGAACGCGAACAATGTTAATCTATCTCTTCTCGATAATAATAGGCGCAATGGCTTTCGGTCTGGGCATCGACAACCTGCTGCCAAGAGAATGGTTCACCTCATCGCTCGTCGCCAACGCCGACTGTTGTAACGAAACTATCTCCATTTTCAACTGGGCTTGTACTATCTTACTCGCTATCCTGCTGCTAAACGCTTGGCTACGTAACCGTGGACACAAACACTCCCACAACATTGAGGCTTCTGACGAAAAAGACGCCATTGTATTCCACATAGAGGGAATGAACTGCAACCACTGCCGCATGAATGCAGAGAAAGCCTTACGCCAAGTGCCAGGTGTAAAAGATGCCAGCGTCGATTTAGCAAGCAAAGAGGCAAGGATAACAGGCAATCCGGATATTGAAGAATTAAGAAAAGCCTTGAGCGAAATAGGATTCACCCTTGTACCGTAATGAGACTCTGGCTTGTACTTTTCTTCTTTATCAAGGATGAGAAGCCTCAGCATACGTTCTCAACCCAACAGTTTGAATCTTTCAAACGATACAAAAACATAGAAGACAATTTTTAACAGTATTTATTTTTGATGCGTATCTCTAAACCAACCAACATAAAAAGATACGCATCTTTTTTATACAATATGGTTCCCAACGAATTACACTATATACAGTGATTCAAATCAGTCTCTAAAAAACTCAAGATATAATACACGGCATTGGCTGATGCGCCGTCCCTTATTGAAAGAGACATAGCACATTTACATTAAATTTCGCAAAGGTCTCGATGTCTCATATCTATTTTAAAAACAACGACTTACCTTCCAAACAATTTACTAAAGGCCCCTCCTTTTATATGAGCAAGGCATTTTGGCAGCTTACCTTTCTCTCTGTGATGAGCCACGCAAGCGCAACATTTTCCATGTCGCGGGCAGTCCTTCGGACACGGGCATTCGATAGCCGTATTTGCATGGCACACCGGTTTTATCTGTTCTGTCATTTTCCAAAAAATTTTTCATTCAACATGTCCTCCCGTATCACTTTGGGGAGTGCCTTTCCCGCAAGGATAAGGATTTTCTTTCCATTACGATATATGTGCAACTGACGGTTACGTACCACCGCCGTCAACTCGTCATCTTCTTTGATAGCCTGCCATATTCCGTAGTAAATGCCGTCAGGAAAGAGCAGTTTCTTCTGAAGACGAGAACACATATTTGTTGTATCTATAGTCATCATTTTAAAAATTAAAGCATCATATACATACTATGTTCATTTATTAAAGAAGGTGATGTGTCTCATCTGCCAGACGTTATGATTCACAAAAAGCCAACTAACTATTTTTAATGTCTTTTCCCGACCGGAGATGAAACCGGAGCAAGTATTGTTTAAAAAGTTAAACACCATCATTTCACAATATTTCCGAGAAGCACGCCGCTGACCATCCAGTGGGAGAAGCTGCCGCCTTCGTTTTCTCCCTGCGGTATAGCCACGGTAATGTAATGCCGTCCCGGTTTGATGTCGTTCAAATCGATATAGACAGGGTTGGTTGCTGTGCCCGGGCACCAGCCTGAACGCGAATAATCGGAAGAGGAAACGCCATTCCAGAAGTTACCCGATACAGGATTAAGTTCGCGATAAGTGCCGCAGTCACACCTCCAAGGCGTGAGAACGCATCTCTTGACGCCATCAATGATTATAGTGTTTTCCTTAGGGTTGAACTCATCGCCTCCACCCCATCCGCCATGTCCGGTGGAGATATATCTAAGTCGTAAATTATCAACATTTTCAGGCACCTCGAACTCAACGGTCAGACTATCGGTGCGAAAGAACTTACCGTAATTTTGTCCTGACATTTCCATCACGTTGCAGGTGTTGAAAAGCGGCAGACTCCAGCGGTTATTACCCTCAGTGTCACCGCTATAATCCTGAGGATAAGCCACAATATCAAGCGACACCTCATGTCCGCCGCCATCGTAATTCCCGATAAAAGCGCCGATAAGCACATCGCCCGAAAGCCTATCCGACAGCTCCGTCACCTCCATCTTATAATATGCCTCGTCCTCCCACTCAAGTCCGTCGATGTTTACTCTTCCATTAAAATGCCCCACACCAAAAGGCGTGAAGAATCTGAGAAGCTCCACAACCGGCTCAAAATCATCGGCCAGCATGATACCGTGATATACGCCGCCATCTTTAGCAGTCATTCCGGGGACTACCTGTATGCTGTCAGTCAATGCGTCAAGCAACGAGAGCCGTCTATCCTGCGGTATCACGAAAACAGAGCCCGCCCTATCGTATGCATCACCATTCGACTTTTGCCGCAACTCAACAAAATACTGGTAATGCTCTGGCAGCAACGGCATATTCACACGCTTCAAGATTATCGTACCGTATGAGAAATGTATAACGGTATCAAAAGGCATATCTCCTCTAAATCTCTCAATATCAGCGAAATGAATCTGGTCATCATTAAAGATGCGCTCGCGTACAATGAGTTTGTCTAACTTTATCTTATCTAAGTCTCCTATACCTTTCCTCACTCCAAGGTTTTGTGGTATCACATTCTTCTTCAGCTTCTTATCCTTGACGACGCTCTTCAACTCCAACACACGCCCGCCATTAATCATCTGTCGTACCATAACGCCTTTTAGATAGCCGCGAGAAGTGATCGGGGTTGCGTCAAAACCTAAGTCATCGGTCATCCACACCTCTACAGTGTTCGAGTTTATCGAGGTCTTATATCTCTTACAATTATAACCTAAAACCGTCTCTTCTCCAATGTTAACGAACTGTATATCTGTGCCGCTCAATTTCTTGGCAGAGAAAAAAGACTCTCCGTCATTGAAATTCATCTGAACGAAAACAGAGTCGTCCTCATAGTCCACGAAAACGATATCCGACGACATTCCGGGAATCAGATTGTCAGGAAGCTCATCAATATCAGTTATTTTCAATTGGTTTTTAAACCTCTCGACCATTCTGAATGTTGTATCTCCGCTGTCGGAGCCTAAAAAATATGACTGATAAACAAGCTTTTGTTGAGCCAAGGCAGAAAAAGCCGCGAAAAACAAAGTGAAAAATAATAATGTATATTTCATGGCAATACTTTTGTGCAAAGATAAAAAAATTGTAGATTTGCAGAATAAAAATCAAACAATAACAAACACTAAAAATATGAGGAAGATATTATTACCTATTGCATTGACACTGTTGATTTTACAGGGATGCACAAGTAGTGGTTCAAAGAAAAACGCGCCAGCACGCGAAACCATCAAACTCAGTTCTGACATAATGACCCCGGAGGTATTATGGACAATGGGACGCATTGGGGAGTTCGATGTGTCAGCCGATGGAGGCAAGGTCGTTTACACTGTCAGCGACTACAGCATCGAGGGGAACAGCGGATTCTCAAGGATTTACGTGATGAACGCTGACGGCAGCGACAGCCGATGCCTCACAAATGGAGAGTTCGGCGAATACAGCCCGGTATGGACTGTTGACGGCGAGATAGCCTTCATGACTTACTCGACAGGCGACATGCAGGTTTGGGTCATGGACGACAAAGGCAACGGACGCCGCCAGATAACAAACATCAGCGGTGGGGTCACAGGCTTCAAATTCAGCCATGACGGAAACCAGATTGTTTATTCTGCCGAGGTGAAGATGAAAGACCAAGTCGTTGACATCTATCCCGACCTCCCTAAGTCATCGGGAAGAATCAACAACGACCTTATGTACCGTCATTGGGACCAATGGGTCGATACTTTCAGCCATCTGTTTGTCGCCTCAACCGCTAATGGTATGATTACCAACGGTATTGACATCATGCAGGGCGAGTTATGGGAGTCTCCGGTAAGGCCTTTCGGAGGAATGGAGCAGGTTGCATGGACACTCGACGACGGTAACATCTTATATTGCAGCCGCAAAAAGGTTGGAAAAGAATATGCGTTATCAACCAACACCGATATATATAAATACAAGGTGGCGACAGGCGAGACAATCAACCTCACCGAAGGAATGATGGGCTATGACCAAAATATCGCCATAGCTCCAAGAGGCAACAAGTTAGCGTGGGAAAGCATGGAGAGAGACGGTTATGAATCAGACAAAATCAGGCTTTTCGTCATGGACCTAAGCACTGGCGAGAGAACGGATTACAGCATAGGCTTCGACCAGAACTGCACCAGCCTAACATGGTCAGACGACGCCAACTCTATTTATTTCATCAGCGACATCAATGCTACAGACCAGGTTTACGAATTAAAACTTAACACTGGAAACATCCGCAAAATCACTGAGGGCAAACACAACTTCGTGTCATTGGCAGTGGCTGGCGACAAACTTATTGGAGGACAGCAGTCGATGAGCCGTCCGACAGAGTTATACACCATCGATACCCAAAGCGGGAAGTTCAGTCAGATAACACATGTCAACGACAACATCTTCAACCAGTTAACAATGGGGAATGTTGAGGAGAGATGGATCAAGACCACCGATGACAAGATGATGCACACATGGGTGATTTATCCCCCACATTTCGACAAGAACAAGAAATATCCTACCTTATTATATTGCGAGGGTGGTCCTCAAAGCACTGTAAGTCAGTTCTGGTCATACCGTTGGAATTTCCAGATGATGGCGGCGAACGGATATATCGTTGTTGCGCCAAACAGACGCGGACTTCCGGGCTTCGGACAAGAGTGGAACGAGGCCATCAGCGGCGACTACGGGGGACAGTGCATGAAAGATTATCTATCAGCCATCGACGCCGTCGCGAAAGAGCCTTTTGTGAACAAAGACAAACTCGGAGCCGTTGGCGCGAGTTTCGGAGGCTTCTCGGTGTATTGGCTCGCCGGGCACCATGAGGGGCGTTTCAAAGCCCTTATAGCCCACGACGGCATGTTTAACCTTGACGCCCAGTATCTTGAGACCGAAGAGATGTGGTTTGTCAACTGGGATCTCGGCGGCCCTTATTGGGACACGCTCAACCCCGTTGTGAAATGGTCTTACTCCAACTCCCCACATTTATTTGTAGATAGATGGACAGCGCCTATACTTGTCATCCATGGAGGCTTAGACTACAGGATCTGCTTCACTCAGGGAATGCAGGCCTACAACGCCGCGGTCCTCAGAGGCATACCTGCGGAGTTCCTTTATTTCCCGGACGAGAACCACTGGGTCCTTAAACCACAGAACGGCATCTTGTGGCAGCGCAGATTCGCCAACTGGCTCGACACATACCTGAAATAACAGGCACTGCCGTCAGCCAGCGCTGAAAACAAGACAAAAGGTGTATCATCGGATGAGCCCCTGATACACCTTTCATTCATTTTATCAAATCCATTACCACAAAACACAGTTTCCTTACTGCTGTTCCCACCAACTAATAGTTTTTTTTTTGCGAAACGCCACCACATTCAGAATAAAGATGTATCTTTGTACAATATTTGTCAAAAAAGTAATTACAAATATTTCACGAACAAATTAACGAACACTGCAATGTTATTTACCCAAATAATCAGACACCTATGCGAATATTGCGGTCAATTACAACATAAAGTTGCAGCCGGACTCAATATTGACGCGGGACTCCATAATATGATTGAAAGAGGTGAAAGACCTGCAAAACGCGAACAAGCAATTGCCATCTCGCCAATTTTTTACACAGAGGAGAAAGTTCTTTTTCGCCTATGGTTTGCCGACGAAATAATAGAAATCGAGCCAGAACAAGACATTGCTGACAACGCAATGAAAATTGAAAAATGAGATAATGATGGTGGAGTATTTCTTTTCAGATACAGAAGTTGAAGATGCTGTAATGGCAGTGGAGCCACCTCATCAATATGGCTATATTTGTTCTCCAATGAACTATATTGGTGGCAAGTACAAACTTCTACCCCAATTAATGCCACTATTTCCCAAAAACATACGAACATTCGTAGATTTGTTTTGTGGTGGGTGCAATGTCGGAATTAATGCACGAGCAAAAAGGGTGGTGTTTAATGACAACTTATCGTATTTAATAGACCTTTATAAAACCTTCAACGCTCTTGACAGCAACGATGTACTTTCTCATATTGAATCTCGCATCACGCAATATAATCTATCACTGACAAACGAAGATGGCTATAAAGAATTAAGGAAACTGTACAACAAGGAACGTAATCCTTTGGATCTATTTGTATTAGTCGCTTATTCTTTTAATCATCAAATCAGGTTTAATAACTCTCACGAATTTAACAACCCGTTTGGAAGAGAAAGAAGCTCATTTAATCCCAAAATGAAAGGTAATTTGCATTCTTTCCTAAATGCAATAAAAAACAAATCTTCTGAATTTATTTGTTCCAATTTCGACAATTTTGATTTTTCATCATTTACAGAAGAAGATTTTATATACTGTGACCCACCTTATTTGATTACAACAGGAACATATAATGATGGAAAACGAGGATTTACAGGTTGGAATAGTACGGAAGAATTAAAACTGTTGAATATCCTTTCAGAATTAAACAAAAAGAACATCAAGTTTGGTTTATCCAATGTATTGAAACACAAGGGAAAACAAAATAACATTTTAATAGATTGGGTGAATCGCAACAATTTTTATGTAATACACTTAAATAAAAGCTACTCAAACTCAAACTACCATACAAGTGATAGAAATTCGCAGAATACAGACGAAGTACTAATAACAAATTACCAACCAATTCAAGAATTATCGTTATTCAACAATTAGACAATGCGATACATTGGAAATAAAGAAAATATTATTGACATAATATACAATATATTGTTATCCAACAATGTAGCAGGGGAATCTTTCTTTGATTTTTTCTCTGGGACTACAAGTGTTGCTCGTTTTTACAAAGATTTAGGATATACCGTGCATTCATCCGATATTATGTATATGTCCTACTGTTTGCAAAAAGCCTATGTCGAAAATAACGAGGAACCAATATTTGAACAGTTGATACCAACATTACCTCTGTCTAATGTGAATAGCACTCTTTTTGCAACTCCATTGGATATTGTTGTTGAGTATTTAAATCACATTCCAGATATCAAAGGCTTCATATATAATAACTATACACCAGATGGGACAAGAGAGTTAATACAACCTCGTATGTATTTTAGTAACGAGAATGGAATGAGAATTGATGCCATTCGCCAGCAAATTGAAGAATGGAATCAAAGCGGTTTGATATTGGAATCGGAATACTACATTCTTCTCACATGTTTAATCGAAACAGTTTCTTTCTATGCCAATGTTGCAGGAGTTTATGCAGCGTTTCATAAAAAATGGGATCCAAGAGCAGTTAAAAGACTTGAATTGCGAACCATAAAAACACATAACAACAAAAAAATCAACATTGTGTATAATGCTAATAGTTTGGATTTGCTTGGAAGTATTGATACTGATATTCTATACTTGGATCCGCCATATAATGAACGCCAATATCCGCCAAACTATCATTTGATAGAAACTATTGCAAAATACGACAATCCTCAAATAAAGGGCGTTACCGGCATGAGAGACTATGAATGTAAAAAATCAACATTTTGTAACGCCAAAACAGCATTACGAGATTTGGATTTGGTCGCAAAAAACGCAAAGTATAAGTACTTGGTTATGAGTTATAATTCTGAAGGTATTATGCCACAGGAAGGGATTATCAACACGTTATCAAAATATGGTTCTGTGAAATTGGAGCAATTCCAATATGCTCGATTTAAAAGTAACAATAATGGTCTTTCAAAGACAATGAAACATATTTTAGAACAATTATACATTTTAAGTAAATGACATCAAGCAAAAAAAATCTTTGGATTCTAACGGAGGAACGTCCTAAAAAACAAGTACTTGAAATGATATTTTCATATTTCGCTAAAGAACAAAATTGTGGTTTTCTTGGCGATAACATAAGAATATTACCATTGCTGGATAAAAACAAATGTTTTGATTTTACATACCAAGTAATTGGTTTTACATGTGCCAAAGTTGATAAGGTTTACATCAAAACTGTTTCTGGCTCTTCAAGTTTTACCGACTTTTTGATTTTTTACCAAGTTAAAAAACCAAAGGTATCCGATACACCTTTATATGCCATTGAAGAAACAAAAACCGATGACAAGGAAAGCCGAAACACAGGAGTATTCCAACGTTGCTCGAAGTTTGTGTTTATTGACAACTATTATCCTAAAACCAAAAAGATAATGCTGTATGCCTTGCAAGTGGAACAAAAAGAAAAACCAACAGAAACATACATTTTCGGAACAAGACTTCTTTTGACTTTGGGAGTTGAAATATTGGGCAAAAAACTTGACAACAATATTTTTACACCATTTACAAGTATCGATGATGTAATTAATTTCAAAAAATCTATGCGTTGCCCGCCTGCAGGCAACACCCCAATACTTATCACAAAAGCGGCTACTAAAATTCTAATTTCAGGCAGACTATTTAAAAGCGGCTCGTTATCACATGACCCTAATATTGGAGCATTAAGCATTATCTCAGCGGTGCTAAGAAAACTTGGTTGGACAAAAACTATAGAAATCACTCAACATGGACTGTCACAAAACAACGTTGGTAAAACGAATAAGTTTATTCAAATAGCCAACCGTCTAAACATTAAGTTACAAGGATTGAAGGTGCCAACTGCAACTTTATCAAAAAATTATTGGCATTACGATATTAAAGGAGAAAAACTTGGCACTATTTTTATTCACATTGTTGTCGAAAATTTTACCGAAAGTTACTCTGTGTTTGAAAACCATGCCGGATGTGAAAAAGGTTATTTTCAAACATCTTCAGGCAAGCACATTCCTCTATCAAAATACACTGATAGAGCCAAATATAAGGCTGGTGATAAAGCTCAAATCGTTTCTATTCCTGATTTAGTATTACTTGACATTAAGGAAAACGAAGCAATAACTATTGAAGGCAAGAAATACGAATTTCGACAAAATGGCATAAATGAACTTGCTGGATACAAGGCTTTTGACACACTGTATCTGAAGAAGTACTATCCTAAATTCAAAATTGTTCGTACTGTGGTTTTGTATGGCAGTGAGGCTGAAACAATTGCTGAAATTCAAGTTGGATTTTTACTAAACCAAAACGGGAAACTTGTTTTAGGAATAAAAGCACCTAATTTGTTCAAGCGTGCCATTAAAAACTTGTTAGATTATTGGAACTAAACCACCATGAATACATCTTTATTAACACGAGAGTAACACAAGAAACTAAAAGATAATCTATTGGTTATCAGAAAAAAATTACAAAGGTAAAGCCGAAAAACCTTCCTATTGAACATTTGTCACGCATGGCTACGCAATTGAGCACCTCTTTCGTGTGTTTTTTGACAGTCTTGTAATAATATCCACAGAAGTCGGTGTCATACAGATAATTTCTAAACTTTGTCATCGGACAACATTGCGATTCGTGTTTTTATTTATTTTTCACTACAAAATAGCTATATTATTTATTTTCAATAGATTATCTTAACATAGTTCACGTAATATTAGATAAATCTCACGGCAGTCTTAGTTTATTTGAGCTTCTTCACTAACGATTTCAGCAATGCACCGAAAGTTTTGCCGCTACGGTCTCGCGGAGTGGAATACTCAATGCGGTTTGAGCAGTAAACAGCGTGTATTCCCGCGTCACGGCAGAAATCCAAGAACGCCTTTATGTATTTATCATCTTTGAACGATTGTTGGATCCCGATGCAAAAACACGAGCCATAGGACACTATCTCGAATGCCATGTCGTTAGTTGAACTCGTGTATATTTGGAAGTTCTCTAATTCTTCCTCCACATCTCCGAGTTCGAGACGACCCAAATAGCTCATAACAAATGTGTTAGGCGCGGCAGCGAAAATCATTTGAGATAACGCCTGTTTTTCTTCGAGGCTCTTTTCTTCTAAAATGTCTGAAAGCTTTTTGAGCGTTCCTTCCGCAATTGCCCTCAGATTGTCAACACTCCTCTGCGAGTTAAGCAAGTCTCTATATTTTTTACAGACCACAGCATCGTCCTCTTTCTCTTCGGTTCTGGTATAGGGGAGATAGACGGAGGCCACGCAGTTCCGAAATGTCATGGGAGTCTCAATCGCTTCACGCAAATCGCATATCACATTGGCTGTCACCGGCTTTTCAACCTCAGGGTTGAAGGAGCGAATAGCCTTTTGCGCCATTAATGAGAAAAGTATCACCGGAGTGGCATCAAGTTTTTTACAAGCATCCAACACCTGTCCGGCAGGCATTTTTATTTCAAAACGGTATCTTGTATCATAGCTGTCATTATCAGACAGATATTCAGGTATAGTCATTCCGCTCCTGTCAATATTGAGAACCTTTTCTGGGTCAAAGTGGAAATTCCCCTTTTCTATAGGCTCGTCCATTTCGCCATCCAACAGCGGACTGTCAGGAAGGCGCAGGTCGGGAATGTATAAGTCTTTATCGCGCCAGACTTCTTTGTAATAACAATAAAGGAAAGTCTTGATGAAAGGCAGGAATCCTTTGCCGTCACATACTGCATGGTGCATAGAGAACCACAAGTGCTTCCCTTTGAAGTTTATGTCCATCACGTTGTTCTGGGTAGAAGGGGCACAAAGCGGTTTGAGTGAAGACCTATATGATGGTATGGGATTATTGTCGTTGGTAACCAAAATGAATTCCTTACCCCGTTTTCTCAGACAGGCCTTTAGATATGGATATCTTGGAAGAGCCGTGCGGAGAGCATTATACAATGCGCTATGGTTAAGCGGCTTTTTAAAGCTTAATGCGAAAACCTGACTTGGGACGCCGTCTCTGTAATATAGGAAACTACCCCCTGATTTTAACCTTGTCTTCATTCGTAAAATAATTAATTTCGAAACACCAATGACTGTTTCTCAATATAATACACTCATTATCTATAGTTTCTTTCTACCTACCGATTTGAACCCTTTTTGTTTTTTATAGGAACTTCCTTGCTCCTTTGGACTGTTTCTGACTCCTGATTCTCACTCTCGTCAGAGGGTCTCAAACGGGCCTTGGTCTCTTCCAATGTCTCTCCCTCTCTCTTGAACAACTTGGAAATAAACCAGTCGTTCACGCTCTGGAATCCGCTAACAGCTCCTTTTTCAATGGACTTGTAGCCTTTTACAACTCCATCCTCTATTTTCTTGTAACTATCTGTTACGCCATCAGCGATGATGCGATAGCCTACCTCTACAAGTTTACCGTTCACTACAACGGTGTCTTTCATTTCTGTTTTTTCTTCCATAACTGTAACTTGATTTTGTGAAAACGCCGTTAATCCGGCAAATAATGCAATGACTATAATAATGTTTTTTTTCATTTTATTAGTTTGTATTTCTTTTTTCTAATTGCAAAATAACCACAAAAAACACATCTTCGCGAGTCCAATATTTCCCACATATTATTCAATTTTACCACTTTTACAGCCAATAAAAGAAAAATTGTATAATTTTGTAGAACATTTGAAAAATTCAGGCCCTATGAAACGTGAAATAGAAATAAGCAAGAACAACAAAAACATGCTTCTGATGTCAAACATTGATTTGGACAAGACGGAATGGATTGAGCAATACGGGAACGACATCATCTTCATACATAATCCGAGTTTCAAGTTTTGCAACCACGAGCCATACAGGCTTGAACAGATGATGGCTGTGATATGCGAGGAAGGAAACGCGTCAGGAGCCGTGAACCTGAAACCTTACCAATTGAAAAAGAACTCATTCCTAATCGTCCTCTCCTCCCATATAGCCGAAGCTTACGAGGTAAGCGATGATTTCAAAGGCACATATATTTTCATGTCAGAGCAATTTTTGAGCAGGTTAGACATCGGCGACTCATACAAACTATATGAGAGCATCGAGAACAACCCTCTGTTTCATTTTGACGAGCAGACAGCCACCGCTCTCCGACTATATATCGACATGTCTATCTCCATATCAAGACAAAAAGACAAGAACCCCAATACATACGAAGCTATACGGCTGCTAACCAAGCTGTTCTTCCTCATGATGGGCTGGTTTATCCATCCCATAACGGAGAACAATGACACTGACGCGAGGCATCTCATCATCATGAATGATTTCTTAAAAATCGTCAAACAGTATTATAGGGAGTATCGCGATGTGGAGTTTTACGCCCAAAAATTGAATATGACCGCAAAATACATGTCAACACAGATAAAGAAAGCGTCCGGAAAATCAGCATTGCAGTGGATAGAAGATTACGTCATCTTGGATGCCAAAGCGCAGCTCGCCTCAACAATGAACTCCATACAACAGATCACCTACGGGCTCAACTTCCCAACACAGTCGTACTTTGGAAGGTATTTCAAACGCGCTGTCGGAATGTCGCCATCTGAATACAGGCGCGCAGCAAGGAAAGCCTATACTGACACCCAATGTGAGTCAGATGACGAGATAAAAGGCGAGCCATGCGATAACCGATAAAGCCCGCGACCGACGCGTTTTATTTGACAAATGATTGCCTACCGATAAATCAAACAATCAAGTAATATCATAAGCAAATTGTATATCTGTTGTATTCGATACTGATAAAATGCCAAAAGCAAAGCGAAAAAAGTTTATCAGGCTATAGGGATTTTATATATCTTTGGCGAAAAAATGATAAAGGAGGAAACCGTCATTTCCCTTATAATCATAGAAATGTATTAACACAAAACTGGAAACATGAGAAACTTTGCAGCTATAGATTTCGAGACCGCCAATTTTGAACGTTCATCGGTATGCTCTGTAGGCATTGTCATTGTCAGGGACGGGGAAATCGTTGACTCATATTACTCTCTGATTCAGCCTGAGCCGAATTATTACACACACCAATGCTCGCGCGTGCATGGGCTAAGCCGTGACGACACCGAATATGCGCCTGTTTTCCCAAAAGTCTGGGAAGCGATAGAGCCTCTCATCGAGGGGCTGCCTTTGGTAGCGCACAACAAGTCGTTTGACGAGAGCTGCCTGAAAGCCGTCTTCAGGGTATATCAGATGACCTATCCCGACTATGAGTTCTATGACACCCTGTACGCCTCAAGGCGAGCCTTCCCGTATTTGGAAAACCATCAGCTTCATACAGTTGCAGCCGAATGCGGATATTTTTTGGCGAATCACCACCACGCACTCGCCGATGCTGAAGCCTGCGCTTGGATTGCAAGGGAAATCTTATAATAAGGTTTCCCGTTTCATTCCGCTTATCTATATGATTTAAAAAAACGCACTCTTCCTTTAGATATGGAAAACTTTAATATTTAGTGTGATACTTTTCACTCACACCATCTCCTTATATAAAACCTTCCACACAAGGAAAAACGAAAAGATCTTGTGTTAAGACCAATTAATTTCCCTTTTTTAAAATAAAACAATATCATTATTAATTATCAACAAAATTCATATCTTTGCGGAATAATACTCACATGATGAAAGGCATTCTCAAGAAATATTACCATACACCATTAATCATCAAGATTGTTGTGGCTATAGCCATAGGCACATTCGTGGGCATGTTCTTGCCTGACCCTGCTATACGCTTCATAAACATCTTCAATGAGTTGTTCAGCCAGTTTTTAGGTTTCATCATTCCACTCATCATCATTGGACTTGGCACTCCGGCAATATCGCGAATTATCAGCACGACGGGGAGGAGACTTACTGTTACGTTGATAATAGCATACAGTTTCACCATATTATCCGGTTTGTTCGCCTATTGTTTCAGCATCACTTTATATCCTCACATCATAGACACATCTTCTGCCGATGTACTCAATTCGTTAGGGAGCAGATACGAACCATATATAAAGATAAGCATCTATCCGATAATGAGTGTTATGACCGCACTTGCCGTTTCTATCATCATAGGGTTCGGAATCGGGACATCAAAAGCGGTAACATTGCAGAAGTGCTTTGAGGAATTCGAGGACATCATCAACCGTACAATCACATTCATTATCATTCCGATACTGCCGTTCTTCATAATAGGATTATTCATAAACATAGCGGCAAATGGGAAAGTAGGGCAAGTCTTATCGTCATTTCTTATCACAGCATTAATAATTTTCGTGATGTCGCTGATACTCCTTCTGATACAGTTCTGCATTGCAGGGATAGTCGCGAGAAAGAACCCTATTAAAATGCTTCTAAACATGTTACCGGCATATTTAAATGCGATAAGCACCTCTTCATCATTGAAGACAATACCTGTCACGATAAAGCAGACAATCAAGAACGGAGTTAGCAATGAGACAGCGAATTTTGTTGTGCCATTATGCGCCACCACACATCTTTCGGGCTGCATGCTTAAAATAACAAGTTGCGCTATAGCCTTAATGCTTATGCAGGGCAATGAAATCAGTTTCTTACAGATTCTTTTATTCATCATGATACTTGGTCTCACAATGATTGCCGCGCCAAGCGTCCCAGGAGGCTCAATCATGATATCGATAGGAGTGATGGAGTTTTTACTCGGGTTCAACTCCCCGCAACAAGCCCTGATGATAACGCTTTACATAACGATGGACTCTTTCGGCACCGCGTGTAACGTCACAGGTGATGGCGCGATAGCAGTGATAACGAACAAGTTTTTCAACAGTAAAAGATTCAAGGACAACAATAACCATGAATGAGCCGCCCAGCCCAAGCAACAAACATTCAGCCCTATCCCAATTCATGATGCATGATGCATAATTCATAATTAACTCCTTAAACCCTTCGACCTCACTCCAATCTAATATCTATTATCTATTAACTAATATCTATTAACTAATATCTAATAACACCTCACTCAAACCTGTACTCCTCTA
>JBJEGZ010000028.1:0-1611 GCA_051875555.1 Candidatus Limimorpha sp. | reverse complement strand
TTTGCAGCATAAAATAGGCATATATGGAAAAACTTATAGGAAGGACATGCGAATGTCAAGAATTGCAATGGGCAATGGAGTCACAACGCTCGGAGATGATTATTCTATACGGCAGACGCCGTGTGGGAAAGACTTTTCTTGTGCGTCGCTTTTTTGATGACAAGTATAGTTTTCACTTTGTAGGGGCGCATAAGAAGAAGAAAACGGAACAACTGAAGAATTTCCGTGAGGCATTGTCTTATTATTCTCATCGTGACGATTTGCCAGACATAGACAACTGGCATGATGCGTTCGTCCAACTTGAGCGTTATCTTGAATATAGCAATGAAGAGCGTAAGGTGCTGTTCTTTGACGAAATGCCTTGGATTGACACCCAGGGAAGTGAGTTTGTTGACGAACTTGAATATTTTTGGTCGAGCTGGGTGCAGAATAGAGATGACATCGTGCTCATAGCCTGCGGAAGTGCCACCAGTTGGATGAAGGACAAGTTGGAGGACAACCGTGGTGGTCTTCACAACCGTATCACCCACAGGATTTATCTGCGTCCGTTCTATCTCAATGAGTGCCACGAGTATCTCATGGAACATGGATTCGACTGGGATGAATACCAGATAATGCAGTGTTATATGTTTTTCGGAGGAGTGCCGTTTTATCTTAGTCTCCTGAGGCCATACATGAGTTTGCCAGAGAATGTTGACTCTCTGATATTCAGAAGAGGTGGGGAGCTGAGTGGGGAATTCAACGAATTGTATAATGCCCTTTTCAACAAGGCTGACCGATATATAAACATCGTAAGGCTACTGTCCTCACGACGTGAAGGATATACAAGAAAGGAAATCGAGGAGGCGACTGGTTACAGTGGCGGTAGCCTGACGAAAATGTTAGCCAATCTCGAACGATGTGACTTCACTGTCTCATATTCTCAATTCGGCAACAAGAGCAAGCTGACGCTGTATCGTCTTGCGGATTTTTATACGCTGTTTTATTTTAGATATGTGGAGAATAACCGCAGCCGTGACGACCACTATTGGCAACATCATTTTATGGACAGAAGTGTGGAGGCATGGGAAGGCTTTTCTTTTGAGGAGATATGTCTGCGCCATCTTCCGCATATCAAGCAGGGATTAGGTATTTCGGGCATTGCCACAGAGTCGAAAGCATGGCGTTTCATTCCTCAGAAGGGAGATGAGAGAAATGGTGCGCAGGTTGATTTGGTGATCAAGCGTGTTGACAAGATTATCCACCTTGTTGAGATGAAATTCTCCGATAGCCCTTATAACATCTCCAAGGAATACGAGGAGAAACTGAAAGCCCGTCGTAACCTGTTTATGGAGATGACGGGAATAAAGCGTGGAGCAGTGATTACGTTTGTCACCCCCGCAGGTGTATCGCAAGGCATCCACTCGTCCATCGTTCATAGCCAACTTACCGCCAAGCATCTGTTTGCAGATATTATGTGATTTATCCAATAAATCATTCACACAGATAAAAAGGTATCAAATAATTTGGAGAATTCAAATATTAATGGTAACTTTGCAGCGGAAGAATCATTAAGCATATCGACAATGACAGAGGCAGACATCAAAATACCGTATGCTATAGCCAATTTCG
>JBJEGZ010000027.1:0-1655 GCA_051875555.1 Candidatus Limimorpha sp. | reverse complement strand
ATCAGCCTAATATGGTCGAGAACGAGGGACTGGAAGATGCCTTGCTCGATACTGCTGGATATGCTATTCTGACACTTGTGGAACTTAAAAAGAGAAAGAACAATGCTACAGATAACTCTGATTAACGCCTACAGTCCGTATTACCCCAAAGATGCGGACGATGGTTGTCAAATCAATGACGATAGATTTGACAGGACAATGGAGCTTATAAGGTGTGGTGTGATTAAAGAATTACACGCATACCCACAAGATAACGTTGATAGATTTAGACAAGAGTTTATTGACGATATACTCGTTAAGGGCTATCCCGATAAGGAAAAATTGAATGTCGAGCTTGTATCAAAGAGCGGTATTCATTATTTCGTTGTTGACGGAAAATGTTTCCCTGTTGAATCTATTAAAGAAGAACTAAAAAAAGAGAAACAATGACACACATAAATTACAACTTAAAGGTGCGCCGCAAGAATATGCGGTGTACCAAAATGGAGTGCGATATGGCAAAGGCTTTTGCTGGAGCATTCAAGGACATAATCGAGGATAACAAGAGAATGAAGGACGCTATCATTCTTTTTTCTCATTATCTTCAAGGCAATTTCAATTATACCATTCCTCTTGATTTTCACGATGGAATGATAGAGAGATATGTGAATTGTGTTGCTAATGGTATTCAAGAACTAAAAGAGAAGTGCAATGATAAATCTGAATGAATGTAAGTTTGGCGATAGGCTGAGAACCGAAAGCGGTGAAATGGTTGTGTACCTCGGCAAGAGAGGGGCTATGCAATGGGGTGATACGGAATGTCCCCCGACCTATTATTTAGCTATGGCTTATGGCGAGATGTTTGGAATTATGGAATACCACGAAAACGGATGGAACGACAATAGCCATTCAAATGATATTATTGGCAAGTGGGAGGAAGAAAAATGAAAAGAGTGTATTTGTCACTACCTATCTCTGGTTATTCAACAAAGCAGCGGATGGAATATGCCGACGAAGTGAGAAGGTTGTTAGAACTGCGCTATGACGCAAACAACGAAAACGTGATTGTCATTACCCTGTTTGACGTAAATGAGAACGAGGACTCCTACGCAAGGAAGATGGGCAACGACATCGAAACCCTTTTGGAGTGCGATATTGTCTGTTTCTGCTATGGCTGGCAGAACTCCAAGGGGTGTATGGCGGAGTTTGCGGTAGCTAAGATTTACGGTAAGGAAATAATATTTGAATGACTATGATGAACATCAAAATAAACTGCGGTGCTTACAAAAAGAGCATCGGACTTGTAGCCACAAAGGAGCAAGGAGAAGAGCGGGCTAAATACCTAATGGGCGAGTTTAACCATATAGCTTCCCTTGTCAACCTAATTGTCGGTGCTGTTAACTCAATAGCAGGAACGGCAATCATAGACGCTAAGAACGAGTTGTACAAGCGCAAGGACTTGTGGCGGCACGACATTAAGTTCAACGCGCATAATGCGGAAAAGGAGTATTATAAGTATGACAAGCTCCATACGAGTAATTTCGCTGAGAAATACAATCTTTTTCTCGATTACCTTGATGCCGTTGAAAGCGAGTTCAAGAAGGATATACAGATACTGAAGCTATCAATATGGCAGGTGTTGACGAAGAAAAACCAAACGGACGCGAAACTGAAAG
>JBJEGZ010000026.1:0-147086 GCA_051875555.1 Candidatus Limimorpha sp. | reverse complement strand
AGCGCGAACGCTGTGATGATTAGTCTGGTTTTAAATTTCATCTATTATCCTTTTTTTAACTACGCAACTTGTTATAAATATCTAAATTCTACTGGGCGACAAAGAGTTGCCGAATGCAATTAAAACATGCGCAAAAATACAAATTAAATCTTTGGGAGCGATTCCCTTTGGAAGATTTTTCAAACCCACCCCGACAAGCAGGTGCAAAATCAGTGGTAAAATTTGAAATAGCCCAAAACAGTAAGAGAAAAAGTTTAGTTATTCTCTCGCTCCTGTTATTTCTCTCTTTGTCGAGAGCAACCCGCATGCGGCATCTATATCCTGTCCGCGCGAGGCGCGAATAGTCGCGATAATGCCCTTATCGTTAAGTCTGTCACGGAAGCGCACCATATCGTCCATTGTAGGGCTTGCTAATGAGACATCAGGGATATCGTGGAAACGAATCAGGTTAACGCGGCAGCGAAGGCTTCCAAGCTGTCGGGCCAATTCCTTAATATGCTCTGAGGTATCGTTAAATCCTTTAAACACAATATATTCAAACGACACTCTACGCTGTCCGCTCCAGTCGTGTTGTCTGATAGCGTGAATAACCTCCCTGATAGGGTACTTCTTCTCAACAGGCATAATCTTTTCCCTCTCATCATGGAACGGGCTGTGCAGGCTGACGGCGAGATTACACCTTGACTCTTGAATAAAGCGTTTCATGTTAGGGATAAGTCCGGAAGTAGAGACAGTGAAGCGAGTAGGGCTCATCGCGAGGCCCCATTCGGAAGTCATCACATCAAGGGCCTTCATAATAGCGTCATAGTTGTCCATCGGCTCGCCCATGCCCATGAAGACGAAGTTTGAAAGGTTCTCAAACTCAGGAAGATGCAGGATCTGATTCAAGATATCGCCTGCGGAGAGATCCCCTTGGAACCCCTGCTTTCCCGTCTGGCAGAAAAGGCAGTTCATCTTGCATCCCACCTGACACGACACGCACAGTGTAGCGCGTTCACGTTCAGGGATATACGCCGTCTCAACAAAGCCGCACTCGGTGGGGAAGAGATATTTCTTCGTCCCATCTTTCGACACCTGTACATTAACGAAATCGCGATAACCGACAACATAATTCTCCGCAAGGAGCTGCCTCGTGCTTTTCGAGAGATTCGTCATCTCATCAAAAGAAGTGACACGTTTACGATAAATCCAATCAACAAGCTGTTTAGCTGTAAACTTTGGAAGATTATGCTCCGCCACCAATTCCTGAAGCTCGGCATACGACAGTCCAAGTAATGCTTTCATTATTATATAAGTTTAAAATCCCACAAAAAACCTTGAAACCAGAGGCCGCACTGTCAGCGCACCGTAGTCCGAAGACCTCACAGAGACAAACGCCACCCTCTGATTATCAAATATTTAAATAATCAATTCTACCTAAAAAAAGAATATGTAATGCCGTTTTTCAGACCATGGTTTTTTCGCGACAACTCATCTTTTTTTGCGCCACAAAGTTAAGAAAAACAAGCACACTTTTGTAACAATTATTAAATTTTAGAAAAAAATAGAAATGAGATAGAAGGCCAAGGCATTCCCTTTATTTTTGGGGTTTGTTAGTAAATCGAGGCAGTAGGAGTGTGGAATCCCGGTTGTTTTCACTTATAACGAATTAGAGAATAGGATGCGCAATGACACAAAAAACAATCATCAATGAGTTGCGAAGCCGCTGTTTTATGAGTGACGAAGTCAAGGCATACTTATATCCTTCATAAGACAGGTCAAAAGTATAGAAAATGTCTCGCGGAATAATTTCCAATGTTTCTTTTTATCAAACGCATTCTTTGGTATAAAGATAATATGACTTTCAAGAAACTTTCAACGGATTGCTTATCCGGGTTTATTATTTGTTGCGTAGCACTTTAATATTTCAACCTTTCAATCTCTTTTCTAATTTCGTCAACAACTTCTTTGTTGGCGATTTCCTTGTCCAAACTAAACACAATAAAAACCTTGCCACCGAACTTTTCTGTAAAATCGGCAAAACTCGCCTTCATGCGTTCTGTAAGTGAATACGAGCCGAAGTTAGCTTTTGCTGTAATCGGTTTTATCTGAATGCCAAAGGCTTTATCGCCAACCCTTGCGATATAGTCAATGTCGCCGGCATGGTCTAATTCCGGGTCTGTCTCTTCAAAAAACAGTTCAGGGAACAACTTTGCCAATCCGTCGTTGACAACCGATTTTTCCCGCAAATAGCCATCGTATGTGCGGTTAATTGTCAGGTTGTAGATATAATCGATACAGTCTTGCCTTGTCAGCTGCTTGAATGCCTCTTCCCATTCAGGGATAACGACTTCTGTGATTTTGCAGTAAAGTCGTTCGCCAAGTTCTGAAAGGCTTTCACGTGTGATTTTGAATGAGTTTTTACCATCAGTTTTGGCGTTCTCAAAATACCATTGTTCCCATTCTTGAATGGTTTGAGGTTGACATTCTCGGATTAATGCCATTACTGCACCTACTTTATTCGGACGTGAAAGTTGATACGTCTGACAAGCATAGTTCAACACGCGTTCTTTTTTGCCAAAATCAAGCGAATATCTTTTGGTTTCTTCTTTCGCCATAATTAAAGATTAAGAAATTTGTTTTTATACTTATAATCAATGCTTTCGTCAACCAGTGCCAATTTGTTTTTGATCAAGTGAGCGTTAATAAAAGTCTTGTTTTCTAAATACATATACACCATCAGATGATTATCGCTGTCGTATTTTATTTCATCGTAGGTTAGGAATACTTTCTTACCTTTGAACTTTGATAACAAATAGTCGGTTGCCATTCCATTAACCGAAGGATTTTGCTTAACACCTATCAGCCTGACTGTCAGATTATTATTCAACAATATCAGTTCAGGTGATACAACCTGTTTCACGCTGAACAATTCCTCACGTTTGGAGCTGCTATCTTTGTCTATTTTAGAGCCGAATTGCAGTTTCTTCACATCAACTTTTTTGTCGGTTTTATGTGCATCTAAAAAGTAATAAGGTAATTTGCTGATTTCTTCTTCAATATCTATATTGATATTTTGTTCTTTGAAATCAACATTAAAAGAGTCTATAAGACTATTTGAGCCAATACGTTCTTTTATTATAGGAATATAATCGGGATTTATTTCATAACCAACGGAGTTTCGACCTAACATTCTCGCTACTGATGCCGTTGTACCACTTCCCATAAAAGGGTCCAATATTGTCTCTTGTGGGAAAGAGAACATTTTTATCAATCGTTTAGGCAACTCTTCTGGGAACATAGCCAAGTGCTTATCTTGCTTTACACCATTGAAGAACCAGTGCCCACTGAAATAAGTATTCCATTCTTCGTTTGTCATTACCGATTGTGCTTTCTGTTCCGCAGTTGGTTTTGGGGCATTGCCTTGTTTTTTGAAGATAAGAATGTATTCAAAATCAAGTTTGACAATACCATTACGGGGGTATGGGAAACTCCCCATAACAGCCCCACCGCCCGTAGTGTTCATTGTGGTTGCCTTTTGCCAAATAATCTGCCCCATAAAATCAAAACCTATAGTTTCACAAAATCGAATAATTTCAGAATGAATAGGAATGACCTTGTATCTCCCATAATATACAGAACGTGCAAATTGGTCGCCAATATTGACACAAAGTCGGCAGCCATCATGCAGAACCCGATAGCATTCTTTCCAAACTAAATTCAAATTATTGACATACTGTTCGTATGTGTCGTTGAAACCGATTTGATTTTCAATCCCGTAATCTTTAAGTTGCCAATATGGTGGTGATGTTACAATCAAATGAACGCTATTATCTTTCAAATCGTTCATCTTTCTACTGTCGCCATTGATGATAATATGTTGAGTATTAGTCATTTGTCATTTATGGTGTTTTGATAAATCATTTATGCAAAGATACTAAAAATCTCGCTATCACCCCGTTTATTTTATGTTAAGTTTTTAGCCACATATAATATGATTATCAGGTTTATGTCATATCCTTCTTTATTTAGAATGATTATCAAGTAGATCACTTGCTTCGTCTTTCTTTTTGCCAAATTGGCACAGACTTGTGTTGTGGCGATGAAGGGATTTGGATTATGGGGTCAACAGCAAATAGTTGTGCCTGCGAGGGGCATTATACGTTGTGGTGTTTTAAGATATGCAATATAACCACAGCCTTTTCAGTTTGGATCCTTTCGGCACATTCAACCCATCGGTGAAGAGGAGCGCATTTTGCTCGTTGGACATATCCCAACCTCGTCACGAATGAGGTCAACAATCCGCTGCGGTGATGTCATCGGGACGCAGTCCGCTCATTCTATATCTTGGCGAACAGACAGGAGTGTTTAAAAAAAAATCTGCAAGCGTTGTCAGCCAACAGCTTACAGATTCCATTGTACCCAGGGCCGGGATCGAACCGGCACGAGCATTACCTCATCGGTTTTTGAGACCGACGCGTCTACCAATTCCGCCACCTAGGCATTTATTTTTCAATGAACATTTACGGCTGCAAAAATAATATATTTTTTGTTACGCACAACAATTTTTTTCATAATTTTGCACTCGAAATTTTTCAAGAACAAAACACTATATGCAAGAACCAATTGTATCAATTTTTTCAGGCAGAGCTACAAGATATTTAGCTGACAAAATAGCTTATTATTATGGCAAGCCGCTTGGGACATGCAACGTCACAGTGTTTGCTGACGGCGAGTTTCAGCCAAGCTTTGAAGAGAACTTACGAGGAAGAGACGTATTTTTAATACAGTCAACATTTCCACCGACCGAGAACCTCATGGAGCTTCTCATGATGATAGACGCTGCTAAGCGTGCGTCGGCAAGGCGTATCATCGCTGTGATTCCATATTTCGGCTTCGCGCGCCAGGACAGGAAAGACCGCCCACGTATCAGTATAGCCGCAAAACTCGTCGCCAACCTCCTTCAAACGGCGGGTGTGACACGTGTCATCACTATGGACATTCACGCTGACCAGATACAAGGTTTCTTCGATATCCCGGTCGATAACCTTTACGCATCAAGGATTTTCATTCCTTATATCCAGAGCCTTAACCTTAAGGACCCTATCATCGCATCTCCGGACGCGGGAGGGACAAGGAGAGCGGCCTCATACGCCAAGATGCTCGACACAGTGTTCTGCATCTGCCACAAACAACGCTCGAAACCAAACGAGATTGAGAAGATGATCCTTATCGGCGACGTAAAAAACCGCGATGTCATACTCGTTGACGACATCATTGACACAGCAGGCACGATTACAAAAGCCGGACAGCTCCTTAAAGACAACGGTGCGCGCAGCGTCCGCGCATTCGCGACACACCCAATACTTTCGGGCAGCGCGATGGAACGCCTCGACAACTCAGTGTTCGATGAGGTAGTCGTCACCGACACTCTGCCGCTACGCAACCCATCTAGCAAGATAAACGTTATCTCCACAGCAGAACTCCTCGCCGAAGTCATCAAGAGAGTGGAAAACTATGAGTCGCTAAGCGAATTGTTTAACAAGACAAAATAAACCTTATTATATTTTATTAACATTTAAATTTCTAAAAAATGAATTCAGTATCATTGAGCGGTTCTCTTCGCGAGAACGTAGGGAAAAAAGATGCTAAGGCATTACGCAAAAACGGACAGGTCCCATGCGTTATTTACGGTAACAAAATCGAGCAAGTGAAATTCTTCACCGATGCAAGAAACTTCAAGAAGATTCTCTATACTCCTGAGACTCTTATCATTGACTTCGATATCAACGGCAACGTCTATCACACAATCCTCCAAGAAATACAGTATCATCCTGTCACTGACGAGGTCCTTCACGCCGACTTCCTCGATGTAAACGAAGAGAACCCTATCATTGTAACTCTTCCTATCCGCACAGAAGGCACATGCCCTGGCGTTATGCGCGGTGGCCGTTTGAACAAGAATATCGCAAAGTTGAAAGTGCGCGGACTCGTCAACGACCTTCCTGACAACATCACCCTTGATATCTCAAAACTCAACCTCAACCAGTCAATCAAGGTTAAAGACCTCTCTCTCGACAATATCGAAATACTCGTTCCAAGCAACACCATCATCGTTGATGTCAAGGCTCCACGTAACGCAAATGTCGAAGAAACAACAGAAGAAGAGTAATTATTTGAACACAAATATTTTATTAGCAAAAAAGCCTTCATTTGAAGGCTTTTTTATTACCTTTGCGCAAAATTGTGAAAATATGAAAAAACTCATTACTTTAGTATTCGTAATCGCTGCAACTCTTTCAGCATCAGCACAGTCAGGAGTTTATAGGATGTTCGTGCACCAAGGCCCGCTATACGGAATGGAAGCCCTCACCGACGATATAGAGAGAATCTCCGTCAAAGAGAACAACATGGTAGAGATTCAGACTAACGTCCAACAATACACCTTCCATATAGATGTCATCGACAGCATCACATTCCATGATGTTGAAGAGGGCATGCTGCCAGGTGTTTTCTCCGTCGCGGCAGACAAGGCAGTGCGTTTCTCAAAAGGCAACCTACAATACCACCCTGTCAAAAACAAATGGCGTTTCGCTGAGAACCAATACGACTACATAGGCAATGACAACAGCATGATTTCTCCTTCATACAACGGCTGGCTCGACCTCTTCGGATGGGGTACAAGCGGCTGGAAAGGCGGCGGAGAATATTGTAACCCCTGGGATTGGGTTGAACAGAACTATCTCTCATCATCTTTCGGTCCACAAGGGGAATACAACCTCACAGGAGAATACGCCAACGCCGACTGGGCATATTTCAACTCTATCTCAAACGGAGCTGTCGTCACTGAACAATGGCGCACCCTCCTCAACGAGGAATGGACCTACTTGTATAACGAACGCGACAACGCATCAAACCTCCGCGGACGCGCCAATGTCTGCAACGTCAACGGTTTCATCTTGCTCCCTGACAACTGGACAACCCCATCGGGCTGCTCCTTCTCCCCTAACGCCAGCAACTATAACACCAATGTTTATAACGAGGCACAATGGGAAACGATGGAAGCAGCAGGCGCAGTATTCCTTCCTGCCGCAGGCGCGAGAGCAGCGGTAACACCCGACGAGGTGGGAACAGCAGGACATTACTGGTCAGCATCTTATTATAACATCAATATGGCATACTCTTTCCTCTTCGACCTGTCAACTGTAATGCCAAACTGCTTCTATTACCTAAGATACCTCGGATTCTCTGTAAGAGCCGTAACAGACCTATAATATGAAGTATCTTATAGCATGCTTAGGGAATATTGGTCCAGAATATGCCAACACAAGGCATAATATTGGATTCATGGTAGCCGACACTCTCGCAAAAAGCCTTGACAACTCATTCACTACCAACCGTTTAGCCATGGTATCCGAGATGAGGTTCAAAGGCCGCTCCCTGATTGTCATCAAACCTACCACATATATGAACCTCTCAGGGAAAGCAGTGAAATATTGGATGACCCAAGAGAAAATCCCTATAGAGAATGTCCTCGTTATCTGTGACGACCTCGCCCTTCCTGTTGGTTCGCTGCGAATGAAGAAAAAAGGTAACGACGGCGGCCATAACGGATTGAAAAACATAATAGAATCGCTCGGCACCAACGAGTTCTGCCGCCTGCGCTTCGGAATAGGCAACGATTTCGCCAAAGGCAAACAGGTAGATTTCGTCATCGGTGAATGGAAACAATCAGAGATAGACAGCATAGCGCCACGACTCGAAGTAGCAACAGAAATCATCAAGAGCTTCGTGACACAAGGTCCCGACCTGACAATGAACCAATACAACAACAAGTGACGAACCTCTATAATAGAATTATCTCGCTGTCGTTCCACATTGAATGACAGCGAGATTTTTGCACTAATATTTATGCAGGATAAATGGGCTCAACGCCTTATCCTATTGATTTTGACAGTGAACGGAAATATTAACCAATCATGCGATTATTTATTATCAACAGGATTAATCCTTCACAACTTTAACCATCGAAACACCTTTGTCGCCAACGATTCTAACTAAATAAACACCTCTCGCCAGACCGCTGACGTCAATAACCTGAGCGTTGTCACAATTAATTATCCTTCGCCCCGAAATATCAAACAGAGAGACGTTACCAGCCATATCACCTTCCACTCTCAACACATCGCTGACAGGGTTAGGAAAAACATTGAAGTCATTAGAGACCAATTCATTATACCCGTCATCGGTAAGGAAAGGGGTGTAATTGACGAGACCGAGCGAAGAGTCGTCGTTCTTATGATAAATGCGGTCTTCCACCTCATCGGCTTCCGCTGTACCCCACCAGTTCCCGACCGCCTCAATATCGCTAAAGGCGTTGTTATAAAGTTCATACATAACGCCGTCGAAACCGTTGCCGAAAATAAAGTTATTACCGAAATCGTCCTGTGTGCCAAGGTCAACGCCATGATAATATATCGCGGTGACTCCCCAAAGGTTTCCTGTAATCAAATTATCACGTATCAACGCCTTACACTCTGTCGAAGAGCCATAGACAGAAATACCGCTTCCTCCGTTCATCGGATTTGTCTCCAGATTATTATCGACGAAGCTGTTTCCGATGACGAGAGATGAGATTGTCTGTCCCTGCTGGTTATAACCATAACGATTGTCTTTCACTATGTTATCTTTGACGAGAGCCTTTGTCGCGCCTGTACCGAGAAGGTCACTGATAGAGATACCGCCCGACATATTGCTAATGCCGCCTATGACGCTGTTACCTACAATATAAATCGAATCTTGACCTCCGGGTCCAAGGTTGATTTGCGGAACATTGATATTTGACAAAACGTTACGCTCGAAGACACAGTCCATAATCTTTGGCGAGCCTTGTATATTTGCGCCAGATATTATAGCAGCCCCTTGATTATCATGGAAATAACAATTCAAGAAAGAAGGATCGCATTTAAAATAATCGAAAGCCCCGTTACAATCTTTCGTGGTGAAATATGAGAATTCACAATTTGAGATAGCGGCTTCAGTCTCAATAAGTTTGATACCGCCACATTTAGAGATTGCCGTATTATACATTTCGAGTGTCGCGTTTTCAAAACGAAGAGTGAAATCATCGTTTAGTGCCGTGATTGTCAACATGTTGCCATCTGATATATTAGAAAACAGCGAGCCTTTGACAAGCACTGTCACCTCATCAACTTCTATTGAAGTCACGTCATCAGTTAGGGAAAGGATATCGTTTTCAGAGATTGTTATATCTTGAACTATTGAAAACGAGCCGTCTCCGATAGATGAGACTGCACCATTCGACACAGCGACGAGGTCCTGCATTGTGAAAGACGTTCCATTTCCGGGGCTAATCCATTGTGCATTAAGATTAAACGACAGTCCTAAAACGATAAAAGATAAAATCAAAAAGCTTTTCATTGATTAATATTTTAAATAAAGGACGCGCTGATGAAAGACACCCGCGCGACCTGAATATAAAGATGATTAAATTTTATTTCTCTATTGCAGCAATGCCCGGCAGCACTTTGCCTTCGATAGCCTCAAGCAAAGCCCCTCCACCGGTTGATACATACGAGACTTGGTCAGCGAGGTTGAACTTATTGATACAAGCCACCGAGTCGCCGCCGCCTATGAGAGAGAAAGCCCCGTTCCTTGTTGCCTCCGCGATAGCCTCCGCGATAGCTTTTGAGCCATTAGCGAAGGTATCGAACTCGAACACTCCGCAAGGGCCGTTCCACAAGATTGTCTTTGAGCTTTTGATAACGTCAGCGAACATCTCGCGCGTCTTTGGGCCAATATCCATACCTTCCCAGCCTTCAGGGATATTCATCGGGTCAACAACCTGAGTATCACAGTCGTTAGAGAAGTTATTTCCAGCGAGAGTATCGATAGACAGCACTAAGTTGACACCTTTGTTTTTAGCTTTCTCAATAATTTCGAGAGCGAGGTCGAGTTTGTCAAGCTCACAGATTGAGTTGCCGACATTTCCTCCGAGTGCTTTTTTAAACGTATAAGTCATACCGCCGCAGAGAATGAGGTTATCGACTTTATTAAGCAGGTTCTCGATGATGTCTATTTTTGTTGAGACCTTAGAGCCACCCATAACGGCGGTGAAAGGACGTTTGATATCGTTCATAACCTTTTCAACAGCGAGTACCTCCTTAGCCATAAGGAATCCGAACATCTTATGGTCGGAGTCGAAATGGTCTGCGATAAGCGCCGTTGAGGCGTGGGCACGGTGTGCAGTACCGAAAGCATCGTTGATGTAATATTCACCGTATGAGGCGAGGGTTTTCGTGAACTCTTTCTGTGATGCCTTGAGGGCTTTCTTAGCATCGTCATAGCCAGCGTCTTCTTTCTCAATACCGCGAGGTTTGCCTTCTTCCTCAGCATAGAAACGAAGGTTCTCGAGCAAAACGACATCCCCCGGCTGCATCTTTGCGATAACATCAGAAGCTTTCATACAATCATCAACAAAGATAACATTCTGATTAAGAAGCTCTTCGAGATGTTTAACAATCGACTTTAAAGTAAATTTCGGGTCTGGATTCTTCTTTGGACGGCCAAGATGAGACATGATGACAAGCATACCTTTGTCATCAATAACTTTACGAAGTGTAGGCAATGCGGCACGCATACGTGTGTCGTCGGTAATGTTCAGGTTCTCATCTAACGGTACATTGAAATCGACACGCACCACGACGTGCTTCCCGTTAAAGTTGGTTTTTTCGATGTCTGCCATATTTTTAAGTTTTTATTATTAATTGGATTTCTTTCTCTGTGTCATATCATAAAGTTTAGAATATTTTAAAAAGGTGCCGAACGCATTCATTCTGCACACCACGAAGCCATAATATCCGTCAAGGAAACCAGCTTTGACAATGAAATCGCGGAAGAAAGTCCAAGAGCCTTTGATGAAAACCTTGAAACCACTACGGCAACGTTTTCCATTGTTAAAAGCGTTCTCAGCAGAAAGGGAAGAGTATTTGTCCGCCTTCATAACATGTTGGCTAACACTATGATACGAATAGTGGTAAAGGTCACCGTCAAGCAAGACATTCTCAACATCGCATGAAAACATCACATATTCATGGATAAGTCCTGACCACCGCCCTGACTTTCTGTTCCAAATACGGCGTTTAGGGCATGGATACCAACCGCAATGACGGATCCAATGACCGCAATAATTCGGTAATATCTTGACACTGAACACTTTGTCATCGCCAACATCTTCTTTTTTCAAATCAAGTATCGACTTACGAAGTTCTGGTGACAATTCCTCATCAGCATCTATCGATAAAATCCAATCGTTAGAGGCAGCATCAATGCCAATGTTTTTCTGCGCTGAATATCCAAGCCATTTCTGACTAATGAAAACCACGCCAAATTCTTTGCAAATCAACTCAGTAGCGTCTGACGACAGGGAATCGACAACAACAACCTCATCGACCACATCTTTTATCGAATCAAGACATCGCCTGATATTGAGTTCCTCATTGCATGTTATTATGACGGCACTAATTTTCATTTTGGAAGCAATATTTTGCAAATTTACAAAAAAGTTCTAAACCGAGGAATATTATTTAAGTTTCCATTTTTTTATTTCCCTGTAAAAAGGGCCTTCGTTACGGAGGAAACTGCGGTAAAGGACCACCTCGTTGACTTCCTGTTTAATATAAGTCTTCTGCTCTACTGCCTGTACCACTTTTTGGAAGTACTGTTTCTCACAGAGAGATTTTATCCTTGCCAGAGTGATGTGAGGCACGAAATTCTGCCTGTCGCGATAGAAGCCTATTTTATCGAAGGCGTCGAGGACCGTCTCAGACAGAGCGGTAAGTTCTTCAGGGGTCTGCTGCATTCCTAACCAAAGCACACGAGGGGCATAACGGCTTCCGAAGATTCCAGTTCTATTGAAGTCGAGTTCAAAAGAGCGTTGGTTTTCAAACACCTCGTCCATTGCGGCGATAATTTTCTCTTTGTCTTGTGGGAAGACATTCCCGATAAATTTCAGTGTAAGATGGATATTTGACATCTTCGACCAGCTCATCATTTTCTCATGAGAGAGACGTTTTTTCAAGTCATTGACGAGAGGTGCGAAGCCGTTGTCATCAGTATTAATTGGTATAGCGAGAAAAAGTCTTAACATAATATCACATTTGTTTATAGTCGATTGCGAGGCCGCCTTCCGATGTCTCTTTATAAAGGGAAGGGATATCGCGTCCGGTTTTATTCATAGCGACAACGACTTTATCGAATGACACCCGGTGTCTGCCGTCGGTGAAAGCGGAATAGATATTAGCATCGAGGGCGCGGGCTGCTGCGAAGGCGTTACGTTCGATGCAAGGGATCTGCACAAGGCCGCACACAGGGTCGCAAGTCATTCCGAGGTGATGTTCGAGGGCCATTTCTGAGGCATATTCTATTTGAGCGACGCTGCCGCCAAAGAGCTGGCTTGCTGCGCCGGCAGCCATCGCACAAGCCACGCCCACCTCGCCCTGGCAGCCCACCTCGGCGCCAGATATCGAGGCGTTCGACTTGACGATATTTCCGATAAGTCCGGCCGTTGCCAAAGCCCTGATGATACGTATCTCATCGAACTCATAACTCTTCCAGATATGATAGAGAACTGCCGGCAGGACGCCGCACGAGCCGCATGTAGGAGCCGTTACGATGCGGCCGCCGGAAGCGTTCTCCTCACTGACAGCGAGTGCGTAAGAGAATACGAGTCCGCGCGAGCGCAAGGTATGCTGGAAACCGTTAGCCTTGATATTATACGCAGCGGCTTTTCTTGGCAGGTTCAACGGACCGGGCAGACGCCCCTCCGTACGCAAGCCTCTCTCCACCGACTCCTTCATAGTCTCCCACACCTCCTTCAGATATGGCGCAAGATTCCTATCATTCTCACAGTCAATAACATACTCCCAATAAGTCTTTCCCGACTTGTCGCACCAGTTCATAATATCCGTCAACTTATTCATCTCATAGATGTCAGGCAGCTCAGATGGAACACCCTCCTCCGCCAACGCACCTCCGCCAACGCTATACACCGTCCAGTCATCTTCAAGTCTCTCACCAACAAAAGCCTTGAATCTCATTCCATTAGGATGAAAAGGGAGAAAAGTCCCAGGCTCCCACAATATCGAAACCGCGGCATGGGACGACAGTACTTCAAATATTGCCTTATCGGTAAGGTGACCTTTGCCCGTCGCGGCGAGGCTGCCATACAAGGTGACCTCAAAAAAATCAGCGTCAGGATTATTCTTCAAGAACCGCTCTGCCGCAAATCTCGGAGCCATGGTATGACTCGACGATGGTCCATAACCTATCCTAAATATCTCTTTTATTGTCTTCATTTATCTTTGGTATTGCATTAATTAGTCTTCTCGTATAATCGTTTTTAGGAGTGACAAAAACCTCATCGGCATCGCCAAGTTCCACCATCTTTCCTCCATACATCACGAGGATGCGGTCCGACATGAAACGCACCACACTGAGGTCATGGGAGATGAAGATGATGGTGAATCCAAGTTCTTTCTTCAAGCTGTTCAGGAGGTTAAGCACCTGCGCCTGCACTGAGACATCGAGAGCCGACACCGACTCATCGCAGATGACGAGTTTAGGTCTTAGTACGAGTGTGCGTGCTATACAAATACGTTGCCGTTGTCCGCCAGAGAACTCGTGTGGATATTTCTGATAGTCAGAGGCTTTCATTCCCACAGCTTCAAGTATCCCGCACACCGTCTCACGGCGTTCGTCCGCATCGGTGACAATACCGTGCGCCAAAAGCGGTTCAGCTATCGCGTCGCCCACACGCATCTTAGGGTTCAGGGAAGAATACGGGTCTTGGAACACTATCTGCGCATTTCTATGGAAATCACGAAGTTCCTTGCCTCTCAACGACATCACGTCCTTCCCCTCAAAGAGCACCACTCCGGAGGCGTTATCCTCCAGCCTAAGCAGTGAGCGACCCAGTGTCGTTTTGCCACATCCCGACTCGCCCACAAGTCCGAGCGTCTCTCCGGGGAACACCTCAAAGCTGACATCATCTACCGCCTTGACATTATCTGTGACGCGGTTAAACAAACCTTTCCTTGACGGGAACCATGTCTTAAGTCCACGCACGCTGAGCAAAGGTTGCTGACGATAAAGCTCTTGCAGATGTCTTGCTCGCTCCTCTCCTGTTACCAGCAACTCATCTTTGAAATCCACGCTGTCGTCCCACACGCCATCAACGAACTCCTTCACCGTAGGCAGCCGTTTCAGACGGCAGTCGAGAGGAGGACGGCACGCCATCAGGCCTTTGGTATATGGGTCGCGCGGATTCTCAAGCACACTCTTCGCATCGCCGTATTCAACAATATATCCATTGTGCATCACAGCGATATAATCAGATATCTCAGACACCACGGCGAGGTCATGACTGATGAAAATCATAGACATGCCGCTGATTTCTCTCTGTAACTGGCGCAAAAGCCGCAGGATCTCCTTCTGCACCGTGACATCGAGAGCTGTAGTAGGCTCGTCAGCGATGAGAAGCTCCGGGTTACAGGCAAGAGCCATAGCAATCATAACCCTTTGTTTCTGACCGCCCGACAGCTGATGAGGATAGCTATCGAATATCTTCTCGGGGCGAGGCAGCATCACCTTATTAAATAAATCGACAACACGCTGCCGAGCCTCTTCCTCCCCAATCCTGCCATGGGCCATGACAGCCTCAACCACTTGGAAGCCACATTTATACAAAGGATTCAACGATGTCATAGGCTCTTGGAAAATCATCGCGACACGTCTTCCCCTGATGTCACGCATCGCTTTTTCATCTATATTAAGGATATCTTGTCCGCCGAGAATGACAGCGTCCGCCTCAACACGTGAGCATCGTTTGTCGAGAAGACGCATCAAAGCGAGACTGCTCACCGACTTTCCCGATCCCGATTCGCCCACAATTCCAAGCGTCTTGCCTTTGGGGACATCAAAGTCAATGCCATGTACCGCCTCGAACCATTCGCCGTCACGAAGGAAAGAGACACGCATGTTCCTCACCTTAAGCTGCTGCCCCACAATGTCATCTTTCTCGTCATTGGATATATCAAACTCAGAAGCCATTTCATCCAAATGTTTAAGTGTCAATATATTTATAAAACATCTGCCACATCATCTAAAAACCCTCTAAAGGCATCAGCACTGTAGGAATCAGCAGCAGGCCGCCAACGACAATCATCATCAAGATAAATTTCCAGACCCATTTGAACCATTTCTGGTAAGGGATCCTTGCCACGCCGAGTGCGCCGATAAGCACCCCAGACGTAGGGGTAATCATATTAGTGAAGCCGTCGCCGAACTGGAACGCCATGACCACAGCCTGTCGGCATACACCGATGAGGTCGCCAAAAGGAGCCATGACAGGCATAGTGATAGCCGCCTTTGCCGAGCCGGAAGGCATCACAATATTGATAACTGTCTGAATACCATACATCACCTCTACAGAGGCCACTTTACCGAAATCGGACATCGACTTTGACAGTCCGTAAAGGATAGTATCTATGATACCGCCGTCTTGAAGTATTATGACGATACCGCCGGCGAGGCCCACCACCACGGCAGCAGAGAGTATGTCTTTCATTCCATCAACGAATAAAGAGGCTATTTCACTCGCGTTCCTTCCCATAGCTATGCCGCTGCAGATACCCATGGCGAGGAAGAGGGACGCTATCTCCATCAGATACCAGCCATAACCCATTACGCCGATGACAAGAAAAACCACGGTGTAAAGAAGAAGCAGCAGGATAAATCGGTGCACCGTCTTTCTCAACGAGAGGAATCCCGACAGAGCGAAAACACCCGTAAGCACAGGCAACAGCGGGAGCACCGCCGACTTCTCACCTATGCTGATGGTCGTGGTAGGATATTTCATCGAAAAAACTGCCATAACGACAGTGAGGCAGATAAACACCACCCAAGCCGACTTTGGCACATAGCATTCAATATGCTGTCCCTCACCCATCTCACCCCTGCGCCAATAAGCATCATCGTCATACATTATCGATAAGCGCGGCTCCCGTCTGATTTTCCTCGCATAACACAACACATAGGCAATGCCGAACACGTTGATAACAATCCAGCAGAAGAACCGATAACCAATCCCGGAGAAAAGGGGCACTCCAGCAATACCCTGCGCAATACCGATGGTAAACGGATTTAATATTGCGCCAGCAAAGCCGATATGGGCTGCGACATAAACCATACAAAGTCCCACAATACTATCGTAACCCATTGATATTGCAAGAGGTATCACTATTATCACAAAGGCAATACATTCCTCACTCATACCGAAGACAGCCCCAAAAAGGCTGAAAAGCAACATCACAAGAACAATGATAATGTTGTTTATGCCAAGGAACCCGATGACCCTGTTCCCTTCAAGACGATGGGTGAACCTCAGAAACGACATTACGCCCATATCGACGGCGCGGCTTTTGTTCATTATCCAGAACGAGCCACCCACAATCAGGATAAAAACTATTATGCCCGACTGCTGCACGAAGCCTTTGTACAATGCCGCGAACACCTGCCACGTCTGCGACTCAGGCTGGAAATCTGAACGCATCTCGGAAGTGATGTCCTCCTCATAATAGAATGTACCATCAATATATTTGCCCGGTCTGACTACCCAAGTCATCACCGCCGCTATGATAATGATGAAAAAAACTATTACAAACGTATGAGGTACTTTGCGCTTAGCCATAAAAAAACATTTTTGCAAATATAAATCATTTTTAACTTGAAAAAATATTTTTTGTAACTTTGCATATCGCAAAAACAATATAACAATGACTTTTACAACCAGCAATTTTCTACTTCTCGCTGCAATTATTTTGATTTTCAGCATACTTGTAACTAAGACAGGGTATAAGTTCGGAGTGCCTTCCCTTTTAATCTTCTTAATAGTCGGAATGATATTCGGAGAAGACGGTCTCGGCATACATTACGATAACTACCATCTCGCGCAATTTATCGGCATGATAGCCCTGACAATCATCTTGTTTACAGGTGGAATGGATACGAGGTTTAACGACATCAGGCCCATTATGGGACCGGGTCTGGTTCTTTCAACAGTCGGGGTACTGCTCACAACGATATTCACGGGACTATTCATTTTCGGGGTCGGGCAAGTGTTCAACAACGCAATCACATTACCGCTCACCTTCGCAATATTACTTGCCGCAACCATGTCGTCAACCGATTCAGCATCAGTGTTCAGCATCATAAGGTCTCAAAAGATGAAGATGCACCACAACCTCCAGCCTTTACTCGAACTTGAAAGCGGCAGTAACGACCCTATGGCTTATATGCTCACAATAGTCATGATACAAGTGATACAGAACAGGGGCGGTAGCGACATCAGTGTTTTGTCCATAATAATAACATTCTTCATACAGTTCGCACTCGGTTTTTTCAACGGATACGTATTCGGCAGGATCTATGTTTGGATTCATAACAAGTTAAAACTTGAGAACCGAGCCTTATACCAAATCCTCATAGTAGGCTTTATCTTCCTGACATTCTCTATCACCGATGCTCTTGGCGGCAACGGCTATCTCGCAGTGTATATCGCCGGCATAGTGACAGGTAACGCCGGTTTGAAAGTAGGCAAAGAACTGAAAATAAAGAACTTCCATTTCACTTGGTTCGGCACCAACAAGCTTATAGAGAAACGAAACATTGAGAAACTCCTCGATGGAATGGTATGGATGGTCCAGATAATAATGTTCCTTAACCTCGGACTATTAGTAAACCCGACCGAGATGCTCGACATAGCTGTCCCTGCAATAATCATAGGTGTATTTGTCATCATCATCGGACGTCCCCTCGCCGTCTGGCTCAGCCTTATCCCATTTAAAAACATCACCGCCAAAGACAAGATTTTCGTTTCATGGGTGGGTCTGCGAGGCGCCGCACCTATCATTTTCGCCACTTATCCTATGGTGGAAGGAGTGGAAGGCGGTAAGTTTATTTTCAATATCGTATTCTTTATCACACTGTTATCACTCGTCATCCAAGGTACTACAATCCCTTTCATGGCAAGAAAACTGAAACTCGGCGACACCGACAACAGCAGCCCTGAGAACTTTGGAGTGGAAATACCTGACGAGATTAACGCACTGATGCAAATGCAGACAGTTGAAAACGAAGCCTATCTAAAAGACTATCCTCTTCCACAAGGCACACTCGTAATGTTCGTAAAAAGAAACAACAACTACCTCGTCCCAAACGGGAGCATCTTCCTAAAGAAAGGCGATGAAATCCTCCTCGTCTCAAAAGACAACGAGCCGGAAATTATCGATGACTTGAAAAAATAAAAATACAGCATACATGAAATTATTTTTCAAATCAAAAAGAAAAGTATATTGTTGTATTAAAAGAAATGATACATTTGCAAATTAATAATAAGCCATTGGGCATTAACAACAAAGCTATGATAAACTATAAAGAATTAGGGTTAGTAAACACCCGCGATATGTTCAGTAGGGCCGTTGACGGCGGATACGCTATTCCGGCATTCAATTTTAACAACATGGAGCAACTGCAAGCTATCGTTATGGCCTCGGTTGAGACTAAATCTCCTGTGATATTGCAGATTTCAAAAGGCGCACGCAACTATGCTAATCAGACGCTTCTTCGTTATATGGCAGAAGGCGCAGTAGCCTATGCTAAAGAATTAGGCTGCGAACACCCCGAATTAGTGCTCCATCTTGACCACGGCGACTCATTCGAGTTATGTAAAGACTGTATTGACATGGGTTTCTCGTCTGTAATGATTGACGGCTCCGCTCTTCCTTATGATGAAAATGTGGCACTCACAAAGAAAGTGGTCGAATACGCACATCAATATGACGTTACCGTTGAAGGCGAACTTGGCGTTTTAGCTGGCGTTGAAGACGAAGTGGCCTCAGAAACAAGCCATTACACAAAACCGGAGGAAGTGGTTGATTTCGTGACAAAAACCGGCGTTGACTCGTTGGCAATATCAATAGGCACATCTCACGGAGCATATAAATTCACCCCCGAGCAATGCACCGTTGACCCAGAGACAGGACGTCTCTTACCTCCTCCTCTCGCTTTCGACGTGCTTGAGGCAATAGAGAAAGAATTACCAGGATTCCCAATAGTATTACACGGCTCATCATCAGTGCCTCAAGACGATGTTGACACTATCAACAAATACGGCGGAAACCTCAAAGCAGCAGTGGGAATACCAGAAGAACAACTACGCAAGGCTGCTAAATCAGCGGTCTGCAAAATCAACATTGACTCAGACAGCCGTCTCGCAATGACCGCAGCAATCCGCAAGACATTAGCCGAGAAACCAGCAGAATTCGACCCAAGAAAATATCTCGGCCCTGCCCGCGAACACATGAAAGAATTATATATCCATAAGATTATCAACGTATTAGGAAGCAACGACAAACTTGCAAAATAATCCCTAAATCATCTTTCCAACCATAAAAACGTAGGAATAATTCTCCTACGTTTTTTATTATAGCGTGAATAACAACATTTCAGAATCCCCCCACAAAAAAGTTGTCCGAGGTTGTCCCCGTTGTCGTCCCCAAAAAAACACAGACAACATTATAGGATTCCACAAAAAAAAGTTGTCCAAGGTTGTCCCCATTGTCGTCTCAAAAAAACACAGACAACATTATAGGATTCCACAAAAAAAGTTGTCCGAGGTTGTCCCCGTTGTCGTCCCCAAAAAAACACAGACAACATTATAGGATTCCCAAAAAAAAAGTTGTCCGAGGTTGTCCCCGTTGTCGTCCCCAAAAAAACACAGATAACATTATAGGATTTCCCACAAAAAAGTTGTCCGAGGTTGTCCCCGTTGTCGTACCCAAAAAAACACAGACAACATTATAGGATTCCACAAAAAAAAGTTGTCCAAGGTTGTCCCCATTGTCGTCTCAAAAAAACACAGACAACATTATAGGATTCCACAAAAAAAGTTGTCCGAGGTTGCCCCCGTTGTCGTCTCAAAAAAACACAGACAGGGAATCACTCCATTCTTCCGTATTTCAATTCATCGCCATTACTGTCGTACTGTTTCCTTTTTCCGACGGGCGGCTCAGTCAATACGACACGCACCACCGCTGTCCTATCAAGACTATGTTGCACCGCGGCATCAAAAGCAGACATGTGATTTGGCAGAAAACGCTCACATATTGCCTTCAAAGCGGTGATTTTCTCTTCATCATCTTCCACAATATGCGCCTCGCCATAAGCAATAGCGGACATATACTCAAGGGTAAAGCTGCCGTCTTTCGGTCCTACGACAGGTTTGCATTTCGCAACCGCACACAAGCATACTAAAGGACAGCGTCGCAAGATATCAAGTTTTCTTCCCTCTTTGGCACAATGAAAATAAAACGTTTTATCATCGGTCCTCGCAATCGATAACGGCACCGCATAAGGTACCCCGTTATCATTCATACTCAAGGTGATAAAAGGAGCCTTGTCGAAAACTCCAATTGCCCACTCAGCATCCATCTGTCTGCACTCTTTCCTCATAACAAAAAGTTTAAAAGCACATCAACTTTTTACAAAACCAATTACTTTCTCCCTTATTTTTTCTGACTCGATATTGTATTCTTCCAAAGACACTCCGTCCATAAACGGGGATTTCCTCCATAGCTCATACGTCCCGAACAAAAGCGGAAGTTCCATACAATGCACCGCGCCAAAAGTAGATTCTCCATGTCTCCAGTCAAGGACGCAGCAAGATGAATCCACGCCATTATTGTTAAGATATTTTACATATCTCCGCATAGGAAGTTCAAAAATCATCTTAGTCGCTATTTTTGTCATGAAACGGAACGGGACGAAAGGCAGTGCGTCATCTTTTTGACACCATAGCATAACCGATTTCAGGCCGCAAGGAATGTTTGATGGGGTCTTAATATCATCACATACAGGCATAAAAGGCATGCCGCCATGGCTTTTCTCCAACATCTTCTGCTGAGCCGAGAGCAAGGTGTCCAAGGAGCAAGATGATGCGTCATCAGGGAGCAACGACAGAAAATCGCGCGTTGTGGCAGACATTTTTTTCTTTGTAGCTACAAGGAATGGCGCACTTGCGACAATAGCTTTTGAGAACAATATTTCCTTGACGCAAGAAATCAGGGTTAAGACCGAATAAGCGCCAGCCGACTGTCCGAATATAGTGACGTTATCAGCATCGCCACCGAACAGATGTATGTTTTTCTTGACCCATCTCAGGGCGCATATCTGGTCTGCGACACCAAGATTGATGATATCTTTCTCAGGTTCGTAAAGGAAGCCTAACACGCCGAGTCTGTATGAGACATTAACGACAATAATATCGCCGGACTCCGAAAGCTGAGAAGCATCGTACCGTTCATAAACGCCGCTCTCGGTAAGGAATGCGCCACCATGAATCCACACAAGCACAGGTTTAATGGGAGAGCCTTCCTCTGGCACGAAAACACTCAGTCTCAGACAGTCCTCCGACTGCTCAAAATCACTTTCTGTATCTCCTATAATATTGTCTAACAACGATTTGTTCTGAGGGCAAATCTTAGGTTCGCAAACGACATCATCAAGCGATTTCAGCTCCGGCTCTATCACCGCATGCTTGAATCTTTCAGCACGGGCATATCTTATCCCTTTATACACTTTTAACATAACACAAAGAAAATCAATATATTACTCCATATTATTGTACATTTCCACGAACTCTTGAGGGAACCGTGTCGGACGGTTTGTGTCAAGGTTGAAATAATAACAAACCTGCAATGCAGTGCAATAGACTCTGTCGCCCTCCACGATCTCATATTCGCATTCCCACTTGCTTTTTCCGAGCGCACTGATACGGGCACGACCTAAAGGTTTGGAATTCATTGTAATAGGATGCTTATAGTAGATATGTGTCTCAGCGATAATTGGCGTATTATGTTGCGCCATCATCTCCCGAAGAGGGAAATACTTGTCAAGCAACGCCATACGCAGGTCCTCAAGATATTTTGTATAAGCAGTATTGTTCACAATGTTCATATAGTCAAGGTCATAAGTGCTAATCCTTATCGGCTCTTCTATATACATTTTCGTCTTTTCCATTTTGATAAAATTGATTAAGGCAACATTACGACATCTCAGCATCGACATCGTAACATATTAGTTTTCAACAGTTTATATAAAAACAAATATAAGACGACGTTTGTCTCATTCGCTATAAAGCACTGTAGTGACGACATTACCGACCATCTGGAGAGTCTTGCGATCAATCTGTTCTAAATTATCATTCAAGGTATGCCAATAAGGGTAGAAGCTGCTTGTCCTATCCTCATCTCCAACAAGGTGAATGATGTCGATAGTAGGTATTCCTGCGAACTGGTTCAAATAAATATGGTCATCGTTTATTGGGTCGCCAAGCTCATTGACGAAATATTGGTCATAACCCATGTCGCGAGCGGTTCGCCACACTTTGTTCAACACCCAGACTGCGTCTCTTTGGGAATAATATTCTTTCGGGAAGCGAGGGTTTGAGGCGCCGACCATATCGAGAAGGATTCCGAAGTTAGCAGAATAGGCATTCTCATGGGGAGTTTTTGACCAGTGCTGCGAGCCGAGACACCAAGAGTTATCGCTGTAAATTTTATCATCGGCCCAACGAGGCGTGCCGTAGTCCTCCACATCAAACAGAATGAGGTCAACGCCAATATTCAAATGATTGGAGTGTAATATCCGGGCGAGTTCCATAATTATTCCGCAACCACTTGCGCCGTCGTTCGCACCGTCAATAGGTTTCTTCCAGTTCGCCTCATCAGGGTCGTTATCAGCGTAAGGACGTGAGTCCCAATGTGATGCGACAATCACTCTTTTATTAGCTTCAGGGTTGAAAGAAGCGATAATGTTCTTACCGTCAATGCTTCTTCCGTCATAAAGACGCGACCTGAAGTTCTGCACATAGACGCTGTCAGCCCATTGGTTCAAAGTGTTCACGAACCATTCGGCACATTGCTCATGGGCGGCGCTTCCTGGCACACGAGGACCGAAATCTAATTGTTTTTTCACGAAATAATATGCCGAGTCACCGCTGAACGACGGTATCTCAACCTTCTTCTTCTCCGCGGTATGCGTTCCCATAGGCTTCTTTTCTCCGCCACAAGAACTCAACACACCGATAATCAATAAAGTAACTAATATTTTCTTCATATTTTATTTCTTTCCACCCTGCATATCCATACCTTCTGACTCTCCTCCCTGTTGCGCATGTCTCTCAAGCTCCATCTTTCCGAAACGGAAGGTGACACCAAGACTGATAAAGCGGCTGTTGTTTTTATAAGAGTTGTAAGATATGTAATACGGGTTGTTAGTATTGTTATCCCATTTGTTCCAATTGAATATATCGTTGACATTGAGGAATACCGACATTTTCTTGTCGAAAAAGTCCGACCTTAATCCGCAATTTATTGAATATGAAGGCCTTCTCTCAGCATATAACGATTGTGTCGCTGAGCGGTAATTTCCCGATGCGTGAACCTCCAACTTGTTCCAAAGCTTTGTCCAGACATTCAAGCGCAGGCTATATGACCACATCTCGCTTTCAACCACCTTCCCATTATATTCAGTCTTATAATAAGAGTCATAGACGTTTGCATATAAACGCATATTGAAGAATCCATTAGGACGATACATCACATTTGCCTCAAAACCAGCGTTATACGACTTTCCAACATTATAAGGCTTTGTCATCTTAATCCAACGGTTAAACAGTAAATCATCATAGTAATTATCTGTCACAGTGTTAATTGTGCCCTCCGAGTTGCGATAATACGCTGACAATCCAACGCTTCCGAACTTCTCAAAATATTTGGTCCAGCCGCCATCGAAAGAGTTTGTAAACACTGAATGAAGCTCTGGGTTTCCGAACGAGACACTCTCTTCCTCATACTCCACAAATGACGTGAGATAACGCGCGTCAGGATTAGAAACGCGGCGCGAATAACTTAACTTGAAGTTGTGCATCGATTTTGTACGGTACGAGATATGCAGCGAAGGTCTGATGTTAAAATACGTTTTCTTTTGATAGTCACTCATATATCCAACCATTTCGCAATTCACCTCGTTACGCTCAAACCTTACGCCAGGCTTAACCACAAAGTTACCAAATTTATGTTGCAGTGTGATATACACCCCTGACTCATCTTCCCAGCTTCTACGGTCGAAAGTACGCATAGTGTCCATGGTATAGACATCAACCTGCGACAAAGTATCATAATCAATATGATAGGTGTCGGGAGCATGATTGTAATACGCGCCAACGGCGATTTCACCATTTTTAATATAAGGTATATTATAGTCAACGTTGGCAGAATAACCGAAATCGCTGAACCTATTGGCAGTCTGATAGCCCAACAAACGCTCGACATCTCCATTAGGGAGCAAATAAGTCCTTGTGTTCGAAGAATTATCATGGCCGCCATAGTACGAGCCATCGAGAGACACCGTTATATTGTGTCCTTCATTATTAAACAAATGCTGGTATGTGACACCTCCATTCATTCCTGCGAAAAGGCCCGAACCAGTCGAGACAGTCTGATAATGAATCCTCTGGTCGATAGCGTTATTCAAATACTCGTCACGATAATAATCCATGAAAGAGTTTTTCTCGCTCCAATTAGGGAAGCCACCAACCCAGACAGAGACATTATTCATCGTATCAATATTGTATTGGAAATTCATAAACAATCCGCAGCCGTATCCATTGCTATCATCATTGCCATTATAGCGTGTAGTTGTCGTAGTGTCCAAAGAAGAATACTCATTATCATGGAAGGAATACGTGTATCCGTCACTTTTACCGCTGTTTTTTCTATAGTTTCCGTTGAGGTACATGTTAAAGGAGATTTTCTCATTTGCATAGACATACGACAGCCATGGGGAGACATTAGGGCGTGACGATGCGTTCGCACCGAAGCTGATGAACTGGTTTTTCTGCACTTTGGAGTTTGTCACGATATTTATAATACCGCCATCACCTTTGTTTGCGTATCTTGCCGAAGGATTGGTTATCACCTCGATAGTCTTAATAGCATTTGCGGGCAACTGTTGAATATATGTCTTCAGATTCTCCTCATTCAGATGTGAGGGTTTTCCATTAATCCAAATATCGACAGACGACACTCCGCGCAAGGTTATATTTCCCTCCACATCGACCTCGACGCCGGGAGCGTTCTGCAATGCGTCGGAGGCTGTCCCCGTCTGTATCGTAGGATCCTCGCTAACATTATACAATGTCTTCTCTCCCTCGTTCGCAAAAAGCGGCTTCTTATCCACAATCACAATCTCATCCAGCGTCGTCGTCCCCTGACAAATCTTCAAAACCCCAAGGTCTAAATCTGTATTTACATCAAGGAACCTCTTATATGTCTGATAACCAATGGCCGAAACCTGCATTATAAAACTTCCGTCCGGGACATGCTCCAACTTGAATCTTCCTTTGTCGTCGGACGCGGCACCGCTAACAAACACCGAATCGGAGGCACGCACCAAACCGACATTGACAAACATCAGCCTTTCCCCACTAATGCTATCTGACAACACTCCAGATATAGTGTTTTGGGAAAACAATAAATTTACACTAAAAAGAAAAAGGATAATAAAAATTGCTCGTCTCATTTTATATATTTTTCGTTGCCAAAATTACATAAAAAAACAATGCCGAATCTAAAATAACTTAAAATCCGGCATTAATATTCAAGGTCATAAAAAAATTCCTATTTACTGATTCTTATATCACCGTACTGAAGTGAGATTGTAATCTTCCCAGCCTTGCCATCGCCGTACTCGCCTACGATGTTCCCATTAGAGATACGGCTGCCATTGTTGACAATGTCACTGCATTTGAGGTCACCGTACAAGGCACTCAAACTGTACTGGAATGAGGAATTCGCGACATTCCTGATCGTTACATCTGAATATTTGCCAGAGATATTGAAGACCGGGCTCTCCCCACCAACCCCAATGTTGATGTCTGAATAACTCAGCTTCGCTGTGAGTTTCCTTTTCACCGAGACTATTTTCGCGTCAGAATATGAGTTGTCAACATCTAACTCCGACACACTCTCTATCCTTAAATTAGAATAATCGTTCTCAATAACAGCGATCTCCAAACTATTCGCGCTAAAGTCGCTATAACTGATCTCAGCATTGAGGTAATCCGCCTTTGCCACCACAGCATTTCCATAATCCACCTCGAGATTCACATTTTTGGCGTATTTGATTGTCACATCGCCGTAACTCGCTTCAATTTTAGCTCTCGAGTTCAGCTCCCCCGCCCTAATCGAGCCGTATTTAACCTCCGCGTTGAAATCATTCAGCACGTCGCCGACAGTAATATCCCCGTAGGTCGTTTCAAGATTCATGTGAACGTCCTTTGGCACGCTGACAACCATGCGTATGGATGTTGAGCCATTGAAGCCGCCCGACATCTTATCGAACACCGTCTCAGCATTGACACCGTTTCTAACCTTCTCGAACCTCACATCTATAGAGTTGATTCTTTCATTCGCCTTCTTCTCTGAATCACTCTTCACCTCTATTGAAATCTTAAACGAAATCTGTTGTTTATCCCATTCATTTACAATAATGTCTGTGAACAAACCATCAATATCTAAATAAGGTTCGTCACCCACCTGGAAGGTCTTCTCAACAGCCTTTTTCACAGAATATTTATAATTCTGCCCATCGTTTCGGTAGTTATTAGCATTTGCAAAAAATGTAACGGCGCAAATCAAAATAAGAAATAATGTCTTTTTCATAACATACTGTTTTACTTGTTAATCTTTTCTGTTATCAATTCTATGGTTTTCAACTTTGTATCATAAATTTTCTCTGCTATTGCCATTTGTCTGTCTTCCGGAAGCGGGGCAATCTCCGCGAACACATCGCTCATATTCAACAGCTCTCCAATCACCAAATCGATATGCATCTTCGTGGTGTCGTCAACAGAAGCCATAACTGTCTCAAGGTTTGCAACAGCCTCATATACTTTATCATCATATATTTTGCGCATTTCGAGGAGTTTGTTCTCTGCTGTTTGTGAAGGCATGCTGTCAGTGACTTTCAAATCGACATTGGCTATGACGATAGCAATTGCGAGGCATGCCGCTGCAACGGCGTTAACTGTCAGGAGAAGTGTCCTTTTTTTATTTATGTGTCTTCGGTTCTCCATCGTCTGAGACGAGAGCAACGCACTCATAAACCTCTCTCTGTGACCCTCGGGCAGCGTTCTGTCATCGAACGCATTTCTCTCTTTCCTTATTTTATCTTCAATATTCATACTTTTATTTTTATCCAAGTTGCACTTTCTTTATCGATTGTCTAAGTCGTTCAAGACCTCTAACATACTGTGAGCGAACGGTTGACGGTTTTATTCCGAGGCGTTCGGCTATATCGTCAAAATCCATATTCTCTAACAGATGCAGGGTTATGACGAGTCGGTAGCCGTCAGGAAGTTTCTCGAGTTCCTCTTTTATTTTTTCCACAGGGAAGTCGTCAGCGACATCATCGTCATCATCAACTTTGTCGGCGGTGTTATCGATCTCCACAAACGAAGGCTGGCGGTTTCTCTTGCGAATTTCGTCAATACTCTTATTTATCGCTATAGTTCTCACGTAGGCTATGAATTCGCACTGTGAGCCGTTGAATTTCTCAAGAGAGGAGAAGGCTTTCAGGATAGAGTCCTGCGCGACTTCCTCTGCGTCCTGCGTGTTTAACAAAATCCTGAAGCTTGCGTTGAAGACCGTGTGGCAGCATAGATCGTAAAGTTTCATTAACGACTCCTGTCTTTTCCGATTCTTCTTTTCTGAAATATTGTCAAACATCAACATTTGTTTACGGCGATCTGGTTAATAATCACAAACAAGTAACGACAGGCGTCGCTTATCGCTGCACAAGAAAAGAATTATTTTTCGTCATTTTCCAAGGCGAAAAGAGCGGCTCTGTTTAAGAAAGCGTTAAAATCGTAGGTAGAGCGGAATTTTTCTATGACCCAATCGGCGAGGTTATCGGAGAAAAGAATATTATCCGGGATAGGGGTACTGATACAGAAATCCTTAAGTTTCAGGTATTTAGCATATTTATGGTTCTCATTGAAGCCTTTCGGCATCTTTTTATAGCTGCACGTCTCATCGAGCACGAAGCCTGTAGCCCGGCTAATAGCAGCGCAGAACTCCTCGCCTGAGGAATTAATATCCTCACGTATGCTTTTCGCGAGTAAAGGGTCGCACTGATAGATTCCGGAGAAAAGGCAGTGCTGTCCGAGATAGCCAGCGCCTTCCCCCTCCAAATGGAAATAGTAACCCGCCAATCCCGACTTCTTTCCTTTTGGGCATACGAAAAGTCCGAAATGACGTTTGTACGGGCTTTTGTCGGGCGAGAAACGGGTGTCGCGATAAAACCGGTAGGTACAGTCGCGCATCGTAAGTCCCCTCACCGACTCATCGAAATCCTGAATCCCATGTAAGACCTTCTCCGCCACCGCGTTAAACCTCTCATGCGCGGAAAGATACAGTTCCTTATGCTCCTGAAACCACTGACGGTTATTGTTCAGGACAATCTGATTTAAAAATCCTATTACTTCCTCCATATAATTTTTTTTGCAAAATTAAGCCTTTCTGATAAATATCCAACACACCAAAGAATTATATTTATGACATTTTGACATTAAAAAATAAAAAAATAGCATCGTTTTATGACACTTTGACATACCAATATTTTACAATCAAAAAGAGATGTTAATTTTTATTTAAAATAAAACATTGATATTCAACAGATTGTTTTTACAACAGAAATCAGCGGCACGCGAATTGGTAAATAGGTCGCGTCAAAACAAAAAACAATATAAAGATTAAGAAAACAACAAACAAAAAAACAATAAAAAATAGGAGATTAAAATTATGTTATTAGCAAAAAGAACTCAGGATTTTTTCCCAACATTATTCAACGACTTATTTGAGAACTTCAATTACGGTATGCCATCATCAACAGCTCCACAGATGAACATCATTGAGACCGAAGATGATTTCAAGATTGAGATGAGTGTTCCGGGCTTGACGAAGGAGGATCTTTCGTTAAACATTGACGAGGACAAGAACTTGGTAATACAGATGGTGAAAAAGAGCAAGGTGGAGGAAACGAACAAGAAGCAGCAGTATCTGCGCAGAGAGTTCACAACAGCGCACTTCAAGGAGATGCTTTCGTTGCCAGATAACGTAAAATGCGAGGAAATCAGCGCAAAAGTCGAAAACGGTATATTGAACATTATCCTTCCAAAAATAAAACCGGAAGAGAAGAAGAAACTCACACAAACCATTGAAATCGCATAGGTTACATAGTATTAGATGTTATAGGGCATATCGATTCAGATGTGCCCTATAATTTTTTTTTGAACATTTTAACGACAATAGCAATAATACCACTATTTTTGCGTTGAAAATAGACTATACTATTAATACAATAATATGGAATCAAAAGCATTAACGAAAGAAGAAATTCTATGTTTGATATCCGAGTTCAAAACAGAGATCAACAAGAACTACGCAAAGATAGAATTCTTCAACGAGAAAATCATCCAACTAAAGCAGCAGCTTGAGAACAGCTGTGACAGTAGTTATTATCTTAGGAAAGAGGAAAAGCGCCGCAAGCCGTATCCGCTTTCACCATGGGACAAAATTGTTATTGATGTGATAAAAGAGAACGGCAAGCCAACATTAAGCAGGGAAATTTATGAGAAATCCATGCAGAAAGCCGAGGAATTAGGGATTGCGATGGACGAGATCAAGATGAAAGCCAAGATCAACCAATGCTTGGTGAAGCTTTCCGGCCGTCGTGACGACATCACAAAGATTAAATACGGAGACAAGGGGTTTGCTTACTGCCTTCGCGAATGGGAATGGGAGAAATAAAATCCCTATAAGCCGTCAACCCTCATTTAGAGGGTTTTCTTCCTTCATCTGTTGCAGTTGTAAACGGATTCTGGAAGCCATAATATCAATAGCGACTTTATTTAACCCGCCCGGAAGAATGACATCAGCGAGACGTTTTGTTGGCTCTATAAACTGTTGATGCATAGGTTTGACAAAAGTCTCGTAATGTCGGAGTACATCATTTACAGTACGTCCGCGTTCGTTAATATCCCTGCCAATGATACGCATGAGTCTGTCATCGCCGTCAGCATCAACGAAAATCTTTATATCGAGGCGTTTCACCAATTCAGGGCAGGTGAATATCAGGATACCTTCAACAATCACGACCTCCGCCGGTCTCACTTCGATCGCTTCATTTGAGCGGGCGCATGTGACATAGGTATAGACGGGCATATCTATTGTCTTTCCTTTCTTAAGCATATCGATATGCTCCACGAGCAATTCCCATTCGATAGCGTCAGGGTGGTCGAAGTTGATTTCTTTTTTCGCCTCTGGCGAGAGATGTCCGTTATCCCAATAATATGCGTCTTGAGATAACACAGAGACTGAGTCCTCCGGAAGGGCCTCTATCAATTTTCTTACTACGGTTGTCTTGCCGGAACCACTGCCACCGGCTATTCCTATAAAAAGCATTTTTTTAAAATTTTAGATATAAGGGTGAAGAGCCGGGGAAGCCGGAAGTTCCACCCTTATATATTAGTTTATATGCCGATAAACGACATCAAGATACCGGCTGCCACTGCCGAGCCGATGACCCCCGAAACGTTAGGAGCCATAGCGTGCATGAGCAGATGGTTTGACGGGTTATATTTAAGGCCTTCCACTTCGGATACACGTGCCGCGTCAGGCACTGCTGACACTCCGGCGTTACCTATAAGAGGATTGATCTTATTACCTTCTTTACAGAACAGGTTCATAAGTTTTGCACAGCATACGCCACCGATTGTAGCGACCACGAACGACGCGGCGCCGAGGCAGAAAATTATGAGCGAGTCGGTTGTGAGGAACACATCAGCCTGTGTCGATGCTCCAACGGTAAGACCGAGCAAAATCGTCACTATATCGATAAGTGAGTTAGCAGCGGTATTAGCGAGGCGTTTTGTCACGCCGCTCTCCTTGAGGAGGTTGCCGAAGAACAGCATTCCGAGGAGAGGCAAAGCCGAAGGGCTTATGAAAGTGGTGAGCAACAAGCCGATTATTGGGAAGATAACCTTTTCTGTCTTACCCACTTGGCGTGGCTCCTTCATCTTTATCTGGCGTTCTTTATCTGTGGTAAGCAGCCTCATGATAGGAGGTTGGATAACAGGGACGAGAGCCATATAAGAATAGGCTGCGATAGCTATTGCGCCAAGGAGATGTGGGGCCATCTTTGTAGAGATGAAGATAGCTGTTGGGCCGTCAGCGCCACCGATGATACCTATTGCGGCAGCCTCATGCGGGTCGAAGCCGAGAGCGCGGGCACCGATGAATGTAATGAAGACACCAAGCTGAGCCGCAGCGCCGAGAATCATGAGACGTGGCTGGGAAATCAATGATGAGAAGTCTGTCATCGCGCCAATTCCCAAGAAAATCAACGGAGGATATATACCCTGGCGGACACCGAAATAAAGGTAGTTCAGCACTGAGCCATTCTGATAAATACCCGTCTGTATATTCTTGTTGAAAACCTGACCTATAAGCGAGTCGAAATATTTCATTGTATTCTCCGCGCCTGGATCAACGCCTGCAGGGAGGAAGGCCGCCAAATTCTGAGGATCCATCTCCCTCATCTCATGGAAATGTGCAATCGCCGACTCATAATTCATCGTATCCTGCCCGGCGAACAATCCGACGAAGAACTTCTGAGCCTCGGTAAGGTCGAATTTCAGATTCCCCTGAAGCTCAATCTTCGACAAGGCAGCGAGAGCGCCGTTAAGGTCCAAGCTATCAGAGTCTTGGAAAAATGGGATATTACCTATTATAATACCGACTCCGATAGGTATCAGAAGCATTGGTTCAAAGTCGTATTTTATTGCGAGGAAGATGAACACGAATGCCACAAGAATCATGATGATATTACCTTTTGTGCAATTTCTGAAACCCGTGAAATTCCAGAACGAGCGCAAGCCATCGCCTATAGCGTCACTGGCACTTACCTCTGAGGTAGAGTTTGAAGACAATTCCATAGCATTAGAGGCATCATTGAAAACATGTTCCGCCATGGCAGGACTCGATGTCATAACGCCATGAAGCACAATCAACAATGCCACCAATGCGAATACAATGATAGCTTTTCTTTTAATATTAGCTTTATTATTCATAATCAGTCAATAACAAACAAGACAGCGCCTTGCAAGACGTTGTCACCAACTTTTACGTTGATTTCCTTTATTGTGCCATCGACTTCAGCAAGGAAGTTGTTTTCCATCTTCATTGCCTCATAAACAAGAAGGTTGTCACCTCTTTTCACTGAGTCTCCGACATTCACATTGATGCTAAGGATAGTACCTGGGAGCGGTGCGACAGCTTTGAAACCTGCGCCAGATGATTTTGCGGGAGATTGAGCTGCTGTTTCTGCAGGAGCTGCTGCCGGGCGTGGTTTCGGTGCCACTGCCGCCGGTTTAACCTCTTCCTTCTCTTGTTGAACTTTCACTTTATATTCAGTGCCGTTTACGACTACCTCAGCGTCTTCTCCGACGTGGCTTTTCACTTCCACATCGTACTCTTTACCGTTGACAGTAAACTTGAATTTTTTCATTTTTTTAAATATTAATATTTATGTAATCCGTTTAATCCGTAAATCTTTGAGCTCCATGGGGAGTATCTGCGCTCAATTCTCTTTATTGTCACGCGGCCCGATTCCTCATCATGGATGTCCTTCGACAACGACAACGCCAAGGCTATAGCGACAGAGATCTCGTCGTCGATATCAGATGTGGTGACTTTCTTCGCTTTAGGTGCGGCATTCACTTGTTTCTCATCTTTGTTCCTCTTGAACTTACCATTGACAATTTTTGAGAAAAGGGTGAAAATAAGGAAAAGCACCACCAAAGCGGCAATCACTATGCAGAACCCACCGAAAGTGATGACAAGGTCGTGAGTCCCTATTGGCTCTTTTGCGAGCAATGATAATGATAACATATTCATATTCAACTCTTTTTACAATGGAATATTGCAATGTTTCTTAGGTGGATTAGTATCCTTCTTTGTCTCAAGCGACTGTAGTGCTCTGATTACGCGGAAACGTGTGTTACGAGGTTCGATAACATCGTCGATATAACCATATTTACCGGCATCGTAAGGATTTGCGAACTTATCACGATAGTCTTGTTCTTTCTTTGCCACGAGTTTAGCGCGTTCTTCAGGGTCGGCGATAGCGGCAATCTCTTTACCGTCGAGGACTTCCACTGCGCCTGAAGGGCCCATGACAGCGATTTCAGCCGTAGGCCAAGCGTAGTTGATATCAGCACGTAACTGCTTGCAGCCCATAACGATATGTGAGCCACCGTATGATTTACGTATTGTCACTGTAACTTTTGGCACTGTAGCCTCGCCATAGGCGAACAACATCTTTGCGCCGTGAGTAATGACGCCGCCGTACTCCTGTACTGTTCCTGGGAGGAAGCCTGGGACATCGACGAGGGTCACGAGCGGGATATTGAAGGCATCGCAGAAACGCACAAAACGCGCGCCTTTACGTGATGCGTTGATATCAAGGACACCGGCAAGGAACGCTGGGTTGTTCGCGACAACGCCGACAGATTTCCCATCGAAGCGTGCGAATCCGACGATAAGGTTCTTTGCGAAATCCTTATGGACCTCAAGGAACTGCCCGTTATCAACGATAGCGTGTATAACCTGCTGCATATCGTAAGGCTTGTTAGGGCTGTCCGGAATGAATTGGTTAAGGAAATCCTCCTTGCGGTCGATTGGGTCGTTGCACTCAATCATCGGAGGTTCCTCAAGGTTGTTCTGTGGCAGATAAGAGATAAGGTCGCGGATAAGCTGGATACCTTCTTCCTCTGTCTTTGCCATGAACTGGCTGACACCTGATTTTGTGTTGTGCACAAGTGCGCCACCGAGTTGGTCAGTGCTGACATCCTCGCCTGTAACGGTCTTAACGACTTTCGGACCTGTCAAGAACATGTAGCTGTTCTGCTCTGTCATGAGTATGAAGTCGGTCAATGCCGGTGAATACACAGCGCCGCCTGCGCACGGTCCGAAAATAGCACTGATTTGAGGCACCACGCCCGAGGCGTTGATGTTTCTCTGGAAAATCTCAGCGAAACCGGCCAGACTCCTTGAGCCTTCCTGAATTCGTGCGCCTCCTGAGTCGTTGATACCGATGATAGGAGCGCCGACCTTCATAGCCTGATCCATGACCTTGCAAATCTTCTTTGCCATAGTCTCTGACAATGAACCGCCAAGAACCGTGAAATCCTGTGAATATACATAAACGAGACGTCCTTCTATTGTACCATAACCTGTTACAACTCCGTCACCGAGATACTGCTGTTTATCAAGACCGAAGTCCGTGGTGCGATGTGTAAGGAACATGTCGAATTCCTCAAAGCTACCTTCGTCAAGTAACATAGCGATACGTTCACGCGCCGTGTACTTGCCTTTCTCATGTTGTGATGCAATACGTTTCTCACCGCCGCCGAGACGAGCCTGAGCACGCTTGTCCAACAACTCCTGAATTTTCTGTTCAATAAGCATTTTTTATGAATTTAGTTATTAATTAGACTCTATCTTTATCTATCACTTGTTCTTGTTCTCACACAACTCTGTAAGAACGCCAAATGTTGATTTTGGGTGAAGGAATGCTATACTCAAACCCTCAGCGCCTCCGCGAGGAGCCTCGTCAATAAGACGGATGCCGGCCTCCTTAGCCTCAGCAAGCTGGTTCTCAATTCCTTCGACAGCAAAAGCTATATGGTGCATTCCTCCTTTACCATTGTTCTTCTCAATAAATGTTGCAATGGTACTATCCGGTGATGTCGGTTCAAGAAGCTCAATCTTTGTCTCGCCAATCTTGAAAAATGCAGTTTTTACCTTCTGGTCAGCAACTTCTTCAATTGCATAACACTTCGTTCCGAGCAATGTCTCGAAAAAAGGAATCGACTCGTCTAAACTCTTGACCGCAATTCCAATGTGTTCAATATGGGTAGGATTCATAATTGATTGATAATAACGTTATTAAAAAATAAAATATAAAACTCGAATTTGGGTACAAAAATAGTTTTTTTTTCATACCCTCTGACAAAGATTTTTAAAAATTAAGATGTATTTTACTTCTCTTTCCCATGTTATAACAAAACATCAGAAAAATATTCGGAGAAACGATCTTAATTAAAATTTTTTATACCTTTGCTGATTTAAACTCTTAGAATGATGGAAAATAACCAACGTCAGAAAGAAATTTACAAAGTAACGATTGTAGGTGCGATAGCAAATGTAATTCTGTTGATTTTCAAGTTTATAGCTGGACTTTTGTCAAACAGTGCCGCAATGATAGCCGACGCTGTCCACTCTCTGTCTGATTTTGTCACCGATGTGGTGGTCATTGTTTTTGTGAGAATCAGCAGCAAACCGCAGGATAAGAGTCATGATTATGGTCACGGCAAGTTCGAGACTTTAGCCACATTGATAATTGGCACCGCGCTTCTTTTAGTTGGAGTGATGATTTTATATAACGGGGCAACAGCAATTTACGAGAGCCTTTGGCTCGGCAAGACACTCGAACGCCCCGGCATGATAGCGTTTTGGGCAGCGATTTTCTCTATTATAATGAAAGAGACCGTTTATCAATACACCGCACATAAAGGCAAAAACCTTAACTCTCAAGCGGTTATAGCTAACGCATGGCATCATCGCAGCGACGCTTTCTCTTCAATTGGAACTGCAATAGGTATTGGAGGCGCAATCTTCCTTGGAGACAAATGGGTTGTACTCGACCCTATAGCCGCGGTAGTTGTTAGCGTGTTCATTATCAACGTCTCTTTCAAAATTATCATTAAAAGTATCAACGAACTGCTTGAAAAATCACTTCCAGAAGATGTTGAGGAGGAAATAATAAGCGTGGCTGAGTCGTTTGATATGGTGAAAGACGTTCACGACCTGCGCACACGCCGCATCGGTAACAATATCGCTATCGAGATGCATTTGCTTATGGACGGCTCTCTGTCGCTCCAATGCACTCACAAAACAACGGAACTCATCGAAACGGAACTGCGTAAGAAATACGGCGAACATACTCATATCGCCATTCATGTCGAACCTTTATGATACAGATAATAGCCTTATTCATATAACACATTCAACAACAATAACTTATCAAAGAAATAATCCTCTCCACTCCCAATTATCGTCTTTCATTAATTGTAAAATAAACAATTAATATTGCCTTACAGACAAAAAAACCACAGAAACAGTGAACAAAAATAACGGCATTTTTGTTTGACAAAAAAATGTTATGAGATTGAAAAAATTATTTAAGGCATACGTGATTTCAATGGTTATCGGGATATGTTTTTCCCCAGCACATGTTTTTCCCCAGCAAAACATTGATTGTCAGGATAACATTGAAAAAGGTAATGATGTTGTACCGGATTTGTATTCCTACAATAAAGGTTCACTTAGCAGCGGATTAGCGATATTCATTGCTACTGGAATCGGTTACGCTATCACAAAGAAAAGAAAGGAAAGAGGTTAGCATTTTCTAACCGTGTCAACCTTGTCTTCCAATTCAAATCGTTTTTTATCTTACCATCAAAAATAAAAGGCATCTGAGATTCAAAGTCCTTCAGACACCTTTTTTGTTTTCATCTAATCCGTATTATTCAAGGACGACTTTCTTCATCGCCACAGAATTCTTTTTTCCATCAACAAGGTTAAGGAAATAAACACCCGGAGAACAGCCATTCACATCAACACTGAACTCATTTTGCGTAATATGGGTCTTATTAACGATACGACCAGACACATCAGACAATACGATTTCGGAGCAGCAGGAGAACAACGAGGCATCGATTACGACATTGATATAGTCGGAGGCGGGGATCGGCGAGACCTTGATGGCGTCGGCTGGTGTTTTGAGTTCTAAGCAGTTATAATACGTCTTATCTATACAGGCGAGCGTATAATCACCGGAAAGGAGCTCCTCTATGGTGAATTTTCCAAAGCGCCATGTACCTTGGAATTCATAATCGATTGATTGCCATGGTTGTGAGGCATCTTGTCTATAAAGAAGGATTGTCGAATCGTTAGCCGACTGCGCAAGGTTATCGACAGTATTTGTAAACTCGAATATTCCGTTAATCTGTGCGGTTCCCTTATCATCTCGGAACACCGTCCAATACCTGTCTTCCGAATAAGACAGCTCAACTGAATAAGGGTTCAAGGAGTGGTCAGGTCCGACCCAATGATGTTCAACTCTTACAAAAGATTCTCCGTCAATCTGTTTCACGTCTGCGCTCATCATTGTTGCGTTATTTTTCCCTGTTGAGTTGATTTCAAAAGTGCGGTCAGTGCGAGCGTCCGCGTATTTGTTGTAATAATCACAAAAAACAGCGATAGGCTCGAAATCCATTGTCTTTGTAGTACTTCCTACCACACCGTCCCAATGAATAGTGTCGGTGACAATGTTCCAGTCCTCGTCCATAAAAGCAAGTTCGAGGATAACGCCCATTCCAATATGGTCAGAATGGCGGTGTTTCTGACTTGTGAACACTTTCACATCATATTTATTGCCATTTGGCGAGGTCTTGACAGAATCAACGAGATAATGGGGTGCGCCGCATGTAAAGACCCAACTGTCAAAGAAACCCGTCATATCGATTCCGGTATATTCTGTTATTGCATCACGCAAATCTTCCGATGAAACTGATTGAAAAGCGAACTTATCCAGATAATATCTCATCGTCTCGTTGAACAATTCCGGACCGAGATAATTCCGGAGAGTATGGACCACTGTTGCTCCCTTATCATATACCGTAGTACCATAGGTAAGGTCTAAAGGCATGTTATTCAATGGTATCCAGCCTTCTGAAATATGGCATGACTTTGTTATATTCTCTATCAACTTATCCATATCTTCCTGATACTTTTCCTCGCCATAAATAGCAGCTTGATAATTCATGCCGCAAAATTGTGCGAAGCCCTCGTTAAGCCACATGTCACCGGCGGTGGAACAAGTAACCTTATTCCCGAACCACATGTGAGCTAATTCATGCGCGACATAACTCTCGCCACTTGTATTTCCTGTGATGAGCGAACTGGAGAAACCAATATTATCGACATGCTCCATGCAACCGACCTGTGTGCTGGAGTAACCTATTCTATTGAAAGGATAGGGGCCAAAACACTGCTCGAAATACGCGGCAATCTCTTTCACATTGACAAAAGTGCCCGGCACCTTGCTAAACTGTGAAGGTTTCGCAAACACTTGGACAGGAATATCTCCCTCCATCCCATGATATGTCTCTTCCCACATTTGATATTCACCGACAACGAACGAGATAAGGTAAGTGGGAATCTCTTGACTCACAACCCAATGGTCGGTATAAGTACCATTACCATTATCAACGGAACTTTCAAGTACTCCGCCACAAGCAGATGTCTTCCCACTCGGCACTGTAAGATAAAGGTCATAAGTCGCCTTATCGACGAAGTCATCAACACAAGGGAACCATGTTTTGCCAAGATTATGAGGGATACTCGCAAAACCGACACCCATATTGCAGACATATCCGCTGCTATTCCACAACACACCTCCCCAACCATCGTTAAAAGTGTTCCCATTGTATGAAATAACGAAAGATGCAGACACACCTTCCGCCATAGGAGAAGCCAAATTGATGGTTAGAACATCCCCATTTTTATCAAATCCGCTAACAGAGACATCATCCGAGACAACAGATGTAACTACTAATGACTTGAGCTCCAAATCAAAAGAAGTCAACACAGATTTAGATGTAAGTGTTACAACAGTGACAGCATCAATAGTATGGGCTGTAAAATCAAACTCATTAATTCTGATTTCATAGTGAGTAACATCAATATTCTCACCGATTGTAGTCTTTGCGAAACAAGATGAAACGATAAAGACCAATAAAAACGTTAGTAATCTTTTCATAAGTGGTAAATTTCGTGCGACTCATTATTAAGAAAAAGTCAAATAAGAAGTAGTTTGACAGTCAACTGAATAATTACGAATCATTTTAATACAAAGAAAATAACAGATGCAAAAATACAAAAAAGTCTAAAATTTACAAACAAAAGTGAAGAAATAAACAAAGAGACAAAAAGGTTATATGGCTCAAAAGGTTAGAATGATTCAAAAAGCTAAAAATGGCTGAAACGCAAATAACCTCATAGATATATGTGGTTGACAGTCGTAAACCGATAAGTTTCACTATTCCGTTTGTCGGAACAATTGAGCAGGTTAACGGGTTGCCCACAAACAAGAGATGGGAAACAGGACAGTCGTTCCATCCTGCCTCAAGGCTGTCTATCGCGAGACCCTTGAACAATCTAAGGCATTTCGTATCTTTCGTCCGTTTTTGGTTAAAAAGTCCTTATTCCAAATTCAAAGGTATAAAGTTAATGTTAGAACAGATGTCATTAATTCAATTTTTTATAATAAACACGACAACTATGACAACGAAGGACAACATTTTATGGATTTATTCATTTTAGCGGCAGGACAAGAAAGTTATAAGTATCTCTATTATCATTAATGCTCTTCAAGGTCAAGAAAATAATGACTACACCTAAAAAATAAAGAAGGAACCGGCAAATGGCATTCACACAATGATTCCCGTTTTGAAATAAAAAGTGTCGTAATAAAAAATCTATAATGTTTTTTGCGCGGCTGACAGCCGCGCAAAAGATACTATAAAATAAAAATATTAAAACTGAGCAAAAACTATCACTCTAAAAATACAACGATGCAATGCTCATTCACAAGAGATCAGCAACCACCGTTGCCACCATGTCCGTGACCGTGACCGCCATTGCCGTCGTTGCCACCGTTACCATTGCCACCGCATACAGGGCAGTTGCAGTGTGGTCCGCAGTTGCACTCATCGCCGCATGTGCATTCATCGCCGCATGTGCAGGTGCCGTGGCCGCCGTGACCGTGACCATGTCCACCATGATGATGACCTGTAGTATCATTAATCATAGTATCACAATGATGGATAATTGAATCGTGGTGTCCTAACGAGTCATAAGGGCAAAAACCGCCATGACCGCCGCCAGTGACAGCAGTCTCCACAGAACCTTGATTTTCAACAATTTCCGAAATAGAATTTACCTTAGTACAAGCTGCTAAAATAACCAAACCTAAGATTATCGCAGCTGCAAAAAATTGCTTTTTCATAACAAATCAATATTAATATAATTTTCCGGCAAATTTATACAAAAAATGCAGAATTAAAAAATTAATTCTGCATTTTTAGCACATTTTTTCAGTAATTATTCTGCTACGCAATCTTCGGTACGGATAGGTTGTGGCATACTCTTACGGATATCGAGTTCGTCGATAATATTTGTTGCGCCAGAAAGTTTGTCAATGATAAACAGCACATAGCGGATATCAACATTGATTGTACGTTGCAAGTTTGGCTCGAAGTTAACGTCACCGCTCATTGCTTCCCAGTTACCGTCGAAGGCGAGGCCGATGAGTTCACCTTTACCGTTCATGATAGGGCTACCAGAGTTACCGCCGGTGATATCGTTTGTTGAGAGGAAGCAAGTGATAAGTTCGCCATTTTCATCTGCATATTGTCCGAAATCTCTTGCTTCGATAAGGTCGATGAGTCGTTTAGGAGAGTCAAATTCAAAGTCTCCCGGGATATATTTCTCAAGGATACCATTAGCGGTGCAGACATAGTCGTAAGAGATGGCGTCGGCCGGCTGATAATCTTTGACTGAGCCGTAACTCATTCTCAATGTTGAGTTAGCGTCAGGATAAAGTACTTTATCTGGCTGTGTCTCGGCATAGAATTCACGGAGACCTTTCACAAAGAGGTGGTCATTTTCAGCAATGGCGGCATTAGCCATTTTATAAACAGGGATGACAGCCATAATCTGTTCATTCAAGCCTAATAACAAAGCCATTGCAGGGTCTTTCTCCAATTTTTTTACATTTGGTTTTTCAATGAAAGCCTTGATTTGTTCAGGGTCAGAGAACATTGACGATGCCACGGCCTCGGCGAGCATATTCCAGTCACCTTTATATTTCTTGAGCAGCGCCTGTATTGATGCTGGGAGTTCTTCTGTCTCAAACTGCCTTGCATAAATCTTCATCACTTCTATTAACATATCATGTTCAACGCGGGCGTCAAGGCCTTCGAACATAGCGTCAACATCTAATTCTTTCAGTTTGTCAGTTTCTTCTTTTTTCACCTCTTTTGCTATTTCTTTATCTGAGACGATAGTATAGTAGTTCAAGAATTCAGCTGCGATGCCCACTGGGTTGAGTTGGGAGAGGAAATTCGGGAAATAGAGTGATGCGGTTTCATAAGAGAGTTGCTGGTACATAACTTCAAGAGTAGGAAGCACTTCGCCGTATTCTGCCTTACGGTTTTCGTCTTGGCTCACCCATTGTGCGAAATCGTTTTCGAGTTCTGCCTTACGTTCAGCGACTTTATTCTTACGCAACATCTTCATCTGTCCCTCAAAATTTTTCCAAGTATTAGCGAAGCCGGCTTTTATATCGGCATAGTTGATATTCACAGCCTTGTCAATCTTCATATATTTATCCATAACGTCTGTTTCGGCTTTGAACACTTCATAAACGATTGGGTAGAAATAGTCAACGTTGAAGTTGATGCCGTAAGATGTCATATAGCGTTCTGTTGAGCCCGGGAATCCCCATATCATGGTAAAGTCATTTTCTTTCACTCCGTCGAGGCTGATAGGAAGATGGTATTTGGGGGTGAGAGGTTTGTTATTTTCCGAGTAAGCGGCCGGTTCGCCGTTTTCGTCAGCATAGACACGGAAAACGCTGAAGTCGCAAGTATGGCGAGGCCACATCCAGTTGTCGGTATCGCCGCCGAACTTGCCTATCGACTGTGGGGCAGTACCCACGAGGCGTACGTCGGTATATGTCTTATAGACAAACATATAGTATTCGTTACCCTCGAAGAAGCTTTTGATGACAGGATTAAGCTTGCCGTCTTCAGAGGCTGACTCCTCGATTTCCTTAATCTTGTTCTTTATTGCGAAGTTACGCTCTATGAAATCCATTGTGTCATTCACGACGGAGAAGATTTCCTCCGTAACATCTTCCATTCTTACGAGGAAAGACGCTGACACTCCTCCTGCCGGGAGTTCCTCGCTGAAGTCCTTCGCCCAGAAGCCCTCGTTAAGATAGTCATGCTCAACGGTTGAGAGGGCTGCTATTGAGCTATAGCCGCAGTGATGATTGGTGAAAAGGAGGCTGTTAGCCGAAACGATTTCACCGGTACAGAAGAAGCCACGAGGTTTCTCATCGTTTGAGAGGCCAACAATAGCGTCCTTAAGGCTGCTGTTATTAATACTGTAGAGTTCCTCCGGTGTAAGTTGCAGGCCCATCTTCTCCATATCAACATAGTTGAGACGTTCGACGAACATAGGGAGCCACATCCCCTCGTCTGCCTTGATAATGCTTGTCATAGCAAACATGACAGCAAAAAATAACGATAGTTTTTTCATTTTAATTTTATTTAATTATTAAATTATTTTTTCAATAAATTTATTATCATTTAGTTAAGATATTGAAACCCCATCTCATAATAAATATCCTTTGGGATACCGAGGCTGTTAACCTTATCGAGGTCGGCCTGAAGTTCAGGTCTGATAACGCCTTCTGTAGCGATCCAGTTTTTCACCAGTTCATAATCGCCATCGCCTTGGGCTTTAAGGATTGCGCCACCGAGTTTCTCAACTGCCGCCTTCATCTTTGGGAAATCGATAGAGTAAAGGCCGTTAGCATCGCGGGTGAATGCGCCTTCTTTAGCGAGATAGTTGAATTCGAGCATGTTAGCTTTTCCATGGGCTGATGACGCGCCGAAACGTACTGAGCGGAAGATACCTGCCATAAAGGTGGTATAGTTTTCCTCGAGGGTGGTGTTTGTATATTCGCCCATCTCAGCGAGTTTTGTCACGAGGAAAAGTCCGAGAATATCGGCTTTTGCCTCTTCAATGCTAGAGTATTGCTCTTTCAAGGCATGACGCACCGTGCCATTGCCATCGAGGGTGTTCTTGATACCGAGGCCATGGGCCACCTCATGGAACATGACATTTGCGAAGAAAGCGTCGAATTTGATATTAGGGCGGGATTTCTCCGTCATGAGCGCGTTAGAAATCGGCAACACTATTTTATCGAACTTAGCCTGCATAGCGTTTTTGAGTTGAAGCTTGCGTGTTCCTTTCTGCAGCTGTACTCTCTCATCGTTAGGAAGGTTGATGGCGATTGTCTTTGAACCCATATTGCAGTCGCCGCCATAAAAGACGACATCATAAACTGCGAGGTCAGCATCACTACCGGGGGTTTCCATTTTATATTTCTCTTCAACAGGGAGTTTCTTCTGAAGCTCAGGGAGAAGGGCAGCATAACGGGCGAGTTGCGAGCTCCAGTCTTGGTCTTTGACAAGGATGAAAGACTCATGTGCGGCCTTGTATCCGTAAAGAGCGTCAACATAGTTCTCAATAGGTCCTACGACGAAGTCAATGTTATTGTTACGCACGTCCATCCATGCCATATCCGACTCATAATAGTCGTCGGAGAGGAGTGCGTCGGCTCTAAGCTCAAGATATTTCGCGAACTCAGGGTCAGCGGCGAGTCTTGAAGCCTTACGGAGCAACACAGCCGCTTGGTTAATCTGTTCAGCATAAGCCTCATGGAACCAGACGGTTTGGAGTTTCCCGTCTTTATCGCGGCGGATAAGAGTGTATTGGCTTGTCTTATCCTCATTGTCCCATGCCTCGAACTCTTCCTTTGTCATATCGGCAGGATAGAAACCCGCGCCGGCCGGCATCTCATTATAGCCAGGAATGAAAGGACGAAGGTTGTCGAGCTGATCCCAAGGTCCATAGTTTATCTCAGCATATTTGCGAGCGTTAGGGTCAGTGATGGCGTCAAGGAAATCAGCCTTGCTGCTTCCAAAGTTCTCTGTCCAGAAAATGTCGTCCATGATCTGACCTGCATCAAAAAGATAACGAAGCATCTCTTTCTCGTTCGATGAGAGATGGTCGATGTTTGATGTCAATGTCACCTTCGCATATTGGTTAGCAAGGTCAGCATAGTACCCAGCATTAGGAGATGTCTTCTCACCACAGCTGGCAAATGTAGCAGTTACTGCAATGGCCATAGCCAAATTTTTTAGTTTCATCTTATTTAAACTTTAATTATTTCAAAAGAGATATAAGCCAAAGGATATCGCTCCATGACTGTCTGAAATACAGCACATTAGCGTCGATGATATTTATAGTGCCGGTATGATTGTAGCTTAATGAGTAAATGATGATAGCGAAGTTGAACATCAGGGCAGAAATGATGAACAGATAAGAACGGAAAATCCCGCATCTGATGATATCGCTTTGCCATCTCCCGATGTCGCGTTTCCAGCATGTAATATAGAACATCAGCATAATCCCAACAACCAAGTCGATGATCGGCAGGCAGTTGTCTTTAATCATCAAGCGGAAAAAGAGAAGAAGGAACACGAGATATGGGAACATATAAGGTGCGAGAGAGGAAAAAATGTTATGGCTTCTCATATTTGAGGTGACGCTGCCGAGGACATTATCCTGTCCCATCATTTTTGTATCGACAGCCTTGAACTCGTATATCTCCTTTCTCAGGAAAAGTCCGCTGACAATCATGTGCGCGCCCTCATGCGACATCGTCTGCAAGATACCGAGGTTCTTCCTTATTAATAAAAAGGTGATAAGGAAAAAGGCTATCATTCCAATGCCGAGCCACATATATCCGCTGTAATATCCGGCGGCAACTCTGCCCACAGCATATTCACCGCATCTGAACAACTCAAATCCTGTGAACAACACTGAGATAAACAGCCATACTGTTGTAACCAACCTCCACATCTTGCCCATAAGTCATTATCTCTTGACAAACAATTTCTTAGAGATAACAGCCTCATCGGTGATAATTCTAACGAAATAGTTTCCCGCAGGAAGTTCTGAGACATTAATCTCCTCGTTCACACCGACGCTCATCAGCGTACGCCCGAAAACATCTGCCAGCTCAACTCTGTTCATGTTCATATTGTTCTCGTTAACAATCCTCACAAAACCGCAGGCAGGGTTAGGATATAAATCAATGTCATTTCCAACGGTATTCTCTTCAATATCATCGATATCGCATGTGTTATATTCAGGATTCAGATAGACGATCTCGTTCTCATTCTCGTGGAAGCAAAGCAGATAGAACACCGCACCTTCAGCTGTAGGCTCGCATCTCCCGACATTAAGGAAACCGCGGCTGCTGCCGACGCCCTCAATCCAGAACTCCGTCTCATTTTCAAGGCCGACGAAAACGAATGATATCTGTTTCCTCTGGACGCCAAGCTCATCGGTGATAAATGCGACCTCTGTCACCTGCATGGGATAATCGCTGTCGTCATTGAAGAAATCGCCCTCGGTCAAACTGTAATCATACATAAGGGTCTCTTCCTCATAGCCGTCCGCATTCCATTTGCAGAAGAAAACATACTCATCTTCAACACGGTATGCTCCAGCAAGCTCGCTTACACCATTAGTAAGAGTGTGAATCTCCTGATAATCAACGCCGTCAATAGAGACAACATCGCCAACATACTCAGTATATTCAAATGAGCCTTGAGGATAAGGAGGACTCCAGACATACTTGCCCATAATATACCATGTGTCCCCCGAAGCAGTTTGCGCCTGTGCGCCAAAAGAAACGGCAATAACAGCTGTCGCCAAAGCCAAAATTCTTCCAAGTTTCTGTAACATTTTCATCATTGTTTTACTTTTATTTTTAAGTCACAAAGATATAATATTTTGCAATACGAGGGGATATTTTTTTAATTAACTAATTTCTTCAATAATCCAAGATTTTTATAATTTTGCGGCATGTCAGGAATTTATATTCACTTCCCGTTTTGCAAAAGCAAATGCGCATATTGCAACTTTTATTCTGTCGTTGAAGAACAGACGCGACAAGATTTTTTACGTTCGATAAAGATAGAAATTGAGGCGAGGAAAGATTATCTCGACAACGACGGGGTAAGCACAATCTATTTAGGCGGAGGGACTCCCACGTTGTTCAAAGCCACTGAAATCCAAGAGCTCGTATCACTGTTGCATAAGAATTTTAAGATTATGCCCGAGCCGGAGTTTACTATAGAGGCCAATCCGGACACTGTCAACAAACAATCGCTTGAAGAATACCGCTCCATCGGGATAAACCGCATCAGCGTCGGGATACAAAGTTTCTTCGACGATGACCTTCAATATCTTAACAGGAGGCACGACTCGGCGCACGCTATGACGGTCTTGGAAGATATTAGAGAAGCAGGCTTTCAAGAGACGTCATTAGACCTCATCTACGGCATTCCAACCCTTACCGATGAGAAATGGGTGAGAAACCTTGAGACAGCCTTCGCCTCGGGTGCGGACCATCTATCTGCCTACGCACTTACTATTGAGGAGAAGACCGCACTTGCGAGACGTATCACCAGTGGGAAAGCCGCCCCCGTTGACGAGGATACCGTCATAAGGCAATACCTTATCCTGACAGAACTCATGAGAGACAACGGCTTTGAGCATTACGAAATCTCAAACTTCGCACGCCCCGGACATCACTCACGGCATAACACCGCTTATTGGAAAGGCGAGAAATATATCGGACTCGGCCCATCGGCACACTCCTATAACGGCAACTCACGACAATGGAACATCTCAAACATAAAGAAATACAACTCTCTGATTACTAACGGAGACAACTCTTATTTTGAAATAGAGAGACTGTCCCCCACCGACCGTTACAACGAATATATCATGACATCGCTCCGCACTTGCTGGGGCTGCGACATAGACTTTATCTGCAAAAAGTTCGGAGAAAAAAGCAAACGACATTTCTTGAAGTCGGCGGAACCGTTTATCAACGACGGTCGCCTTATCATAAAAGGCTATAATTACACACTTTCCGACGAGGGAATGCTCTTCGCAGATGGCATCGCGGCAGAACTTTTTCAAGAAAATACAAAAACAGTACAATAATATTAAAAAAAATCCGTTTCACCATTGAACTCTTTACAACAAATATTGTTTAAAGAATAGAAAACGATTATTATCATTTATATCCTTTTCATATCATTACTACTCATGAGACCTTTGGCTTCAAAGGTCTCTGTTTTTATGCCAAAGCCATTGCCTTCCATATTAAAAAATGAGTATCTTTGAAGTCGTGAAAAATGGAAGCATCATGGATAACAAAAATATTGAGAACTATAAACTTAAGTTAGTCGATAAGTTTGTAAGATATACGGACACGAACATCTTCCTTACCGGGAAAGCCGGGACGGGGAAGACGACATTTCTTAGGAACATAGCTGAGACATCCTACAAGCGACATATTATTGTCGCGCCTACCGGGGTAGCCGCCATCAATGCGGGAGGCACCACCATACATTCCTTCTTCCAGCTTCCATTCGGGCCACAGATTCCGGAGGAGGCACTCAGCGGGGCAGGCGCCGACATCAGGTCGAGATCAGCACAATATCAAAAGATAAGCTCTATAAAACTGAAGATCATGCGTTCCATCGACCTGCTTATCATTGACGAAATCTCTATGGTCCGCGCCGATTTGCTAGATGCTATCGACTCAGTGATGAGACGAGTGCGACGCAGCCAGAAGCCATTCGGCGGCGTTCAGATACTTATGATAGGCGACATACACCAGCTTGCGCCGGTGGCGAAAAACGACGAGTGGGAAATACTCCAGCCATATTACAAATCAGTGTATTTCTTTGACAGTCATGTACTTCAAAGGACACCACACCTCTGCATCGAGCTTGACCATATTTATCGGCAAAACGATTCCACTTTCATCAACATCCTTAACAAGGTAAGGAACAACAACATCGACAGAGAGACCCTCGACATACTCAACAAGCGTTACCAGCCCGATTTCGAGCCATCCGATGACGAGGGCTACATCACTCTGATGACGCATAACCGACAGGTTGACAGCGTGAACGACAGCAAGTTAGCCGAGCTAAAATCAGCGCCGATGACGTTCGAGGCCAAAACGGAAGGCATCTTCCCGGAGATTTCATTCCCGACCAAGAGCTCGCTCGAGTTGAAAGTGGGCGCACAGGTCATGTTTGTTAAAAATGACCCTTCAGCCGAAAAACTTTATTACAACGGACGCATAGGGACAATAATAGATTATGATGAGAATGAAGGTATTAAGGTAAAATCCGATGACGACATAATCAATGTGACACCGGTGACCTGGCAGAACTTTGAATACAGCATCAATGAGGAGACAAAGGAGATAGAGGAGAAAGAGATTGGCAGCTTCACCCAAATCCCACTAAAACTCGCATGGGCCATCACAATACATAAAAGCCAAGGACTTACGTTCAAAAAAGTCATTCTTGATGCGAGCCTCGCTTTCGCCCACGGCCAGATTTATGTCGCACTCAGCCGCTGCACCTCTTTACAAGGACTCGTCCTAAAATCTAAGATTAGTCCGACAGGATTTTTTAACGATCCGAGCATCAACAATTTTATTGATGTCATTCCAGAACGCGAGCCAAACGAGGAGCAGTTTGACTATTACAAAAAACACTATCAATCGGAGATGGTTTTTGAACTTTTCGATTTCACAGACATTTTCTCCGACTTACAAAAAGTATCGCAACTACTTTTCACCCACAAGAATATCATCGAGAGCGAGACAGCAGAGAAATGCTCGGCACTGAACAAATTCTTCTTTGACGAGGTAATAGAGGTCTCGAAAAGATTCAAACGACAGATAACCAACATATTATCAGCCAATTTCGCTATCGATGGGAACCAACAGTTACAGGAAAGGATAATAAAAGGCTGTCATTATTTTCTTGAAAAGACATCAGCCGTCAACGAGTTGTTCGACATGCCCGTCGATACTGACAACAAAAGCGTCAACAATCTGATAAAGAACGCATTAGATTTATTAAAAGAAGATATTTTCATAAAGAAAGCCTGTCTTGAATGTTGCGGTGACGGATTTGAGATGAATAAATATCTCGAGACAAAAAACAAGAAAACCGTTGAGGCAGAAGGATTAAAAAAGAAAACGCCATCAAAACTCAAAAAAAAGACAGTCGAAGGCAAGGACAAAGCGTTATACTACGAGCTTCTAAGATGGAGGGAGGACGTGGCAGACGCATTAGATATCAAAGAGGCGCAGGTGATCCCGACAACGACATTGATTGCCATCGCGCAAAAGAAACCTATGAGCGTCAAAGAGTTAAAGTCGATTTCAAAGGTAGGCAGCACAAGAATACAGCGTTTTGGAGCAGATATCTTGAACATCATACTTGAATATCAAGGATTTAAGAAGAAAGAGTTTGACGATAAAGAATCGAAAGAAGAGCTTGAATTGAGTGCGACAATAAAAAGGACGAAAGAGTTGTTAGAAGAAGGCCTTGATATTGAAATGATTGCGGAACGAAGAGGAATGGCGAAGTCCACGGTACAATCGCATTTGGCAGAATTAGTATTAAAAGGATATGCCAACGCAAAAGATTATGTGAAGCCTGAACATTACGACACGATAACTGAATATTTCACCGAGACGCAGGACGCATCGCTCGGAGCGGCACGCGATGTTTTAGGCGAGGAATATGATTGGAACGAGTTAAGAATAGTGTTAAATGAACTTAAACGATTAAATGAGATATAGTTATGAAGAAATTAGTAATACTGTCAGGAGCAGGTATCAGTGCCGAAAGCGGCATAAGCACATTCAGAGACGCGGGCGGACTTTGGGACAAATATCCTGTCATGCAGGTAGCATCGATAGAAGGATACGAGGCTGACCCGGAGCTTGTAATAAGGTTTTACAATGAAAGGAGGAAGCAGCTTTTAGAGGTGGAGCCTAACGAAGGGCACAAGAAATGCGCTGAGTTAGAGAGATATTTCGATGTCACTGTAGTCACACAGAATGTTGACAACTTACACGAGAAGGCGGGCAGCAGTAGCATCATACATCTTCACGGTGAGTTGACGAAGGTCTGTTCATCTCTCAATCCCAACGACTCACGGTATATCAAGGAGTTACAGCCCGATGAATATGAAGTGAAGATGGGAGACAAGGCTGGTGACGGCAGTCAGTTAAGGCCGTTCATCGTATGGTTTGGAGAGGCAGTGCCGAGAATTGAAGACGCCATCAACCATGTTGAGAAGGCAGACATTTTCGTCATCATCGGCACCTCTATGAACGTATATCCTGCTGCGGGGCTAATACATTACGTGCCGCGAGGGGCGAAGATATACCTCATCGACCCGAAGGAGGTGAACATCGATTCACGTTATCAGGTGACACACATCAAGAAAGGCGCATCGGAAGGCATGCGAGAGCTATTCGAGCATCTCGTAGGCAGCCAGGGATAGGAGCGGCACAAGTCAGGGGCGGAAAGGGACGGGAGCACAGGTCAATGCTTGCCGCTCTTTTTCCTAACCGCTTTCTTTTCAGTGCTAACTATCGAGAAATCAAGCTGTTTCTTTATCAAGTCCACATTCATCACACGCACTCTCACCTCATCACCAAGTTGATAGACAACACCTTTGTTCTGCCCTATGACACGGAAATTCTCCTCATCAAGATAATAATAATCATCATCAATTGAGGCGTATTTGACAAGGCCTTCGCATTTGCTATCTTTCAATTCCACATAAATGCCCCATTTACTGACGCCAGATATCAGCCCATCAAACACATTACCAATCTTATCTTGTAGGAACTCGGCTTGTTTGTATTTCACCGACTCGCGTTCCATCTCTGCGGCGCGGCGCTCCATCTCTGAAGCATGCTGACAAAGGACCTCAAACTCAGACTGATTCACACTACCTTGATTGTCAATCAAATACCTTTCAATCAGACGATGCACCATCAAGTCAGGATAACGACGGATAGGAGATGTAAAATGCGTATAATAAGGGAATGCGAGACCATAATGTCCGATATTCACAGTGCTATAGACAGCCTTCGCCATCGTTCTGACTGCCACTGACTCCACGAGGTTCTTCTCTCCCTTGCCATCAACAGCGTCAAACAAGGCGTTATACGACTTCACAAGTTTCTCGCGAGTGCTGATATTCATAGAGTAACCGAGTCGCGACACAAGTTGGATAAAGTTATAAAGTTTTTCAGGGTTAGGCTCGTCATGTACACGATAAACGAAGGTATAGTCGTGATATTTGCTATTTTTGCAGCCTATTGTCTCCGCTATCGTCTTATTTGCGAGCAGCATGAAATCCTCTATAAGCATATTAGCCTCGTTTTGCACCTTAACATAAGTGTCAACAGGCTTCATATTTTCGTCAAGGATGAACTTCACCTCTTCAGAATGGAAGTTGATAGAGCCGTTCATCATACGTTTTTTGCGCAGAGCGAAAGCGAGTTGGTTGAGAATCAATATCTCATCTTTAAAATCGCCGTCACCGCCCTCAATCATGGCTTGTACTTCCTCGTATGCGAAGCGGCGGTTAGACCTTATAGCCGTCTTTCCAATCCATTTGTTAATGATGTCGGCTTTCTCGTTCAACTCAAACACTACCGAGAATGCGAGTTTATCCTCATCAGGGCGCAGCGAGCAAACCTTGTTACACAGTTTCTCCGGCAGCATCGGGATAGTCCTATCTACGAGATAGACAGAAGTGCCGCGGCTTTGAGCCTCACGGTCGATAGCTGTGCCGGGTTGCACATAATAAGAGACATCGGCAATATGCACGCCCACCTCATAGTTCCCGTTTTCGAGAGTACGGAACGAGATAGCGTCATCGAAATCCTTAGCGTCACGCGGGTCGATGGTGATAGTGAGCACATCGCGGAAATCACGGCGGCGTTTCAACTCTGACACCTTTATCTTATCAGAAATCGCCTTCGCCTCTTTCTCCACATCCTTCGGAAACTCAAGAGGATAGTCATATTCCGCAAGTATCGACTGCATCTCCACATTGTTCTCGCCCGGATTGCCAAGCACCCTGACGACCTCTCCAAAAGGATTGCGTGCTTTATCCGGCCATTCCATCATTTTCACGACGACTTTCTGTCCGTTCTTCGCACCCTTATATTTCCCTTTAGGGATAAAGAAATCCACAGGCATCGACATGCGGTCGGATACCACGAAAGCAAAACCATTAGTTAGGCTGAACACGCCAACGAACTCGGTACGCGCACGCTTTATGATCTCAACTATCTTGCCCTCATTCTTCTTCGACTTCCGTTGAGGGAACATCGCCACCTTCACCTTGTCTCCATGAAGAGCCTTGCCCGTATTGTTCGAAGCAATAAGAATATCATCGCCGTCATCATCGGGAATAACATACGCCTTGCCAGTACTCTTCATATCCACTGTACCAATGACATACTGCGGCTTCGGTCCATATTCCGCTACAAGGTCGGGATGAATGACATAGGAAAAAGCATGGTGCTCAACCAAACGCCCATCTTGACATAACTGAACTAACACCTGCCGTATCGCATCTTTCCCAACATTATCACGCACCCCCAAAATCTTCGCTACCTGCCTGTAATTCATCGGCTTAAAAGAATGTTCCCCAAAAACCCTTAATATTGTGTTCACAAATGTGCTTAGGCTCGTGTTCTTTGATTTTTTCTTCGACATATTATATTGTTAAAACATCTTTGGCTTTCAAAATTATTGCAAATATACTGCTATTTTTCAGAAAAATACTAAAAACAACAAATTTAACAGAAGTTTAATTTTATCGATTCCGTCATTTTCACTAAAAACATTGAAAAAAAACGAAAATCCGCCTACAATGGATTATAAAAATGGGGGAAGATGAGCAAAAAACAGTACCTTTGCAAGTGAAAATTAGAGACAAAGAGACCTGTTCCTATCTTATTGATAATGAAAAGATAAGAACCTATCCAAAACAAAATTTGATGACATTAAACGAAAAACGATTCAGATGACAAGAAATATCGGCATAAAGATTATAGCAATAATCCTGATGATTACATTAAATCATGCCTCCATGGCACAAATTGATATTCAGGCGGTTAGCACAGCCATTGACCAGCAGATGCTGAGATATCCCGAATCCACATTGCGCGACATATACAAAAGTTTTTTTCAAGACGCCTTTGGTCCCGGGCATCTGATGCCGGAGGGAGAGAAAGCGCGGCAGATGATGGCGGCATATTTGGAAAACGAATGTGAGACGATGCACGATGAGACTTCTTTATGTCCTGATTACGAGGCTGCCGGCTGGCAAGGACGGTTTTATAGAGTAAGCCTTTCGGTAATAACAGACGGCAGAGTGCCATTCGATAAGTTCTTGTCAGCCTTCATGCGAAGCGCGAGCAACTTCACCTTGCCCGACATCAGCGAATGGCAGGCACAATGGAACGAGATAGAAAGAATAGTAAGGGAAAAAGAATTAGGACTGCCACATTTTGAAGAAGATTCCGCCGCCATAAAAGAGTTGCTGGAGAGTGGACGGTACGCAAGTCATCACAGCGAGGAATACAATGCCGCCTACCACCCACATTACCGACTGATTGAAAAAGAGATATTCAATACGGAACTTTTACCATTAATTGAACAAAAAAGAGCAAAGACACATGGCAAAAAGAGAGACAGCGAATGAGAAGGATGGGAAGCCAAAGATAATAGGAGAAGAGAGAAATCGCACAAGACAGAAACATTCAACTTTAAGGGTGGAATGAAGAAAAAACAGCGTGTTTTATATGCGACATATCATTCCATATCGCAGACTGATGATTGCAATTTGATTGCAATGCTCGTCAGCAACAATTGCAAGCAGCGAACAACAGTGACGCTATCAGATTGACAATCAGTTATTTCACACATTTCCCCACACACGCTCCGATTGCATTTTGATTGCATTTTGTAGGGAATTATGGGGAACAAAGATTTTTCACGCAAATAAGGTATGCGACAACGAGGAAAATAAGGGTCAAGGATAAAGATGCGGGCTCTCAGCCACGAACCAACCACAAGGTGGAATAAGGGTGGAATAAGGATGGAATGAGGGGAGATGAAGAAAAAACAGCGTGTTTTATATGCGACATATCATCCCATATCGCAGACTGATGATTGCAATTTGATTGCAATGCTCGTCAGCAACAATTGCAAGCAGCGAACAACAGTGACGCTATCAGATTGACAATCAGTTATTTCACACATTTCCCCACACACGCTCCGATTGCATTTTGATTGCATTTTGTAGGGAATTATGGGGAACAAAGATTTTTCACGCAAATAAGGTATGCGACAACGAGGAAAATAAGGGTCAAGGATAAAGATGCGGGCTCTCAGCCACGAACCAACCACAAGGTGGAATAAGGGTGGAATAATGGAGAAAATCAATGCGACATTGCCTCCAAGAGCATCATCACTCTCTTCCTATTAGATTATTGTTAAGAAACGACACTAATTGTGGTATATCCTCATACATCTTTCTCAAAAACTCAATCATCTCTGAATGAGTCATCTCAGATATAGGCCTATCTGTAAGAATCTCTTTTCTATAGTAAGTTCGATTATCGATTTTATTAAAGACAATATCTTCACCTCCTTCTGCAGATATATTATCATTTAATAAACTATTTGCTATATTCACTAATTTTTTATCTTCAATGTGTAAAACCATGCAATAACCTTTTTCTCTACCACACATTAGTATCCTGTTATCAAGAGGAATCCATTCAAAATGGACAGAATGAATCTTTTTATCAAAGAATATCTGATAGAAGCCATTGGACAAACCATCATAAAAGTCAAAATCCAACTCCGGACAAAGCTCCTTCAATACGTCAACAGTTGAATTTTGGAATTTATTCACTACAGATTTCACCATGTTGGATGAAATAGTCCCCAGCATATTCTGGATAGATTCAACCTGACGAGTAAAATCCCTCAGACGAGAATATTTCTCTGACGGACTCAAGTCCTTTGTAATTCCGATAGAAGAGGAAATCTTCTTTTCCATATTCAAACGAAGTTCACTTTGTGAAGACCTAAGATTAAACATACCTTCGAGATGGTCAACGTATTGCTTTAATGCGGAAATAAGCCAGTCTTCTCTTAATTTGCAATTAGGCAGGACGCTGTCTCTCAGCCAAGGCAAAATGTCGTTACGATAATCCAAAGTAACAAATCTGTTTCCGAGAATAGCTTTGGTTTCCTGAGTAAAGCTTCGATTATCAACGATCTTCATCCCATCACTCGTAAGATATATAACCCATATCTTATCTTTTGGGATTTCTTTGGATATTTCAGCGTTCACATATCTTTCAATCTGTTTGTCTTGGTCTTCAGCATTATGGATTTTATTCTCCACTATGACCGCATATTTCCCGGGACATTCAACAAGACAATCAATAAAATCCTTATTACAATACACTGATGACTCATTGATGTCACGAATACTTTCGTTGAAACCTTCCAGAAGAGACAAAAAAGAGGAAAGAATCACACGACAACCGTCTGTCTTATATTTTAGTAATTTTGCAAGGATTCTTGAGTGGGCATTCTCGTTAGCATGAAGTTCATCGATTACATTTATATGGAAGGGCAAACATTCTTTTTGGCTTTCATAGTAATCGGCAAGGACCTTGGCTAATTCTAAGTTTTCGACTATCTGGTTACAATATGACAACAGTACCGGCTCAACAATAGAGCGAAGCTCGATTATTGCGTTGCCCAACTCCTCTATATCCATCCAACCCTTTACCTCTCTGTTCAGGGAATATGCAAATTTGCAGAAGCTCCTTTCACAGCAGCCACTAATATCATTTTTCGGTAAGTTTTGTTCCAAGAAATTGCATAGAGAAGAATAGTTTGAACTTTCAATGTGCAATTCAACATGGTGTTTATATAACTCATAATGAATCGTACTTTGTTGGAACTCGACAGGAAGATTAGTATCTACAGGTATCTGGGCGCAGGCTGTTCTTGAGACAGGTGCTCCGATCATGCTTTCAAGCAGTATTTTTTCTTTGTCCACCTTCATAAAAAAATTCAGTATATCTTATTTTGTTTAAAATGTGTTATTTTGTTCTATATAAAAAATGGTCGAAATTATCTCCCTTGATAACTAAAATATTAGATTTCAATATCAGACATCGCATCGAACCATCTCATATAAAAAGTCACTTCGCAAGCAGGCAATATTTCATAGCATTATAATCATTATGATTATCAGCTTATATACAATGCGTTATCTGTGTGCGCACACACATCGAAAGCATTACAGAGGTTCTTCTGGCAGCATCCACATTGGGAAGCAACAGGTTAGAAGTTGAGGCTCCGGCTTGATGAGGGAGTAGAACTTATCCACTATCTCCCCATCACGCACTATCACCACGCCAACCGAGCAAACCGACGACCGTTCGTTGTTGGCTGTCTCAAAATCTATTGCTGCGAAATTGCCGTTTAAGCGAGAGCAATCCGAGCTTACTCGGGCATTGCCGGGCGGATGACAATTATCTAAGTCTTGCATATCTGATATTAGTTATATAATTCCCATGTTACACAATGTAATGCCCCTCCACGCTTAACTAAAGGGCCGGCAAATATTTGGATTATTTCCTTGTCTGGGAAAATGTCAGAGAAGACATTCACCGCCGCCCTGTCATTGTCACAATCAAGGTCTTTTGAAAGTCCTGGGATAATGACGGTCTTGGGTGTTTCGATATAGTTGAGATAACACCACGCATCTTTTCTCAACCTACCACTATATGACAGTTCTTGCACATCAAAATGACAGTCAAGTATCTTATGAAGTCTTCTGCAGAATGGTTCCGCCTCTTTCCCCATCTGACCATAATTATTCATGAGCAGTTTCCCATTACCAAGATAGGCTACCATTCCATCCGCATGACCGAATTGTTCATTCATATCCCAAGGAATTAAGATAAGCTCCGTATTCAAGACGTTTTCTACTGTCTCTATCAATTTAAGCGGTCGAATATTCGGATTTTCGGAAATAACTTTGTCAGTCATTATAGTTTTATCGCCACATCTCACGACATTACCACCATCCAGCACGATGTCAAGGTGTGCTACGACATTGATGCCAAGGTCTTGTATGATAAGGTTTTGATCTGTATTGTATTTGTGCCTATGCTCAGCAAGATAGTCGGGGAAAAAGTTAAATGATAAGTAGTTTCCGTTGCCAAGGTGCATAGGCATATAGTCACGTGCCCACACCTCTTTGGTGTGAGCAAGGACTTGGTAGTTAATATTACTCCTATTAAAAGCATTGCATAATGACAGATACACATCGGGATATTCACAATGTAGCCTATCGGAGATACATATTTTCATACCGTTCATAATCAATTATTTACAACAGAATAAGTCCACATACGATTACATTTTTTCAGTTTTTTCTCCGAGTAAGAAAAGTATTCCTCCTGCTCGTTGTCTGAAAGTTTGTCGTATTCTTCTTTAGATATCTCAACTTTTTTATATTTGCCATCATTATCCTTTTCATATTCAGCCACATTTTTTCTCTGCTTACGAAGTATTTCCTTGGTGGTATTATCGGATTCCGATGATACCCATTTAATGTTGACTCCATCGAACAATGGGATACTCATAAACATATCTTCGTAAATATAAGTAGAACGTTCCTCGCACTCTTTATCCTCAACGACCTCCCACTTCTCATTTTTGTATTCGCACACCTTGTATTTCCTTATCAAGAAGGATGCCCTGTATTGTTTTGCCTCATTCTCAAAAGTGACATCTATGCCTGAAACATGACAGTTTAATGAACCTAATGGATAATATTCAAGTTTTTTGTTTTCGTGATCATCCGTATGATACATCACGGGATCTTTCAATCCGTCCTCACCCTCTTCATGATAATAGAATTCTATTTCAAGAGGGTAAATCCGTCTGATTCCGTTGATTTCGAAGCAGCCGCCACAGATTACTTCCTTGGCGATTTCCTCAAACTTAGATTCAAGTTTTTCAAGTTTCTCATTCTCGTCTTTAAACTCTGTTACTCCGCTAAATGATTCAAGTACGGAGAGCAAATTGTTTTCTTTACCGTTCACAGCAACTTTATTTAATTGTTATTATAACCAAAATCCCTTGTTCCAAATTTACGCTTATATAAAGACTCTCTGTCTATAGCCTGCTCATCCAAAAATTTTTTATTATTGCTGTCCGGTAAAATATTTGTGACGGATAAGAATTATGGCTGACACATCTCACGGTTATCTTTGTTTTTTAAAACACACAATTATAACCATGGGCAAAGATAGTCATTTTACCGGACAGACGGTGTATTGTCAAATGAAATTATCACTTGACTATGATAAAATGTTGGAATGTTAAGAATCATTTTAACGTACGACTTCTCGGAGCCGCTCCAACTTCACAGTTTGACAATCCATCATTTAGCGGTGATGCACTTACAATATTGCCTCTTTAATGCAATCTACTATATATTTGATGTCGTCATCAGAGACGCAAGGTCCGGCAGGCAGGCACATACCGACTTTGAAAATATTCTCCGAGACCTCATCTTTGCTCACGTAAGCCACCGATTTAGGGCCTTCATAGCAACGGGATGTACCGTTCTCGGAGGTCAAGGAATATCCTTCGTTATAGACGGGCTGTTTGTGCATAGGCTTCCATACCGGGCGTGCTTCCACTTTTTTCTCAAGCATAAACATACGGAGAGCCTCGACATTATCATTAGGTTGGCAGTCGGTTGTTGAATCCTTCACCTCATGAATAACGCCGGCCGCTCCGCCCACAGCTGTCCTAACCACCTCTTTATAAGCGTTTTCCTGACCTTTGATGCGAAGGTTGCTATCGAGGGTGACGGTACACAGCCAGAAATTCGAGTCATATTCCGGTGATGGAGCTTCATGAAGGGTAATGCCGGGAACATCTTTCAGCAGTTCTCTATAGAGAGCCTGTACATGTTTATGATGTTCAATATGTTTTTCTGCGACAAACATCTGTCCGCGCCCTATGCCAGCACAGATATTACTCATGCGGTAGTTATAACCGATAGCAGTATGTTGGTAATAAGGATAGGCGTCGCAGGCTTGTGTAGCATACCACATGATGTTATTTTTGCTTTCAAGGTTGTTGCAAATCAATGCTCCGCCTCCGGAAGTGGTTATTATTTTGTTTCCATTGAAACTCAGCACGCCGTATTTTCCGAAAGTACCGAGCACACGGCCGTTCCAGCGCGAGCCGAAGCCCTCCGCCGCATCTTCGATGACAGGGATTCCGTATTTTTCGGCTATCTCCATTATGCGGGCGCAGTTATAAGGCATACCATAAAGTGCGACAGGCACAATAGCTTTCGGTTTACGTCCTGTTTTTGCGATACGGTCTTTGATAGCCTCCTCAAGCAAGTCCGGGTCCATATTCCATGATTCCCTCTCTGAGTCAACAAACACCGGCTTTGCGCCAAGATATGTCACTGGATGTGATGAAGCGCAGAAGGTAAAACTCTGGACAACGACCTCATCGCCAGGTCCGACACCGCATGCCAAGAGTGCAAGATGAATTGCTGCAGTACCTGCAGAAAGTGCTACGACCTCTTTATTTTCACCGACGAACTCTTTGAGGCTCTGTTCAAAGGCGTTGACATTAGGACCTAACGGCACCACCCAGTTAGTATCGAATGCTTCTTTGATGAATTGCTGCTCATAACCCTCATCACTCAAGTGTGCAATACATAGGTGAATAGTTTTTCGTTCTCCTTCCATAATATTGCAAATTACATTTATATTCAATGTTTTATATTCTTTATATCATTCAAGAAGTATTGATTTCCATCTCCGGTCCGCCGCAATGAAATGACATTTACTTCGTCAAACAATATGCGTACAAAGGTATAAAATTATTTGTTTTTTATGCTCAAAAATAATATTTTTTATTTTTGTCCGGGAAACAGATTCAAAGCCTTTTCCCTATTGATTTTGATAGAGGTCAAGCCTTTTCCTGTCAATAAAAAAGGCTGTGTTTTGATGACAACATCGACAACTTCAAACAACATTTCTTAGTAGGTGTTTGGTAAACATTTTGATAGAAAACCGATTCAAAACTTCCCCAGACAGCAATGATTTTTTACAAAACCTTAATGAGACTGCCCTATCTCACTGATTATTTTTCACAATAGAGAGATGGCATGAAGTGGGACAAGAAATGCAAAAAGCGAGGTTTAAAATTTATTATATTGATTATCAATATGTTAATAAAAATAAATTGAGATAAAAAAAGGGTTATTCACGTTAAAGCGAACAACCCTTGAAGTTGAATAAGGATATAAATAATCAATAAATTGTTAAACAGATAATAATTCAAGTATTTGTTTTGCATCAGAGCGGGAGAAGCCGTTAGCGACTGTAACCTGACCGCCTTTTGTCTCAATGATGATGTCAGCAAAAAGCAGTCCCGCCTTCATTGACACGCTTCCGACACCAGCCCGTTGAATCACGGTGCTTTCATGACCAATGAGTTTTGCTTTATAAAAAACGATCTTCTCTTCATCAACTTCCAATCTATCTGGGAAGATCACATTCCCTCTTGTGAGATGGCTTGCGACAAATGAATATTTCATGACAAGTTATTGTTAGTCTAAAATTGATACAATCAGTTTGGTTAAACTTTTCTTATAAAATTCTTATTTCTAAAACCATAGATAGCGATTACGATAAAGCAGAGCAGAGGCAGGACGAAAGACAGGTTCACTGCATCGATACCGAGAGCGCCTTTTGAGTCGATAATCATAGCTTGGAGAGGAGGCAGCACTGAGCCACCGAGAATAGCCATGATAAGGCCTGCTGCTCCGATTTTTGCGTCATCGCCCACGCCATCGAGTGCGAGTCCGTAGATTGTAGGGAACATCAGTGACATGCAGCCCGATACGGCGACAAGGCAGTAGAGTCCGGCACGTCCGCCGATGAAGATGACGCACAGCACCAGAAGCGATGCCACAATCGACAATGCCGACAACAGTTTTTCAGCCCTGACATATTTCATGATGAAGGTACAGATAAATCGGCTGCAACAGAAAATAATCATTGCAGCGATATTGAACTTCTGTGACATAACCTCAGCGTCAATCTCGCTAAATCCCTCACCCATAAACACTTTGGTACCATATTGTATGATAAACGTCCAGCACATAATCTGTGCGCCGACATAGAAGAACTGCGCCACCACGCCTTCGCGGTACGACATGTTCGCGAACAACCTTTTGAATGTTGCGCCTATTGAGTTCGCGCCCATCTCCCTTGTCTCACCTTTAGGCATTTTGACAAAGATGAAGCAGAAGAAAATCAGCAGTATAACTATGCCGAGCACCATATAAGGATTCACAAGCACCTCAAGGTCAGCGGCTTTCACGGCTTCGAACTCAGTGTCCGACAGCAATGCCCTTTCGGAGGAGCTTAACGGGTTAAGTCGCGACTGTATGAATTTCATCGCCACGAACATACCCATAAGTGACCCTATAGGGTTGAAAGCCTGTGCGAGATTCAGTCGCCGTGTCGCGTCCTCATGTTCACCCATTGAGAGCACGTAAGGGTTCGCGCTTGTCTCAAGGAAAGAGAGGCCGCAAGTCATGATAAAATAGGCGAAAAGGAAAGGATAGTATGCTCCCGTCCATTTTGCAGGGATGAAGAGCAATGCGCCGGCGGCATAAAGTCCGAGACCCATGACGAGTCCCGCTTTATAACTAAATTTACGGATGAAAAGTGCTGCGGGGAGAGCCATTGCGAAATATCCGCCATAGAATGCGAGTTGCACCAATGCGCCGTCTGTCACACTCATTCTGAATATCTTAGAGAACGCCTTGACCATCGGGTTAGTGATATCATTTGCAAATCCCCACAAGGCGAAACACACCGTGACGAGAATAAAAGGCAGGAGGTAATTCACTCCCGATTTTGTTTTAAACAGATTTTTTCCAGACATTAATTACCAGTTTAAAGTAATGAAGTAAAATAATAACATCAGCTGTATGCGATAAGTATCAATCGAGAGTTATCTTTCGGCACGCATAGGGTTATTCAAAAAATCGTTATATGCAAGGCGTATTCCGTCTTCTAGTTCTGTCTTATACTTCCAGCCCAAGTTGGCAGCTTTCGACACATCGAGCAGTTTGCGAGGAGTGCCGTTTGGTCGGGAGGTATCCCATTTTATCTCGCCATTATAACCTACCACTTTCGCCACCAGCTCGGTCAGCGCCTTGATTGTCAGTTCCTTGCCTGTTCCAGCGTTAACTGTCTCATTACCGCTATAGTTGTTCATAAGGAACACACAGAGGTCCGCAAGGTCATCAACATAAAGGAACTCACGCAGAGGAGAGCCGTCGCCCCAGCATGTAACTGAGGGGATATTATTAATTTTAGCCTCATGGAAGCGTCTTATCAAAGCCGGCAACACGTGGGAGTGTTCTGGGTGATAGTTATCGTTTGGGCCATAAAGGTTAGTGGGCATGACTGAGATAAAGTCCGTACCATATTGTCTATTAAGGTATTCGCAATATTTGAGTCCGCTAATCTTAGCTAAAGCGTAAGCCTCGTTAGTCTTTTCAAGTTCAGAGGTAAGCAGGCAATCCTCTTTCATCGGTTGAGGAGCCATGCGAGGATAGATACACGAAGAGCCAAGAAATTCTAATTTCTTACAACCGTTTTTCCATGCAGAATGGATGACATTCATCTCAAGAATCATGTTATCGTACATAAAGTCGGCAAGTGCGGATTGATTAGCGATTATTCCGCCAACTTTTGCGGCTGCGAGGAACACATATTCAGGTCTCTCGGCAGCGAAAAACGCCTCCACTTCATCTTGTCGTGTAAGGTCGAGTTCTTTATGAGTGCGGGTGATAATATTATGATACCCTTGGCGTTCAAGTTCCCGTACTATTGCCGAGCCCACCATGCCACGGTGACCGGCGACATATATTTTAGAATTCTTTTCCATTTTAAAACCAAAGAAACGATTACATAAAGCCTCTCATTGGAAGGCACAGAAAATCAATCAATTTTTTCTTTAAGGTACAGTTTCCTTGCGAATCTCATATCGTGTTCGACCATGATATGGACGAGTTGTTCGAAGGAAGTCTTACGAGGGTTCCAGCCGAGCAATGTTTTAGCTTTTGTAGGGTCGCCGAGCAGTTGTTCGACCTCAGCTGGGCGGAAGAACTTAGGGTCAACAGCGACGAGTTCCCTGCCCGTCTCGACATCGTAGCCTTTTTCGTCAACGCCTTCACCTTCCCAGCGCAGGGTGATGCCGGCCTCTTTGAATGCCAGTGTAGTGAACTCGCGTACGGTATGGTATTCACCTGTAGCGATGACGAAGTCTTCCGGTTTCTCTTGTTGTAGGATAAGCCACATACATTCGACATAATCCTTTGCGTAGCCCCAGTCGCGGAGGGCATTGAGGTTACCGAGATAGAGTTTGTCTTGGAAGCCCTGTGCTATACGTGCTGCTGCGAGAGAGATCTTACGGGTCACGAATGTCTCGCCGCGGCGTTCCGACTCATGGTTAAACAGTATTCCATTGACGGCGAACATACCATAGCTCTCACGATAGTTCTTGGTGATCCAGAAGCCGTATTGTTTAGCCACGCCGTAAGGAGAGCGTGGATAGAAAGGCGTTGTCTCGCGTTGAGGCACTTCCTGAACGAGTCCGAAGAGTTCGGAGGTCGATGCCTGATATATTTTGCATGTTTTCTCCATGCCAAGGATTCTGACAGCCTCAAGGAGACGAAGGACACCGACAGCGTCAGTATCGGCGGTATATTCCGGCACATCGAACGACACTTTGACATGGCTCTGTGCGGCGAGGTTGTATATCTCACAAGGATTGACCTTATGTAGGATATTGATAAGCGAGCTCGAGTCGGTCATATCCCCGTAATGCAGGTTGATAAGGCGTTTGTTATGCATATCGCGGACCCACTCATCGAGATAGAGATGTTCGATGCGGGCAGTATTGAACGAGGACGAGCGGCGGATAATGCCGTGGACCTCATAACCTTTTTCAAGAAGGAACTCAGCCAAGAAAGATCCATCTTGACCGGTGATACCTGTAATAAGAGCAACTTTTTTTGTATTCATAATTAATGATTTGATTTACAAGTAAAATGAGAGGGAATCTGTTGAGAAGCAGCCTCAATTGGATATATTTTATACAAATAAATTATTTATTCTCAACACTTTTAGTCCGATAACATATTTCATTATAGAACGGTATGTTATGCAAGCACTTCCACCAGTAGAAAAACGGGCATATCTCGCACATCTTTGTTTTAACAAGAAATGCAGCGAAACACACCATCGGGAAAACGACAAAAAGCCAAACGAAGTAAGCAACAATGATTTAATAGATATTAAAAGCCATTAGCAGTGGTTTATACAGAGCCATTAAACCGACCGATCGATTATGAGAAGCCAACGAATCAAGACCTGCAACTCATTAAATGTTCTTCATCAAGACGCCTTTGAGGATTGCCGTGCCGACTTTATTTTTCCTCAAAGAAACCATCTTTCTTAGCCATGTCAATCAGCTCATGCATCTGCTCATAACTCTCGATACGCGCCTGCCCACGTGCCGCCTGAAGCGAGCCATCAGGCCTTCGCCAGATGAAACGGAAGCCATCTTGCTCGCTGCCGTCATCATAATGATAGGTCACTTTCTGAAAACAGAGATTCCAACGACCTTCCCTCAGTTCACAAGGAACTTCCTTATGAATTTTTACCCACGCCATAGTTGAATAGTATTAAATTTACTGCCGCCATACCTGTCAACAGACTATCGTTTATTTTCGCCTGCAATGTCATTTGGCACCTTCCCAAATCCATTCAGATTCAGTCCTCCAAGTGCCACATAATTTGTGTTAAGACGTCTTTTGTATATTAGTCCCCATCCCTCTTCCAACATTAGCCAGACAGAGATAGATTGTTTTTCTTTCTTAATTATGAAAGTATATTATATATTTGAATATGTATGCCGATATTAGTATCCGATTCATGGAAAAGATGGTCATGTTCCTGCATCAGTCCCTGCTTTACCGCTCCTACTCCCGACTATAAATGACAATCTCCACACCATTGACAAGTGCATCCAGAATGTCGAGAGTGAGTGCCAACACATATACATCAATGATGATAATACTTATGCAAGGCAGAGTTCACCAGTCTCTCTAAAGCCGCACTGCAATATAGAAATCATCTTCAAATAACACTCATCGCCCACATACGGGATTGTGCACCTTAGGCAAATTCGACGCAACATCAAATAGATATGATCGAATATTTTAGTAATCAACCTGATAGTTTTTGCCATCAGAGGCAGTGTAGGCAACATTTGCCAAAACTGAATCCCTCCGTAATTCTCTCTCCTTAAAGATGGTTCTCAATGTTTACCAATAACACTCTTGTCACGTCCAAACAGTTGAGCTATCTGGTCAATATACAGCCACACTGTATCATACTTAGCATCCGACTTCACCTCTATCTATATCATTCCGTTAGGCTGGTACGATACAATCTGATAGTCATTACGTGACACAAGTTGATCTTTCATTTCCATGTTGCAAGACTACATTTTTTCTGCAATGCCAAACAAACTGCTAAAGGCCTGCATATTTACGCAGCAAATGGTCAAGGTCAACCCTTATACTTCCCATCCTTAGCCTCAAATATAGTGCTTGTTTCATGCACTACTACAGAGTGCCATGCACCAATAGGTATCTGCACCCCATATTTCCCTTCACGAGGACAAAGCCTGACACGATACCGTTCAAATAAATTGGTTTCAATTCCATCTGGCAATACAGTATCACAATCCCCCATAAAAAGATCACCGCAGACCTCATTTGGGCGCAAATCATAAAACACCACATCCAAGCAACCTTGCAAACAAATCGTGGTCTCCGATGTTTCCAAATGCCGATGTATTGGGACCTTCGTTCCTACTTCCAACGCATTCAACATACGTTGCGAATCATCCTCTGTTGTCGTTCTGAGGTCATAGTTTATGCGCTTACGCTCCGATGCCGCTGCCTGTAAATGCAACGCCGCCAGCAGATTGTCATTTATCTCAATTATTTCCATATATGTGATTTAATTACAATTTATCACAACCCGTGCCTGTTCTGCGATATATCCTCTTTGTTGAGGAACAAAGGGTGGGGAAAATAGCGAATATATGTGAGTTGTTTTTTATAGCCTCTACCTTTTTAATATGCTCTCAACACAACCTCGAAGGCCTCGGCATATCCCAACCCCCACTGGCTACCACGAACGGCGGCGAGACTGGTGATATATTCATCAGAACGAGGATGAGGATAAGGGCGCATAACACCACGATACATAGAGAGGGCTTTCAACTTGGCATCCACACCTTCTTTACCAACCTCCACAAAACAGTTCGGGTTGAAGCTTTGAAACGCATTGTTGATTTTCCACTCCGTACACGATGGCACCTCCATATACCAGAATTCCTTAACCCTCTTCACTTCCGGTCGGCGCTGGAAAAGGCGTATTGCCTCTTGGCACGCCATCGATGTCTGAAGATGATCATTATTTGTATCCGCAGGATGATGGGTAATCACAACATCAGGCTCACTCTCCCGAATGGCAGATTCAATGAACTGGACAAGTTTCAGATGTGACACGGTGTTCATCTCGATATTCGGGAAAGTACCCTCATATTTCTTCTTCACTCCGAGAAACGACACAGCAGCATCCGTGTCGCCCTCCAACTCAGCATCCGAAGGACGGAAAGCCCTTGCTTTAGCCTCCGTACACATGATGCACACTTCCACTTCGTCGCCATCATGCGACCATTTCCACATCGACGCTCCCGCCCCGAGAACCTCGTCATCGGGGTGAGCCACTACAAGTAAGTATTTCATATTTTGTTGTACTATTATTGTTTTTTTGTGTTATAACTTCAGTTTGTGCTATCATCCTTAATACCCTTAAACAAATTTTCAAAAGTATTCTTTGGCATCATAGTAGTATCTTGCATTTCGTTAGTATCAACAATAGTAAACCTGACATAGCCTGAAAAGCCATTGGGTACAGAGAAACATAATTTTGTTCCCAAGCGCAACTCGAACAACGGTACGTTGCAAGACTGGAATTCTTCAATATTTGAACAAACTGCCCCTCCGTCTTTAGCCTGAAGCAACGCCTTGTCATCAATGGGCTGCAACCTTGTTCGTGGTTTTTCGCTCTTCTTGACCACAAAGAACCACCTGACATTCAACAAGGCGTTCAACACGATGGAGTTCTCGGGCAATTCATCCACTTTTTCAGTTGAGATAATGGTGTAGTCATCGTTCAATCCCATAGTTTGCAGAACATTCTTCAATTGCTTTCGGGACACCTTGAAATCACCAAGTTTCTTCAGGTTGCCAAGACTCTTCAGATAAACGCACACAATGTCATTCCAAAAGTTAGTACAATGAACGCTTGGTACACACTTACAGTCAATGTCGATAAAGGTACTATAGTTCAAGGTCTCCAAACGGCACCTTTTCACTATGTCGGTTGTGATAACCATCCCTGGCTTATATTCATCATTGCTTTCCAAAATTTGTTCTAACCTTTCCGCTTCTTTCTCAAACGATGCCTTCAGTTCCATGTACTTTGCGCTGTTGACCGTAGGATGTTCCTCCTTTGCACTCTTGTCCATTTCACATTGGTGTTGATAATAATCCAGCAGAGACAACACCTTCTCCATCTCCACTCTCCTCAATCTTGGAATCTCAGCAAATATGTCACTACTATACCATCGTTCTACCTCCTCCTTCATCATTTTCATCATCTGCGCATCCCGTTCGTCTTCGCATAGTCTTATAGGTGATGCTGGAATGCTGAACAATTCACCTGTTCCATGTCCCCTTCCTTCAAGCGACCACAGCCTGATAACCAGAAGACTAAGATACCGCAAAGCGTCCCTGAAGAAATAATTTCCGTCCTTTACACCACTCATCTGGTCGTGGTAATAGAAACCTTGCTGTGGGAAATATCTGAAATCAGCACACATGTTATCCACTAACTCCAGCATTTTGATTATATCTCCAAAGCTACTTGGTATCAAACCATAATACGCTGGTTCAGAATGAGTAAAGAAAAACACATCATTCAGCCATGCTGACCGTCGATAATGCAATAGCATACCACCAATCATTACATGCCGCATCTTAAACATCACCTTGTCATGTCTCAGAGGAGAATTGAAACTGATATAATGGTATTTCAGCATAGCGTAACTGTCTGCATACTGCCAATACTGATTAAACCATGTATGGTTATTAAACTCCACTGCATCGTTCAATAACATCCACATCAATTTATGGCTTTGCAAGCTTAATCGTGACGCTGATATTTGATTATAGAGCGTAGCTGTTATGTCGTTATTGCCATATAAGAAATGATGCCCGTCGTCCATACGGATAAATTCTTTCAACTTTCTGACAATATCGATCGTTACGTCATCATAGAAAGCGGGAGGGTTAACTGCATCTACTTTTTGATTAGGCTGGTCGCCTTGTTGCTGATGGATATAGGCAAAGACACTGCTGAGGCTTTTTATATATAGTTCAAGACTATGCTGTGCATCAGCATATATGGCTATGTCTAAAATCTCCATCACATTGTTTTTGTCTATCTGGCTACCCTCCAGCCTTTTTAACAGCTCCCCTGCATTGGAATAAAGCAATATCAACTGGAACAACATCACACTGCTCCCTACCAATGCAACAATACAAATAGCCTGCACTGTGATAACCAACTGGTTAATCCATCCGGCTTGTAATATAAAAGGTGCAGTAATCGCTATCGCCATGTTTACAACCATCAGTATTTGAAACCACTTGTAAACAGGCTCTTTTGAGAACCGTTGCGAAAGCAAGTCTGAATTATATTGTTTGTATATACTTCCGATGCTTTGTACAATCAGAGGATAGCCCACACCATAAAGAGAGGCGAGTATCGAAAGTAAACCGCTGAAAGTATAGTTGGTGAAATCAAAACTCATCTTTTGTTTCCTTTCTTTCCTTTGAGTTCGCGTATGGTATTGCTCAGTTCTTTTTTACCTTCCGTAATATGTATATCCATGCTATCCAAAATGTCTTTCACGACAATAGAGGTTTCTTCTAAACTACCAAGCGAATGAATAATGGCAGAGTCCGCTTTCGATTTTTCAGAGTGAAAAACAGTCTCTTCCTGTTTCCTAACCTTGAACGAAAAGAAAGAAAGGATAATAACCATGATAACAATTACAAACATTGCGATTATGGACATAAGTTCATATTTATACATTTTGTACCATTTGTAGTCTCTTGTCTTAACCACAACATCCCCTGCCTGCTTTTGGGGACTTAGGATTTCATTCTCAAATGGATTTTCTATATCTCTCATGCCGTAGGTTATTGTATTATTGTTCTGTGCCAGATTGCGTGTTCCTTGTTTCTTGCGAACGACTCTCAATATTGCCAATATCAAAGATAAAGCCGAAACGACAAAAGCTAAGATGCTAAGAAACTTCTCCATAAACTTGATAGTTTTATAAACAACTCATTATTGGGTAGCTTATACTTCTGCTCTATCTCGCCAATGATTCTAATAAACTCTCGTTCTCTTTCTAATGAATTGCTGTAAGGACTGCGTCTTCCATACTCACACAAAATCGTCTCATTATTATCTTCGGGAATATCGGTAGTAATGACCATTTTCAGATAGTCTGGGTCTTTGTATGCCCAATAGTACGCAGAGTCGAGAACTCTTTTCCGATAAAGCCTCATCCAGGGCAAAAGAATCTCAAATATGCTCTCCATCACCTTTCGGACAACGCTATATTCAATCTCTCCTGAATTTGTAGAATTCTTTATGGCTGAGAAATCTAAACATTTATCTAATTTCTTAACTTTCTCATCTCCAGGATATGATTTTATTCCAAGTAATATCCTTGCACTTTCTAAAAAAGATTTGAATAGCATCTCATCATCCACAACACACCATGGGTCGCAATTAACCGAATTCTCATATAGAGCCATAACGCTCATCAAGTTTCTGAGCAACCATTTATGGGCATGCAGTTCATCCCGCAAGCCATATCCGTATGCGATTCTTTTCAGACGCTTAATCTCGTCTTTTACTTCGCACCATTTCCCGAAGTCAATACTTTTCGATTTGGGGCGTTTGTCCTTCTCGGTAGCGTCAATCAGACTTATGGCCTGCCAAAACAGGTTGTCACTCACGTATATCTTTTCCTCTGCTAAGTCAACAGCTATCGCTACCACTGGTACATTATAAGATAATTCAGCCCAATAATATAAAGTGGTCTGCTTGATACCGCCCACTTTAGCATGACCATCTTTTTTGACTGTCAGTTTGTCCGAGGATTTCACCTGAACCTTGATGCAGTGTCCTTCCACCTTGTTACCATTGACCACTTCAATCTCAAAGTCAATCCCATAGTCACTTTCCGTGATGTTACGGAAAATCCCTATCTCTTTGAGCTTATAAAGAATAACGGCAAACGAGTCAGACTTGTGCTTGTGCTGTTCAATCCTCTTTGGAAAATTCATACTTCTTCTTGGTTTATGTCAATATACGCTCTGAGTATCCAAACGTAGGAGAGATAATCCTCTTATCCTTCCTTTGCTATATCAAAAGTTTTTTTTACACTTCCTTCGAATACTTCACCAACCTCTCATGCATCCACTGCGGATATTTCCCGCAAGCGGTATAGAGTATCGCCAGCACCGTCCATACAATCAGCTTCAGGTCCCCGAAGAACGAGGCGTGCTTCACGTAATATACGTCCAGCTTCAGGCGTATCGGCAGCACCTTTTCGTTGTATTCCTCCTCGTCCGGAAACTGGTCGCCATAGATATAATCCCATAGGCTCGACTGCGAGGTCAGACCGCACGGCACGGTGGCAGCAATGGCATTCTCACCGCCTCGCGTTATCTCCACCTGGTCCACGGCAGCTGGACGGGGGCCTACTATCGACATCGTGCCGTTTAGGATGTTTATCAACTGAGGCAGCTCGTCAATCTTCAGCCTGCGCATAATCTTGCCCCACCAAAAGATACGGTCTTGGTCAGGCCGCAAAGACGCCTCATTAGCACCACGCGCCACCCTCATCGAACGGAACTTCCACATCTTGAACTGCTTGTTGTCCTTGCCCACACGGTTGGCAAAGTAGAAAAGAGGACCAGGGTCGCTGATTTCAGTCAGAATTATACTCAATATCCAAACCGGTGATGTCCCTATGATACCCAATAGAGCGCAAATGAAGTCAAAGACTCTCTTGGAAAATCTGTACATTATATCCATTCTAAATTAACGTTCCCGTCAAAGTTAAAATTATCACCTCATCGTCTTCCTCACATCCAACCCCTTCAGACTCTCCTCAAAACTCACAACCTGGTAGTCGAACGGATACTGACTCATTTCCATGTCGTAGGTACTGTCGCTGAACATTTTGCCCAATGCCCTCACATGATTACCTAAGAGCCATATTATTGGATTCAGAAACCGTGTTATCCAAATCCTTTTCCCATTAGCCTTGGCGAAATGGCGGACAATCTCCACTGTATCGGAATACTCTGCATTCTGAGGATAAAACGTACCCTCCATCTCATGCAGAATCAACTGCTTTACGAATTCGCAAAGGTTGTCAATATAGAGCATACTCCGTTTGTTATGCCATGCAGGAAATACGAGAGTCTTCTGCGATAGCCACATCAGTTTAGGAAAGTTTCCTTTGCATCCCGGTCCATAAATCATAGGAGGACGCATGATGCAAACTTTAAATGAGTTATCTGCCAAAGCTCTAATGCCCTCTTCCCCTTGCAGTTTTGAATCCCCATAAAATCCGTTCGGCTCTGGAACGGTGTCCCTGTGGATCTGCTTCCCTGCCAGTGTCTTCACCTCCTTATATACAATCATCGAACTCATGTGTATGAATTGCTTCACGCCAGCCGCCTTTGCCGCCTTTGCAATCTCAATCACCATATCCCTATTCACGGCATAATACAGAGGTTCGTCGCCCTTGGCAGCCTTCACATGGGCAATGCCAGCCACATTATAAACCACATCGTATTTCGAGAAATCTGCTTGCTTCCAATGGTTGTCGATAGTATCTACGGCATCCACCATAAATAACTTTTCAGCACTATCAAAAGCTGCATCTAACCAGTTCTGTACTTTCGTGCCGATATAACTACCGGCCCCTGTTATCAATATTTTCTTCATTTTGCTTATTCTTGAAATTCTGTTATCTCTGACCCTTCCCGCTGCTTGAACTCCTTGACCACCTTTGCAGGAGAGCCTAAAGCCAGAGACCAAGCAGGTATATCCTTTGTTACCAACGAGCCAGCTCCAATAATAGCTCCCTCGCCAATAGTAACTCCTGGCATCACTATGCATCCAGTTCCAACTGCACAGTTCCTGCCAAGGTGTATTTTTCCATACTTATAAGGCTGCATGCCATAAACGTCTCCGACTCGATATTCAGACAAATCCTTCTTATGGCACAGAAGGCGACAATCGCCGGCGATATGAACCCCATCCTCTATTTCTATCAAGTCAGAATGGTTCAAATCTACACGTACATAGTCGCCAATGAAAACACCCTTTCCAACCTTTGCACCCAGTCTTCTCAAAATCATCGGGCGCACCTTACGAGGATTCAGCGGTTCGAGAATTGCCCAGTTCATGGCATTGATAAGCCATCTGTGATACCAATTCGTAAAGAATTGCTTGACAACTTTCCCAAGGCTTATATCCCCGTAATCCTCAATAGGATATTTGAAGCCCAACCAACAAAGGAGTCTGTATGTAGTACTCACATTCTTCTGTTCCATAACATCAAGCCGCTTTAAGGTTACTATTATGGAACAAGGAAAGATGTTTATTTACCCCCCCCGTTTATCGGGTTCTCTTACAGGTATTTGTCTAACCACTTTTGCAGGTCTTCCCACAGCCACACACCAGTCTGGAATGTCCTTTGTAACCATGCTACCAGCACCTACTACAGAACCTTCTCCCACAGTAACACCAGGCATCACAAAGCTCTCCATACCAATCAAGCAACCCTTCTTCAGTACAATTGGCTTAATGGTATAACCCAACTGCATATAGTCATCTCCTACGCAGTAATTTGAAAAGTCACGTTGATGACAAAGAAGACGTACACCGCTGGCAATACTTACGTTATCCTCCAGCGTAATCATGTCCGCATGACCAAGGTCAACTCGCACGTACTCTCCAATGAAGCAACCTTTTCCCACTTTACAACCAAAACGTTTCAGAATCCATGGTCTCAAGCCTCGAGGATTGATTGGCTGAAGTACAGGCCAATCCATCATCTTCTCAAGACGCTTTTTATACATATTGCCAAACACTTTTCCAAAGAGTTTTCCCACGGTAACATCACCATATGCCTCTTCCGAATAGTTGAATCCAAGAGCACGAAGCAACTTGTAGGTTACACTTAATCTCTTCTGTTCACTCATAATACTTGATTCCTTTAATTCTTCTTACGACAATATCGACAAGACATGGCGTAATGCCGAACCCGATGGCAAACCATTTTTTTATTGTAGCCAATTTCGTTCCACGTAGCACAAAACTTGTCAGACCTAATTTCTGTATCAACTTGTTAGGCTCTTTATAGTCCTTCAGATTATAGCGGAAAGCTGCACCCACGCCTATGCATACGATGCCATTCTTCAGTAAGGGAAGTATCTTTGCTGAGAAGAAATCCTGCTTAGGAGCAGTCATTGAAACCCATACGATGTCGGCATCGCTCTGGTTTATTTTTTCTGCATAACCCTCATAGTCAAACTCCTCCACCTTACAGAACGGAGGCGATACAGTGCCTACTATCTGTGCGCCATACTCCTTGCTATAACGTTCCGACACGGCAGCCAGAATCTCGTCAGTATCACCAACTAGGAAATGCTTATATGACTTACCGTTCGACAGCATGGTATTGAACAGAGCTGGTCCCATAGTCCTCTCCACATCCTTTAGTCCCCACAGTTTAGCAGCCCATACCAGCGGCATGCCATCCGTAGTGTTCAGCATAGAGTTGGCCATCACTTCACGATATGCAGCATCGCTATTAGCAGTATTTACCGTTCTGGCAGTAGAGATGCAAATATACTCCCTGCGACCCTCCTTGATAGCCTCTTCTATCTTTTCAACAGCTTTGTCTGGCGTTATCCGAGAGATAAAAACTTTTCCAACTCTAAATCTTGATTTATCTTGTTCCATATAGAATGTTGTTACTTGTTATTCTTACTTTCAATAACCTTGTTGTAAAGCTCAACAACACGCTCAGCCTTCCATTGCCAAGACAACTCTTGTTTGTACTTATTGCAGGCTTCTGAATAGCCCTTCAATGTACTCTTATCAACAGCCAATCGGTCAATAACCTCAGCGAAACTGATAGCTGCCTGTTCCGGTTTCTGCAGTTCAATCGTCTCACCCACCTTGTCTTTAACCAGATGGCCGAAACCACATGCATTAAACGATATGATAGGTAGGTTGTTCTGCATAGCCTCAGGCACTACAGTTGATGTAGCCTCCTGAATGCTTGTAAAGAAGAATGCATCCTTCTCCTTCATCAGTCGATGAACCTCCTCGTTCTTTACGCTACCCAACCATGTCACCTTATCCTCTATACCTAATTGCTTGGCCAAACCATGATATTTGGCTACTTCTTCATAACTACCAGATCCTGCAATCGTCAGATGCACATTTTGCTGCTTACACTTGGCTATGGCATTCAGGGCAATATCCAATCGCTTTGTAATCAGGAAGCGCCCCACCCATAGTAACTCCAGCGTATCATGCTCATAATCATGCTTTACTGAAACCGCCTTCGACAAATCCACGCCTGTCTCGTTGATGAACACCACATTCTGATGCCTATGGTAGTTCACCATGCAGTCATATACCGAAGCTGTTGCCGCAATGATTACATCGCTATGCTTGATAGCCTTCAGCACACGAGGTTTGTAGTGGCTTTGTATTAGACTAATAGTATTCTTAATCAGATAGAAAATCTTCTTCTTAGCTGACATACCTTTAGTGAATGCCAAAGGCACTCGGTTCATACCACCTAACGGACCCCAAACGTAATGGATGCCCTCTATTTGCCATAGATAACCTGGTTCGCGGAAACAAACCATATTCTGATGGTGGATTATATCTATCTTCTCCTTCTTGCAGATTTCCTTTGCAATCTCTAGAGCTTTCTTCTGCCACTTCTCATAATATATATAGAAGCGCCAATCTCCCTGATTCCAACACATCTTGCGAACCTCGGGTGTTACAGCATTGAAATAGAAGTGCAGATGGTCCTTAGCTGGATGTTGAGCTACAGCCTCCTCAATTTCCTTCTGGTATTCAGCTTCGGTTATGATGTGACAGTTACAGAACTTTGCAATATTCGTCACCCAGTTCCATCCCACGCCCTGCTCGCTACCCCAGTTCGGAGAAATAGCATAGGCATTAATCAGTACGTTTAACATAATCTATTGTTTGTTTTTTATTATTTGAACACAACCTCAGAGTCTATATTAACAAAGTCGAAGTATTCTGCGCTGTTCTTTACAGTTGTTTTTTGTTCATATTGATACAAGATGTGTTATGTACCTTCACGTCTACAAGGAATATAATCATTCAGATTCAAGTGTCTCCACAACATTGCATAAGGACATAAGTAAAGGTCTCGGCATCTTGTCCACTGCTCGTTTATACATCGATCATCCTCTTGAGTCTTTTCGGATTTCTCACACCAATTGTACATTTTACAAATTTCTTGGCCTTCGCCTAAACACTTATACACCTGTTCAATGGCAGAAAAATACTCTAACCAATAATCTTCATTGCTGTCAACTATGATCGGTGCACCTATCATTCTTACTTATATATCTTCTCATCAAAGGATTATCCAGTATATAACCATTCCGCACTATATCGAGCATGAAGTAACGATTATAAAAACGTTCCTTCATGCCAAAGCCAATTAGAGTATGAATTACGCTATGAAAAGCCTTAAAACCTCCTATCATTCAAGTATAGTTTCATGCGTTCTCCCACCATCAGTCCCATATTTAAAAGACCATCTTCTATCTTTCGGCGTTCGTCCATCTGAATACAAGGGATGCTATAAAAGTAATCCACTATTTCATTGGCATTCTTGGGCAGAAATTGTTGCTTGCTTGAATGTTTGAAGTGTATAGACAAATATCTTTCCGGCCTCTGAAAACTATATAGACATATCACATAATGCGATTATTCGAAGTTTATCCTGGCCAAATTCCGGGTATATTTTATCCACTACCATTTCTGTGGCATGATATGGGTAATCTTGTGCGGCAATGCTGCCTTCAGGATTCAATGATTCCATAAGGTAAGCCATACTCTCCATAATCGCTCTTGACCCAAAGACCACTTTCTGCCCTTTTGATGAGATTAATTCAATATTAGTTAACCGTTTGACAAAATGATTGTTATATATGGAACATGAGTATAACTTTCCTTGATTTTAATCAGAAAGAAATTGTCAATCTCACTTATAGTCCCCATAGATTCAGAATTGACAAATTTGTTCAAATCGATATTGCCATAATTCTCGGATATGGCAACAGGGATTTCAAATTGTCCCTTAGGATTTTTGTACACGTTGTTTACAAACCCATGTACACACTCGCTATATACGTACGCATTATTTAGTCCTGTATAAGTTGACAGATCTTGCAAAATAATGTATATATTCTTGTATAAAGATTGAGAGATTCCTTTAGTCAAGTCTTTCGTGCGCCATTGTTCCTGAAGGAAACGGGAATGACAAATTCATTGTATAGAAAGCAGGCATATAACCACCTAACTCACGTCTTAGTTTGGGGAGCATATTTTGATTACTTTTCGAATGTCATTTTAAAATAGCCTCTAACAAATTTTACAAATTTAGCACAATCATTTAGCCAGCATTTAATGATTTTCAGCTATGGTTTCAAGGAATGCTAAATGGTTCATCTTTTCCTCTACTGAAACAAATCTATCCTTAATCTTACGGGCAGGATTTCCGCCCAAAATCTCACATGGAGGGATATTTTTTGTAACGACGGCTCCAGCAGCAACAATTGAACCTTTTCCAATGGTTACACCACCAAGAACGATAACTCCATGACCTATCCAAACATCATCTTCCACGACGGTCTTATTATCAATACCGCGTTCTCCATTCCATATCGTCTGACAAGGGACATCAAACCCATGATCATTTTTTCCGATGAAGTTAACACTACTTGCCATAAGAATGTTATTATGGAACTCAACTTCATTCATAATACGACAGTATGGCCCAAATTGGACATTGTATCCAATAGTAATACCCTTCCGTTCAAATGTGGTATGGTGCTGCACTCGCACAAATCCCCGATACTTTACCTTTCCTCTCCATTTAATATGGAAATAGTAATATGAGCGTAATCTGCAAGCAAAATGACGGATTGCGGCAACCCTATCTGATGTACCTATTTTTCTGTTTACTTCTGCCATATTATTGAAAAAATTTTCATTCTAATACATTCTTGCCAATAGCAAATGGAAAATACCTGATAATATATTTTATGTGGTCTATCAAACCAATATGATTAAGGCCCAAAGAGAGATCAATACTCTTCATATAAGCCCAAGTAGTTGAGACGATATATTTTAGTGAAGGGTCAAAATAAGAATCATTGCGCTTCAATAGATAACGTACATAATTCAAATCTTTACTTCCAAATTGCATTTCATTCTTATTAAGTATCTTTTTATAGACCAATTTATCGCTTTCTCTTGTCTTTCTTAATGAAGTTGTGACTGAAACTCCAATACCTGCATTATAAATAACACTGGTTGTATCCAAATACAATATCACATCAGAATGAAACATGCGCGAAAGGCACCAGTACATATCACCACACTTCCCCAAGTCGGAGGGTGGAACAACACGATCAAGCAATCTTGGACTGAAGAATGTCGGTTCGCAGATATAACCGCGCAAGGCGTACGATAAGCGCTTAGGGCTTGTCACCAAATTATTCTTAAATGTATAATCTGGTCTTTTATCAACAAAGTGACGACGTCTATTAAGATAAAGGTGGAAAACTTTGTCGAGTACATCTTGCTCTTCAAGATACTTACATGCCTTCTCGAAACATCCATTTACATACTCATCGTCTCCTGATAGAGTAGCAATGACATTGCCTGTAGCGCGCTTGTAGCCAGCCAACATATTGCCATAGATTCCCAGATTAGATTCGTTCTGGTATGTTTTTACCAGACCAGGATATTTCTTTGCATATTCATTAACTACCTGCCAAGTATTATCCTTGGAGCAGTCGTCTGAGATGACAATCTCGTGGAGCCATTCCTTCTGACATGTAAGAGAATCAAGTGCTTTTGTTATGCTGTCTTGTTGGTTGTATGTGATAACTACGACTGATATTTTAACTTTATGAATCATTGTTTACTATTTTAGTCTTATTTTTGTTTTCAACGTCAACTATTCCAAATATGTTAATTACCATAACATACATAAAAATAGAGGCTGTATTATAGAATCCAGGGCGTTGATAAAGGGTTAGAACGAAGAACACAAAGAAGAAGAACAAATCTTTTCTGTTTGTGATCTGCCTTATCGCCAACATTAGATATCCCAATAGATTTAGAGACACGAAAATAAAACCATGTTTCAAGATAATCAGTTTCAAAGATGCAGAGCCTACATATTCAACTGTTGCTGCAGATCCCAAACCCGTATAGAACAAAGGAGTACCTAATAATGATTCATACACATTATCAACAACTTTACTATTTCTGTTATCACCGACAAACTTCCCTGTTTCAGCATCATACTCAAATCGAGACCATATCGTATTGTACATAAACTCGTTATTATATGATACGAGAATAAAACAAAGTAAAAGGGCTAAATATATCCATTTTTTCTTTAATTTCGTCGAAAACACAACAAAGCCAAAAATCATTGCCACATAAAAATAGAATGACAAAGAAATCAAGCCGCCTAAAAGTAAGATATAATTGCTACGTTTCTGCAAATTCATGCGTTCTGCAATCAGCATAAGTCCACACAATGTACCAATAAATCCTGGCTCATCATAAATAGAATGGAAACGAGTAAGTTCCAAAGAGGTCGTCGTAACCAGAAAAGGATGCAATATATATTTATAGTCTTTTGCCTTGTTCAAAGGCTCGATGACGATACTTATAAAATCCATTCCTAAAAGAACAAGGACATAATTAATGATAGAAAAGCCAAGAAAAAATACAAAAATCTTACGGAACACCTTATAGGTCTCAAACACCACTTCCTTCTTTAGCGTAGGAATAAAAGCAAAAGCAAGAAAATTGAATACTGTCACAATACTTGAACGATCCACAAACACCGATGCCCATATATAAGCAAGAGCAAAACAAAGCAGAATCCACTTTGTCCATTTCTCATGCGACATATTCATGACACACAAAACCATAATAATAATAGCACAAAGAGGTCGTATGGTTTCCTCCCATGCCCAAAAGTAACATGGCTGTGTTCTGATAAAGACAAGAATTCCCAACCACAGACCTACATTTCTGTATTGTTTACTATTTATAGGATTAGATATAACTGCGTCCATTATCCATAAATAATATTAAGATGATTGAAAATGAAATCAGGATTGATTTCATAATAGTCCGTATGTATCTCGCCAAATTCCTTCTCCGGATAAGTATAGTATGTCTTTATACCTATAGCGCATCCGAGATTTGAAAAACAAGTATTGTTACGATGGCCAGTAAAGAAAAGTGTTGCTTTTGTTCCTTCCTTACAATAGATGAGGTTAGTAAAAGCCGCTCCAGAGCCCCCAATAACATGTTCTGCATTACCGAAAAGTGCCATCTGCTGAGCAATAGTCATATTGTCTATTCTAAGGGATACGAATCCAAATTGTGCAAAAACCTTTTCAAGTTCCTCTTCATTGCACCTACGTTTGGTGCATCCCTTGCGAGATAAGAATACGCGAGATGGATATTTATCTGTACAAGGTACGATTCTACTCTTTAAAGTATCGCGTATATATTTTAGAGCATCAGTATCGAAGGCAAAATTTTCGGTGCGTCGCTCTCCTTTTGCAAAGCTGTTTGGCACTATTACATGTGGTTCGGACAAAACGTAAAGATTTTGGACTTTGAAACGTTGGTTTGCCTTAATACTTATTATCGGTCTTTCGTCCGCGTTTAGTGCCTCTATCACTTCCTTCATCTGAGGAATCTTGAGCACACATTCATCTACCACAAGTGGAATACTCTGATCAAAACAAATCAAAGATAGAAGATAGTGACGAGATGCTACCTGCAACATAAAGTGATAGTAGTTGTTGGACATATTGCATGAAAGGCTGATAGCGGATTGTAGTTTGTGCGTTTCTCCCTTTAGATAGTTGTAAATATAATGCTCACCTATATGCTGGGGGCTACCGCCAATTAAACATAGTCCGTTATCCGTCATATTTGCCTCATACTCCTTTCTATGGGACAGCATATCATAAAGGAGAGTACCGTCTTCTGTTACAACTACACTGGACCCTCCTATGATTGAACCATTGGTCAATTCTGCCCAATACAAATCGGGAAGAGTCGTTTCGAAAGGCTTAACCTCTGGTTCTCCAATAAACTGGACAGGACACACAATTGTCTTTCTGCCGGTCTTCAATAAGTGATAATTAAATCCCTGTCGTCCCCTATTGGCATATTCGGCAAAACTCATAACGTGAGCTAACTTGTGCCTTGTACTGAAGATGAAATTTAGTTTTTTACTTATCCTTGAATAAAAGCTCATACTTGCTATTTCTTAAATCTTTTCTTGATGTTAGCAACAAGGTTAATGCGCTTGTTAAGTTCTATACCACAGAATACAAGAGCAACCAATAGTATGCATGATCCCAACACATATTTTATCCAAAGTGTACCTAATGCGAATGATACAGCCACAGCGGCACTACAAATTATGATGGCGATAGCACAAATCCTTACAAATTCCTGAGAAAAAGTGAATCCAAATCTCTTTCTTGCCCTCACATACATGATAATGACATAGATAATATAAATCAGCACCAATGCTATACCTATACCCGTATATTCGTTCCACAAGAAGCCAATCGTTTTCAATGATAATGAGATGAAGAATATAAGTATTTCATTTATCAAGAAAATTTTGGATTCACCACGGGAAATAAAAGCGTATGATATACACCAACTGATGGCACGGAAATACATTGCCAGCATCAAAAACTCCAGCATATGGATGGTTGCATAAAATTCAGCCGAATAGAGAATATAGATTGCCTGTCGTGCAAATAATATAAAAGCCACCAATAGCGGAATGAGGATGATGCTAACAAGCACCATTTGCTTATTGATAGCCTCGATTTGAGCTTCGTCATCTCCAGAAAGAGCAGAAAGGCGAGGTACATAGTCTGAAGTCATTGCCGAAAGGACGAGAAAGACGTACGAATTAGCAATGGTCATAGCAGCTGAATAGAGACCAACCGCCTCGATCGATCCTAAACGAGAGATTATAATGTTCAACAGGTAGGATGATGAGTTGCTAATGACGCCTCCCAAAGCGATAACGATACCGGTAGAAAGCATGCCTTTAGAATTAGAAATAAAATCCTTGAATGAGAGTTTGATTCGTGTAAACTTAACTCTGTGGGAATAATGAGCTGTTACCACTACAGTAATAAGCGATGCTATAAGCAGAGCAGACACAATACCGTCTTCACCAAACATATAGTAAATAGGAATAGTAAGAACTAAACTAAGGACTTGGGCTATAAGTGTAGATTTCGCAATATCTTTATAATGGAATGTTCCCTGCATCAAGGCGATCTGCCCCACATTGACCTGCATGAAGATCATCATAATAGACAAGATGCGGAAAGCATTTGTGTATTCTTCGTTAGCAAATGCAAATATGCTAAGTTGCTTCGCAAACACGAGAAAAATAAATGCGCCCAAGAAGCCGGTAAACCAGACAAGGATCTTAAGCGTAGAGATGATTACATTTATCTTATCTTGGCTGTTGGAATTATAAGCTTTGGACACCTCGCGAACTGAACTGGTCTGCAGTCCGCATCCCGTAATACCGTTGACTGTCTGAGCTGTAGAATTCAGCAAATTATTAATACCCATACCTATAGGTCCAAGCAGAATAGCAATAAGCTTGGATCTAAGAATAGCCATGAGTATTTGTATGACCTTGACGCCCCCGAAAAGCGCCAAGGCCTGAAAAATATTTCCGTATGAATTACGGTTATTAGATTGTTCTGACACTATTAGATTGTTATGACACTATTAAAACTTATTAATCAATTCAACAACCTCTACCACTTCCTCCATTGTGATAGCAGGACCGATAGGAAGGCTTAACTCCTCATCAGCTAAACGCTCAGTGATCGGGAGCGATAGCTTAGGTACATTCCAAGACTCCTTACTATAACATTCCTGCTTATGAGGAGGGATAGGATAGTGGCATACTGTTCCTACTCCGTTTTCTTCAAGATAGTCGTGCAGACGGTCACGATTCTCCTTGCCTTTTACTAATATTGGGAAGAGATGATAGACATTCTGATCATCAGGAAGAAGGTCTGGGAGGGAGATCAGAGGATTATTAATATGTCCGTAATAATAGTGAGCCACTTCTTTCCTGTGCCTATTATCCTCAGTAAGATACTTCAGCTTCACATCGAGGACAGCAGCCTGAATCTCGTCAAGTCGGCTGTTGCGACCAGCATACTTGAAGACATACTTCTTCTGACTGCCATAGTTTGCCAAAGCACGTACAGCAGCCGCAAGCTCTGGATCGTTGGTCGTTACTGCACCACCATCGCCAAGAGCACCAAGGTTTTTGCCGGGATAGAACGAGTGACCTGCTGCATCACCGATGCTGCCTGTAACACGACCATCGTAGAATTTACATCCATGACTCTGCGCGCAATCCTCTATGAGTTTGAGGTTGTACTTCTTACAAAGTGCGCCTATCTTATCCGTATATGCTATACGTCCATAGAGATGCACAATAGCAATAGCCTTGGTACGAGGAGTGATAGCTGCCTCAATACGGTCATCGTCAATTTCCAACGTATTCGGTTTAGGCTCAATGCTTACAGGTACGAGTCCGTTTTCCGTAATGGAGAGTGTTGTGGCAATATATGTATTTGCAGGAACAATCACCTCATCACCAGGTTTCATTACACCCATCTCAATGTACGCACGGAATATCCAAATAAGAGCATCCAACCCATTAGCACAACCCACGGTATGCTTACAACCGATAAACTCGGAATAGTGTTTCTCAAATCGCTCGTTCTCCTTACCTTGGAGATACCAGCCTCCATTAACCACACGAGATACGGCCTCGTTAATCTCAGCTCCATGAAGAGCGGTTACGTCCTTTAAGGACAGAAAAGGAATATTTGCCATATATTGATTTTTTAATCCATTAATTAATCTTTAGGCATGAGTTTGAGTAATTTTGCAGGTGAACCTACCCAAATCTCACCCTCAGGAATATCTTTAGTAGCTAATGAAGACGCTCCCAACATGCCATAGTCGCCAACAACTTTATAGGCAAGGATACACGCGCCAACGCCAAGGTCTGCACAAAGACCAAGCTTTGAGTAGCCAGTCATGATGGTGTTGACAGAGCAGTGGCATAAATCGCCAATAGTAGTGTCATGACCGATAGAACAGTTAGCCATTATAAGACTACACTTACCAATGTGGGCCTGAGGACCAATATAAGTGTTGTACATAATAAATGCACCAGGTTCGATAATAGCCCCCTTACCGATGAATGCACTCTTATGTATGATAGTGGCAAGACGTTCAGTAGGTATATTAGCCTCACGGAACATTTCAACGGTCTTGTAATTACGACCTACGAGATGAATTCCCCATGCGAAATAATAATCTGTCTCATCAATGAACTTCTGAATATCGCATAACTTTCCGATTACTGGAAATCCATCAACTTCTGAAACATAATCGTTAATGAAACCAGCCACTTCCCATTCGAGGTCATTGTGTCGATTACGATTGTCTTCGATACAAGAGGCAATTACTCCACCATTACCCTCGCCTCCTATAATAATTACTTTCTTACTCATATTTACAGTGTTTTGTTTCAAGTTTCTTTTGTTTGCGCGCTTGACGGATTGCTTCAAGATCTTTTATCGCCATTTCATTAAAAGGCATAGACTTGACATCATCATAGAATTGCTTTCTGTCCGTTTCAGGCATAGCCCAAGGATTGCGATGCATGCACCAATTGTACTTATTAGAGTATTCCTCGTAATCAATATCCATCAAGTGTATGTTCACATCCAACTCCTTAAGGATTGCATCTGCTTTAGATGTATTTGTTAGAACAAAGGATGTACCTTTGTTGTCATCGAACTCTGGCTTGTATTGCTCTATTGCCCAGAAATCACCTAATGTGAAGTCTGCACCACGTCTGAGATTGCGATACTTGCAATTGAAACATGAAGGACGGATATTGTATCGGCTATGAAAAGATACACAATAGTCATCATCAAGGATTGAGTTTAGATACTCTTCGCCGTTTTCAAACTTAACCGCAATTGCTTTCCCTCTCCAACCAGCGCGCTTATCTTTAAAATTTACGCTAATGACATTCGATTGATATTTATTATTCAAATATTCTATATAGGTTCTATATACTTCTGGAGAAGATACACAACCGCAAATAATATCGCATGTAATAAGATTTTCATACGACTTGTTTAAAAACTGTCTTATTCCACCCACCTCACAAGGAGTACCACAAAAGAGGACCTCTTCACCTGCAACAAGTAGTTCCTTGAGGCGAACGTAAACATCATATTTCTTACTCTGGACAAATTTGGCTCTTCGCAAATCGTCCAAGTCTGCGGGAGAACCGATAATCTTATGGAGACATTCAGTATAGTCCTCGTTATAACCCACAGCGCAAACCTTTCCTCCTCGAGCGAGTGTACGTTCGGCTATAATTGAGAAAATTCCACCTGATGAACTCTTGGCTCGTAAAGTGTTGTCCTTGCTCCAACATGCATAGATGTGCTGTGGTTCGTCATAGAACTTTACATTTTTGCAGACACTGAAACACTTACCACAATCGACGCATTTGGATTCATCCACAACTGGATACAGGAATCCTTCGTAGTCAGGTTTCATTTCGATTGCCTTTGTAGGGCAGCAAGACATACAAGCGGTGCAACCACAACATTCGTCTTTTTTTAATATCGAGATATTCATTTGGCTTGTATTAACCATATTAAGAGTTACGCCTTTCAATCTGTTTATGCTTTGCCATAATGTTCATTGCCATCTTTACCATAGGTGGTCCAATGAACTTGCCGTCCTTTACTGCAACACCCTTGCCCTCTGCCACTGCTTCCTCTGCAAGTTGAACCATCTCGGATGCCCAAGCCACTTCTTCTTTAGAAGGAGAAAAATATTGATGGCACAATGGTAACTCTTTGGGATTAAGTATGAGCATACCCTCAAACCCAAGATTCTTGGCAACCTTAAGATTTCTCTCAAGATCTTCAAGATCGTGAACTTTGATATGGACTGTATCTATTGGTATTACACCAGTAGCTCTGGCCGCATTTACAATCATATTTCGAGCAAAGAATATGCTTTGTCCATCAGAATCATGTTTTCCTCTCATATCAGTAACATAGTCCTCGCAACCAAAGGTAACAGCGCATACGCGATGACAGGCGGTACATATCTCCTTGATATTCACAACAGATCCCGCTGTTTCTATCAATGGGATAATTTTAAAAGTTCCTATAGGTATATGTTTTTCATATTCGATAGTCTCAAGCAACTTTCCCACAAAATAAATATCCTCCCCCTTTGTTGCTTTAGGATACATAAAGCCTGTCACTCCATCAATAGTCAACTGATACAGATCCTTAAGAAGCTCGCCACTCTCTCTGTCATTGATCCTAGGAAATATCAATTTCCCATTCAAGTCATCACGCTTGACAAAGGCTTTTACGTTGTCCCTGGCTTGTTGCTTGTCGCAAATAGGCACGGAGTCTTCTATATCAAGAAGCAACACATCAGCATCTCTTCGAACAGAGCTATCCAAAAGCTTTTGGTTATGCGCAGGCACAAACATCAAACTGCGCATCAAGTAGTTATAATTGTTCATATCAAAATTATATTGGTTTCATCTTTTTTACGAGAACATTTCTCCTGAAGGACAGCACATCCATTCCGTCTTGATTGTAAGCGATACTTTCAACATATACAATGCCTCTGTCTTTCTTTGACTTTGATTCACGTTTTGATAAAACTTTTGTACGAACGTAAATCGTATCATTGATGAATACAGGATTCAGGTGTTTTATGTCCTCATATCCAAGATTCGCAATTGCCTTACCACTTACGTCAGGAACAGTGATACCGACTGCAAGTGAAAACACCAGTGTGCCAACGACAAGAATCTTCCCATGCTGATTCTGACCTGCATAATCCAGATTGGTGTGAACAGGATGATGATTCATAGTCATGAGCGAAAAAAAGTTGTTATCACACTCGAAAATTGTTTTTGAGAGGTTGTGCTTGATTTCTGCACCAACCTCAAACTCCTCAAAATAGAGGCCTAATTTACTTGATTCCATGATTTATTTCCCGTTATTTCTATAAGCTAAAAACTCATCATAATCCCTAATATAATCCTCTTTCATATAGACATCCGAAGCTAACACCATGCATACAGCTCCTGAAGAAAAATCCTTGAGATCGCGCCACATCCCCGGCTTTACGTAAAGACCTTGGTAAGGGCGATTGAGGAAGAACGTTCGCTTGCATTTTCCATCATCCAGGGTGACGGTAAACGAACCTGATGCAGCTATGATAAGCTGACTCAGGTCTTTATGCGCATGAGCTCCACGGTCTTCCCCTCCAGGAACATCATAAAGATAATACACTCGTTTTACGTCAAATGGGAGCGTTTCACCATTTTGAACTACTGTGAGGTTACCCTTGCAGTCTGAATGATGCCTGTCAAGTTCAACCATTGTACAGTCAAAGACATTAAATTTCTCCATTTGATTTTAATTTAAGAAATTCATCATAGTTTTCAACGTAATCATTTCGATCATATTTCGTGTCAGCAAATTCAAGGGCCAACGAGTTTGTTGAGAAATTTGCCATCTGTCGCCAGAGACCTTTGGGGACATACAACCCATAATACGAACGATTAAGAGAGAAGTTTTTTTTCTCATTGCCATCATCAACTGTAACGTCAAAACTGCCTGAAATAGCAATAATGAATTCTGCAGTATTCCTATACGCATGACCGCCCCTATTCTCACCTCCCGGCACGTCATATATCCAATAGGTTCGCTTAATTGCAAAAGGAATGTGGTTGTTCTGCTCCACGAAGGAGAGATTCCCACGTGGGTCTGTGAACTTTGGTAGTTCTATCAGTTTAACATCGTTAATTGTCATAAATTATTTTTTCTTTTAAATAATTAGGGACAGTCGTTTAATTTTTTCTGTTTGACATAAATGGTCGTTTGTTCTTGTGATGTCGCCACAAGTGGCTGGTTTCGCTCCGTTTTTTGCGACCAATACTGTTTATTAACGCTGGTTTTTGTTGATCACCGTCTATTTTTCACACGATCGTCCGGGAGTCCACATGGCTGGGCTCCTTTTGGGGAACCTTGTTGGCTACCTGCCTATGCCTCTCCCGCTTCCTGTCGTTCCAAGAGGCGCTCTGCCAGGTGTACAGCGTTAGCAGTATGGATGCCGAGGAAGATCTGGTAGTGGATGTCCCGTTTGGGGCGCACTCGGCTACCTTTACGTCTTCAGGAACACCAGCGCCACTTTACCTTCGGAGCTGAAGTATGGATTGGGGCAGCGCCTCGGAACCTGGCGCTTGCTCAACAAGCCGAAGGCATCTGCCATCTCGCGCGGTGGTAAAACCTTCTTCATCCTTGTTCCGTGCTCTCGAACGTCTTGTGGTATAAATCGTAAAAATCGTACTCCGTGAACGGTAAACTTTGGCTTAATTCGGATAATCTTCGTACCTTTGTCATCGATTTTATTTTTTCGATTTCCCCGATTTTTGCTTTCTTACGGCTTCAGGAGAATTTTTTACATTCCAGCGACAATGATAATAATATTTATCTAACTGACAATCAATTTATTAGATTGGTTTTTAAACTTACGATTACCCCTAATATAAGGTTGTCCAAATATTGATTATGCATCACAAAATAGCGTTTTGGATTTTGTCCATCATTTGAAGGAACGAATCCGTAATCTCTTGGGGTGCATTACTATGCTCAATGAGCTGCCGCATTTTTACTATTTTATCTAACATTTCCTTTTGGCTGGCTTCTCTTTGTAGACGAGCATTTAGAGCTAATGTGTTCATCAGCCTCTTGGTGAAGGCTTCCATCTTCTTATATACCTCCATTAGCAACAGTATCTCAACAGTTTGTTTTGCTGGATCAAGACTTTCCACATTCACAAGTGTTTCCTCGATATTACTCATATGACTTCCATTGTCAAACAGATGAACAAGTGAAGCTCTAAGATTCTTATCATCTGATTCAGTTACCAGTTTACTCAAAAGTTCCTGAATTGCCTGTTCCTCTGATTTTAATACTTCATTATCAGACGGGATGAAAGTCTTAATATTTTTCCAAACTGACTTCTCATGTTCTCTTTCATCATAGCCATACAAATGAACCAAAGTAGATGTCTTGATTACAACAATACGCCTAAGGTTCAGCGAGGCTTCAATGTCAGAATCAGAATGGAGATATGCATTTAAAACTGATGCTAAATCAAGTGCCATAAACCTAATTAGTAGCTCATGATTAGCAAGTGTTTCTAAATTGTCTAACTCGGAGAATTCAACAATACAAGGTGCTTCCTCCCTGATATACTTTCGTATTTTCTGCAATTGAAAATAATGATTAGCCATATTATCCAATTGATTCGTGGCTTGTGGCAAGACAGTCGATATGGCAGCTTCTAATTTCCCCTTATTATCAATCAACAACTTAATCACTTTATGGTCACGATTAACATCGAGCTGAACATTAACTGCTTCATCTGGTTTCGAAAACCCTGTATTTGCTTTGGTGTATTCATCTAAAGTGTAAGTGAATTTGAGCATATCTTGTAGTATAGCCCAGAAGTCACAAAGAAGCTTCATTGTGTCCTCTTCACTATTAAGAGATGTAGTTTTCTCAAAAACCTTAATCATGGCATCGTCGTAATGCAACGTTAGGTCTCTTATATCTTTATCAATCCTTTTTTCGCCAAATTCAATGAGACGGAACCTTATCTTATTAAAGCTACCGAATAAATCCGAGTTGGCAATATTTATTATTTCTTCTTCCAGCAAATTCCATAAAGCGTACTTCCTTGACTTACCAAAATTCATTATCGCTTTGAAGCCCTCTGATATAGAAGCAAGAATGTTTTTCAGGTGAAACCTTTTCTCGTAAGCATAATTTGTCTGAAATAAAGCTCTACAAGACACTCCAATATCCATAAGAATAAACTTTATGCCCATCTGAATATCATGCGTAACAGAGTATATATGGGGCATTGATTCATCAAGTGTACTTCGAATGGCAAAATCCTGTTTCAGTACAATGTAAAGCTCTTGGATTGTTATGCCGGCATTCTGAATAAAACTTGCTATAGTTTCCTTTGAAGCAGGTTTACTTTCCATTTACGATTCTGATGTGGAAGTGACCGAAAGTTGGGCCACTAAGCAATTACTACATGGTTTATAGGTGGCTTGAAAAATGACCTTTTCGTTATAAAAAGTAATCATCCCCCTAAGCCACGCTTATATACCCCCTTGATTCAGGGGCTATAATAAGAGGTGCAAAGCAATTCAAATAAAGGATTTTTTGATTTTGACACAAAAAAAGTATAAAATTTTATATTAGAACTTTGTCGTTAGAGCGTTGTAATCACTTCAATTAAAAATGTATGCTTAAACTCTGTAACTTCATGCACATAATAGCCTGCGCACCTCAACTGATTCAGCAAATAAAGAGATGGGTGGCGATACTTATTTGTAGTTCCAAAAGATGTAAACAGCAACACGGGATGAGTGCCACTAATCCCATCCATGCTTTGGACATCGCTATTGTATTTTGACCCATGATGTGGAATTTGAATGGTACCGATACGTTTTGTCCTTTTCCCTAACAAGCGATTAATGGCATTTGTAAGATTCATATCCTTCAAGTCAGCATCTCCTGTATATAGACAAGCCTCGAAATCATAGAAGTGAGGATTGTGGTAACATCTTGGACACCAACAGTGGATATTGAATACTTTCATGCGGTAATAGTCTGACATTACCCCTCCTGAATACAGACACATTGAAGATTTGTTGGATTTCTTGAAGATTTCTTTGTAGACCTTGTTTATATCAGGGTAATGAATGGAAATGACTTCGGCTACCTCTTGATCTGGTAAAGAATCAAGGTTTTGCAGAGTTGGAAATTCACGCCGAAATATTGGGAGGAGGCCGTTCTCCAAATTATTAATCTGTTGGCGTGATGCCGTGTTGATAGGAATATAATCCCAAACATTCTTTATTTGAAATAAGTCACCGTTCTTAATCATATCACCATGTGGAAATGCTTCCTCATTATAGTATCGAGGTTCAAACTGTTGTTCTTCTTCATCGAATGGAGCTATTTGAATTATGGTAGCATTTTCTATAACATTATAAAGATCTGTTAATAAATTTGGGGTTAGGAGTGCCCATTGTCCATCGCATTTGTGAGGATATAGAACCAGTGTAACTTATCAATTTGCGGCAAAACTACTTTTTTAATTGTGCGATGATTGACAAGTTCCTTGATACCATTGACATGGTCTTCATCGAAATGCGAAATAAATAGTATTTCTATATCTTGACCATCAGGTATAGCCGATTGTATTGTCTTTTCAGGCTCTCCCGCGGTAACTGATCCACAATCATAAACATATAGATATTCCTTATTGTCAATTTTTAAACTTTCGGTATAAAATCCACCTTGTCCAACTGGGTGTATAATCCTAACCAATTCCATACGGCTACAATAGATATGAAAAATAGATACGAAATTCCACTATAATCTCAACGCTTACCATACATTAATTCGTAATACTTCTCGTATTCACCAGAGGTGATATTATCCATCCACTCTTGATTTTCAAGATACCATTTGACTGTTTTTTCAATGCCTTCTTCAAATTGGAGGGATGGTTCCCAGCCGAGTTCCTTCTGAAGTTTTGTGGAGTCAATGGCATAACGGGCATCATGTCCGAGGCGGTCGGTAACGTAGGTGATGAGGTTGAGGTCTTCGCCTTCCTCGCGGCCAAGGAGTCGATCAACTGTGTTGATGACTACCTTGATGATGTCGATGTTCTTCCACTCGTTAAAGCCACCGATATTGTATGTTTCAGCTATTGTGCCTTTGTGAAAAATAAGGTCAATAGCTCTAGCGTGGTCTTCGACAAAGAGCCAATCACGTACGTTTTCACCTTTGCCATAGACAGGTAGAGGCTTACGATGACGGATATTGTTGATAAAGAGAGGTATCAGCTTTTCAGGGAACTGATAAGGACCATAGTTATTTGAACAATTGGTCACTATTGTAGGCATTCCGTAAGTGTCGTGGTATGCGCGAACAAAGTGGTCAGAAGAAGCTTTTGCAGCACTATATGGACTATGAGGATTGTACTTTGTGGTCTCATAGAAGAAATCATCACCATATGCAAGATGGTGATTTCCAGAGCTTGCCTTTGTGGTAAATGGAGGTTCAATACCTTCTGGGTGATTCATTGAGAGAGCTCCATATACCTCATCTGTCGAGATATGATAAAACCTCTTTCCTTCATATTTTTCTGGCAGGCTCTCCCAGTACAACTTTGCTGCTTGGAGTAACGACAGAGTACCCATCACATTTGTCTTTGCAAAGGTAAATGGATCTTTTATTGAACGGTCAACATGACTTTCAGCGGCAAGATGGATAATACCATCAATCTTTTCATCCTGCATCAACTGATAGAATGCTTCAAAGTCGCAGATATCCATCTTGACAAATTTGTAGTTAGGCTTGTCCTCGATGTCTTTGAGATTGGCGAGATTCCCTGCATAGGTGAGTTTGTCGAGGTTGATAATCTTGTATTCAGGATATTTGTTCACGAAGAGGCGAATAACATGGGAGCCGATGAAGCCGGCACCGCCTGTGATAACGATATTTCTTTTCATTATTCAATTGATTTAACACGGATTTTACGGATATAACGGATGATTATTCTCGGAAACTATCCGAATCGACTTCGCGTTTCTTCTCTTCGATGACCTTGAGGAGATACTGTCCGTATTGGTTCTTGAGCATCGGTTGGGCGAGTTCGCGCATACGTTCTTCGGTTATCCAGCCCTGACGATATGCAATACCCTCAAGGCATGCAATCTTAAGGCCCTGACGTTTCTCAACGACCTCTACATAAGTAGATGCCTCAGAAAGAGAGTCGTGCGTACCGGTATCGAGCCAAGCGAAACCACGGCCAAGGAGAGCGACCTTGAGTTCGCCATCCTTGAGGAACTCCTGATTGACAGTGGTTATCTCGTATTCGCCACGGGCAGAAGGCTGAATGTTGGCAGCAACGTTTACTACTTTATTCGGATAGAAATAGAGTCCTACAACGGCATAGTTGGATTTGGGGGTGGAAGGTTTTTCTTCGATGCTGAGGCAGTTGCCATCCTTATCGAATTCAGCCACACCATAGCGCTCCGGATCATTCACCCAATAACCAAAGACGGTAGCCTTACCATTATCTGCATCTGCTACGGCTTGCTTGAGTTGGCGAGTAAAACCGCTGCCATAGAAAATATTGTCACCCAATACGAGGCAGGCGGAGTCTTTGCCGATGAAGTCCTTACCGATGGTAAAAGCCTGAGCAAGTCCATCCGGTGAGGGCTGCTCGGCATATTCGAAATGCACACCATAGTCAGAACCATCACCAAGGAGGCGCTTGAAGCCAGGGAGGTCGTAGGGCGTAGAGATAATGAGAATATCTCTGATGCCTGCAAGCATAAGTACACTGATGGGGTAATACACCATCGGTTTGTCATAGATAGGCATAAGCTGCTTGCTGATGCCTTTAGTGATTGGGTAAAGGCGGGTCCCAGAACCGCCTGCGAGTACAATGCCTTTCATAAGTTATATGGATTTATATTTCAAAAATAAGATATTCATTGAAACGTTCGGATGTATAGAACTTCTATGAATGCTATTACACCTAACTACAACCTTGCATCAACAATATTCCTATCCAAGGTGCATTTGACATCGAAGATGACGTGCTTCTCTTTCAAGAGAGAGAGGACATCAAGTCCCTCGAACTCCCTGTGTGCCACTGCCGCTATACAAGCATCGAACTTCTTAGCCGGCAATTCATTGACAATGTCGATGCCGTATTCATGTTTCGCTATCGCGGGATTTGCCCATGTGTCATAAACTGTGACATTGACATTGTACTCACGCAAGGCTTTATATATATCAATTACCTTAGTGTTACGTACATCGGGACAGTTCTCCTTGAATGTGAAACCAAGTATCAGCAGCTCTGAATCAAGCACTTGTATTCCTTTCTTGAGCATGTGTTTCACCGTCTCAAGTGCGACATACTCACCCATTCCGTCGTTGATACGCCTTCCCGCAAGTATAATCTCTGGGTTATGGCCGTGTCGCTGGGCACACTGCGCTAAATAATAAGGGTCAACGCCTATGCAATGACCGCCAACAAGACCCGGACGGAATGGCAAGAAATTCCATTTTGTTCCCGCCGCCTCAAGTACGTCTAAAGTGTCAATACCAATCTTAGCGAAGATATGCGCTAACTCATTGACAAACGCTATATTGATATCGCGCTGACTGTTCTCTATCACCTTTGCCGCCTCGGCCACCTTTATCGACGGCGCGAGATGCGTCCCTCCTAAAATCACACTCGAATACACATCATCAATATAACGGCTTATCTCTGGCGTCGAACCTGACGTGATTTTCTTAATATTCTCGACAGTATGCAGCTTGTCACCCGGATTGATACGCTCAGGAGAATAGCCAGCAAAAAAATCCTCATTGTATTTCAACCCTGAGACTTTTTCAACCACAGGAATACATTCTTCCTCAGTAACACCCGGATATACCGATGACTCATAAACGACCACGTCACCTTTGGAAATCACCTTCCCTATTGTTACTGACGCATCATACAACGGGGTCAAATCAGGACAGTTGTTCTTATCAACAGGGGTGGGCACTGCCACTATATAAAAGTTACAAGCCCTTATCTCATCAATATTCGATGTACATCTAAAACCATTCCTGGTCGCTGCCTGAAGCACCTCGTCTGATACTTCCAGAATCGAGTCGTGACCTGCCATCAATTCAGCACAACGGCTCTCGTTCAAATCAAAACCTATTGTCTCATATTTTGTGGAGAACAGTCTCGCTAACGGCAATCCCACATAACCAAGACCAATAACACAAACTTTTGTTTTTTTCATTTTTAAAAAATTATCATACCTACTGGAACTCCTTTTTTGCGTTTTTATTATAAAAAATCACGCTACCATACCCAACCTCTTCATAAAAACACACCTGCCGGAAATTTCAACTCAGTATATGACATAATATTTAAACTTTATCCAAAATATCCATTTCAGTGAGCGGCTCGTATCTGCCGTCTTTCGACTCGAAAATAACTGTGCCTGCCTCAAGGCATTCGAGCGAATGCCACCTGCCTTTCTCAACTTGCAAAACCCTGTTCTCCCCACCATGCCACATCATAACATCTTCCGTGAGATTGCCGTCATCATCATAAAACAACTCGCGCAACGAACCTCTCAACAACACCATCGTCTCGCTGCTGTTACGATGCCTGTGTATCGGCATTACCGTCCCCGGTTCAAGGGCGTTCAGCATCCTCTGAGAGCCATCGCCAGGCGTAGTGCGCAAATCAAACGACTGCCTTAAACGTGGGTTCCTCCTCGCCTGCTCCGATAGAGAATCAAGGAATTTTTCGTCAATTATCATAAAACTACTAAATGAAAACAAAGCGAATAAACTACTAATGCGACAATCCCAATTTTACAGTAGAAGCATACCACTCTCAAAAGACATTAAATACCAGAATCTTACAAAACCAACCTTGCTAACACCTGAACACAAAAATCCTAACTTAAAAAAAGCCCTATCTTTCACAAATAAATATACCTTGGGGTCATCGAAAGATTGTAACTTATTATCTTTCAACAACTTACAAAAACTTCTGGATTCCCAATGTCAAGCTGATTCTTTAATGCTAATATTTTATTTACACTTGCAAAAGTAAAAAATTAGTTAATACCTTTTACTTTTTTTTTAATTTTTTTCTCCAAGTAGAATCATCACTTATTTTCTCTAACAAAAACGAAAACTCTAATCTTATGAGAAAGATAGTATTTTAGAGCAATTGATCATAAAAACAAGCCCGTTTGCTGAATATATGTTTGGCAAACGGGCTTGTTCCAAGAGGTTTCATTCCATCACAATCAGTCGGTTTAGAACGTATAATAATGCAACTCGACTGCAAGGCAACCATGAAACATTGGCCATCAATCTCTTTTAAAAATATCTCTTGTATATACCTTGTCTTTCACATCATCAAGGCACGAGTCGTATCGGTTAGCTATAATCGCCTGGCTTCTCTCCTTGAAGGCTTCAAGACTGTTGACGACTTCACTACCAAAGAATGTTGCACCATTTTCAAGTGTAGGCTCATAGATTATCACCGTCGCGCCTTTCGCCTTGATACGTTTCATCACGCCTTGGATTGCACTTTGCCGGAAATTGTCCGAATTAGATTTCATTGTCAAACGATAAACACCTATAACACAATGTCTTTCCTCCATCGGATTATAATCGCCACGATTATAGTAGTTATAGTATCCGGCCTTTCGTAGCACTTGGTCAGCTATAAAATCTTTACGAGTACGGTTGCTTTCGACTATTGCGGTCATCATGTTCTGCGGGACATCGTTATAGTTCGCGAGAAGCTGTTTAGTATCTTTTGGCAAGCAGTATCCTCCATAACCGAAAGAGGGGTTATTGTAATGGTCCCCGATTCGGGGGTCGAGGCAAACTCCTTCAATGATATGTTTCGTATTCAACCCTTTCAGTTCGGCGTATGTGTCAAGCTCATTAAAGTAGCTGACACGAAGTGCGAGATAAGTGTTTGCAAAAAGTTTCACGGCCTCAGCCTCGGTAGAGCCCATATAAAGTATAGGCACATTCTTCTCCAACGCGCCCTCTTTAATCAACCCGGCGAAAATATGCGCTTTCTCCTCAAGCCGCTCATCGCCATGCTCATATCCCACTATTATCCTGCTCGGATAAAGGTTGTCGTAAAGAGCCTTGCTCTCCCTCAGAAACTCCGGCGCGAAAATGATGTTATCACTTCCCATCTTCTTCCTAACGCTTTCGGTATATCCGACAGGCACGGTTGACTTAATAACCATAATAGCATTCGGGTTATACCTCATGACTTTCCCGATGACATCTTCCACCGCCCTTGTGTCAAAGAAATTCTTCACACTGTCGTAGTTGGTTGGAGCCGCAATCACCACGAAATCAGCATCTTTATAACCTTGCTCCGCATCAAGTGTCGCACTGAGATCAAGGCTTTTATTCGCAAGATAATCCTCTATATAATCATCTTGTATCGGTGATTTTTTGTTATTCACCATCTCAACTCGTTCCGGAACGATATCCACCGCCGTCACCTTGTTATGTTGAGCTAACAAAGTGGCTATTGACAAACCGACGTATCCTGTTCCTGCTACTGCGATTCTCATTTTGCAAAAATTATATTTCACAATTTCTCAACATCTTCAAGTTTCAAGGTTGCTGTCGCCACAGCCGAGACTCCTTCAATTTTCACCACCACACGTTTCTCACGACCGTTTGGCATCTTAATATAGACTCCTTCCACTCCTTCGAAAGCGCCCTTCAACACCCTCACCTTGTCCCCCTTACGCAAATCAATGTCAGGACTAAGCACCCTCATCCCTTTCGATTTGGTAATCTTTATAAAATCATTCATCTGCTTATCCGGGACATATTGAGGCTCAAACAAACCAGAGACAGGGTCCTTCGCCATAATGAAACGAAGATAATCCATCTTGCCATGCTTCAGCGCGAACAAGTCGTTAAAACTGCTCAAGATAAAGATATAGTTATGGATAAGCGGCTCGACCTTGAATCCAATCGTGCGACCCTCATTATTCTTCACAGCTATTCTTGTGGTCGGAACAAAATGCTCAATATGCAAGTCGGTCAACGACTTCGATGCCACCAACTCGCGCTGATAGGTGACTCTCATCACATACCATGCTACACTTTCTCTTTCAATTTTGTCCACGACAGCCAATTATTTTTATCAAGCAGCAAAACGAAAAACCAACACTATATGTAACCAACAAATCCGCAAACTTGATTATGTTTCATGCAAGTAGGCCATAACACCACTCACAACACTGCAAAGATAAATAAAATTTCCGAACTTCCAAATTATTTCTCATAAATTAATCTTTTGAGAAATCTCGGGGATGAATGACATGGCAATCCTTATTCTTTACCTACGACTTTCACTCTTTCCGCATCGGAATATGCCCCAAATTCCGGTGCGTACTGACACTGTATAAGGGCGTATCCTCCGCTGAAACAGCCTTCTTTCGTCACAAAACTCTCATGTGAGACCTCATACTTTCCTCTCGGAATATTCTCAAAAAAGCACTCGGTTGCAATGTCATCTATACTTCGATAATAGAAAAGCCCATCTGAAAAGGCGTATGCCGACACCTGCTCTATAGGCTCGAAACAGGCTCCATATAAATCTTTCAGATAGACAAACTCCAAATCCTGTCGGCTTTCAATGGTAATTACCGTTTTGATTTTATCCCCCACCCTTATATCTGATTGAGATACAGGCACATACTCTATCTTCCCCTGAGCGGTTCGCTCCACGTAAAGCTCTCGTGTAATCGAAAGATCGTTATCAGAGGCGCGTAGTTCATCAATTGGAACAGAATATTGGGTAAAAAAGCCTCCCCATACGATATGCGAGGTCTTATTATCAATTGAAATCTCACCGTTTTCAGATATTTCTCCCGAAGCAAATGTCCGCTTAATATGTCTTGTGCCCGGCTCAGATCCCTCAAAACCGACAGCCTCACCATTTATCTCAATGGAAACGTTGTCATCAGAAAGCCATTTTTCATTTCCACTTATTATTGAAAAAACAGCTTCCGCGGTCTGCCTGTTATTGTCCCATTTGTTTGTCTGTTTTTGCGTCAGGAGCCACAAACGCATAGCGTCAACCTCTCCGGGGCGATAATCAATCTCACGGAAAGCCTCCAATATTTTCACTTCTTCCGAAACACTTACTCCACGCCTAAAGCTTTTATTTACAGGTGATTGTGATGATAGCCAATACATCCCGAGCTCGTTCGTCTGGGCAAACTCACGCAAAGAGTTTAATATAGCCAACGACTCTGACCGCCGTCCGTTTCTGTTAAGAATCAAAGCAATGGATGCTTGTTCCGCGAACCCATGCTGTTTCCAGTCTTCCGACATCTTGTTAAGGAAAAATCCGGAAGCCTCCACATATTCCGAGTCACTCTCAAAATCAATAAAATAGCTCAAAGCGAGCATATCGTCAATCAGCAAATCGCTGCAAATCCAATTATTAGAATATTTCTCTTCTGTTATCTTCTTATAACGCTCAACGATTTTATTCTCCACAAAACGACAAGCATTGGCGATAACATCCATTGGCAGCGAATCGTTTTCTATTCCGAGAGACTTCAATCTGCCGAAGCCCTCAAGAATATATTGCGTCATCATCTCACTCTCCGGCATACCTTCTATCCAAGGCCAGCCGCCACTATTCTTTTGTTTTTCTGCTATAAGTACCAATGCGTTAGAGATTCCTTCCCTAACTTCAGCGGCATCGAAAAGCCGTCTGATATTCTCACGCTGGCGTTTCTCGTCAAAGGCTTCCAACATCCAAGGCGTTGATTTCAGAAGCACATTCCGCAGATTTTCATCTTTCTCAAGTTGGGACAAAAGCGCATCGGCATCATGGTTTTCCCATTCCTCATAATAATTTTCAAGCTCAGGAATATCAGATACAAGATAAGATGCAAGCGCATTAGTGAAATATTTATGGAAGATATTTTCAATATAAAGCTCATTACCTTCAATAATATAAGGCATTGCCATTATCGCATACCAAACAGGATTCGCGCTGAAATTCAATGTATAGGATACCGGTGTCTCATTTCCTTTCGAAGAATACCCGAATGTTCGTGCGCTGTTCGGATTTACAGTGAGCGACATTGTATTGGTAACAAGTACATCTTTTTTCAAAACCGGGACTGTATATTGCTCTGAATCAAAGAATCTGCCTGCTGAGACAGAGAATCTAAAAGTCAAGAGACTGGCATTGTCAGGAGCAACGACCTTAAAAGCGACAGGCCTGCTCCCACCGGCGTTTATCTCCCCGACAGCGATGTCCGTCGGTTCAATATAATACACAGAATCGGATATGCCATCAAAAAGTACGAACCTCACTCCCGGCGACAAAGCCGCATCCGAATTATTAATAATGTTAGCGGCAACAAACAGGGTATCGTCTGCATAAAGAAAGCGAGGGACATCGGCCATAACCATCAAAGGCTTCTGGGTAAACAGCTCTTTCTCAAGTTTTCCGACACTTAAAGTTTTATTATAAGCTAACAGTCTTAAGTTCCATTCTGTCAATGTGCTTGGGGTGATAAAATCAATAATGACATTGCCTTTCTTATCTGTTTTTAAATGTGGGAAAAAGAAAGCCGTCTCGCTGAAATCTGAGCGCACCTTGGCATCACCATTGTCATTATTTAACAAAGCATTTTTATCAAGAACAGTTTCTGAAGCGAAATCAGAAGAATCATTCGAGAGCCCTTCATAATCCTCTTCCACGGCTGCGGCCATAGTCTCCATCACAGAAAATTTGTTATATAAGCCGACACCTCTATATAAAGGTTTGCTTAACAGCGATACATCAGACAACAATGGATATTGAGGTAAGAAGACATAGCCGTTTGAGACGGTCTGACATTTAGAAATTGTAGAAAAGCCATTATCGGCACGCAGAGAGACCGGGATTTTAGTAAAAGGCAAAGTATTGAAATTCCATAAGTTAGATGCGAATTTATCCAAAGAGGCATCGTACATACACGCCAACAATTCAGCATCGATTGGGTTTCCCTTATGGTCACGAATCTTTATTTTCAACGAGACTTCCTCGTCCGGCCAAAGGACATCAGACTCTGTCTCAACACTAATATCGAGTTTCAAGTTATCGTAAGGGATTGTGACTGTCTCATTACATATCTCCGCCATGTTATTCTTGACTGCCGCGAGCTGTATGCTAATCACCCCACGATTTTCTTCTTTTACCTTATACGAGCGATGTAATACATTATTATTCAATGTTATGTACTCCGATTTTATCATCTTTCCATTATTGAAAACAAAGAGCAGGGCCGTCACATCATTTTCGGAACTGCCAACGCTGATATTCAGCATATCACCCGGCTGCGCAGTCGTTTTATCAACATAAGTCCACAACAGGGAGTTAACAGGCAGTTTTTTCGATTTCTTATTGAAAACCAAAATGTTTTCAGTTACCGATGACAAGTTATCATCTAAGGCTGACAATTCAATCTCATATCTTCCAGGCTCGAGAGCCACTTTCATCGCATTTAAAAGCGGCGTTTCTGAATCAACATTGATAACATACTGACATACAACATCTTGCTCTATAGATTCCTTTTTATAAAAACGATAATGAGGGAAATAAGCATCAAGCAGGCTGTCACAAATCAACTGTCTATCGAAATCGCCCAGATCCAAAAAAGATGTTATCGGCTCATTTTTCTTAATAATTTTACACATTAACGGGGAACTAACAGATTCACCGGAGGCGTTCTGCACCTTGATTTTTACATTTTTGAGTTGCTTTTGTTCAACAACGACACCTTTGTCAGAGTAATGTAAATCCCCATCAAGGCTGATAAAATATTTACGTAAAGAGGCTGAGAGCGAGAATGAGCCAGTCTGCGTCTCACCCTGAGCATTAGTAGCCTCCACTTTCACAGTGAACACGTATCCCAACTCATTATTTTTATCATCCTCTAATAATGGAGTAAGTTGGAAATCAAAATAAAAAGCCCCATCACATAAAGTGTTACTTTCACCACTGCAAACAACATCTTCTTTCATATTAAAAGGCATTCCGTAATGGTATTTGAGTGGGAAACACTGTTTTCGCACAACCGTATAACGATATTTCACATTGTCTAAACCGAAGCCGGAATAAGCCATGATCTTTCCTGAGACCCTTATTGAATCGCCCATACTATACTCATGCTGTGGCGAATCGAAGCGCACTTCAAAGGTAGGACGCTTATATTTCTCGACTTTGAAAATCAGCGAGCCAGAAGTACTATGAATACAATAATCGCCGCTCATTCTGTCGGCGGGCAAAACGAAACTCCCTGAAAATGAGCCGTATTCATTCGTAGTAAGAGATAAAGAGTCTATAATCTGATAATTAGCGTCTCGAAGATAAACAGTTGTTAATAAATTTTCACAAAGCTCCTTTTTATCACTGCTTTCTTTAAGGATTATTCCCTTAAAATTGACAGTCTGTCCCGGGCGATAGATTGGCCTATCAGTAAAGAATTTCGTTTTAAGTCTTTCATTTACATCATTATACCTATATGAATGGCTACGGTATTCTGACAGCAGGGAATCACCAAGATATGAGAGCATCATGCAGTCAAAATTCTTAAAATCGGATGTTTCTATCACGCCATCTGAATCACTTTCTGACACACCTAACCTTTTCAGCACATATTTTGATGAGTTATAAGAATATTTTTTGGAAAGGAACTCGGCTTTCACACTACATTTCGGTGAGCCAGAAGCTCTATCAATCACGACGACAGTGCTTTCGTCTTCACTGCCAAGGCTTACAAAAGACAAGGCGCTGACTTGGAAAGGGACAAAAAGCAAGTTGTCCAACTCATCGAAACTATCATCGTTTGAGAAAACGAGAAAATAGAATCCGCGTTCGAGAGGAGGAAGAGCGATAAGAGAGGAATGATATTGATAATCGGTTTCTTGTGGAATCTCAACTGTCTCTTCGCAAACAATATTATTTAACAATAATCCGTGGAAAGACTTGTCAGAGAAATTCGCATTCGGGTTATGTAAAATCGAAGAATTAGTCTTTACAATCCGATACGAAGGATTAGTTGTATTTCGATATGTCAGGCCGACTGGTATTGGCTCGCCGGGGAGATTCACTTTTTGGAGTCGGACATCGACATATTTTTTTGTGACAGCGTTTCTAAACAGCGTACATTGTTGATACACAGGGTGTTTCTTATCAACCAATGACATAGCCTCATCACAAAGGCGCAAAGCATAAACGTAATCTTTTTTATCGACCAAGTATGATGTCAGGCAATCTATTTGGAGAAGCTTTATCTCTGCAACTATCTCATTATCAGAGCATTCGCTAAGCAAATCCTGATATTTTTCAAACCGGGAGACAAATGGAGAGCGTTTTATCAAGTCTATCTTATTGTAAAGATAAGCTTTCACGAAACCGTTTTCTCTGTCAAAATCAATAAGTTTAGAATACAAATCATCGATTTCTGTCTGGTATGAGGCACGACAATCGTAATAATTTATCAGTTTATGCAAGGAATAATCAAACAAGGTCGGTTCTTTTTCAATATCAAACTCCATATCGGCGTCAAATATTTCAGCGTAAGACATCATTGAGACAGCCTTGGCATAGTCGATATTAAAATTTATTAGGAAGTCAGATATATCATTTTTATATTCATACAATTCGAGTGCGAGAAAGACACGTGAAGGCTCTGAGAGTTTATCAAGGTATGATTCACAATACTTTACGATAGTATCTTGAGGATTTTCGTTATTCATTTCGAGCAATGCGCATCTTTGGAAAATCATTTTCAGAAGATGAGGCTCGTTCAATTCGGCGATGGCTTTTTCTTCAATCTTATCAAGTACCGCATCAGCAGATTTTGGCAATCGGTTCTCGACATCAGCATCATATTCCGACCAAAGTGTTTGAAAATCTTGAGCATAGGAAAAGAAGCAGAAGCCCAAGAGCAAAAAAAGGGAACAAATTTTTCTCATACGACAAATATTAACATCAAGAAAACCAAGGACATCAGTCAACGATTGGAGATGATATTCCTTCAGCTTTCAGTTTCAGGTTAGTAACGTCCAACGAACCACCTTTGTTATAAAAATAGACATGGAAAATTTTTCCTCTCACATTACCATTAAAAGGCACGATAGTATAATATGAGAAATGATTATCATTATCGAGAGTTATAGGTTTTCCCACCCAGACCAAGTCGTCAACTTGATAAACCACCATAGGCATTGGCTCTGAAGCATTTACGCCATCTAACTCAATAGACATTCTCATTCCCTGATAGTTTTTATCCATAACAGTATTATCACAAATCTGCTCATACATATCATCTTTAGCTATTGAATACGAGGCGTTTTCGAAGTCAAGGTAATCAGTGCAGCCTGCTGTAGCATACCTTATTATAAAATATAGGCCGATAAGAGAAAACAACGATGCCGTCACAATAGTTAGACATCTCTTCCATCTCAAGACAAACTTAACTTTAGATACCTTATTGATAACCATGGATAAAATATCGACCAACCATTGATAGACAGGCTTTCCAACCGATGCAAGTCCAATCACTGTAAGGATAAAAAGCAGAGCCGCGTAATATCTATTTGAAGGAGTATCAAGCGAACAACTAAGAGAGACGAAAGGTGCGCGCAAGAAACCGTTTATGACAAAAATCACCATTGAGACACCGCCTATATAAGCGACAATGTTATTAAGCCATTTCACTTTGTTTATCAATGGGTTAATACACATTCCGAGACAATAGAGCAAGAAAGATGCCGAGATAAAGGTGAGAGGGAAGAAAGCCTTATAGAAATTCCCGAGGGCGAAGAGAGACAACGCGCTGACAATCAGAAAGATAAAAACGACAGGAGAAACTTTTTTATCCTTATTCAAGGCTATCATAATACCGAGCATAAATTCTGGAAGATGACCCGGTGCGTTTTGCAGCACATTGATTAGGTGATTGTAATCATTAGGGTTAAAAACATCAACATAAATACAGATGTAACATATTGCTGCAATAACCGCGAAGGCTTTCCAACCATATTTTTGAAGTGCTTGAAACAGAGGAGGGAACAGCAGATAAAGCTGGAAAATAAGTCCGAAGAACCACCAAGGTCCGACCACTGACATGCCTGCGTTAGGAATAAGAGTATGCAGCATCAAGACCTTATACTTCATCTCCCTCCATTCATTGTCGCCCAAAATCCTTGAATTAATCAATATCTCAGATAGATACAGTAAAAATATACCCACCAACAAAAGCGGCAGCAGCTTAGAGACACGTCTCACGGCAAAAGGCAGCCAGCTCTGACGTTGGCGAATCATTGAGACGGCGAGTCCATAGCCGCTGATAAGGATAAAGACCTGCACCCCGTAGTGTCCGAGATAAGAAAGAATAATATTAAGCCAGTCGCCGGGAGATGAAGAGAAAGCGTTGAGGAACAAACCGACTCTGTTCTCGGCGAAGGCGAACTCGTTCTCACAGGCCGGGAGAGGTTTTATGAAATGGAAGAAGTTATGCAAGGCGATGCCGAGAATTGCGAAAGCCTTAAACAAAAGAGTGTCATTCCTTGAGATAGGTTTTATTGTCATATTATTCTTTTTTCTCAGAGATAGCCTTTAAGAAACACGAGCGGCATAATGGCTCGTAACTGTCCGTCTCACCGAGCATTACGAGTTTTTCTCCAGCGACAATCCTATGAGAGAACTGAGCGAGGCTGCCGCAGCGCATACAGATTGCGTGCACCTTGGTGACATCTTCAGCAATAGCCATTATCTGAGGCATCGGGCCGAAAGGGTTTCCCATAAAATCCATATCGAGTCCGGCGACAATGACCCTGATACCGTTATCGGCAAGTTGTCGGCACACGTCAACAAGCTCATTCCCAAAGAATTGCGCCTCGTCTATACCAACCACGTCGCAGTCGGAGGAATAGAACAATATCTGCTGCGCGTTTTCCACAGGAATAGAATGAAGTGCGTTAGAGTTATGCGACACAACATCTTCCTCGCTGTACCTAGTATCTATTCCCGGCTTAAAAATCTCAACTTTCAACTTCGCTATCCTCGCACGGTTAAGGCGGCGTATCAGTTCCTCCGTTTTACCTGAAAACATTGAGCCACATACCACTTCTATCCAACCTTGCGTCCTGTTGTGAGAATCTTTTTCAAGAAACATATATGCCGTATTTGTTTTTTTTATAATTTTGTTCAGCACTACAAAAGTAAAAAAAATTAGTATGGAAAAAGAAAAAAATATGGAAAATAATATTGTCGCCGAACTCAAGAGGCAACTCGGGCGTATGATGGTTCAAGTGGATTTTATGCTGAAAAACGACAGAGCGATGAGTCAGCTCGACATCGACATCATGATGGACAGGACTCGCGAGATTTATGAGCTTCTTTGCGACTATCAGGCTGAGAAAGAATACGGTCAAGAAGACAACGTCCAAAGCGACAACGAGTTAGAGATAACGTATAGCACAGAAGACAAGGAGGATGCGGAATCAAAATACGTGGAGCTTGAGATTGAAGGCGGGTTCAACGAGAAGGGCGGTGAAGAAGTCCCGGATGCCGGGAAAGAGAGAGAGCCCGTTGACTCTGATGATGGCGGAGACGACTTTGACGATGAGGACTGGGAAGACGAGGACGACGTCATTTTCAGCGTAAACACTCCGCAAAGCAATGAGGAAGAGGAGATGAAAGAGACGGCTGAGGATTTGGAAGAGACAATCATCAAGGACAACAGTCTCGCCACACATCTCAAATTCTCTCCAATTTTGAACATTAAGGACGCTATAGGGTTAAATGACAGGATAATGTTGATTAATGACCTTTTCAAAGGCTCGGTGGAGCGTTTCAACAAGGCGATAGACACGTTAAATGATTTCTTAACCATCACAGGTGCAAGGATTTACATGAGTGAACTTCAAGTAGAGCTGCAATGGGACGTTGAATCGCAGGCTTATCAGACATTGAACGATTTAGTTGAAAGAAGATACATAAAAATATGAAACTATACCTTGTCCCGACGCCTATAGGCAACTTAGAAGACATCACGCTCAGGGCATTACGCGTATTGAGGGAGGAAGTCGATGTCATTCTTGCGGAGGACACGCGCACAAGTGGGAACCTGCTCAAACATTACGACATCAGCAAGCCGATGATAGCCTTCCACCTCAACAACGAGCACAAGCAGGTGAGGCACATCGCCGAGCGCATCGCAAGTGGAGAACGTATGGCATTAGTGACTGACGCAGGCACGCCCGCCATATCCGACCCCGGCTTCATGCTTGTTCGCGAGTGTATCAGCATGGATATTCCTGTAGAATGCCTTCCCGGCGCGACAGCCTTCGTGCCAGCGCTCGTAAACTCCGGACTTCCCGCCGACCATTTCATCTTCGAAGGTTTCCTCCCACATAAAAAAGGCAGACAGACAAAAATACGCCAAATAGCTGAAAACGAATACACTACAATACTATACGAATCACCATTCCGCCTTGTAAAGACATTAGAACAACTTATTGAGGTGGCTGGCGAAGACCGCAAAGTCTCGGTCGCAAGAGAACTGACGAAAGTTTATGAGGAAAATGCCCGAGGCACATTGTCAGAAATCAGAGATTATTTCTCAACCAAAGAAGTTAAAGGAGAGATCGTTATTGTTTTAGATGGCAAAAAGAAGACTAAAGATGAAGAATAATAAACGTTTCACATCATGACAAAAACATTGATAACCATATTATTGATATTTATATCCAATATCATATACGCACAATCAGATAAGGAGCAAAGCAAGAAGACTGAAATTGTAAAACAAGGTTGGAACTTCTGTCCGCTGCCCGTCTTAGGATTTAACAGCGACCTCGGATTCCAATACGGCGCGTGCGTTGACATCATCAACTTCGGTGACGGCGCCAAATATCCTGACTATAATCTCAAGATGAACGTAGAGGTCTCAACATACACCAAAGGCTCGAGCATCTTCCGTTTTTACTCGTTTTGGAACAATATAATACCGAAAGGGAGGATCTTCATAGATGTCGGATATTTCATCGACAAGAAGTTCGACTTCTTCGGGTATAACGGTTACTCTTCTCCTTATTTTCAGAATATAGCATTGATTAACAATGGAATAGACGAAAACGGCATCACAGATATCACTATTGATAACAGTGGAGAGATGAGAGGTGGCTTCAACTTTTTCAATAGGAATCAGTTCCGTGCCATAGCGAGTCTTCAGAAGAATATGTTTGACATCAAGAACCTTTATTTCGGGTTCGGGCTTGCGTATTACAAATACGACATCAAGCGGATTGGGATTAGCAAATACGACAATCAGATCACACTTTACGACCTTTATTGTGAGAGTGGTTTAATCACCGAAGAAGAGAGAGACGGCGGCAACATCGGGCAGGTAAAAGCCGGGATCATCTATGACTCAAAGAATTACGACAACGACCCTACAAGAGGAGTATATTTTGAGGGGACATTCGCCGCTGCGCCAGACATTTTCGACCGCGAAGGGCACGGGCATATCACTTTCACGGGAGTATTCCATCACTATATGCCGTTACATGGCGACCGTCTGACATTCTGTTACCGTCTTGGGGTTCAGAATGTCTTAGGCGGAGAGATTCCATTTTACGCTATGATGAATACTAACACTTTGTTTTTCAAAAAGTTAAACACAGAGGCATTTGGAGGAGCATCAACCGGACGCGGGCTCAACAGAAACGGCGTCGTTGGCAAGGGGATAGCGTGGGCCAATATAGAGTTACGTTGGAGGCTACTCGATTTCAAGTTCCTGAACCAGAATTGGATGGCAGCCATCACCCCTATGTTCGACGCTGGAATGGTGACACAACACTTCAGAATAGAGCAGCAGAAAGAAGCAATGGCATTGCTTGAGACAAAATACAATTTCTCGGGAACAGAGCAGACGCCCGACATCATTTACAGCGGCAAAGGAGAGAGCCTGCACTGCGCGGCAGGATGCGGTATCAAACTGATAATGAACAGGAATGTCGTAATCTCCGCAGATTTCGCGAAAGCCTTCAACCCAAATGACGGCAAAAGCCTGAAATCATATATCGGATTTAATTACATTTTTTAGCAGGCACGATAAATAACACTATCAGTATCAACGCACTGCATATCAAGCCTATCAGCTGCCATGTGAAAGGACTCTCACGAATCTCGTCATAATACGCGGCGACACGTCTCTTCACCGACTTGATGATAGCGTTAGACGAATATGTCGCTCCACTGACACAATCCACATCTAACTTGGTCACCTCGGCAACCGTCTTGCCATAGAAACTCTCAAGCAACCCCGCACCGATGACCTTATCAAGATAACGCGGTGTCTCATGGTTATCAAGGATATTTATTTTCGACACCACTCCATCTTCAATAGTGATAGTCATTGGGATAGTGCCATTAAAACCGATGATATCGTCGCAATAACCGGCTGTTTCGAGAGTCACTTTTGACTGTTTGTCTTCATTGTCCCCACTTATTAAATTAACGAGATACAAGCCAAGGAAGAGACCCGACAGCACGAAGAAAAGCAGTTTTAAGAATTTCAATGGTTTTTTCATAATAAAGTATTTTGTTACAATGGCAAAATTATAAAAAAACATCAGACTGACACAAAAATATTGTACTTTTGCGGATTAAATCATTACAAGATGGGAAAAATACAAGAAGATAACAATCTATATTCGTTTTTGAGGCACCCTGTAGATTATCACATCAGGAGAGGTTTCAAGCGTTATCAAGTCATTGGGAGAGAGAACATTCCGTCAGGAAGTGCGAACATTTTCGCTTCCAACCATTGCAACGCGCTCACTGATGCTTTAGTGATTCTCGCCACTGACAGTAAGAAGAAGGTCTTCATTGCGAGGGCTGACATCTTCAAGAACCCGAAGATCGCGAAGATACTGCGTTGGTTGAGGATTCTGCCTATTTACAGGATAAGGGACGGCATTGGGACAGTGCGCGACAACAACGCCGACATCATCAACCAAGCCGTTGACGTGATACACGACAGTGTGCCGTTATTCCTTTATCCGGAGGCGACACACCGCACCAAGCACTCCTTGCGGCAGCTCAGCAAAGGAATCTTCCACATAGCTATGCAGGCCAACCGCGAGTTTGGAGAAGAGAAACCGATATACATTGTCCCAACGGGACTCGATTACGGGGACTATTTCCGTTACCGCTCTACCATACTCATCAGTTTCGGCGAGCCTATTAACGTCACCGAATACATCAAGGAGCACGAGGGAGAGACCGACGCCGTCATCATGAACGGGTTAAAAACCATACTAACACAGAGAATGAGCAAGCTCATCACATACATCCCCGATGACGATGACTACGACGCGATTTGGGAACTGACAAAGATAAATGTCAAAAAAGGCGTGGAGTCTCTAAAAACAAGACGCGAAAGAAACAACGCCACAATCGCCAAGATATTGGATTTCAGGGAGAAAGAGCCAGAGAAAGCAAGAGAGCTGTTTGATAGGACCAAGGCATTCATCAAGAAGAGGAAGGAAAAGAGAATATCGGTCACCTCAGTGGCGAAAAAGACTCCTTTCTGGAACACCTTGCTCACCACATTATTGATTATTATCGGCTCACCTATCTTTCTCGCGGCAGCGGCGGCATCATTGCCAACATGGATAGCGGCAAGCATCATACTCAACAGTATCAAAGACCCGGCGTTCCGAAACACTGTCAATTACGGTGTCGAGCTTGTGATGAACTCCCTTGTCTCATTCATCGGTATCATCTTGCTGTTCTGCCTAACACCTTGGGAAATAGCGTTGGCAGGGAGTATTTTCCTTTATTTCAGCTACATTTTCTTCCTCGATTATTGCCAATACTTTAGGATATGGATTTCGGACATCAGATTATTTTTCAACAAGGCAATCCGCAGAGAAGTGTCGAAACTCAAGATATTCTGACGCACCATATTATTTTTAAAAAATATAAAAAAAAGTCTTATTTTTGTGCCTTAACAGAAATGAGGCTTTTTTTCATCAGTCGCATTATGTGACTGAGGTGGCGGAGCCGTATAAAGAGAAAAGTAACATTTTAATAATCAAAACATTAAGTATGAGAGAGTTGTTCAAAAGCCTGACACCTTTCCAGAAGGCAGAGTTTATCATCATGATACTGCTTGCGTTCACGATACCGTTTTCTTGGCGTGTCGCGCAATATTGGGAGGCGGCTTTGTTCGTTTGTGCATTCTTAAAAGTAGCTGTAGAGCAACGTTTCCGTATCAACCCGGAGCAAGGAAGATTCAAATGGGCATACATAATCTTCATGTCAACATGGCTCATCTACCTCATCGGAATGCTATACACCGACAACGTCTCTGTCGGTTGGGTTCAGGTAACGAAGAAACTCGGATTCCTTATTTTCCCGCTTATCTTCCTGTTCTCCGACATGTCATACCTCACGAAAGACCGGTTCAGGGCGATAACATACAGCCTCGTCGTCGGCTGCATCGGGTTTTTCCTCATGCACCTTAGCTATGCCATCTATGACGTCATCTTCTGTGGAGCCGGTGCCTCAAGGTTTTTCGACCAAGAGCTGATGAAGGTGTACTATGTCCATCACAGTTACCTCTCGATGTATGCCGGCTTTGCCATGACATTCTGTTTCATGGACTTCTTCGAGACAAAAGACAGGAAATTAAAGGTTTTCAACATCTTAGCGTATCTGACATTAGCACTCTTCATCATACTCATACGTTCGAGGGCGGGACTCCTCTGTACGATCCTGCTTTTCGTCCTCCAATGGATTTGGCTCACCTTCATCAAGAAACAGAGACGCAGCAGCAGCATTATAGCATGCGCTTTCCTAATCGGGATTATCGTCAGTTGCATCGCATTCCCTCAAAGCATGTCGAGGATAACGAAAACTATCACCGACCTCACCTCAGAACACAACTCTGACCATAGAATGGTTCAGTTCAAAGGCTATAAAGAACTATTCAGACATCATCTTCTCTTTGGCGTTGGGACAGGCGACAGGACAAAAGAGACACAAGCCGCATATCAAAGATATAAGGAAAACATTATCAAAGAGATAGCATCGGATGCTGAAAACGATTCCGCTTGCTCAAAGGTGATAGCATTAATGGAAGATTTCACCAAGAACAAATATTATGAGCCGACACAATCGATGAGGGAGTTCATGATAGACGCCGCCGAAGAATACGGCTGTGACACAGAGACCGTGAACAGAAACCTTGTCGAATATCTCTATATCAACTACGCTATCGACAAGGAAATCAACGCACACAACATGTTCCTTGAGACAATAATCAGCGTTGGAATCATCGGGCTGATACTTCTCCTCGCCTATTTCATTATACCCATCGTCATCTGGATAAAAAACAGATGTTTCGACATGCTGTATTTCTCTTTCCTTATGATAATATCGTTCAACGGATTATTCGAGTCAGTAAACGAAGGTCAAGTAGGCATAATATTCTTTTGTTTCTTTAACTCATTGTTATTCCATAAATCATTCATCACAAATAAAGACAGGCAGTTATCATGAAAAAGACCTTTACACTTATATGTATTTTAGGATTATTCCTATCAGCGAAGAGCCAGACATTGCGCTTACCGTTAAACGATGATTACGAGATGGATATTCAGAAGGCGGCATACAGCTCGGAGTATATATTTCATACGGCACTTCGTCCTTGGTCAGAGGCACAGTTGATGAAGGTTATTGATTTAGACAGCATTAACGACTTACATCGTCTGCCCATCAAGAACAACAACAAATATCAGAACTATATCCTGAACTCTATCCTCAACGATGACTTCATACGCGTGAAAGGAGACGATTTCAACATAGCCATCAACCCTATTGTCGATTTCGAGGTTGGGAAAGACAATGAAAAGACAACATGGGTCAACACGAGAGGCGTTGAATTGAAGGGAAATATTGGGAAGAGCTTCGCGTTTTACACCAATCTCCGTGAGAACCAGGCAGTTTTCCCGGAACATATAGACCAATATATCAGGGAGAACCGTATCGTTCCGGGACAAGGCTATGGGAGGGGATTTAAGAAAACCGGCTTTGACTATAACAACACAACGGCTTACATCGCATTACGGCCAACATCATGGTTTGATGCCACATTAGGATACGGGAAGAACTTCATTGGCGACGGATACCGTTCCATGATATTGTCGGACAACGCTTTCAATTATCCTTACCTCCGACTGACCGCTGATTTTTGGAGGATACAGTACACCTGCTTATACACTCAGATGACGGACAGGAACAGGATTCTGTCAGACAACACTTTCGCTCGCAAGTTCACTGTGGTACATTATTTAGACATTGCTGTGACAAAACGGCTTAACATCGGGGTTTTCGATGCCATCGTTGCCAAGGCCCAAGACTCCACAGGTATCAGACGCGGTTTCGACTTACAATATCTCAACCCGATAATCCTCCTTCGCTCGGCGGAATACCATGCTGGGAACTCCCCTGACAACGCACTCATGGGTGTCAGTGCGAGCTTTATCGTTGGCAAGCACACCACTTTCTACGGGCAGTTCGTCCTTGACGAGATGACTTTCAAAGAGTTCATAGGAGGGAAAGGCTATTACGCTAACAAACAATCGTACCAGCTCGGAGTAAAAAGCTACGACTGTTTCAATTTAAGGAATCTTTTCCTGCAACTTGAGGGCAACATAGTCATGCCGTACATGTATTCGCACACCTCGCAAGGTTCCGGCTGTGGTGTTGGCGAGGACAATTACGCACATTATAGCGAGCCGCTCGCACATCCTTGGGGAGCAAACCTTTGGGAGATAGTAGCCCGCGCGCAATACAACTACAAGAGATTCTACTTCCAATACAAATGCAACTTCGGGCAATATGGCGATGACTGGGACGTAGAGAACGACGCTTTCGCAAACTTTGGGCATAACGTATATCTTGATTATCATACACATTCTCATATCCTTGACCCGGACGAAGACCCCAATGGAATTTACGGGCATTATCTCTTAACAGGAAGAAAAACAACATTGCTTATCAATGATATAACTGTCTCATACCTTGTCAATCCCGCCTATAACCTTAACATTTTCGCTGAGCTGACACAACGTCATTTCGAGGCGCAAGGTCTTGATAATAAAGACAATCTGATTTTCAGCATAGGCATAAGGACAAGTCTTGACAGAAAATATTACGATTTTTAAAATATTTCAATATGAAGATACTTTTGTCGCTACCTCCGAATCTTGTTGATTCGTTCCATGACATCACGGGACTGCCGCGAGACAAGTTCTTATGTACCTCCGACCCTATTGGTCACCGCATAGGTTCGGGAGGCGGCACGACATGGCTGTTAGAGCAATGCCGTTGCGATGGCAAGAAAATCATAATACATGCCGGAGGCGAGTCAAGGCGGCTGCCTTCATATTCCACTTCTGGGAAGATTCTCACTCCCATACCTGTCTTCCGATGGAAAAAAGGGCAGAGCATAAGTCAGAATCTGCTTTTGTTACAGTTACCTTTATATCAGAGAATCATGGAGAAAGCTCCGCAAGGAGTCAACACCTTGATAGCGAGCGGCGATGTCTTTATCAGGACAGACGAGAAGTTGCAGGAAATACCCGATGCCGATGTGATTTGTTACGGAGTATGGATCGACTCATCAATAGCGCGCAACCACGGCATTTTCGCATCAAGGCGCGACGACCCTGACAAGCTCGACTTCATGCTGCAAAAACCCTCTATCGAACGCATTTCCGAGTTGTCAAACACACATGTCTATATGATGGACATCGGTCTTTGGCTGTTGAGTGACAGGGCGATAGAGGTTCTTAAGAAGCGTTCTAAAGACAATAAGGGTGACATTAGATATTACGATTTATACTCCGATTTCGGACGCGCTCTCGGCAACAACCCTGAGATAAAGGACGAAGAGATAAACTCATTGACGGTAAAGATATTACAACTCGAAGGCGGTGAGTTCTACCATTATGGCACAAGCCGTGAGCTCCTCTCCTCGACATTATCTGTCCAGAACATCGTCAACGACCAGAACAAAATCTTCCATTACAAGGTAAAGCCCCACCCAGCCATATTCACACAGAACTGCCTGACAGACATCACATTCACTCAAAACAACTCAGAAGTATGGATTGAAAACAGCCATATCAACAATAAATGGACTATCACAAACAAGAACATCATCACAGGAGTTCCGAGGAACGATTGGGAGATAAGCCTAAAACCAGGCGACTGTCTCGACATCATTCCTATTGGTGATGACAAGTTTGCGGCGAGGCCATACGATTTCAACGACTCTTTCAAATATGTGAGGGTCAACGATGGTGAAGACCCGTTCAAGTCGAAGGCGTTCCCCGCCACTGACGACATCGCCTTTTTAGGAGAGATAGTGAGAGATATGCTAAGTGGCAGAGAGACAACGGCTGATGACATAGAGCGCATCTCCGCGGAAGACATTCTCGGGAAGGCCAACCTACGCAGGCTCTTTGACCAACGCGAGAGTTTCATGAGAGAGAACCTCCCGATGATGGAGTGCAACCACAGCAAGAGCGTGTTCTACAACCTCAACCTCGACGACATAGCCGAGAAATATATGAGGTTCGGGATAGAAGAGCCGGTGCGACTACCCGCGGACGAAGATATCATGAAACGGATTCACAACAGCAGTCTGCGCGCACGCATCAAACAATACAAAGGCATTGACTTCCATACCGACGAGGCCGAGGCGTTCCATCTTCTCCAGGAAGGCCTGACATCAGCGGCGTTGGGCGACTTACAGCTGCCACAATGTGATGTCTATTCCGACCAGATTGTATGGAGCCGTTCGCCAGTGCGCATCGACCTTGGAGGAGGCTGGACCGACACCCCGCCGTACTGTCTGATGGAAGGCGGCTCGGTAGTCAACGTAGCAATAGAGTTGAACGGACAGCAGCCCATACAAGTATATGTCAAACCGACTAAGGAAACACATATCATATTACGTTCCATCGACTTAGGCGCTATGGAAGAGATAAGCACCTTCGAGGAGATAAGAGACTTCAAGAAAGTAGGCTCTCCATTCAGCATTCCGAAGGCGGCACTCGCACTATCAGGCTTCGTGCCGCAGTTCTGCCAGAAGAAATACGGAAGCCTCGAACAGCAATTACGGGAGTTAGGGGGCGGAGTAGAGATAACATTATTGTCAGCAATACCGGCCGGCAGCGGACTTGGCACCTCATCAGTACTCTCAGCCACCGTCCTCGCCGCCATCTCCGACTTCTGCCACTTAGGCTGGGACAAGACAACGATATGCAACAAGACCCTCATCTTAGAGCAGCTGCTCACCACAGGAGGCGGATGGCAAGACCAATACGGAGGCGTATGTCATGGCGTGAAACTCCTTGAGACAAAGCCAGGATTCGACCAAACACCGATCATCCGCTGGCTGCCCGACAACCTTTTCTCCAATCCCGACTATAGCAAATGCCACCTCCTATACTATACCGGCATCACTCGCACCGCAAAAAACATTCTCTCCGAGATTGTACGGAAGATGTTCCTCAACGAGACCGAACACCTCGCACTCCTTGATGACATGAAATCACACGCCAAAGCACTCTTCGACACCATACAACAGAATGATTTCCAAGGTTATGGCAAGATGATTCAAACCACATGGAGCCAGAACAAACGGCTTGACAGCGGCACTAACCCCGACTCAGTAGAAGAGATATTGCGGAAAATCGACGACTACTGCCTCGGATACAAACTCCCGGGAGCAGGAGGAGGCGGTTTCATCTATATGATTGCAAAAGACGACACAGCAGCAGCCCAGATAAAGAAAACACTCACACAAAACCCACCAAACAACAAGGCTCGCTTTGTCGAGATGTCTATTTCAACAACAGGACTTCAAACAACAAGATCATAATGAAAACAATAGGTTATAACACAAAACACTACGACTTCCCAACAAAACATTACTGCCGCACCTTGGAGTTACGCGACAACCCTGAACTCATCAAAGAATACCGTCGCCGGCATCAGGAAGGCAACGTCTGGCAGGAGATTATCGACGGCATCAAGCAGGTAGGAATACTCGAGATGGAGATCTTCCTCCTCGGAACACGCCTCTTCATGATTGTAGAGACACCGGCCGAACTCGACTTAGATGACGCTATGAGCAAGTTAGCCACCCTACCGCGACAGGCTGAATGGGAAAAATACATGGCGGAGCTCCAAGACACCGACGACGATGCCACCTCCGATGAGAAATGGCAGATAATGGAAAGGATTTTCTATCTTTATGACTGATATCAAGAACATTTGCATCTGCGGAGGAAGCGCGACAGGCCATGTGCTATCAGGCTACATCAGCCACTATAGCCAAACAGTGGTCAACATACTCACTTCAAAGCCGGGACAATGGTCTGACACGCTGACAATCAACCTTCCTGACGGAAGCGACATACATGCCGGGCTCGGCATCATCACCGATAATCCAGATGAGGTAATCCCCGACAGCGACATCGTCATCCTATGTCTCCCAGGCTTCGCAATACGCGATACAATTATAAAAATAAAGCCTTTCCTACGGCCAGGCACCTTCGTTGGGACAATAGTCTCTTCGACAGGATTCTTCTTTGAGGCGATGAGGCTGCTCGATTCTCGCAACCCTCTCTTCGGATTCCAGCGCGTCCCTTTCATCTCCCGCATCAAGAAATATGGCAGCGAAGCGAACCTTATGGGATTTAAAAACAGCCTCAACATTGCCGTCGAACGATGCGACAACCGATACGACATCATAGACTATTTCCATGACATCTTCAAAGTGCCCGTCAACCTCCTTGAGAACTTTTACGAGGCGAGTTTCACCAACAGCAACCCTATCCTTCACACTGCCCGTCTATATTCTATTTTCAAAAACTGGCACGAAGGCCTCTTCTTCGAACGCAACATCGCTTTCTATGAAGAATGGGACGACGAATCATCAGAGCTGCTGATAACGATGGACGCCGAGTTCTTTGAGGTGATGTCGAAACTCCCCGTCAGGAAAAACTATCTGCCCACACTGCTCGAATATTATGAAAGCCATGACGCACAAAGTCTTACACATAAAATATCTTCTATACAAAGTTTCAAAGGCATCTTATCTCCAATGAAAAAAGTAGCAAACGGCTGGATTCCCGACCTCAAATCAAGATATTTCACTGAAGACTTCCCTTACGGGCTGCGCTTTATTTTTGAAAAAGCAAAAGAATTCGGAATATATACCCCAAACATCAATACTGTGCTCCATTGGGGAATGAATTTAATATCACAACAAGCATGAGGACTATATCTGCCGATGAGTTAAGGAAGATTATGCTCGACATTCTGAAAGACGTAACCGCTTTCTGCGATGCAAACGGCATAACATATTTCTTGTCGTGCGGCACACTAATAGGAGCCATACGCCATCACGGCTTTATACCGTGGGACGACGATATCGACATCGACATGCCGCGCAACGATTACGAGAGATTCATCGAGTTATACTCGCAGAAAGGCAAATACGCTATCTGTTCGCCTTACGATAAAAACTCAATGTTCTTCTTCACAAAGGTGTACGATGAAAGGACCGTCAAGAAAGAGGAGATTATTCGCCACCATGACTACAATCCAATAGGCGTTGACATCGACATCTTCCCTATCGACGGGCAACCTGATGACTTTGAAAAATTTAAAAAAGACACTAACTTCCGTCACCGGCTCTTCGGATTGTTCCTCCTTAGCCTAAAACCAATATCAAAATTAAGCTTGAAAGTCACGATGTTAAGCATAATTTCGCATCTCATCGGGTGGCGAAGGCTTCTTAACACATACATAAAAAGCGCGAAAAAATACAACTATTCAACATCATCGAATGTGGGTTTCATCTCACCATACAGCCAATATAACAACCGGCATCACAAAGACATTTTTGAGAAAAAGATAAAGGTAAGATTCGAAGATGGAGAGTTCTGGATCCCGGAAGACTACGACACCGTCCTAACAAACATCTACGGCGACTATATGACGCCGCCTCCATTGGAGAAACGCACATCAACACATATCGCATCGTATTTCTGGAAAGACTGACACATGAGAGACAATAAAAAAATAGCGAGAAACACCCTGTTCCTATATATACGAATGGCGGCTGTGCTGTTTATCTCATTATATACCACCCGTTTAGTACTGTCAACACTCGGCATTGTCGATTACGGAATCTATAATGTTGTCAGCGGCTTCGTCACACTTTTCTCTTTCCTAAACGCCACGATGTCAAACTCTATACAACGGTTCTTCAACTTCGAGATAGGTAGAAACGGCGAATCCTCGATACATAAGGTTTATTCCACAGCATTGATGATACAGTCAATAATAGCGGCAATCATCCTAATTCTTATTGAGACTTTCGGCCTATGGTACGTAAACAATGTGATGGTTGTACCAGCTGAGAAACTTTTTGACGCCAACATCCTCTTCCAACTCTCAACCGTATCGTTAGTACTAACGGTGATACAAGTACCTTTCTGCGCAGCGATAATGGCCCATGAGCGAATGGACTTTTACGCTATAGTAAGTATCTTAGACGCTCTGATAAAGTTGTTAGCCGTGTTGATTATCAGCAAATTCGTCAACAGTTACAGACTCATAACCTATGGTGTGAGCATTATGGGAATATCGTTATTCAACTTCTTGATGTATCTCATTTATTGTAAACGAAACTTTAAAAACATGAAGATTCGGACGGCTATCGACAGACCATTGTTCAAATCTATGCTTTCGTTTTCAGGTTGGAGGACGATGGAGTGTTTCGCCTATATGTTGAAAGGGCAGGGACTTAACATGCTATTGAACTTCTATTTCGGGCCTATCGTCAACGCTGCTAACGGAATCGCCGTGCAAGTGGCAAATGCGATAGAAGGATTCCGCATTAATCTTTTCACCGCTTTCAACCCGCAAGTCGTTGAGTCATACGCCAACGGCAATCATCAAAGGACAAAAAGGCTGATGTATTTCATGTCAAAGACAGCCTTCATCTTAATGCTGATGATTTCGGTGCCTCTCGTAATAGAATTAGATTATGTCCTTAACATTTGGCTCGGCGAGAAAAACATTCCGGAGATGACTTCTATCTTTATTGTCCTTTTCCTCGCAAACATACTCATCACCGTTTTCAATGTCCCGCTCACCACTGTCGTCGGCGCGACAGGAAAAATAAAAAGATATTCTATAACACAGACAATCAACGTGATAGCGATTATCCCCCTCGCTATCCTTGCGTTAAACATCATAAAAATGCCGCAGATAGTCTATTATGCCAGCCTTTCTGTCATGCTTTTAAACCAAGTAGCCGTGACATTTGTGGCAAGGGAAGAGTTCCCTTTCCCGTTAAAAGAATATCTCAAAAAGGTCATAATGCCTTGCGTCGCCACACTACTGCTATCGCCTATTCTCCCGATAGCGCTTCATCTCGTCATGCCGACATCATTCGTTAAGTTACTGATAATATGTATCATAAGCGTTATCACTGTTTTATCAAGCGCATATCTGATAGCCCTCGACAATGACGAGAAAGCGATTTTAAAATCATTCATTCATAATAAAATACCTTTTCTAAAACACTAAGTATCATGAGGATTCTATGGCTATCGATGGTTGGCTCCCAATATAATGGCATAGGGTGGATGCAGTCGCTGTTAGATTTGTTGAGAGACAGCGGTAACGACATCGCGCTCGCCTTCCTTTCGACAAGGGAAAAAGAGAGGAGAGTCGATGGGAATGTGACATATTATCCGATAGAGAAGCGGCACAACACATTTTGGAGGAAGATAACAGAGCATTACGGAGGATACAGACGGTGCGGAGGAGAGGCATATCTTTGCAAAATAAAGGAGGTCATCAGCGATTTCAATCCAGATGTCATACACGTCTTTGGTTTCGAGACCCCGCTCTGCGATATCTTAGGCAACACGCAAGTGCCTGTCATCGTCCACCTTCAAGGGCTTCTCACGCAAATAGACAATGCGTTCTTCCCTAACGGATTCAACAAGAGGACATTTGTCTTCCCACCCACAACCGATGAGCTTATTCTCAACAAAGGCTTCATCTATGATAAAAACAAGACCCATGCGATGGCGGTAAGGGAAGCCGAGCTTATGAAGAAAGCGAGATACGTCACGGGACGGACCGATTGGGACAGAAAGATAACGCAACTGCTTGCACCTCAAGCCAAGTATTTCCATATTGACGAGGTGCTTCGCCCCGTTTTCTACAAAAACGCAGGAAAATGGCAAAAACAAAACAGCATCTTTACCATAGTGTCAACGTTATCGCAGGTGCTTTACAAAGGTCTCGACACCATTCTGAAAACAGCCGACATCTTAAAAAAACACAGCACGATAGATTTCAGATGGGAGGTAGTGGGAATAGAGCCTAACTCATACATCACAAGAGTCATGGAGAAAAAAACAAGGATAAAATCCGGCGAGGTCAACATCTCTTACCAAGGAATCAAAAAAGAGGAAGAGTTGTGCGAGCTGCTGCTGCATGCGGACGCTTACATTCACACCTCATACATCGACAACAGCCCGAACAGCCTGTGCGAGGCGCAGATACTCGGACTGCCTACGGTTTCAACAAACGTGGGAGGCATCACGACACTGATAAAAGACGATGAGACAGGATTACTTGTACCTGCCAACGACCCTTACCAAATTGCGAGCATCATCAAACAGATGTATTCCGACAGAGCCGTTTGTGAGAAGCTGTCGCATAACGGCACTAAGGCGGCGCTCAAACGCCACGATAAGTCCGTGATCCTCAACAGCGTTCTCGACGCATACTCTTCAATGATAAGAGACAACCGATGATAGAGACAGCCGTTTTACTGACATGCCACAACAGAAAAGACAAGACGCTATCATGTCTCAGCTCGCTTTTCGCCGCGACAGAATGTTACAATGCCTCAAAAGACGATGGCAAGAAGGTCAATATCAGCATTTTCATCACCGATGACGGCTGCACTGACGGCACCTCGGAGGCAATAAGGCAGCGTTTCAGCAGCCATAACGAGATTAATATAATAAAAGGTAACGGCGACCTATATTGGAACGGCGGGATGATAGCAGCATGGGAAGAGGCATTGAAGAATCGCGACAAATACGATTATTATCTACTTCTCAACGATGACACCGAACTCATGGAGAACGTGTTTGATGAATTATTTCACACACACGATTACACCATGGCGCATTATTCAAGAGCGGGAATATATTCTGGCATAACATGTTCTAAATCAGACGACAGCGTCACCACATACGGAGGAGACATCTTCACAAACCGTTTCCTTTCGAAGCTAAAACGGCTGAATCCGACAGGGACACCGCAGAGATGCGATATGGCAAACGCCAACATACTCCTCGTTTCAAAACAAGTGGTTGACACAATAGGAATCTTTTGGAACGGGTATCATCACGGAATGTCGGACAGCGACTATTCCTTGCGATCCAAGCGGCACGGCATTCCCATCATGCTGACATCTAATTTCGTAGGCAGATGCGATTACGACCACATCGACAACTATGAGGAAGGCAAGAGAATCATCGCAATGTCACTGAAGCAACGGAAAGCGTACTTCAGCAAGCCCACACGTTCAAACAAAGACTATATGAAGTTCATCGCGAGACACCAGACCTTGCGGCTGCCCATGGTGTTTGTAGGGAGAATGCTGTGCGTATATTTCCCAAGATTATATTATAAAATCAAAAAATACTAACAATCAAATTATGTACGATATCCCTATCCTTCTCATATTCTTCAACCGCGAGGCTGTGGTTATGGAGACGCTCGCGATGATAAGAGAGGCAAGACCTGAGAGGCTGTATTTGGCCTGCGACGGAGCGCGCGACGACGTCAAGGAGGAGCGCGCGGCAATAGCGATGATACGTGAGAAAGTGCTGGCACAGATAGACTGGCCCTGCGAGGTGAAGACACGGTTCCTTGAGAAAAACCTCGGCTGTTCCCTCGGAGTATGCACCGCTATCGACTGGCTATTTCAAAACGAGGAGACCGGGATAATACTCGAAGACGACTGCAGACCACAGAAAACCTTCTTCCCCTTCATGAAAGAGATGCTCGAACGCTATAAGGACGACCAGCGGATAGGCATGGTTGACGGCGCCAACTATATCAAGAGATATAAGATAAAAGACAGCTACTGTTTCTCGAAATATAAATCGACAAACGGATGGGGGACATGGCGCCGCTCATGGAAGAACATGGACCTCGGCATGCAATGGCGCGGCACTCATTACGAAACATCTGTCATCAAAAACAACGGTTACCGCGCAAAAGACACCAGATACTGGCACTATCGCCTCAAAGCCATCGACTGCGGACACGTCAGCGCATGGGACTGGCAGTGGTATCTCACCTTATCCGCACAGAACCAAATGTCTATCTTCCCAAAAGTCAGCCTCATCTCAAATATCGGATTCGGGAAAGACGCCACCCACACCTCTTTCGCCGCCAACCCAGAACATTATCTCGCACATGACCAACTGAGCTTCCCTCTCACCCACCCTAAATACGTCATGCCAGATTATGACTTCGACCGTTGTTTCTACCATGCGAACAACACCTTATATAATAGGATAAACCAACTCATCCCTTTCAAACTAAAGAAAAAGGTAAAACACATCATCAAAGCAATATGCAAGCGATAATATTAGCTGCCGGAATGGGACGCCGGCTTGGAGAACTTACCAAAAACAACACCAAATGTATGGTGGAAGTCAACGGCACAAAGCTTATCGACCGCACCCTACTATTCCTCTCACATCTCAACCTCAACAGAATCATCATCGTTGTGGGCTATGAAAGTCAGAACCTTATCGACCATATCAACGAAAAATATAAAGACTCGCTAAATATCATATATGTACATAACACCATATTCGATAAGACTAACAATATCTACTCTCTCGCCCTCGCAAAAGACTATTTCAAGGAAGACGACACTATTTTGTTAGAGTCAGACCTTATCTTCGAGGAAAAAATGCTACAGCATCTCGTCAACGCACCATACCAAGACATCGCACTTGTGGCAAAATACGAGCCTTGGATGGACGGCACAATGGTTTGCATCGACGATGATAACAACATCATCAATTTCGTTCCCAAAAAAGCGTTCCGACACGAAGACAAGGACCTTTACTATAAGACAGTCAACATTTACAAACTAAGCCAAGACTTCATCAACGGACAATACCTCCCTCTGCTTGAGGCTTACTGCAAGATGAAAGGGAACAACGAGTATTATGAGGAAGTGCTTCGCATAGTGACGATGATTGACAAGTCGAAGCTCAAGGCATTGCCTATCGGAGACATAAAATGGTACGAAATAGATGATACCCAAGACCTTGACATTGCTGAGACAATCTTTGCCGACAGCGATTTGAAACTGAAAAAAACAATGCAGCGTTTCGGAGGATATTGGCGTTTCCCCCAGATGCTCGATTTCTGCTATCTCGTCAACCCCTTCTTCCCTCCTCAAAAAATGAAAGAAGAGATAAAGGCGAACTTCGACTCACTGCTCTCAGGATATCCTTCGGGAATGTACGTCAACTCACTGCTCGCCGGGAAAAATTATAATGTAAGACAAGATTTTATCTGCGTAGGCAATGGCGCCGCCGAACTTATCAGAAGCGTGATGAACATTTACCGCGACATGAAAGTCGGAGTTACATTCCCAACGTTTGAGGAATATCCTCACCGGCTGCCGGAGTCAAACATAGTGGCATTCGTCCCACAAGACAGACAATTCCAATATTCCGCTGCCGACCTAATAACATTCTTCTCAGATAAAGACATCTCACTACTTGTCGTCATCAATCCCGACAACCCTTCAGGCAACCTTATTCCAAAAAACGACATCATCAGCCTGCTGGATTGGGCGAGACCGCGCAATATCGACATCATTCTGGACGAAAGCTTCATCGATTTCTCCGATGACTGCCGCAACAACTCATTCATTCATAATGAGCTGCTATCAAATCACCCTAACTTAATAGTACTGAAGTCGTTAAGCAAGTCATACGGAGTACCCGGACTACGCCTTGGAGTAGTTGCCTCGGCAAACATGGAACTTATTCAAAAGATAAAAAAAGATGTTTCAATATGGAATATCAACTCTTTCGCAGAATATTTCATGCAAATATATTCGAAATACGACAACGACTACAGCATAGCTTGCAAGGAATTCGTTGCCGAACGCGAGATATTCTATAAGGAGTTGAAAGAGATTGACTTCCTCGATGTCATCAAGTCACAGGCGAACTATTTCCTTTGTGAGGTGAAATCAAGATACAGCGCATCGGGTCTGACGAGAACACTCCTTGAGCGGCACAACATCTTGATAAAAGACTGCTCCACGAAATCAGCCTTCAACGGCCGCGACTACATCCGCATAGCAATACGCGACCGTGCTGACAACCACACTCTTTATGAGATACTTAAAACATTATGAGATGCCAACGATAAAAACCATACACGGAAAATACAGATTCAAAATAGTACCTATATTTCTCGGCTGGAAGCCTATCGACAAAGAGAAAGCTTTCAACAACCTCTGTCTTTTCAAGAAGATTGCCGACAGAAACAACTTCCGTTTCATCTTAGCTTACGGAACACTTTTAGGTGCCGTCAGGGAAAAAGACTTCATCGCACACGACGAAGACATCGACCTCGCTGCCCCATTCTCCGACAAAGACCTATTCCTATCCATGCTTTTTGAGTTGAGAGACAACGGCTTCGAGGTTGCACGATGGGACAGCCGCGGACTGATAACCATCATTAAGGACAACGAGTACATCGACATTTATTTCTTTAAGAAATACAACGAGAAACTCTCCATAAACAGCGGCATGCCACTGCCCACAAAATATCTTGACGACACCACCGAGATAATGTTTAAAGACGTGGCTTTCAATGTTCCTGCCGACACCATCGACGCGTTAGAGTTCTGGTACGGCAAGAATTGGCAGACACCCGTGCCTTGGCTCGATTTCCATCGTCCGCAATGGAAGACGCAGCTGTCCAAAGCCGTAATAATCATAAGGCACCACATACCCGACTTTTTAATACAGCCGTTCCTTAAGAAAAAAGAAAAAGCTAAATTCAACAAATACTTAAAAAGAGGCGTCCTTGATGAATATCTCACTGATAACAGTAACGTACAATAGCGCGGCGACCTTACGTGATACAATACAAAGCGTTATAAACCAGACATTTAAAGATATAGAATATATTCTTGTCGATGGAGGTTCAAACGATGGTACCGTTGATATTATAAAAGAATTCGAGCCTCTGTTCCAAGGGAAGATGCGCTGGGTATCAGAACGCGACAAAGGCATTTACGACGCTATGAATAAAGGCATAGCAATGGCGACAGGCGATGTCGTTGGCATCCTAAACAGCGACGACTTCTTTGCCTCGGACGACATCTTACACACAGTCAGCGACACATTTGAACGTGATAATCAATTAGATGGCGTATATGCCGATGTGATTTATGTAGATAAAAACAATATCACCAAGACATTAAGACGATTCTCTGGGAAGATTTTCACACGCAAGAGGCTATGCTACGGCTTTATGCCACCCCACCCTTCTTTCTTCATAAAAAAAGACTGTTACAGAAAAAGCGGCCCATACAGCCTAAAATATCCGATTTGCGCAGATTACGATATGTTCGTGAAGATGTTTTGGGAACTGAATATCAATACGGAATATATCCCGAAAGTATTTGTAACAATGAGAAGTGGGGGTGCGTCAGGGGAAGGACTCAAGGTGCATAGAAAAATAATGCGTGAGAGAATCGCCTGTGTGAGAGAACATAATCTTCCAAGCAACGCCTTAAAACAAAGTATAAGGTATTTCGAGAAATTAGCGAGCCTGCTGAAAAAATAAAACCATGAATAACACCTACAAGCCATTATATCGAGTGTTGAGCAGCCTTCTGCTCGTTGCCATCTTCGTTGCATTATTCGCATTCATCTGGTACAACAAGTTAAACGTCATGCTCGACAAGAACTTCCTTTTAAAAGGAAACTATGTCATAATAACAGTTTATGCCATCATCGTCATGTTCTCCATCAGTATGTTCGGTGGTTTCAAAATAGGCATCAGCAAGAAATCCAACATCATCATCTCGCAAGCATTAGGGCTTTTCATAGCCAACTGCATCGACATTGTGATAACGGTCTTGGTTGCAGGATACCTCAGCTACATCCCAAGGATAATGATGTATTACGCACAGCTACTTCTGATACAGATATTGACCGCGGCAGTGGTATCAAATTCGATTATATCGTTGTTTTACAAGGTGTTCCCCCCGCTCAGGCTCTTGCACATCTATAGGAGGCACGACAACGACATAGCAGATAAATTCGCATCAAGAACCGACAAATACAAGATTGCAGGCGAGATAAGTTTTGATGAGGACTTAGATAAAATCTCTTCTGAGATAGACAAATACGACGCCGTATTGATAAACGATATCCCTAACAAGACAAGGAACCTCATCTTAAAAATCTGTTTCAGCAAAGGGAAAAGAGCATACTTCACTCCAAAGATCTCCGACATTATCGTAAGAGGCTCCGAGAATTTAGACATCTTCGACACCGTGCTGCTCTTCACCAAGAACTCCACAATGGGGTTGTCGCAACGTATCATCAAACGCATTTCCGACATCTTCATCTCGCTAATAGGCATCATCATCACCTCTCCAATAATGATTATCACAGCCTTAGCCATCTTCCTTTACGACAGAGGACCCGTTTTCTACAAACAAACGCGCTATACCATTCATGGCAACAAGTTCAAGATATTGAAATTCAGGAGCATGAACACCGATGCCGAGAAAGACGGAAAGGCAAGGCTGGCAACAGAGAACGACAGCCGCATCACCCCTGTCGGCAGGTTTATCAGGGCGTGCCGCATTGACGAACTGCCACAGTTTTTCAACATTCTCAAAGGCGATATGAGCATCGTAGGACCTCGCCCCGAACGCCCTGAGATAGCAGACGAATACACAAAAGAGGTGCCTGAGTTCTCCTATCGACTACAGGTCAAAGCCGGACTGACAGGATACGCACAAGTCTTCGGAAAATATAACACCACATCATACGACAAACTGAAACTCGACATGGTATATGTGGAAAATTGTTCTATCTTATTGGATATCAAACTGATACTCCTCACACTAAAAGTCATATTGCTAAAAGAAAGCACCGAAGGCATTGAAAAAGGACAGACAACAGCCTCGAATAAAAAATGAAATCAAAGCCTCAAGAATTAATCATATCCCATAAAATGCAATAAAAAAAGGATGATTATTATGAACGGTTTTTTCCTTTACAGACACGCATGGATATTTTCATTCCAACCCCATCAGGAGCCGCATCTCACTAAAGGACAACAAAAAACGTTGCTCCGAAACGGCGGACTTATGGTAAGGAACACCTTTGATTTCGACCAAAAGGAAAAAAGCGAGTTCTGGTATCTTATCAAAGATTCCTTTGGAGGCTTAGCAGAACACTCATCTAATGAGAGAAATAAAATACGCCGCTCACTGAAAAGCTACGACATCATTTTAATTGATATTAAGACATATAGAGAAGAGGCGTTCCAAATAACAAAAGCAGCATACAAAGACTACCGAGTAAGCGACCGGAAAATGAGCATGTCGATATTCAACAAATACATCGACCAATGCGAAAGGGATAATTTCAACTACTGGGGAATCTTTGAGAAGGAAAGCGGGCAATTAGCAGGTTTCAGTACAGTAAAAGTTTGGCCAGACGCCTGCCAATACGATTTAACAGTCGTAAGACCGGAAAACAAGCACAACTCCACATATCCGTTCTACGGCCTGTTCTATAAGATGAACGAGCATTATCTTGGTGAATTACAATTAAAATATGTGTCAGACGGCACGAGAAGCATAACAGAGCATTCAAACATACAACAATATTTGGAGCAAAACTTCAAATTCAGAAAGGCATATTGCAAACTCGAAGTAAGATACAAATGGTGGTTTGGAATAATAGTAAACGCACTGCTGCCCTTTGAGAGGCTCGTCAGAAACATCAACGCCAAAGCCGTATTAAAAATGCACAAAATGCAGTCAGAATGATAGCTAAAAACATTTTTGACAGAGTATTTGCACTGATAGGTCTGATAATTCTATCGCCATTGATATTAGTCATATATCTTATCAACAAGGTGATGACACCGGGAAATCCGTTCATTTATAAACAAGAGAGGATAGGTCAATACGGCAAGCCATTCATGATTTATAAGATCCGCACAATGTATGATAATGCGGAGGAACAGGGGACAATCTCAACATACGGCGACCCGCGAGTCACACCATTCGGGCGATGGCTTAGAGAGACGAAACTCGATACCATTTTAGAATTAATAAACGTAATAAAAGGAGACATGAGCATTGTAGGCCCGCGACCAGACGTACCCGGATATGCCGACAAACTACAAGGCGAAGACAGGAAGATACTTGAATTGAAGCCAGGAATCACAGGTCCGGCATCGATAAAATACAGGCACGAAGACAAGATCCTCGCACAACAAAAAGACCCGAAACGCTATAATGACGAGATAATTTATCCCGATAAAGTGAAAATAAACCTCGAATATTATGAAAAACGGTCTTTCATTTATGATATAAGAATAATTTTTCAAACCTTATTGGATTGATTTACAACATATTAAAAATTTTTGAAAAAATTTTTATTTTTTTTGTTGAACGTATTAAAAAACATTGTACCTTTGCACTCGCAAACACAGAGATTAATGGATGCCTCCTTAGCTCAGTTGGTTAGAGCATCTGACTGTTAATCAGGGGGTCTCAGGTTCAAGTCCTGAAGGGGGCGCAAGAGAGATTACAAAGTGTAATTTTTATGTTTCATGTTATTAATTGAAAGAATGGATACCAGAGGGTGTTCGTTCTTTTTTTATGACGAAAGAGAAGATCATGGCAAACGACAGACAGACAGTAATAGGCATTGGCAACGCACTTGTTGACATTTTAACAAGAATAGATAACGACGACATTCTCAAAGCGTTAAACCTTCCAAAGGGTTCTATGCAGCTTGTTGACGACGAGTTTTCGGCAAGAATAGCGGCAGCGCTTTCTGAAGAAAGCAGCACTTTTGCACCAGGCGGCTCAGCGGCAAACACCATTCACGGATTGGCAAAATGCGGTATCAAGACAGGATTCATCTGTTACACCGGGAATGACGACACGGGCAGGTTTTTCGAGCAATCAATGAGAGAGGCGGGCGTTGAGCCTGTCGTCTTCCGTGGCGATGCGGTATCAGGCACGGCACACGCCATCGTATCCACTGACGGTGAGAGGACATTCGCAACGAACCTCGGAGCCGCAGTACTTCTCAGCGAGTCACACCTTAGAAAAGAGATGTTCGATGGCTGGGGCTACTGTTACATAGAGGGTTACCTTATCGCGAACAGGCCACTTTTCTCTAAAACAATAAAGTTAGCGAAAAACGCAGGTTGTAAGACGGTGCTTGACTTAGCATCATACAATGTCGTTGAAGACAACCGCGATTTCCTAAAAGACATTCTGTCAGACATAGACATAGTTTTCGCCAACGAGGAAGAGGCCAAGGCACTTACCGGCGACACACCCGAAAACGCATTAGACTACTTAGCATCACGTTGCGAGATAGCTATAGTGAAGATTGGCAAGAAAGGCTCATTGATAAAAAAAGGCGAAGAGAAAATAAGCATAGCCGGCAGCGAGGTGGCCGTCGTTGACACCACGGGAGCAGGCGACATGTATGCAGCAGGTTTCATCGCAGGACTTATTAACGACCTGCCGTTAAAACAATGCGGAGAATGGGGAAACTGCTTAGCCACAAACATAATACAGGTGCTTGGAGCGAAGATGGACGAGGATAAATGGGACAAAATCAGACAGCAATACCCAATAAAATAGCTGTTAAGGACATCTACGACAGCCTTTCTTAAAAATAATCGTAATTTATTGAGAAAGTATCGATTATTTTTCATACTTTTGCGCACGGAAATAAATATAAATTAATATAGATTATAATAAAATGAAGGTATTCCAGACAGAAGAAATTCGGAACATCGCTCTTATCGGAGCTGCTAAATCCGGAAAAACCACGCTTGCTGAGAACATGATTTACGAAGGCAAGCTCATCAACAGAAAAGGTGCTACTGAAAACAAGAACACGGTCTCAGACTACCGTCCGATTGAAATGGAACGCGGTATCTCTGTAAACGCAAGCTTATGCTACACAATATTTAATGATACTAAAATCAATATTTTAGATACTCCTGGTTTTAGCGATTTCTCGGGCGATATTGTCGCATGTCTGAGTGCTGTTGACACAGCGGTTTTCACTGTCAACTCACAGTCAGGCGTTGAGGCCACATCAGAGAACGCATGGAAACACGCTACAAACACCAACAAGCCTGTAGTGTTCTTCATGAACCAGCTTGACCATAACAACGCCAACTTTGAGGATACCATTCATCAGCTTAAAGAATACTTTGGCGACAAGGTCACTCCAATCCAATTCCCGGTCAACACAGGTGAAGGTTTCAACGCTGTTATCGACCTTATCATGAAGAAAATGCTTGTCTTCAAGAACGGCAACGGCGCTCCTGAGATACAGGAAATCCCGGCTAACCTTGCTGACAAGGCGGAAGAGATGCACAACGACCTTATCGAGCACGCCGCTGAAGGAGATGACGCTCTCATGGAGAAATTCTTCGAGGACGGCACTCTGTCAGAAGAAGACATGGAAGCCGGTATCCGCATGGGTATCGCAAAACGCGAGCTCTTCCCTGTTATCTGCGGTGCGGCAAAGAACGGCATAGGTGTAACTCGTCTCCTCGAGTTCATCATCAACGCCTGCCCTTCACCAGCACACGTCGCCCCTATCAAAGCCATTAACGGCACAGAATTCCATAACAACGCCGAAGAGCCTACAGCGATGTTCTTCTTCAAGATCTCTACAGAGCAAAACGTCGGTGATGTCGCTATGGCACGTATCTACAGCGGCGTTGTCACTGAGGCACAAGACCTTATCAACCCTCGCACAGGCAACAAAGAGCGCATCTCACAGATACTCGTTTCAAATGGTAAGACACGCGAGAGAGTAGAGAAAGCTTACGCTGGCGATATCATCTCCACAATCAAGTTGAAAGATGTCCGCATCAACGACAGCCTCGTCGATGCCAAGATCTCTGACACCGCACTTCCGGAAATCAACTTCCCAACACCTATCTTCTCAATAGCTATCAAAGCTGCTAACTCACAAGAAGATGAGAAACTCGGCGGTATCCTCAACGATATGCACAAAACCGACCCGACTATCATCACCAACATGTCACGTGAGTTAAGACAAAATATCTTACAGTGCCAAGGTGAATACCACCTCAACACTATCAAATGGTATCTCGACAACATCAACAAAATCGCTGTTGAGTTCGCATCACCAAAGATCCCTTACCGTGAGACCATCACAAAGAGTGCGAACGCTGACTACCGTCACAAGAAACAGTCAGGTGGTTCAGGACAGTTCGGTGAGGTACATTTAAGACTTGCTCCTTACTATGAGGGATATACCGACCCAACAGACTTACAAGTCCGTGACACACAGGAATATGACCTTCCATGGGGCGGCAAACTCATCTTCAAGAACTGTATAGTCGGTGGTGCTATCGACGCTCGCTTCATGCCAGCTATCCTCAAAGGTATCAACGAACGACTTGAGGAAGGTCCACTCACAGGTTCATACGCACGCGACATCATCGTCTATGTCTATGATGGTAAGATGCACCCAGTTGATTCAAACGAGATGGCATTCAAGATCGCAGGACGTATGGCGTTCTCAGCGGCATTCAAAAACGCAGGCCCAAAGATTATGGAGCCTATCTACGACCTCACAGTACGCATGCCAGAAGATATGATGGGTGCAGTCAACACCGACCTCCAAGGCCGCCGCGCTATCATCATGGGTATGGATTCTGACCGCAACTACCAGATTATCCGTGCTAAGGTGCCGCTCGCAGAAATGGACCGCTACTCAACATCGTTGAGCTCACTCACATCAGGACGCGGCTCATTCACATTAGAGTATTCAGAATACGCACAGGTGCCTGCCGATGTCCAGACAAAACTCCTCAAGGCATACGAAGAGTCTAAGAAAGACGAAGATTAATAAAGAGAATATCTTAATCTAAATCATCATATTCTTTGCCCCGAAAGTTTTTCGGGGCAAAGTGTTTTATTCTTGTTGAAGTCCGTGACAGACTTATAATAGACAACACGACAACTTTGACAACATCTCGTTTTTAAGCTTAAAACATCGGGGATCAAATTATTGTCGTCCGGCAAACAAACTCAAGCCCTATCCCTTTTGATTTTGATAAATGACAAATGGGGTTCGATCAAAAACAGATGTAGTATTTTGACGACAACGCGGACAACTTTTAACAACTTTTTCTATAAGTGGTCAGGTAAACAAACTCAAGGCCCTATCCATTTTGATTTTGACAAATGACAAATGGGGTTCGATCAAAAATGATGTAGTATTTTGACGACAACGGGGACAACTTTTAACAACCTTTCTATCGTCGTCCGGCAACCAATGTCAAGCCCTATCCCTTTTGATTTTGATAAATGACAAGTGGGGGTCGATTAAAAATGATGTAGTATTTTGACGACAACGCGGACAACTTTTAACAACCTTTTCTATAAGTGGTCAGGTAAACAAACTCAAGCCCTATCCCTTTTGATTTTGACAAATGACAAATGGGGGCATATCAAAAACAGATGTAGTATTTTGACGACAACGCGGACAACTTTTAACAACCTTTCTATCGTCGTCCTGCAAACAAACTCAAGCCCTATCCCTTTTGATTTTGATAAATGACAAATGGGGTTCGATCAAAAATGATGTAGTATTTTGACGACAACGCGGACAACTTTAACAACCTTTTCTATTGTCGTCCGGCAACCAATGTCAAGCCCTATCCCTTTTGATTTTGATAAATGACAAATGGGGTTTGATCAAAAACAGATGTAGTATTTTGACGACAACGCGGACAACTTTTAACAACCTTTTCTATAAGTGGTCAGGTAAACATTTCGATAAAATACCAATTCAAAATTCCGGACACCAATAAAACCAAATAAGCCGTTCCGACTTATATCCCGTTCAAAAACAAAAGCGAACACAAAAGGGAGCAAGACAAACGCAAGGAGTGCAATCAGAATGACAGGCACAATAGAATCAACATCTCCGCCAGCCGCAAAGGCAGCAACACCGATAAGCGACCCGATGACTGTACCCCAAGTAGCCCGTTTGCTGTACTCATGAAGCCGCTTCACAACCTTAACAAGCAACTTTGAAACAATCATACTTGCAATAACGAGTACGGCGACAATAGCCACGACATCCCATCCGATTTCTAAGTCGAGACATAGTGTTGCTATAAGAGTAGCAAAGAAGACAGCAATAGGTCCCGGAATCTTACTGATGAGAAACATCCGAGAAACCCCAAACAAAGGCATAAACTGACAATAACCCACCATAAAATTGACATAATAGTAAGATTTTTTATTATACAATCCTGTTTTCTAACATTAAAAATTATTCAAACCACCTATCTAACAAATCGTCCATCTCATCAAACGTATGATCCTACTATCGAATCCAGAACATAATAGGCTTCATCAAAACGTTCCAATTCGGCTTCCGTAAAGCCAGTGCCTTTATAATCAGCATCTAACTTGTTAAGAATCTGCATTGCATTTCCAACCATGTCTTTTTCACAAGCCATCTCATAATCCTTAATCAACGAGTCTTTTGACTCTTTCTGCTCTTTCCCGGAGCAGGAAGCCAATGCGACCGCGAGCATCGCTCCAACTAAAAACTTTGAAATTTTCATAATGCTTAATTTTAATAATTAGTAATAATAAATTGATTTAGAAAAACTTTTTCAACACATCAAACATCTCACTTTCTGCCTCCAACAACATCTGCATGTCCTCAACCGTCTCCCATGTCTCATCGTCAAAGAGCGATTCATTATTGTTGGACCTGTTTTCAGCCTCACGGAGTTCGATACCTCTCAGCTCAACACCGACAACATTGTCGAATATCTCTTTTGCTCTCGCATACGAGTACCGTTCAAATGAATAAGTCTTAATAGTAATATCTTGTTGGGCATCAATCCCCTCTTCCAACAACATATTCCATTCTTCTGAAGAAACATCCAGCGAAGACAATTCCACCTCGCTCGCATTAAGCAACTTTCCGTTAATACCGGAGAGATTCCGTTCGTACTTTGACTTATCAGATAACTGATTGTAAGACTTCTTGTTAGCAATAGTCATTTTAACACGCACCTGCCAATATCCATCTACTTTCACAAGACTAACCTTGCACGAGTCTCCACTCACCTTAAATAAAATTGCGTGTTTACCTTTAAGCATCACAGAGGATGCCGGAATGGTTTTAACCTCTTCCTGCTGTTGGTTCTTCGATTCCTCTTGACTCGATTGCCCATTACTACCACATGCACAAAACAAAGATACACATACGCACAATAACAAAAACTTTCTCATAATAACAAATATTATAATTATTACACCTGCTCTATTATGGATTTTTGGCTTCCCCCATTGATTCCGATGACAAAAGTAGTGCTTTTAATAATATTCAATAATTTCATTTTGGTTCATTTACATCCTGCCAATGTATAGGAGTAGGGGACTTAAAGAAACGAGGATTTTTGCCAAAAGTCTGTAAGAACTATTTAAAGCCATTGCTGCTAAATGACGAAGTAAGGAAGAATAAGGTATACCGTCCTTTTCATCTACAGGTCTTTTTTACCATGTAATATTTTCTCTCCTTTGGGGAAAATAAAACAAGCCTCGACAGTCGAGGCTTGTTTTTCGAGGTACCAGACGGAATCGAACCGCCGTAAAAGGTTTTGCAGACCTTCGCCTAGCCACTCGGCCATGATACCGTTATGAATTGCGCTGCAAAGATAACGCTTTTTTTTAATATACAAATGGTTTTTACAAATTTTTTTAATTGTCTTAAGTATTATACATTATCAACGACTTCATCTCTTATCATTGCTCCCGTCAACTTTCTTCCAGAGCCAGAAGACGAAGGCTCCCCACACGAAGAACAAAAGGAAGTGCACCCATCTCGGCACCGAAGTGTGAAAAGAGCCATCGGCATCAACCTTCTCATAATCAGGTATATCAGCATAGAAATAAGCACCAGCTCCAAAGTCGAGGCTGTCAACCAACCCGAGACCCTTCGCCATTATATAAATGGCAACGATCAAAGTGGCACCACCTATAACGATGGTGCTCACTTTTAATAGTTTTATTTTATTTTCCGACTTCATTAGTCGAGAACAGGTATTGGGAAAATCACTCCTGAGAGGAGGAACCATACTGCAAACAGTGTCAGAGCGATATTAAACACCTGTCCGATGATATAAAGCCATAGGACTTTTCCGCCGTGCATCTGTTTTGCAATCTCTTTGAAGTTGGTGTCGAGACCTATACTTGTGAAAGCTAAAACGAAAGCCCAGTTCTTATATTGGTCAAGGACTTTGTTGATAGCACCTACAGCATTAAAATCAGCGGTGTTAAACAAAGGCTGTATAATAAAAGAAGCGACTAATGAAGCCACGAAGAACCCGATGATAAACTTAGGGAATCTGTACCATATCTCTTTCGCGCCCACTTTCTCGTTAGGGTTTTTGTCAACCTTTGTGGCGAAGAACAATGCCACGAAGAAAGCTATGAAGCCGATAAGGATATTCTGGATTGATTTGACGAGTACGGCGGCTTTTTGTGCCTCTTCACCAAGAGCTGTTCCCGCTACTACCACCGCGCCGGTGCTATCGACAGTACCGCCGATCAATGAGCCTCCCATCAATTGGTTCATTCCACAAGCCTTGATGATTATAGGCTCGAAAACCATCATCAGGATAGTGAAGATGATAGAGATTGACACTGCCATTGACAAGTCGCTCTTCTTCGCTTTTGCCGCGGCGCCGGTCGCTATTGCCGCACTTGTTCCGCAAACACTTGTTGCACTCGCAAGGGTTATAACAAGAGGCTTGTTGTCGATTTTAAACACTTTTGTTCCCAGCCACCACATGAACACTATCACTAATGGTGTGACAATCCATGCGATTCCGAGTCCGTAGAGACCGAATTTCGCGATGTTAGAGAAAAGCACGCTGAATCCCATGATGACAAGACCGGTTTTAATGTAAAATTCTGTCATCACAGCGGGTTTGAGCCAGTTTGGCGTCCCAACGGTATTAGATATAAGGAGTCCGATGAGTAATGCCCAGAACGCCCATTCAAGGTAGCGGTTGAGGGTAAACTCCGCGCTAATCCAGCGGACAAGCAACGCTATCACGAATAATCCTACAAATGCCGGGACATATTTCTTCAACTCTTTTCCCATCAGCTTCGCGCCTGCAGCAAAAAGGATTCCAAGGACGATGAAGGTGCGCAAGAGCTTGAAAACGAAGGCTCCATTAAGCTGCTTGCCCATCGATTCGGCGAAAGTGCCTTTGTCTTCCCATATATACCATGTGGAGAATTTCAATGCGGAGAAGTCGAACCAGCCTGTCAACACCGAGACACATCCTATCGCAATAACGATGAATCCTATCCAACAAGCCAACCAGTCTTCTTTCTTCCAAAGGTCGGAAATATTTGTCTTTCCAACAGTTACAATATCGTTCTTATTTTCCATATTCAAAGGTTTTTATCCGAGCGCCTAAAACAACATCCGAGCGATAAGCGCCAGAATCATTAATAATAAATTGTTTACTTAGAATTTTACAGTGGCTTGAGCCGCTACATAATGACCGAGTTTTTCTTTTCCTATCTCATGTCTTAATGTATAGTTGAGTTGGAAACGGAGATGTTTCTCCGGCCACCAGCCTATACCAGCGAGCCAGTATGTTGACTTGCCCATATTAATTTCGGAATTCTTTGCGTAATAGTCATAACGTACTATAGGATACAAAGTCTGTGTCTTTCCGTTCTTGCATTTGAGATAGAAGTTATATACCGCCTGCGCATAAAAACCGTCTGATTTCTGGTTCATCGTTGACTCCATAACGGCAGGATTGTCATTGACCTCGGTGACACCCCATACATATTCAGAGCGCAGCATCCATGTCTTTGAAGCGTATTCGGCACCGACAGCGAAGCGATTTCTCAATGCCTTATCAACACTATCGTTGAGTTTGTACTCGCCGAGATATGCTGAAGCGTGGAATTTAAGGTCTCTTATTGGCTTAATCTCTAATTGTCCCACGTATGCGAAACTCATGTTGTCGTTCTTGACATTGATACCGTTGCCGTTGAATATTCCGATGTTATAGTTGATTACACTATAACCCTCTTTCTCGATGAAACCGCCCATGATAGAGACTCCCATCTCACGTCCTCCACCATATTTATTATTAGCGATGAGAGGATCCGAACCCATACCAGACAACGCGTTGATTACCTGTGTGTTGTCAATAGCAAGGTATGAAGGCGCATAAGGATTTTCAATCGTGAACGGAATCTTTCCCTGACCGATTCGGATCTGGAAACTGTTGTGTAAGTTCAACTTCATATATGCATCTAAAATTCTCGGGTTTGATGCCATCTCAAGCTGGAATTTAAACTCTAACTGCTTTGTAATGTTTCCCGAAAACACCAAACGGCCGCGGCGAAGATTGAATGTGCTCATTTCTTTAATAGAACCGTCGTTCTGCTCCCAATGAAGATTGTTGTATTCAAGGTCTAAATTACCAGAAACTTTAAGATAATCAGAGATTGCGAAATCTTTTTTCTCTTTTGCCTCCTGTGCGCTGACAACCGTTACCGTCACAAATGTCAGCATTGCGAATGTTAGTAAGAATTTTTTTAAGTTCATTTTACAATATTTTTAGTTATTAACAAATGACGTTGCAAAAGTACATAAAAAAGTAAAAGTTTTTACCATTTTTCTTAAAAAAAAGTAAAAGTTTTTACTATTTAAAAAAAGAAGGACCCGCAGATAGCAAATAAACCGTTGATAATCAACGCATATAAAAAATTTTTATTATGAGAATCAATCTGCGAGAACAAGGATTCTGTTGTTCAACACTTCAACGACGCCGCCTCTGATATTAAAGAACTGAAGTGATTCATCGGCAAGTTGTACTTTGATTCGTCCCTGGCCGAGAGACGCTATCATAGGTGCGTGGTTGTTGAGTATCTCGAATAATCCGTCGCTGCCCGGCAGTTGCACGAGTACAGTGTCGCCGTTGAAGATTTGCTTTTCGGGAGAAAGAATCTGCAGTTTCATGGCTTACTCCTTGTTTTCCGCTAACATTTTCTTACCTTTCTCTATAGCTTCTTCTATTGTTCCCACAAGGTTGAACGCCGCCTCCGGATATTGGTCAACCTCACCGTCCATAATCATGTTAAAGCCCTTGATAGTGTCTTCTATGCTTACGACAGCGCCCTTGAGTCCTGTAAACTGCTCTGCCACATGGAAAGGCTGCGACAAGAACCTCTGAACTCTTCTCGCCCTGTTGACGATGAGTTTATCTTCTTCAGAAAGCTCGTCCATACCGAGTATAGCGATAATATCTTGGAGTTCCTTGTATCTCTGTAGTATATTCTTGACTCTTTGAGCGGTGTTATAGTGTTCCTCGCCAACTATCTCCGGTGACAGTATCCTCGATGTAGAGTCGAGGGGGTCAACGGCAGGATATATACCGAGTTCGGATATTTTACGGCTAAGCACGGTGGTAGCGTCGAGGTGTGCGAAAGTTGTTGCGGGAGCAGGGTCGGTAAGGTCGTCAGCGGGCACATAAACTGCCTGCACGGAGGTGATGGAGCCGCTTTTTGTAGAGGTGATTCTCTCCTGCATGAGGCCCATTTCCGATGCAAGCGTTGGCTGGTAGCCCACAGCTGAAGGCATACGGCCGAGAAGTGCGGACACCTCTGAGCCGGCTTGTGTGAAACGGAAGATGTTATCTATAAAGAAAAGGATATCGCGGCCGGCGGTCTCACCGTCACCGTCACGGAAATACTCCGCCATAGTAAGTCCTGACAGAGCCACCCTCGCCCTTGCTCCCGGAGGCTCGTTCATCTGTCCAAAGACGAGCGTCGCCTGCGATTTGTCAAGTTCGTTATAGTCAACCTTGTCAAGGTCCCAGCTGCCTTTTTCCATCGACTCGGCAAATTCCTTACCATATTTAATAACGCCTGACTCTATCATTTCCCGGAGCAGGTCGTTACCCTCACGGGTGCGTTCTCCAACGCCGGCGAACACCGACATTCCAGAGTATGTCTTAGCGATATTATTGATAAGCTCCATAATAAGCACTGTCTTGCCGACTCCCGCGCCACCGAAGAGACCTATTTTCCCACCTTTCGCATAAGGCTCAATCAAGTCGATGACTTTTATACCAGTGAAAAGCACCTCTTGCTTCGTTGAGAGGTTCTCGAATTTAGGAGGCTCTCTATGGATACTGTTACGTTTTCCCTCTTTCATAGGCTTCAAGCCGTCGATGCTATCTCCAATAACATTGAAAAGACGTCCTTTAACCTGATCACCCGTAGGCATAGTTATAGGGTGCCCAAGGCTGACCACCTCCATACCGCGCCTCAAACCATCCGTTGAGTCCATAGCAATAGTACGCATGGTGTTCTCTCCGATGTCCTGCTGCACTTCGGTGATGAGTTTGTCACCGTTGTCACGCGTTATCTCTAAAGCGTCCAACAGGTTAGGAAGATTTTTCTCATCTTCAAAAGTTACGTCGATAACAGGTCCGATGATCTGAGCGATACGACCAACGATTTTTCTCTCCATGATATTATTGTTGTTGTTTTCCTACTATTGTTTCAAAGTTCTTGATAAACTTCCATTGGAAGATTATTAAATATAGCATACCGATTGTTATGGCGCTGTCTGCGATATTGAATACCGGGCTGAAGAAGATGTCGCCTCCAAGGAATGGCACCCATTCAGGGAAGGTGAACAATGGGAAATACAGCATATCGACCACTCGCCCCTGCATAAACCCAGCATAGTCGAATATCAGCCCGTAAAACATACAGTCGATGATGTTACCGAGCGCACCCGCCGTGACAAGCGACAAACCGAACAACGGTCCGAAACCGACTTTCTTCTTAACCAGATAATGCAACAGATAGAATAACAGCATCACCGCGACGATACGGAACGACGTAAGGAATATCTTGCCCCATACCGAACTCGAAAGTTCCCAACCGAAGGCCATGCCGTTATTCTCAATAAACAAAATATAGAACCAGTTCCCGAAAACAGGAATAGCGTCGCCTATCGCCATTGATGTCTTGACAAGTATTTTTGACACTTGGTCAAGTATTAAGACCAATATAATGACAATAAGAGGCTTCTTCATTTCTTCTTATTCTGATTCAACTTGGCGTCCATGCTCAATGTAGCATGTGGCACTGCGCGAAGACGCTCTTTGGGAATGAGTTTGCCTGTCACCCTACAGATCCCATACGTCTTATTCTCAATCCTTATCAGTGCGTTCTCAAGATTTTGTATGTATTTAGCCTGTCGCACTGCCAAAGCACTGTTCTCCTCCTTAGATAAAACCGAGGAGCCTTCTTCAAGAATCTTAAATGTAGGAGCGGTATCGTCAGCGCTGTTATCCCCACCCGTGACGTTCTCCTGCAAAAGGACAAGGTCTTTCCTTGCCTTCTCAAGGCGTTCTAAGATGAGAGCTTTGAACTCTTCTAATTCCTCGTCACTGTACCTGTTCTTTTCGATTGAACTATTGATTGAGTCTTCCATGGCATTAGTTTTTAAGGGTTATATTTAGGTAAAGTGCAGGGTATTTCTCCCCACACCTATATTTACACCTTCTTTATCGCAATCTTTGCATAAATATTATCGACGAGCTCTTGCGTCTCAGCGTCCCCGTCCATAGCATCTACGAGCTGCAGTGTGGCGAGAGTCTCCGAGCAGATGTACTCCCCGAAACGCTCCACCGACTTAAGTATGTCATCGTTCTTCTCTATCGAGAGCATGATTTTGTCTGTCACCTCAAGGCCTTTCTCTTTTCTCATGTTTTGAACACGGTTGATTATTTCTCTTGCGAGTCCTTCCTCATAAAGGTCCGGTGTTATTGTGATATCAAGGGCTACCGTCATCTTGTCTTGTGTCGTCACTGTCCAGCCGGGGATATCCTCCGTGGTGATGAGCGCGTCCTCTAAGATAAGGTTGACTTCTTGTCCGTCAATAGTAGTCGTAGTGCCGTTGTTCTGCTCGAACTTACGGATATCTTCCTGTGTCATCGCATTGAAGAACTTGGTAAGCTGCCCGATGAGTTTGCTATAGCGGGTCTTCAACGATGCGAAGTTCGGTCTCACCTTCTTTACCAATATGTTAAGCTCGCCTGTGAGGTATTCGGCCTTCTTCACATTGACCTCGGAAAGTATAAGACCTTCAACTTTCTCAAGTTGTTCTTTCTGTTCATCTGACAAGACCGGTATCATTATTTTTGAAAGAGGCTGTCTTACTCGGATATTAGCTTTCTTTCTGAGTGACAGCACCATTGATGCCACGAGTTGCGCCATTTCCATACGTTCCTCAAGTTTCTTGTCGATGAAGCGTTCGTTTGCTGTCGGGAAAGATGTGAGATGTACCGACTCTGCGCTGTCGCGATGTGTAACGTTGTTAAGGTCGCGGTAAAGTCGCTCGGCGAAGAACGGTGCTATTGGAGAGATGAGGCGCGACAAGGTGTCGAGGCAAGTGTAAAGTGTCTGATATGCCGATGTCTTGTCGATAGAGCTGTTGCTCTTCCAGAAACGGCGGCGTGATAGACGCACGTACCAGTTGCTAAGGTGAGCATCGACGAAATGCCCTATAGCACGCCCGGCCTTTGTTGGCTCATAGCTCTCATAGTCTTTCTCAACCTCTATAATTAAGGAGTTAAGTTCTGAGAGAATCCATCTGTCAATCTCAGGACGTTGTTCATAAGGTATATCACTGTCGCTGTAATCGAATTTATCAATATTGGCATACAGAGCGAAGAAAGCGTAGGTGTTATATAATGTTCCGAAGAATTTACGGCGCACATCGTCAACGCCCTCCTCGTCAAACTTCAGGTTATCCCAAGGCTGTGAGTTTGTAATCATATACCATCTCACTGCATCGGCGCCGTATTTTGAAATCGCGCCGAAGGGGTCAACGGCGTTACCGAGACGTTTCGACATCTTGTTACCGTTCTTATCGAGTACGAGGCCATTAGAGATGACGTTCTTAAATGCCACGCTATCGAACACCATTGTCGCGATAGCATGCAGGGTGAAGAACCAGCCGCGCGTCTGATCGACACCCTCTGCGATAAAGTCGGCAGGGAATGTCTTGTCGTTAAGTTTTCCTTCCTCTCCCATATAATGTATCTGGGCATAAGGCATAGCGCCAGAGTCGAACCAAACGTCGATAAGGTCAGGCTCCCTGAACATCTTCTTTCCTGACTCTGACACAAGAACGACATTGTCGATATAAGGACGATGTAGGTCAAACTTAGTGTAGTCGTCTGATTTATATGGGTTTTCTGTCATAAAGCCAGCGGAGACAGACTTCTCTATTTCTTCACGCAGCTGTTTGACGCTTCCTATACATATTTCTTCTGTCCCGTCTTCTGTCCTCCAGATCGGAAGAGGTGTGCCCCAATATCTTGAACGAGACAAGTTCCAATCGACGAGGTTCTCGAGCCAGTTGCCGAAACGGCCTGTACCAGTTGCCTCCGGTTTCCAATTGATAGTCTTATTAAGTTCTATCATTCTGTCTTTCAATGCCGTAGTCTTGATGAACCAGCTGTCAAGAGGATAGTAAAGAACAGGTTTGTCGGTTCTCCAGCAGTGTGGGTAATTGTGAGTATGTTTCTCGCTCTTGAACAGTTTGCGTTCTTCTTTAAGCATGACAACTATCTCAACATCTAAAGAGATGTCCTTATCTGTCTTTGTCGGGTCGTATGCGTTTTTAACGAATTTGCCAGCATATTTTGAGTATTCTTCGACATTGAGATGTGTCCTAACCCATTCAGCGTCAAGGTCTTCAATATTAAAGAACTTACCTGTGCGGTCAACCATCGGCTGCACCTTACCATCCTTGTCGATAAGTTGTAGTGGAGGGATATTATTAAGTTTGCCCACGCGGTTATCGTCTGCACCGAAAGTAGGTGCGATATGCACTATGCCTGTTCCGTCTTCTGTTGTGACAAAGTCGCCCGGAATGACGCGGAATGCGTCGCCATCTGGTGTGACCCAAGGGATAAGCTGTTCATAATCAAGTCCTACAAGATCCTTACCTTTGCAGGTGCCAAGGACCTCATAAGGCAGTTTCTTATCACCCACCTTATATTCGTCGAACGAAGGTTTCTCTTCTTCTGAAGGGAAGAAGGAGTTCATGAGCGGTTTTCCTAAGATGAGGAATGCGGGCGTACCATCGGTTGGGTTGACAGTCTTAATAAGGTTATATTCGATGCCGGGGCCTACGGCGAGGGCGGTGTTTGAAGGGAGAGTCCAAGGTGTTGTAGTCCAAGCCACTACCTGTACATCATTGAAATTCAAATCCGTGTCGAAAGGCAGTTTCTCCACTTTACGCTGTTCGGCTTTAAGTCGGAACATCGCGACACAGGTAAGGTCTTTCACATCGCGGTAGCAGCCGGGCATGTTTAACTCGTGTGAGCTGAGACCGGTTCCGGCAGCCGGCGAGAATGGCTGGATGGTGTAACCTTTATATAAGAGACCTTTTTTATACAACTCAGACAAAAGATACCACAATGTCTCGATATATTCGTTCGTAAAAGTGATATAAGGGTCGTTAAGGTCAACCCAATATCCCATCTGGCGTGTAAGGTCGTCCCATTTATCCTTATATTTCATGACCTCTTCGCGGCAGGCCTTGTTATATTCATCAACGCTGATTTTCTTTCCAATGTCTTCTTTTGTGATACCAAGTTTCTTCTCAACGCCGAGCTCTACAGGCAGACCGTGAGTGTCCCAGCCAGCCTTACGACTTACATATTTCCCTTTTAATGTCTGGAAACGGCAGAATGTATCCTTTATCGTTCTCGCCATAACATGATGAATACCAGGCATTCCATTAGCAGAAGGAGGACCCTCGTAAAACACGTAAGCAGTACCGTTCTTGGTGTTCTCTAAACTTTTCTGGAAAATATCATTGTCTTCCCAATATTTACGAATCTCATCCGCAACGCTTGTGAGATTCAAGAATTTATATTCGCGATAAGCGTCTTTCATAAAATGTTAGATATTTCTTTTATAAACATTTCGCAAAGATATAAAAAAAGAATGATTTTATTTGTCATTATAATAGAATTTTTTACTTTTGCATTAAAAAAAATTACATTATGCAAACTTCATACTCTATAGGAATCGATATCGGAGGCACAAATACCGATATAGGGCTTGTCAGTAGCGATGGAAAAATCATTGACAAGATTAATTTAAAGACTAACGAATACTATGATGCGGCTCTGTATATCAAGGACATGGCAGAGAAGGTAAATGAGTTGCTTGAAAGGAACAATATCGTTAACATTAATGGCATTGGAATAGGGGCTCCTAATGGGAACACTTACACCGGCTGTATCGACAATGCGCCGAACCTCAACTTCAAGGGAGAAGTCAAACTCGTTGAATTGTTGAAGCAACACATCGACACCAAGATTGTTGTGTCGAACGACGCCAACGCTGCCGCATACGGCGAGATGGTTTATGGCGGCGCGAAGGATTTAGACCATTTCATCACCTTCACCCTTGGAACAGGAGTTGGAAGCGGCATCATCATCGACAAGAAACTCGTACTCGGCTCGACAAGCACAGCCGGAGAGCTTGGCCACGCCACAATAATATTAAACGGTCGTCAGTGCGGCTGCGGAAGGAAAGGCTGCCTTGAGACTTACACCTCAGCGAATGGAATCCGCCGTACCGCAATAGAGCTGATGGAGCAAAGACCTATGTACAACGGTGTCTTAAAGGATATTCCTGTTAACAAACTGACATCTAAGATGATTGGCGACGCCGCAAACGCAGGCGATCCTATCGGAATCCAGACTTTCGAAAATGTAGGATACCTTCTCGGCGTGGCAATGGCAAATGCCGTCACATTCTCCGCACCACAGGCGATATTCCTCATGGGCGGACCAGTACACGCCGGCGAAGTGCTTTTGAAACCTCTACGCAAGTCGTTCGAAGAAAACCTGCTCTTCATCTATAAAGGGAAAGTGGAAATAAGAGTGTCAGAACTCGCTGACAATGAGGTGGCTATTCTCGGTGCAGCAGCCCTCTGCCAACTGTAACGGCTTAGACAAAAACCAATAAAAAATCTGTCCTGTAGGAGTTGGGACTTACAGGACAGATTCATATTAAAAATAGATACAGTTTGTGGTCGTTATGATGTAGTCATTCCATTCATGACCTAAACAACGGCTAAAAGCGGGGAGAAAAGTATGCAGCCCACAAGAGAGAAAACAGCCACGGACACGAACGATAATGAGAAGACTTTTTTGTTATGGTTGTAAAACCTCTTTATAATGAATGCCATAACCGGTATTGAAAGCAGCGGCAAGATGAAAATCAATATTCCTATAGGATACCTCCTCTTCCATCTGATTATCTGCCTCGCCTTCCGAATCTTCTTCTGAGTAAGGGCCACTATCTCGTCTTTCCTCTTTACCAATGCGATAATCCTATCTATGAAAAAATAAAACACCACAAATCCTATTATCCCCCCTGTCGCTGTAGAGACAAATGTCCAAAAGAAAGACAAGCCCTCCGCAAAGCCTAACGAAGGAGCAAATAATGTTTTTACTGTTGACAACAGCGCGACAGAAATCATTTTCCAAATCATAAAACAAATGTTCTGTTTCTAATTTAAAAACAACTTTTTGGGTAAGATTACTTTGCAAAGATAACGTAAAAATAAAAAAAGTGTTGTCCCAAATGAAAAAAATTGTAATTTTGCAGCCGTATTTGCCACTTTAGCTCAGTTGGTAGAGCAACGCATTCGTAATGCGTAGGTCGGCGGTTCGAGCCCGCCACGTGGCTCAAACGCCTGTAACCTATTGTTATTTATAGTTTTACAGGCGGAATCTAAATT
>JBJEGZ010000025.1:0-1711 GCA_051875555.1 Candidatus Limimorpha sp. | reverse complement strand
AATCTGGCAGTTTCAAACTTCGATCACGAGACAAGGCAACGATAGATGCTCATGGGTGATTTGTATAGTACTAAATGTCATCTTGTCCTTAATATATAATTAAGGTTAAAGATGTCGAGGGTATTTACAATACAAATCGGCGTGGGTTTCTGTGCGTTGCTCGTTCTTGATCGAATGGGCAAATGCCAGAGCCTCAGAACGTGGAACGAGCGACTGGTAAGACTCTCCACGCTTTTTTATTTATAGATAATAACCTTAATTACCAACTGCCGATTTTGGGAGAGTCGATAGGCATGATAAATATTTGTGTAATGAAATTAAGAAAAAAGGAATTACTCAAACTATTGTTGGCATGCGGACTGATGATGTCACCACTATTAGGTTTTGCCAATGCCGAACCTAAGGTAGTGGTCGAGACAAATGCAGGCTCGTCTTATGAGTTCTACATTTCCGACAATCCCCGAATTACCTATCAGGACAACTTGCTGGTTATTAAGAACGAGAAAGACCTATCCGTTTCGGTAGAAGCCGCGGATGTAAAGACGTTCAAGTTCTACTCATCTGACGACACAGCCATTGACGGTGTTGAGATTGGTGGCAAATTCGGTTCCAGGATGTCTGGACTTAAGGCCGGTTCAAGTGTGAATGTGTTCACCATCGACGGCAAGACCGTTCAGAGCACAACAGTAGGAAATGACGGAAATGCAGAAATAGACTTCACCCGTATGCCCAAGGGAGTCTATGTTATCAAAACAGAAAAGGGCTCATTCAAAATCCAAAAGTAAACAGTAACAATTTAAAAACACTAAAGAATTATGAAAAAGAACATTTTACTTGTTATGGCTATGATGCTGATGACTGCTGTAAACGCATTGGCACAGAAAGAATACAACATGGTGATTACTCTCAACAACGGCACCACCGTTACCCTTGGACACAATGACATCAAGGAGATTACCTTCAACGACGGCGAAGTTGCTATATCAGGAAATATGGTGAACACCATCGACAGTCTGGCAGGAGTGACACTCGCACTTGATAACAAAATTACGGAAGTTGCAAATGCAACAAGTGAAGGTTTCATTACTCTTGGAAATGCCATAGATGCAAAATTCAATGATTATGCCGTTGCTTTTGACAGTGTCATTGCTTTTATGGAAGCACAAGATGCCCTTAACCAATCGCAATCCGAGCTCAATGAAATACTCCTAAATCAAATAATTGGGATTCTCGATATTATGGAACAACTGCATCCAGAGCTTGCCGGAGAAGCAGCAATCAGAAACGCAAAATCTCTTAGGGCAAATGCAAGACCTGCTGACATGAAAGCAGCCCTTGACAACCTCAAGAAAGCTCTTGAAAACATTAATAAAAAGTAATGTCACAACAACATGATAGTAATAAAGTTCTTAGTAACTAAATTCTTACCAAGAACTTAATTGCTTTTTAACTTAAATCATAAGTTTGACACCTTTGACACTGATACTTTGACACCTTTACCATATTCACAAAAGGTATAGAATCAACCGCTTATTTTGCCGCAAACGATATTTTTGTATCTTTGCGGCAAAATTACGGAATAAATATGGCACAGATTATAATAAAAAAACAGCCATTCCTCTCGGTTTTTACAAAAAAGTAGTAACTTTGCAGCGTAATTCACTAATTTATACTCAGTTATATGTATTTCAAACGGAATATTGACCAGTAT
>JBJEGZ010000024.1:0-1838 GCA_051875555.1 Candidatus Limimorpha sp. | reverse complement strand
AGGGAGATTTTGAAGGGAAACACTCGTAATATACTACGCGAAATGAAGGAGGAAATGATGGCTTTGGCTGAGGAACTGCGGTTTGAGGAAGCTGAGATGATCAAGCGAAAATACGAGTTGATTAGTCTGTATGCAGCCAAGAGCGAGGTGGTGAGTCACATCGTTGACAACATAGATGTGATGTCAATAACAAGCGACGAAAAGACTGCCTACATCAATTATATACACGTGAATAATGGTAGCATAAACCAGTCGTTCACCTTCGAATATAAGAAGAAATTAGAGGAGAAGGACGAGGACTTATTGGCTCTCGGAATTATGGAAATCAGGGAGAGATTCGGCAGTAAGGCAAAGGAAATAATAGTGCCTTTCGAACTGGATCTTGAACTCGAAGGAATAACCCTTACCGTGCCTCAAAGGGGGGATAAAAAGACACTATTGGAGCTAAGTTTGATGAACTGCAAGCAGTATAAATTAGACATCCTGAAGCAGACAGAAAAGCTAAATCCAGAGCAAAAAACAACGCGACTGATGAAGCAAATTCAGGACGCGTTGAAGTTGCCAACCCTACCCTATCAGATAGAATGTTTCGACAACTCAAACATCAGCGGTACGGATGCCGTGGCAGCTTGCGTGGTGTTCAAACAACTAAAACCGAGTAAAAACGACTATCGAAAATACAATATAAAAACGGTTGTAGGACCGGATGATTATGCCTCAATGAAGGAGGTTGTGAGGCGAAGATATACGCGTCTGATGGAGGAAAACCAACGACTGCCCGACCTCATAATCACGGATGGCGGAAAAGGGCAAATGGAGGTAGTCAGGGAGGTTGTTGAGGACGAACTCAACCTCAAGATTCCTATTGCCGGATTGGCGAAAAACGACCGCCACAGAACCAACGAACTGCTGTATGGATTCCCGCCTGTGGTAGTTGGAATGAGTACGAATAGCGAACTGTTTCACGTACTTACCAGGATACAGGACGAGGTGCATCGTTTTGCCATCACATTCCATAGGGACAAACGCTCTAAAAGGGCTCTCCATTCCGAGTTGGACGACATCCCGGGTATCGGTCCAAAGACAAAAGAACAGTTAATCAAGGCATTTAAAACTGTGAAAAAGGTAAAAGAAGCTGATATTGAGGCTCTTAGCAATACAGTAGGCAGAAATAAAGCAGAGATTATTATTAATTATTTTAAAAATAAAGAAGAAAATACACTGTAAATTTTGATACGAAGAAAATAAGTGGTATCTTTGCAAAGAAATAACAAAAAAAAGAAGAGAAAAAGCAAAATGAGAATAGTAATACAACGAGTGAGTCACGCCTCGGTGACGATAGAAGGAAACGTGAAATCGGCTATCCAAAAAGGGTATCTGATACTCCTTGGTATATGCGAGGAAGACACGAGCGAAGACATAGATTGGCTGGTGAGAAAGGTGATTGGCCTGCGCGTTTTTGATGACGAAAACGGGGTGATGAATCGCTCTATAATGGATGTGGATGGGGAAATATTGGTGATAAGCCAATTCACTTTATTTGCAAGCTACAAGAAGGGCAATCGACCGTCATGGCTTAGGGCTGCCAAGCACGAAGTCTCTATCCCACTCTACAACGAGTTCTGCATCAAACTGAGTGAGGCATTGGGCAAGCTAGTTGGCACTGGTGAATTCGGGGCAGACATGAAAGTGGAACTGCTCAACGACGGTCCGGTGACTATATGCATGGATACGAAGAATAAGGAATAGATGACAAGTTACATTAGAAAAGAAAATTATAATTATGGAAAAAAGAAAATTAGATAAAATAGAAAAATACATTTGTTATATAAGTGTAA
>JBJEGZ010000023.1:0-52577 GCA_051875555.1 Candidatus Limimorpha sp. | reverse complement strand
CTTCATATTCCCATTTATCATGCGTTCTACCGCTTTGACATGGGCTTTTGCGAGGTCCATGATATGGATATAATCCCGTATTGGCGTCCCGTCAGGGGTGTCGTAATCGTTACCGAACACTTTGAGACAAGGTCTGATACCGTATGCGGTCTGTGTGATGAAAGGCATGAGGTTAGCCGGCACTCCGAAAGGCAGCTCCCCGATCATCGCGCTCTCATGTGCACCAACAGGGTTGAAGTATCTTAACGCTATGGCGTTGAAACTCTTATTCGAGGTGATGCAGTCTTGAAGTATCTCCTCAGCTATTTGTTTTGTGTTCCCATAAGGGCACTCCGCCTTTTTTATAGGAGCTTTCTCCGATATTGGAAGGTTCTCCGGGTCTGGCTCTCCATAGACGGTACATGATGACGAGAACACTATGTTTGAAACGTTGTGTTTCTCCATCGACTCAATGACATTCATCAAAGAGACCAAGTTGTTACGGTAGTATTTCAAGGGTTTCTCCACCGATTCGCCTACGGCTTTATGCGCGGCGAAATGTATCACTCCCTTGATGTCACTGTGACGATTGAAAAAGTCATCAACTTTCTCGCGGTCAGCGAGATCAAACTGCTCAAACTCCGGCTTTTTACCGGTTATTGAGGCTATAGCGTCCAACGCCTCTATTCTCGAATTGAATAGGGCATCGACGATAACTACATCGAAACCTTGTTGCTGTAGTTCTATTGTCGTGTGGGAGCCGATATAGCCTGTCCCACCTGTCACTAGAATTTTCATATAGTCCTCCTCTATTATGTTATTTATTATTATTCCAACCAAAAGGGTGCGCGCTTAGCGGCAGCCCTGCTAACGGATGATAGTCGCCTTTCAGCCCTATAGGTGTTGAATAGCGAATATCGTGTACTATCTCTATGCAGTTTTTAGCCTCAGAGATTCTGAATCCATTGCCTGCGAGAATCTCTTGATAGCTCTTAGTATGCAACTCTGTGAAGCCTGCACTAAACTCGAACTCGGCTCCATCAATCATTATTGTACGGTAAGTTCTTTTCTCGCCTTGCACGGCGTTTTCCGGCAAGGTATCGGCATTGATGCTCAGGAAGTAACGCACTCTCGCCTGTTTCATCTCGAGATAGCCTGCCACCCTGTCGTGTGTCATAACATGGACTATGTTCTTCGTCACAGGGCCGAACACCCACGAGAGCATATCATAGAAATGAATGCCGATATTAGTTGCTATGCCACCGCTTTTGTTCGCATCGCCTTTCCATGAGGCATAATACCAGTTCCCTCTTGAGGTGATATATGTCAAATCGACATCGTAAATCTTGTCAGCCGGGCCCTCGGATATTTTCTTTTTCAGAGCGATAATCGACTCATGGAGACGTAGCTGAAGGATAGTAAACGCTTTACGTCCTGTCTCACGCTCGATATTCATCAATGCGTCTATATTCCAAGGGTTGAGGACGACGGGTTTCTCACAGATGACATCGGCACCGAGGCGCAGTCCGTATCTCGTGTGTGCATCATGCAGATAGTTTGGAGTACACACTGTCACATAATCGATGTTGATGCCTTTTTCTAAAAGTTTCGTATTATGTCTGTCGAATAGCTCTTGCTCGGTAAAGAAGGCTGCCTTTGGGAAATAGGAGTCCATAATACCAACGGAATCGCTTTTGTCATAAGCGGAGAGCAAGTTGTTCCCGGTATCTTTTATAGCCTTCAAATGTCGTGGCGCTATATAGCCGCCCACTCCGATAATTGCAAAATTCTTCATATTTTCGATAGGTTATCATTTTCAAGTTTATAATTCCTTCCGCACTCGCACGACAATGTGTCATCGAGTCTTTTGCCGCACTCGCACACCCAGCCTATCTGTCTTGCCGGCACTCCAGCCATCAGTGCGAAGTCTTTTACATCTTTAGTCACCACCGCGCCTGCTGCTATCAACGCGCTTTTCCCGACGGTATGTCCGCATACCACGGTGCAGTTCGCTCCGAGCGAGGCTCCTTCCCTTATCAATGTCTTGGTATAGACTCCGTGCACCGGGAAATGCGCTCTCGGGGTCACTACGTTAGTGAACACACAACTCGGGCCGCAGAAAACGTTATCCTCTATCTCCACCCCATCATACACTGACACGTTGTTCTGTATCCTCACCCCGTTGCCAACCCTCACGTTATTACCTATGTTCACGTTCTGACCGAGGGAACAGTCCCTGCCTATACTCGCTCCTTTCTGAACATGGCAGAAATGCCATATCTTAGTGCCTTCGCCAATGATAGCGCCTTCGTCGATATAAGATGACTCGTGTACGAAATAATCTGCCATTTTACAAGTTGTTTTTCTCAATATCTTTAAAATAGACGACGGTGCCTACTTTTAACTCGTATGTGGCCTCGTCATCGCATACTATTATCCCTTTAGGGTGCATCTGCAACGCGCTGACAGTCCAGAAATGCGACACCGCGCCTTCCACCGCCGCCGCTATAGCCCTCGCCTTGTTATGCCCGCTCGCAAGTATCATCACTTCCTCGGCATCCATGACGGTGCCCACACCCACTGTAAGCGCAGTCTTCGGCACTTTGTTTATATCATGGTCGAAAAACCGAGAGTTCGCAATGATGGTGTCGGTAGTCAAGGTCTTAACACGGGTGCGCGATGCCAGAGAGGAACATGGCTCGTTGAAGGCTATATGCCCGTCAGACCCGATGCCTCCCATGAAGAGATGTATCCCACCATAACCCCTAATAGCCTCCTCATAACGCTGGCACTCTTCCTCAAGGTCGGCGGCATTGCCGTTGAGAATGTTCACGTTCTCCTTCTTTATATCTATATGGCTGAAGAAATTGTTCCACATGAAGGAATGGTAACTCTCGGGGTGACTCTCTGCAATGCCTACATACTCGTCCATATTGAATGTGACAACGTTCTTGAACGACACTCTTCCATCTTGATACGCCTTGATAAGACATCTGTAAGTCTCCAAAGGCGTAGAGCCCGTTGGAAGTCCAAGCACGAAAGGCTTGTCTTCTGTCGGATTAAACTCATTGATCCTCCTCACAATATGGTCCGCTGCCCATTGTGACATCTTTTCGTATGTCGGTTCTATTATTACCCTCATATTTATTATTGTTTGATTTTTTCTCTTGCAAAATCGAGATATTGCATCATTAACTCTGTCTCTTCTTTTATCTGCTTTATAAAGCTGTTGTCCTCAAGTTTCCCATTAACAGCGTCGCGCTCCTCCATATTACGGAAGGTGGAGTTACGTATAACGTTGTCATAATCTTTCTTCCTTGACAAGAAGACCTGCTGGCAAACGAACTTTAGTATCTCCTCGCATCTGTCCAACGCATTTCCGAAGATTTCCCTTGTCAGGCATTCGCATTTGCCGTATATGAGGCGCAGCGACTGATAGCTGTGGAGCAGTTTGTCAATAGGGTATTTCTCCCAAAGATAGTTATAGCGCTGATGTATCTCGTCCCAGCTGTTGAGGGTGCCGTTGCAGATATCCTCAATAAGAGTGTCAACATCATCGCCGGTGACGAGCTGTCCTCCGAGGTTCACCCATTCGCGCTGACGCGCATTCGTAAGAAAGCGGCACATCTCATCGAAAGAGATGTTTGGATAGTCGTAAAGAAATCTCGCAATGTTTTTCACCGCATATTGCACTATCATGTCACCATAGGCGTGATATGCCTCATAATGTTTCAATATCACCACCTTACGATGGCTTTTCTCTATACCTTCGCCTAACACCTCCAGGCTTTTTGCAACCTCTTTCTTATTGTTGAGTATGTCGTTGCCTAAATTACGGAGCAAGTAGTAGTCTCTGTCATCTGACTCCCCTTGCGAGCGGAGGAACGCCTTTGCCGTCCAGACCTCGAGGTATTTGCGTGCCGCTATGACCTCTTCCATGGTATCAGGGGCGAATGTCTCGAACTCAATGTTCTGTATCTTGCGTTTACGTTTGTCCCTTTTCAGGTATTTCGATGTGTTACGTGCGATGGCGTACATGTTATACATCCACCAATACGCTGGCATTATCTCTAATTGGTCCTTGTTGGTGTTGTTATTGACAAGGCTGAATGGCAGCACAATATTCATCTCATTAGGGAAGTCGGACTTTGACAGCAGTGTGAATGATGCGAACATAGAGGAGTGTTTGATACTGGTGCAAAGCCCTGGCCAGAATCCGCGTTTCGCTACTATCTCTCCATCGGTCGCACGGCTGTTATGGTTTGAACCGAGGGTGGCTCCTGCCGCCATGTTACTCTGTCCCATAACGCAGGCTGCGATAAGGAAAGAGTTGTTATGATGCTGCTCGTGCGCCGGGAAGATGAGGTTGTTGAGCACCTCGCAGCATGAGATGGTGGAGTTGTCGCCTAAGACGGAATAAATCACTCGCGCACCATATTTCAGGTTGCAGTTGTCGCCTATAACGAAACGTGTGCCGACAACGGAGTAGAAGATTCGGCAGCCGTATCCTACAATGCCGTTCACGAGTATTACGCCCTCACCTATCTGCGACGGCTCCTCCTCCGATGAGTTGATAGTAACGTTTTTCAACTTGTTAGCGCCTTTGATATAGCTGAATTCCCCAATCTTCGCATCTTTAAGGATCCAAGAGTTCTTTATCACGCTGCTCCTGCCAATGGTGCCGTAATAACCTCTGTGACTGTCCATAGAGGCTTGTGTTATTTCTAAAAGCCGCTTCTGCAACTCTTTCTTGTCGGTGTATTTCGCCCAAAGATAAGCGTCAGCCGTTATCATGCCGTCGAACGGGAGTATCTTCCGGCCTCCTGACTCGTTCATAACCTCAAGCCATACCCTAATATCTTCCGGCTCGCCGTCTTTCAATATACCGTTGCCGAACTTAGAATGGTCGGTGCACGACAACTCATGAATGTTGAAAAGGATACAGTTGTCGCCTATGATATAGTTCGCCATATAATGTACGTCGTGAATGGCGCAGTAATCACCTATATCGCACGATACAATGCTGCAGTCGGTTATCCCTATCGGCATCCTCAAGTCGTGATATTGCAGTGCCGCGTTCTTGATGGCACCTATCCTCACCAAACCGAAGAAACGGTTATTTTTCACAAGGTTAGTGTCAAACTCGTCAGTCACCATGATGTCGTCCCACCGAGTGGCGGTGTTGCTGTTTTTGACCAGGCTCTCCACCTCATCAGCGCGGAGATGCCTCCACACTTTCAACGACTTCTCCGACTGAAGATTCCGGTAGTAATATTCATTTTTACCATCAAGATACCTCTCATCTATGAAGTTTTTGAATATCTTATCATAATCTATTATAGTTACTTTATCCATTTTAGGGGTTTTGATTTTTACATGTTATTATACATTGATTCGTAATAATTCTTATAGTCGCCTGATGTTATATTGTCGAGCCATTGCTGGTTTTCCAAATACCATTTCACTGTCTTTTCTATTCCTTCCTCAAACTGAAGAGACGGTTCCCAACCGAGTTCACGCTGCAGTTTTCTCGAATCGATGGCGTATCTCATGTCGTGACCGGCACGGTCTTTCACAAAGGTGATGAGGTCCATATCCGGGTAATCGCTATCGTCCAAGGTTGCCGTGGGTTGTGCCGGAACCCTTCCTAACTGACGGTCAACGGCCTTGATCACCATCTTAATGATATCAATATTCTTCCATTCGTTGAAGCCTCCGATATTGTAGGTGTCGGCTATTTTCCCTTTATGGAAGATCAGGTCGATGGCGCGTGCATGGTCCTCCACATAAAGCCAATCGCGGACGTTCTCGCCTTTTCCATAGACAGGGAGAGGCTTCCTGTTTTTTATATTATTGATAAACAAAGGAATAAGTTTCTCCGGGAACTGATACGGGCCATAATTGTTTGAGCAGTTTGTCACTATTGTTGGCATGCCGTAAGTGTCGTGGAACGCTCTAACGAAATGGTCGGAGCCGGCTTTCGATGCCGAATAAGGCGAGTGGGGCTGATATTTCATCTCCTCCGTGAAAAAGGTCTCTCCGTAAGCGAGATGCCTCTCGGCCGACGATGCCTTTGTGGAAAACGGGGGCTTGGTTCCGTCCGGGTCCGTTATCTCAAGTGCGCCATAGACCTCGTCGGTAGAGATATGGTAGAACACCTTCCCTTCATATCTCTCTGGCAGCGACTCCCAATGGCATTTCGCGGCCTGAAGCATGGACAATGTCCCCATGATGTTGGTCATTGCGAAAGTGAACGGCTCTTTTATGCTTCTGTCAACATGGCTCTCCGCCGCGAGATGTATCACCCCGTCAACGTTATACTGTCTGAATATTGACAAAATTGTATCAAAATCACAGATGTCCGCCTTGACAAAGGTATAGTTCGGCCTGTCAGCGATGTCGGTGAGATTCGTCAAGTTACCCGCGTAAGTCAGCTTATCGACATTTATTATGTGATAGTCCGGGTATTTGTTGACGAAGAGTTTTACGACATGTGTGCCGATAAAACCTGCTCCTCCTGTGATGATGATACTCCTCATAATGTGTTCTTAATACAATTTCTTAATGAATCTTTCCAATAAGGGATATTTATGTTAAAAGTATTTTTTATCTTGCTTTTGTCGAGTACGGAATAACTTGGTCTTTTCACCTTGCTTATGAGTTCGTTGCTGAAGCAGGGCTGAACATCGCAGCTGTTGCCGTATTGTTCGCAAATCTCTTTCGCGAAGTCGTACCAGCTGATGGCGCCTTCGTTGCTATAGTGATACAGTCCTTCGTTACCCACGAGCTTCCTTTCCTCAATGATGTTGAAAATCACTTTCGCGAGGTCAAGGGCATAGGTTGGGGTGCCCACTTGGTCGAACACAACGTTGACTCTCTCTTTCTCTGCTGTCAGACGCCTCATTGTCTTCACGAAGTTGGTGCCGTATTCCGAGTAGAGCCATGCCGTGCGAATGACGATACTCTTGCATTTTGATTTCTTTAAAGCCTCCTCGCCATGCAGTTTGGTGCGTCCATAGGCTCCCGTGGGGTTCACAGGCTCGTCCTCGTTGCGAGGAGTGTTGCCATCATTGCCGCCGAAGACATAGTCTGTAGAGATATGGATCAGGGTCGCGTCATTGTTTTGGCAGGCTATAGCGATGTTTTCCACTGCCTTAGCATTTATCAGTTCCGCCACAGCCTCTTCGTCTTCCGCCTTCTCCACATTAGTGAACGCCGCACAGTTTACTACTACATCAATCTTGTTCTCGCTCACGAACCTTATCACCTCATCACGGTTTGTAATGTCAAGTTCGTCAATATCGGTAAAGACATAGGTGTCGCGGCTATCTTTCGATACGATGCGCATTTCCGTGCCAAGTTGTCCGTTCGCTCCTGTTACAAGAATCCTCATTTTTCAAAAACAAAAGGTGAGACAAAATCTTTGAAAAGACCGTGACGCTTATCCTTCTCAGAGAGGATCGCATCGTTTAAAGGGATACGCCAGTCGATAGCGAGGTCAGGGTCGTCCCACTGCAACGCATCCTCGCATTGTGGGGCGTAATAGTTGTCGCATTTATATTGGAAAACAGCCACATCGCTGAGCACCGAGAAGCCGTGTGCGAATCCTTTAGGGATAAAAAGCCTTCTATTGTTCTCCTCGTTAAGTTCCACAGCGACGTATTGTCCGTATGTAGGGGAGCCGTATCGTATATCGACAGCTATATCGAGCACGCTGCCCACCGTACAACTCAACAGTTTTGCCTGCGCGAACGGAGGCCTCTGGAAATGAAGACCTCTGACAACGCCAAAGCACGACTTCGACTGATTATCTTGCACGAAGGTAGTCTTGCAGACTTTCTCCTCGAACTCTCTCTGCGAGAACGCCTCGAAGAAATAGCCCCTGTCGTCTTTAAAAACCTTCGGCTCTATAATTATCACGCCTTCTATATGTGTTTTTATCGCTTCCATTAAATCAAAATCATCTGTTAAACTCGTCTATCACTTTCATAAGATACTGTCCGTATTCGTTTTTTGCCAACGGACAAGCTATCTCGCGCAGTTTTTCCGCCGTAATCCAGCCTTTGCGGAACGCTATACCTTCAAGGCACCCTATCTTCAAGCCTGTACGTTTCTCTATCACCTCCACGAAGGTAGAGGCTTCCGACAATGAGTCATGGGTGCCAGTGTCAAGCCATGCGAAACCACGTCCGAGAAGCTGCACCTTCAACTCGCCTGCCGCGAGGAACTCCTGGTTCACCGATGTTATCTCTAACTCACCTCTCGCCGACGGCTTGACGTTTTTCACTATGTCTATCACTTTGTTAGGATAGAAATAAAGCCCTACGACAGCGTAGTTCGACTTAGGGTCCTTAGGTTTCTCCTCTATAGAAAGGACATTGCCATCTTTATCAAATTCTGCTACACCATAACGTTCCGGGTCAGAGACCCAATATCCGAAAACAGTGGCTTTGTTATTATTCTCAGCATCGAATACGGCTTGTCTCAGGATGTCAGTGAATCCGTTGCCGTAGAAAATGTTGTCGCCGAGAATGAGGCAGGCGCAGTCGTCACCAATGAAATCCTTTCCGATGACGAAGGCTTGGGCGAGACCGTCGGGTGAGGGCTGCTCGGCATATTCAAAATGAACGCCATAGTCGCTGCCATCTCCAAGGAGACGCTTGAAACCAGGAAGGTCGTATGGGGTGGAGACAACCAGTATATCCCTGATACCAGCCAGCATCAAGACCGAGATGGGATAATACACCATCGGCTTGTCATAAATCGGGAGAAGCTGCTTGCTAACTCCTTTAGTTACAGGATACAAACGTGTCCCATATCCCCCTGCTAATACAATGCCTTTCATGTCTTCTTTCTTTTTTTATTTCCCTTTTATAAGGATACAGTTTGACTTGCAAAACTAATAAATTCTAACTAAAAATATACTTTTTTATATAAAAAAATTACAAATGTCGATTTTAAGCTCTATGAAAGATAAAAATCATTATTTTTGCGGAAATTTTTTAAGATGATTCTTTGTTTGGAAACTGCCACGCCATCGTGTTCGGTGGCTTTGATACACGAGGGGAAGGTTCTGCAATGCGAGGAAGACCCTAAAGGACAGAACCACTCCGAGAAAATCACTCTCTTCATTGACTCGGTGATGAAGAGGGAGGGTGTTCCTTTTAGACAACTCGACGCTATCGCAGTAAGCATGGGCCCAGGCTCTTACACCGGTCTCCGCATAGGCGTCAGCACCGCCAAAGGATTATGTTACGCACTCGACAAGCCTCTCATCGCCATCGACACCTTGCAAGCTATGGCTTTCGGCGGTAAGATGCTGTATAACAACGATAACGATTCTAATATCTTTATCCCTATGATTGACGCACGCCGAATGGAGGTATATGCCGAGATGTTCGATAACAATCTTAATAAAGTTAGAGATACCCAAGCCATTATTGTAGATGAAAACTCTTTCACCGACTTAACCGGCTCACACCAGCTCTTCCTTTTCGGTGACGGAGCCGACAAACTCACAGGTTTGTTCGATAATGACCGGAAAATACATGTCATGCGAGACTTCTTCTGCTCCGCAAAATACATGAACGTCATCGCGCAACAGAAACTCGATAATCGCGACTTCGTCGATGTGGCGTATTTCGAACCGTTCTATCTCAAAGACTTCGTGCCCGGAAAACCAACCGTTAAAGGATTGAGCTAATGATGTCCAAGATAAAGAATATCGGTGTTTTTATGCTTATTGTATCATGGGTGATACTACTGTTTCACTCTGTCACACCACATCATAATCACCAAGACGTAATTGTCTGCTTCGAGAATCATCACCACGACTGCGATAGTCATCACGACTGCTATGACAATTGTGGAGGCGGACATAACTCATGCGTCATATCCGATTTCTTCTCTCCTTCCGACACACAACATTTATCCCTTCTCTTTTCATTTATTGACAACATCGTCTCCCAACTCCATTATTATCTTGATGACAGTTGTTTTAAACTCATATTAGGGCTTGAAGGAACCCAATTCAGAGAACCACCATATCTTCTGAATATCAACGAGACAGATGTTGTGCACCTCGGTGTTCTGAGAGCACCTCCCACATGCTGACCTTTATCCTCTTATTATTTTAATTAAACGTATTTATGCCAAATCTATATTGGCAATAATAATGATTTTTAACATTTTAACAATATGAGAAAACATCTTATAATTTCAATAATAACATTAGGGCTTATCTCGTGCGCCAACGGACAATCCGACAAGCACGAACATGAACATGCGGGAACATGCGAACATGAACACGAACATATAGTTATTGAGGAAGAACACAATCACGATGAGGAAGAAGTCGCAAGCAACATGGTGTCATTCACACACGAGCAGGCAAGCAAGGTGGACTTTGAAGTTATGACGGTTGAGATGAGGAACGTTGACAACATCATCAAGACAACGGCACAGATCATCCCCGCCCAATACGACACACGCATTATCACGGCCTCAACCGATGGCGTTGTCGAATTCACTAAAGCAAACATCGTCGCTGGCACCGAAGTCTCTCAGGGGCAACATCTTTTCTCAATAAGCAACTCAAATATGAACGAGAACAACCTTGCTGTCCGCCAAGAGGAATTCAGTGCGGAATACAAGCGTGCGAAAGCGGCTTACGAAAGGAAAAAAGTGCTTTACGATGACAAACTCGTTTCGGAAGAAGATATGCAATTAGCTGAGGCTGAATATCTTAAAGCGAAGAAGGCTTATGAGAACATGCAAGAGAACTTCGCCGACGGCAAGCAGGTAGCGAAATCACCGGTGAACGGATACGTTAAAGAACTTTTAGTTGAAAACGGCACTTATGTCACTGCCGGTCAAATGATTATGACTGTCATTCGTAACGAGGACCTTTATCTTGAGGCGAACCTCCAGCCGAGATATTATACTGTCTTAAAAGACATTGTCTCCGCTGACATAAGGGTTATGGGCTCCGACAAGGTTTATTCTATTGAGCAGTTAGGCGGCAGGCTTCTCTCTTACAGCCGCACCACATCGCTCAGCAACCCTTTGATTTCCGTATTGTTCGAGATAAAGAACAACGGAGAGCTTCTTGTTGGCTCTTTCGTCGAGTTATTCATCAAGACAAGCTCTGATAAACAAGGCATTATGGTGCCTAACACCGCTATAGTCGAAGAGATGGGTAGTCATTTCGTCTTCGTTCAGGAAAAACCTGAGCTTTATGAGAAACGAGCTGTGTCGTTAGGAATGACAGACAGCAGTAACACATTGATTACTAAAGGTCTTAAAGCCGGCGAGAAAATAGTGTCGCGCGGTGCTATTTATGTTAAACTTGTACAAGGCTCCGGCAAGCTCGACCCTCATGCCGGCCACGTTCATTAAGGAGGCGCTATGTTAAATAAGATAATAAAATTCTCATTGGAGAACAGGCTCTTGGTTCTTTTGGGGGCTGTTCTTCTCATCATCGGTGGATATTATTCTTCCCGCCAGATGGATATTGACGTATTCCCTGATCTGACCGCCCCAACCGTTGTTGTTATGACTGACGCGCACAGTATGGCAGCGGAAGAGGTGGAGCGCCTTGTCACTTTCCCAATAGAGACCTCGATGAATGGCGCTACCAATGTGCGCCGTGTGCGTTCCGCCTCAATGATGGGCTATTCCTTCGTATGGGTTGAGTTCGACTGGGGGATGGACGTCTTCAAGGCGCGACAAATTGTGTCGGAGAAAATGGTGACTTTGTCGGAAGCTCTTCCCGAGGGCATCAGTCCGGTGCTTGCTCCTCAGTCGAGTGTCATGGGCGAGATTCTTTTCGTAGGACTGCAAAGCGACAGCACCTCTATGATGGAGCTCCGCACAATGGCGGAATGGATTGTCAAACCAGCAATACTCGCCACTGGAGGCGTATCGCAGGTTACGATTATCGGCGGTGACCTGAAACAATACCAAATCATCGCCGACCCTGTCAGAATGAACGCTTTCGGCGTGACAATGGACGACATTGAGACTGTAGGCAAGACATTGAGTGTCAACTCAGCCGGAGGTGTGATACGTAACTACGGCAATGAATACGCCTTGAGAGGAATGGGACGCACCAACGACATCGAAGAGATGGGCAAGACATTCATCAGATACGCTGACGACGGCATCTCGCCAATAGTGCTCTCCGACGTAGCGACAGTGCAAATTGGCAGCGCGGTGAAAATGGGATACGCCTCGCGTAACGCAAAAGACGCCGTCATCTTGTCAATATCCAAACAACCGAATATCAACACCTTGAAAGTCACAAAGAATATTGAACACAACCTTCAAGAAATACAGAAGTCACTGCCAGCCGATGTGACAATGGACACAAAGATTTTCCGTCAGGCCGACTTCATCGAGGCCGCCGTACATAATGTAGCAAAAGCATTGATTGAAGGCGATATATTCGTGATTATCATTCTGTTCCTTTTCCTTGGCAGCTTCCGCACAACCATCATCTCCGTTATTGCCATCCCACTCTCGCTGCTCGGAACGCTTATCGTCCTTAACATTCTCGGAATGAACGTGAACACCATGACATTAGGAGGTATGTGTATCGCCATCGGCTCACTCGTTGATGACGCTATTATTGATGTGGAAAACGTCTATAAACGGTTGAGGCAGAACCATCTGAAACCAAAAGAACAGCGAGAGAGCGCGTTTATGGTGGTTTTTAACGGCTCAAGCGAGATAAGGACATCCATCATCAACGCGACATTTATCACTATAGCCGCCTTTATGCCACTTTTCTTCCTGTCAGGTATGGAAGGCAGGATGCTTAAACCTCTCGGAATAAGCTATATAATCGCATTGTTCATGTCGCTCATCGTTGCTATGACAGTCACTCCACTGCTCTGCAAAATGATTCTGTCTAACGAGAATTATCTCGATAAAAGAAAAAAGGAAAGCTGGATTACACACAAACTTCTAAATGGTTACGACAAATCACTGAACTGGGCTTTGGGGCATAAGAAAAGTGTGATTTTAAGCACTTTAGTTCTACTCGTTGCTGCCGTAGTGCTCTTCTTCAATATGGGAAGGAGCTTCCTCCCCGATTTCAACGAAGGCTCATTGACAATCACGGCTGTATCAAAGCCAGGTATATCCCTTGAGGAAAGCAACAGGCTCGGACGCATTGTAGAGAGCGAGTTGTTAGAGATACCGGAGGTGACGAGTACGGCACGCAGGTCGGGACGCGGCGAACTTGACGAGCACTCACAGGCAACAAACAGCGCTGAGATTGATGTCAATTTCACTTTGAGCAATCGCTCTCAAGAAGAATTCTTGACGGATGTGCGTGAACGTCTTGCCGACATACCGGGCATTGCCGCCACCGTAGGACAACCTCTCGGACACCGCATCGACCACATGCTAACAGGAACACGCGCCGCTATTGCCATCAAGATTTTCGGGACAGACATCAGCGAACTGTTCATGACAGCAAACCGCTTGAAAGACGAAATATATGATATTCAAGGACTTGTTGACCTTAACGTGGAACAGCAGACCGAGACACCGGAAATACAAATCCGTGCTAACCGCGATATGCTCGCCCGTTACGGCATCTCTATGGAAGAGTTCAACCATTATGTGGAGCTGGCTTTCTCAGGCGAGAAACTCGCTGAAATCTTTGAAGGACAACGAAGCTTTGACCTCGTACTCCGCTTGGATAACAGCTATATCAACAGCATCGACAAACTGAAATCAGCTCTCATCAGTACCGGCAGCGGCGCCATGATTCCGCTTGAAGAAGTGGCCGATATCGTGTCAGTAGGCGGACCAAACTCCATATCACGCGAAAACGTGCAACGCAAAATCGTTGTCTCGGCAAACGTATCAGGCCGCGATGTCGTGAGCGTCGTCAACGAAATCAAGGAAAGAGTGAACGAACGCATTACCCTTCCCGAAGGCTATAGAATAGAATACGGCGGACAGTTCCAAAGCGCGAATGACGCTTCAAAAACATTGTTGATAATGACAATCATAGCCCTCGTGATAATCTTCCTTCTCCTTTATGGCGAGTTTAAAGATGTGTCACTTTCTGCTATAACATTGCTGAACCTACCTCTCGCTGTGATAGGCGGGGTCTTCGCGATTTTCATCTCCTCGAAAGTGGTCAGCATTCCTGCTATCATAGGGTTCATCACACTTTTCGGCATCGCAACAAGAAACGGCATCTTGCTCATCTCACGTTATAACGTAATCGAAGGTCACGGCTCTTCTTTGCGTAACGCCATCATAGAAGGCTCCAAAGACCGCCTCACACCTATTCTGATGACCGCACTCACATCCGCCCTCGCCCTTATCCCTCTCGTGATTAACGGCGACTCATCTGGCAATGAGATTCAAAGCCCTATGGCCGTAGTCGTTCTCGGCGGACTCCTAACATCTACCTTACTCAATATCTACGTCATACCAGTGGTTTACGAACTTATTCACAAAAAGACTAATTAATATGAGAAAATATATCTTATTATCGTTACTTTTGCTGTGTATATCACTTGTTAACGCACAGAAAGCCTATCAGCAGACACTCGATACTATCGAAGCTAACAGCAAGATATTGTATTCGTTACAGAAAAACGCCTGCGCAGAGAAAGCCAACAACAACGCCGGCTCCCATTGGGCTAACCCGGAATTTGAGACAGGATTCCTGTTCGGGGTAAACGACGCATCAGAACACCGCCTCGACCTCAGAATCTCACAAGAGATCGACTTCCCCACCGTCTATTCTAACAAAAAGAAAATCAGGGAGCTCAACAATGATGCCATTGATGCCGAATATGAGGCGTTACGTAACGGGTTGTTGTTTGAGGCCCAGCAGATTTGCACCGACTTGGTATATTGCCGAGTCATGATGGATTATTTAGGACAATGCCTTAGCAACGCGCAATCGATAGCCGAGGGATTCAAAAGACGGCTCGAGGCAGGCGAGGCCAACATTCTCGACTACAGGAACGTACAGATGAACTATATCGACATAAAGAACGAATACGAGATGGTGGCACTCGAGCGGGAGCATCTTCTTGGAATGTTAAAATCACTTAACGGCGGAAAGGAAATTCACTTCGATAAAACCGACTATGACCCTCTCGTACTGCCAACCAATTTTGACGAATGGCTTGAAACCACCCAGAAAAACAATCCTTTCCTGACACATATAAACATTCAAAACGACATAAACGAGCGCAATGTACGTTTGGCAAAATCGGAATGGATACCGAAAATCAATATAGGTTACATGCTTGAGAAAGAATCAGACGGCGGATTCCATGGACCGACTTTAGGTTTCTCGCTCCCATTCTGGGGTAACGCACGCACCGTTAACTCCGCAAAAGCCATGTCAGAAAGTGGGAAGGCATCGCTCGAAAGTGAGACATTGTCATTCAAAAACGAGATGTACAACTCATACCTCAAAGCAAGATCGCTTAACGAAAACATCAAGGCAATGAACGAGCTTTTCAATGAGAACGACAGCCGTGAGTTATTGAAGAAAGCTTTAGACAACGGAGAGATGACCATTGTAGATTATCTCCTCGAACTCGAGTTTTACCATGAGGCACAAATAAAAATCATCGACTTACAATATGAATTTAATAAAACGATGTTAGAATTGTATCGTTTTGCGATGTAGCGTCCAACAGACATAAAAATTCCGCCGGAAATCTTCGATTTCCGGCGGAATTGCGTTTTCGTTGCCTAACCAGGGTTCGAACCTGGACTTTACTGATCCAGAGTCAGTCGTGTTGCCAATTACACCATTAGGCATCGTTTCACGGCACAAAATTACAATTTTTTTTCATTTGTCAATAAAAAATTTTGTTTTTTTCATATTTATCTGATAATCACTCTGTTACCAACACAGTTCAGCATATTTTCTCATTTTTTCCGCCTGCTCTGGATAGTCCGAGACGTAATTATCATGGCCTCTTTCCATATATTTATACAATCCCACCTGCTGTTCAAACGGCTTATTGATGAACAACCATTCATTATTTACCACACCATATTTGTCATCACCCATGAAATACGCATACTCCCTCGACTCATTAACAGGTCTATGCCGAAATAGTTGTTGACGTAATCGAGCTGTAGCGTTCCCATGATTGTCGGGAAAACATCTAACCGTCTCGCAATATTATGATTTTCAGACAGACTGATAGCGTTTGGCTTGTAGAACAGCAGCGGGGTATGGAAATAACTTATTGGAATAGAGTAAAGAGTAATATGAGTCAAGGGATGCGCCATGGTCTGCGATAAAGACGAAAGAGCTGTCACCAATGCGTATCCATTCAAAGGCAGTGATGTTGAACCTGTCGAAAAACCGGTTGAAATAAGGGATATCAGCGGCACAGATGATAAAAATAAAAGAGAAAAGGACAGTAGTGCGACGAGGTAACACTTCTCGAAGGTCCTGTTTTTTTTTCCAAAAGAAAGAGAAGACAGAAAGCACTGCCGTTGTGATGGCGATTACGAAACCCATTACAACGATGTCGAAACGCACGCCCATGATGAGTGACTGCAACATCTCCAAGCGGTGCATTCGCCAAGTCTTTCGATATTCAAAAGGAAAAGAGAAATCCAGAAAACAAAGAAAATCGCGAGCAGCGGCAAATAAAGTTTCACAGTAACCTTAAAGTGAGGCGGCACCTATTCATAAAAAATCATCTGAAAAGTCGTTCCACTTCTTTGATAGCTTCCGGCAAGGCAAGTACGACAACACGGTCTTCCGCCTGTATCTGGAAATCGCCGGTAGCGATGAAGCTTATCTCACCACGTATAATACCTCCGATCACAGCGCCTTCGGGGACGAGCAGCCTGTTGATAGGACGCATTGTGGCAAGGCAGCCGTCAGGAACAAGGAATTCCATAATATCCGCGTTGATACCGCTAAGGCATTTAAGCGTAGAGACATTGTCGCCAAGGGTATATCTTACCATATAACTCGCCGCGATGAGTTTCTTATTAATGATGGTGTCTATTCCGATATTCTGCGAGATGTCGATATAGTCGATATTCTCAACGAGAGCGATGGTCTTTTTCACTCCGTATGCCTTGGCTTGCAGACAAGTGAGGATATTCGTCTCGGTGTTCTCCGTCACAGCGATAAAGGCGTCAACACTCTTGATACCTTCCTGCTCAAGCATATCCACATCACGAGCGTCTGCATTGACGACCAATGCGTTAGATAGGATATTCGTCAACTCATAGCATCTGTTTTTATCAAGTTCGATAATCTTAATATCCATCTCTTTCTCAAGACGTTTGGCGGTGATACGGCCCACGCGCCCGCCGCCTATTATCATCACGTTATGTATATTGTATTTCTGCTTTCCGCAAAGCGTCATCAATTCTTTTATAGCGGTAGGCTTTGAGATAACATAGACCATGTCGCCGGCCCTTAACACGTCTTCGCCATGTGGTATGAATGTGTTCTGGCGTCTGTGTATCGCAAGGGGCTTGAAATCGATATGCTTATATTGCTCGGCAATCTCCTCAATACTTTTGTTGTTGACGATAGCGCTATCCTCAAGTTTCACCATATACATCTCTATCTTGCCGCCGGCGAAATCATGCGCCTCTGTCGCTGCCGTCTGTTTTAGCAGCGTTATAATCTCCTGAGCCGCAATATCTTCTGGCGATATTATCCCGTCAATGCCGAGGTCCTGATAAATCCTCCACGACTCCGGGCTGAGGTTCTCCATCGTATTGACTCGGACGATGACGCGCTTTGCCCCAAGTTTCTTGGAAAGAATACCCGTAAGCAGGTTGATATGCTCATCATGAAGCACGGCAATAACCATGTCCGCCTTCTTAACGTTGGCCTTCTGTAATGTCTTTATTGATGTGGAATCACCGGTGATAGTCATAAGGTCAGAGTTTGACTCCATCATCTTAAGAAGCTCCTCGTGTGGGTCAACGATGGTGATACTGTGGTTACTGCTCTCCAATGCCTTGGCAAGGTGCATTCCAACCTCGCCATCACCCGCAATAATGATATTCATATTTTTTCTTTGTTAATTTTTACAATCTATTTGGTACCGGTTATCTCGAAGTCGTCCCAGTCGCGTGCCACCACGAAATAATCGCGGAAAGCGTCAAGATCATCTTTATTCAAAATGGCAGAGAACACACCCTCTCCCTCTTCCGCTTTTGCCACGACACGTCCTTTCATATTGATTATCAGGCAGTCGCCACTGTAACTGATATTCCTTTCGTCAACTCCTACCCTGTTCACACCAACTATATATGCTTGGTTCTCAATGGCTCTGGCCGCCAACAGTGTCTTCCAGATATATGCTTTTTTCTCCGGCCATTCGGCAGAATAAATGGCAAGGTCGTACTCGAATCTTCCATCTTTGAAACCGTTACGGTTCCACACCGGGAAACGCATATCGTAACAAACGAACGGCCGTATCCTCCAGCCTTTATATTCAATTGTCAGAAGCTCGCCTCCCTCGTTAAGTCCGACCTCTCCTCCCATCTTGAACAAATGCCTCTTATTATAAATATGATAGCCTCCATCAGGCTGCATCCAAATAAAACTGTTGAAATACAGCGTCTTACCATCTTCCTCACGCTTTGTCACAATAGTACCGCACACCACACAGTCTTTCTCTTTCGCCATATTCCTCATCCATGCCATCGTCACTCCCCCAAGAGGTTCGGCATATTTTTCCGCATCAACAGGGAACCCTGTCGTAAATGTCTCAGGCAAAACAATGACATCTGTGCCCTCAACACCTTTAATCATTCCTTCGATATGCTTCCTGTTTGCTTCCGGGTCGCATGATACCACATCAGTCTGAACGCAAGTAACTCGTAAATTCATTTTTTTCTTAAAATAACATCACAAAGATACTACTTTTATTAATTTTGCTTACCTTTGTAGCAAAATTTTTTATTATGAGAAAACTGTTATTATCATTATCACTGATTATTACATTAGTAGCCAATGCGTTCGCTCAAGATGGAAATCATTATGGCATCTATATCGGAGCCGGCATAAACAATATGCGAATCGACAGCCGTATGTTTGTCGATGACTCACAGCCCTATACAATCAATGACATAACTATCACTGCCGACTCAAACATCATCAATAAGACCAGTGTAGCATACCTTCCTATCGAGAATGCCAAAATGAGAGTCAACGCCGGTTTTGTGCTTGGCGGTTATTATGAATATATGGTAAGCGACATGCTCGGCCTGAAATTCGACCTTCTTTACAATGGAAACGGATACTCACTCAAAGGAGATATCACGAAAAAAGACATTATTGACACCACACAGTTTTATGTATATAACTACAGTTCAACGACAAAGGCGAGCAATATCAGTGCGTCGGTCATGGCAAGCCTCCATTTCCTTAAAGATAGGATGACAGTTGAGTTAGGTGTACAGCCCAGCTACTGCATACAAATCATCAAAGAGGCAGAATGGACTTTGAACAAGAGCCGTATCAACAAAAGCACCATTTACGAGAAGACAAAAGAGTATAACCCATTCAACTTCGCGATAGTTGGCGGAGTGTCAGGCTCTATTACCGAGCATCTCTTTGTGTCAGCGCGTTACTGCTTCGGAATGGTTGATATATTTAAGTCGAAGACCCCTTATCTTTCTGACGAAGGCAATATAAAATATTTATACGATGAGGCAAAGTCAAAGACTAACTCTTTGCTTATCACCCTTGGATATAAGATAAAATAGCTTTTTAAACGGGACCACCATGGAACTGAGTAAAATAAAGGAGTATCGTAACGATACTAAGTATAAGACGTATTTTGACGTAGGTTTGTTCTTTATACTTATTTTCAGTTTCCATTTCATCTATATCTTATGGAGCGAGCATCTGGACTTTTGGCCAATAAAGATTTATGTCGATAGACTTTTTGCTTGGGCATCGGCATTGCTTTTTGACCAAAGCACGTGGGTGTTAGATCATATCTTCCGTATCGATTTGGTTACCAAAGGCGATTCCTTTTATTTTCTTAACAAAGAAGGCTCTTTATCCGGCATTTCTGTTGCTCCCGAATGCACAAGTCTGAAACAATGGCTGCATTGGCTTTTCCTTATGCTCATTTTCCCCGGTCCATGGAAACACAAAGCGTGGTATATTCCTTTAGGCTTGATAATCGTTGAGTTAACAAACGTGGTGCGTATAGTCGGGATAGCGTTATTCTTGATTCCTTTCCCAAACGGATTCCATATTGCACACGATTATATCTTCAAAGTGTTTTTCTATGTGGTGATATTCTTAATGTGGGTCGTTTGGGTAGAGAAGATCACTCCGCGGAAATCTCCTTCAAAGTAGCCTGATAAGCGGTAAACATATTGGCTCTCGATATGTAGCCGAGATATTTGCCGTCTTTATCAATGACCGGAATATTATATTTGTGCGATTCCTCGAACTTACGTACGACATCCTCCATCGGCTCGTCAGGAGTGATAGTATATTTCGGGATAACCATAAGATATTGGACCAGACAGCAATACTGTTTTCTGTCGAAGACTATCTGCCTAATATCATCAAAAAGTATATGCCCTTTGAAATAGCCGTCTTTATCCACCACAGGGAAGATATTCCGTGACGATGATGCGATGAGTGGTATCAGGTCTTCCAATGTCTGTTCGGGTCTTATTGTTCTGAAGTTATTTTCAATCAAATGGTTAGACGACATCATATTAAGAATACTCACATCTTTGTTGAACGACACCTTAACACCTTTTGCCGCTATGCTGTAAGTGTAAATCGATTCTTTGAAGAAGAACCTGTTGACAGCGAGTGAGAGGGCAGAAACAATCATCAGAGGCACCATGAGCGAGTAGCCGTTGGTGATTTCCGCGATGAGGAATATTCCCGTGAGAGGAGCGTGCAGCATTCCGGCGATGACACCGCTCATACCTACAAGGGCGAATTTTGTGATGTCGAGGCTGCCAATTCCAAGGTTATTGACCACAAGGGCGAACACCATTCCTGTCATCGCGCCGAGGAAAAGAGCAGGAGCGAAAGTGCCACCGACACCTCCAGCGGCGAAAGTGTAGGAAGTGGCAAACGCCTTCGCAAGGATAATACCGATAAAAATAATGATGACAACCCAGATGTTGTTAGAGAACGATTCAAAGACCGTGTTTTTAAGGATTATGGCAGTGTTACCGTTCAATGCCGCGTTTATTGTCTCATATCCCTCACCATAAAGCGACGGGAAAACGAAAATCAGGACACCAAGGCAAACCGAACCTATCGCAAAACGTTTCCAAGGACTCTCAATCTTCTTGAAACGCTTGTCAACACTGAAATACACCTTCATAAAATAGGCGGAAACGAGACCTGTGAAAAGACCTAACACCACATAATACAACGAGTTAGAAGGAATAAACGACTCCATTATCGTAATCTCATACTCGAAAGCCCTGCCAAGGAAGGTATATGAGGTGAGGATCGCCACAAAAGATGATATAATAATAGGTATAAGAGCCGTCATGGAGATATCGATCATAAACACCTCCATCGCGAATATAACACCTGTAATAGGAGCCTGGAAAATAGCCGCGAGTGCAGCCGCACCACCCATCCCTATTAATACATTTATCTGTTTCTGGTTCAACTTTAAAAACTGCCCTATGTTCGAACCGATAGACCCTCCTGTAGAGACTGAAGGACCCTCAAGACCCACCGAACCGCCGAAACCCACAGTAAGCGCACTCGTGATAATTGACGAAAACATAGTATATGGCTTCACAATACCCTTGTTCCTCGACAAAGCATATAGCAAAGCCGGAATACCATGCCCCACATCTCTTTTCAAAATATATTTTATCGTGACAATAGTTAAGACAATGCCTATAGCAGGTAAAAAGAAAAACAAGATGTTGAGATAGGCGTTGTCAACCCTCATGTCAAAGAAGAAATCGCGTATTGTGTGCGCAAGTAATTTTATCAATACCGCAGCACATCCGGCAAGGAAGCCTGTCGGTATCGCGACAAATATCATGAACTGACGGTCAGACGAATGTGTTCTAATCCATTTGTTCAACGACTTACGTACTAATCTCGCTCTTGTTACCAATCTTAATCTCATGACGCAAAAATATAAAATGAATTTTTATTATCGTTGTTTTTTATGAAAAATATTATTTATTTTTGCAAAATATAATTTTTAAGGATTAATGCAGATAATCAGTTATAATGTAAACGGAATCAGGGCGGCTATATCTAAAGGCTTGCTCGAATGGATAGGGGTCGTATCACCTGATGTGATTTGTTTCCAAGAACTTAAAGCGACACCTGACCAGATCCCTATAATGGAAATAGAGTCAATGGGCTATCACTGCTTCTGGTTCCCAGCAAAGAAAAAAGGATACAGCGGTGTGGGCATTTTGTCGAAGACGCAGCCTGACAATGTGGTCTATGGCATGGACAACCCGATCTATGATGACGAAGGCAGGTTCTTACGCGCAGATTTCGGGGACCTCTCTGTCGTCAGCGTATATCATCCCTCGGGGACAACAGGCGAGGAACGACAGGGATTCAAGATGGAATGGCTCGACTTCTTCAGAAACTATGTCAACGACTTGAGGAAATCGCGCCCGAACCTCATTCTCTCCGGCGATTACAACATCTGCCACGAGGCTATCGATATCCACGACCCTATAAGAAACGCAAACAACTCCGGCTTCTTACCTGAAGAACGGCAATGGTTCTCCGACTTCCTCTCCGACGGATACATCGACAGCTTCCGCACCTTGCATAAAGAACCCGGTAACTATTCATGGTGGAGCTATCGCGCTAACGCAAGAGCTAACAACAAAGGATGGCGTATTGATTACCACATCATCACCGATACCATGAGAAACAATTTGGTCGAAGCCGCCATCTTCCCTGATGCAAAACATTCTGACCACTGCCCTATAATGATAAAAATTATTTAAATATGATATTTGACAGAATTATTTCTTGGTTCGCCGACAACAAGGCTTTGTTTATCGAAAAACTCCCGATGATTATTATCATCACATGCCTCATCCTTCTAATTATCTTTATCTTGATTTATTTTAAGTCGAAAAGAAGAAGGAGACACTTCGCATTCCATTGGCATCATCTGATGTACCAACTTGGATTAAGGAAAACAATATCAAGGCGCTATATCGGCCACGTACATGTTCATGAGTGTTACGACCCTCTCGTCCATTTTATCCCTAATAAAAAGATATTTCTTAACAAACAAACTCTTGAAGAACCAACACTTATTAGAAAAAAAGTGTTAAACAAAATCATCCGTGTTGCGAACAGTCTTCCTAACGGCGTGAATATCAAGGTTTATAAGACTTTCACATCAAAACAGACTTTAAATGAGTCGTTCCAGATAATTGTCAACCGGATTATGGAAGAAAACCCTACAATTGGCCGTCATGAGGCTATGAGAATGGCAAAATACCAATCGAATGACCCTTCTAAAAACATGGGAGGCCATGAGACTGGCGCTGCATTAGACATTGCCTTCTGCGATAATTCTGGCAACGATTTCGATTATGGCTCAAGGATTTTCGACCGTAGCACGCCTTCATATAAAAATGTATTGACTAAGGAACAGAGGAAAAACCGTAGATATCTCGTTAAGAAGATGAAGAGGCAAGGCTTCGTCAACTTCCCGGCCCAATGGTGGCATTTCTCCTACGGCGACCGCATGTGGGCGGCTTATAAAGGTAAGAGAAACGGCGGTATCTACAGCGCGGCAGAGACAAATATTAATGGTAATTACCAATTCGCTGTTCCGGTAAAAAAATAAAAGCTTAAACATAGATGAATATCGCTGCTTTGGTTTCGGGTGGTGTAGATAGCTCAGTAATAGTGCCACTTCTGAAAAATAAAGGATTCAATCCTCATATCTTTTATATAAAAATAGGTCTTGAAGGAAAGGACGACTTGATGGATTGCCCTGCGGAAGAGGATATCGAAATAACCTCTTTCATAGCAAAGAAATACGGCTGTAAATTCGACATCATCGACCTGCAAAAAGAATATTACGACCGGGTTGCAAGATATACAATGGACTCAGTGCGCAAAGGACTGACACCGAACCCGGACGTGATGTGCAACAGATTTATAAAATTCGGAGCCTTCGAGGAAAAAGTGGGGTATCAGTTCGACCGTATCGCCACCGGACATTACGCACGTCAATGGTATGACGAAAATGGCGTGGCATGGCTCGGAACCGCTACCGACACCTTTAAGGACCAAACGGATTTCTTATCAAGGATAACATACCCGCAACTACATAAAGCCATGTTCCCACTCGGCGATATCCCTAAATCGGAAGTGCGCCGAATAGCATCTGAATTAAAACTGCCAAGTGCGGAACGCCATGATTCACAAGGTATCTGCTTCCTCGGAAAAATCAATTACAACGATTATATACGCGAATATGTAGGAGAAAAAGAAGGCGATATCATAGAGATTGAGACTGGCAGAATACTCGGGAAACATAAAGGTTTCTGGTTCCATACTATTGGTCAAAGGAAAGGTCTCGGCCTTGGCGGCGGACCATGGTTCGTGGTGAAAAAAGACACACAAAACAACATTATATATGTGTCACAAGGTTACGACCCTGAATCTCAATATGTTGACAAGATAAATCTCGTCGATGTACAGGCTATGAACCCTGCAATACAGTTCAGCGAGGGCCAAAAAGTGAGATATAAAATCAGACACCAACCAGAATTCCGCACCGGCAGCCTGAGCCTTACCGACAAAGGGCTTTTGATAAACTCCGATGTTATGATTTCCGGCGTTGCCGCAGGACAATTCGGCACCATTTATCATTACGATGAACCCGTGGTTTTAGGCAGCGGCATTATAGATTAAAAATTACATGGTGCGATTTCTCGCACCATGTAACACAATCCTTATCTATTCAATTATCTTACAACTATTCTCTCAGAGAAGCCCTGTGCCCTCACTACATACAAACCACTCTTGTAATCGCTCATATCAATAACGTTGACATTCTCGTATGAACCTGCTTTTCTACCTGTGATGTCATAAATATCTATCACACCAAGGTTTTCACCCTCAATATGCAGAATACCGTCAACAGGGTTAGGATATATCTTAACTCTTTCAACAGTAGTGATTTCGTTTGAACCGGCTACATCTGTACAACTTGAAAAGATATTAAAGCCACGACATCCGCCCATCACTCCGGTTTTGAAATGAATGGTCAACGCTCCAGTCATAGAGGTCACGTCAATCTTTGTGTCCTTGCTGTCATCTTTTTCATCGAAACATGAGTCGGTATAGTCAGCAAGAAGCGGTCCGTCAACACCTTCGCCATCATAGATACAAAGATGGTCTTTGTCGCCACCATAAGTGCCGTCATAAATATAATGGAAACCTTCAATATGGACATATTCGCCATCAACGGCCGGTTTAATTGTCAGAACAGCATCGTTATTTGTGAAATAAAGTCCTAAATAATCAGCCATATTACGGACGAAGCCAACGCATGTGGTAATAGTCTCATAACCGGAAAGCGGCATAACGTGGTAAAGTCCCACAGTATCAACATCTGTAACAGTTGGTCCGACACCTGTCTCATTGACCGGAATAACAGAATAATAATGTTCGCCGGCTAAAGGGACAGTGTTGTCGGTCCAAGAAATCTCAGCTCCCGGCTCGGGATTTTCGATAGAGAAAATCTGCTCTTCATCTCTTAAAATAATGATTTCGGTAAGAGTCGTTGGCTCGCCACCAATTGTAAGTGAAGGATTTGTCCACGTCAAGAATGACTCGAAAGAGTCAATGCTGCCTGTAGCGGTAAAGTTTTCGCATGCCGTTGGAGTATCATCACTGCAATCAGGTGTAAACTCAAGAAAAACCTGATTCTCAAAACCAGCAGGCCAACCACTGAAAAACAATTCATTATTATAATCATAAATATCGAAGTTAATCCAGTAATCATCTTCACCTGAGAACCAATAACATGTGATATGTTCTTTCGGGAACTCAAACTCTGCAACTCCTTCGTCAACATCGTCAGAAAGAGAGCATGTGCCAAGGACCTGGTTGTTATCATTCATAAACATGATTTGAGCGCCTTCCCAACCATGGATTCCTGTCGGAAGTGAGTTTTTGAACATTTCTACGCGGTATGCGCACTGTGCATTCAAGTAATTCGATGTGGTGAATGATATACATATAATAATGTACATCATCGCTTTTTGTAAAAGTTTTTTCATGATTAATTAATTTTGTTTGTTAACTTGGGTTAAAGAATTATTTTCGTCGCTTAAAATATGCTCCGCCATCTTTTTTAACATTTCGGAGCGAGAGATAAATTTCTCTTTTGTGCTGTTCTTGTTCTCTTTTTTCTTTTGCATTTCGTTCGATTTTGACACCGCAAAAATATGTATCTAAAAACCCCATGTCAACATAAAAACTACCTACAAAAATACGACAATCACAAAAATATCATACGACATTAATGCGACAATAGCTGTTTCCTATTGATAATATCTCTGAAATACAACATCTTCTTTAAAAAAAAGTATGCGACAAAGACAACTACCAAAAAGAAATACTAAATCTTTTGAATAAATGATGTTAAACTTATTGACTTATTGTTTGATATACCAAGACGCTCACGCAGACGTTCTCTTCCCTTGTCGATAGAGCGTACATTTTGTCCCGTAATTGATGCTATCTCTTTAGTTGAAAGATTCATCTTCAGGAAAGCACACAACCTTATGTCATTATTGGTAAGTTGCGGATATTGTGCGATGAGTCTGTCATAAAAATCAGAATACACCTGCTTGAACCTGAGTTCAAACTCGTTCCAAAAATTCCCCTCTATTGTCTTTTCAATCTCTTTTGCCACTTTTGCCAATGCCTCCTTAGTGTCGTCTTCCACGGCATTGTCTTTGATAGTCTCTATTTTCCCAATTATCTCTGAGAAAGTCTCATTCTTCTTCATGAGTGAAATAACATTCGAAGCCAGCTCCCTATTCCTTGCCTCAAGCTCTTTTTTCAACAAATCTTCCTTTATCTGTTTGTTTTTTAATAAGATACGTTTCCTATTTAATAATAAGGACACAATTACTACTGATAAAGCCAAGACAACAATAATCGTGATAAACCTCATATTTTGTTTGGAATGCTCCAATTCCGCTATAGCCTGCCGATGTCGGTAATCGTTTTCAATCTTTATAATATCTTGTTTTAGAATGAGTTGGTTCACTTCCTGCATATTCTGAATCTTGGCAACGCTATCTTGCAAAACAATCATATTGTCGAGGCAGGCGAACGCTTGCTCGTAATTGCGCAACGCTTTCAATACCGATGATTTTAGTCTCAGGCAACTAACCATATTAAGCAAATCAGCCGACCGTTCGCACATTTTTACACTGGTATTTATCCATTCTAACGCATCGTTATCGTCATTAAGAAGATGAAGTACCTCAGCATACATCTGTGCCGCCGATGCATAAATCTTAATAAACATTAAACTATCCGAGCCAATCTCCTCAATAACATTCTGATAATATCTCCTTGCCTCATTTAAATTGTCCTTATATCTATATGCGTCCCCCATCTTCTTCATAGCTAACAGCTTTGATTCTCTGTCAATTATGCTGTTTTTCAACTTATCAAGATATACAAGGGCTGAGTCAGGTTGATGTAAATTAATGAAGTTGTTTGCTATATTGTAGTTACAATAGAAAACTCCTTTTGGGAAAAGTGCGGGCATTGTTAACATTTTTTTATAAATCATCGTTGACTCGTCATATTTCCCCATCATAGAATACAATGCAGCCAAATTATTTTCCATCTTGACCTGAATCCTCCCATCTTTCAGAGTCTCATTTTTCTCCATACCCGTCTTCAACTGATTATACGCCTCCACAAGCATATTGCACGAAATATAGCAAGCACTCAAGCCGATACGTATCTTGATATCCAAAATCCGGTTCTTGTCGTCATCACTGAATTTAGTCACCATGTTTTGAGCTTTGTTCAGACGCTCAAACCCATCTTTATAATTCGAGCTAACACAAAGATAACTTCCCAAGAAATAATTCGAATTCGCTACATGATAAGCATTGTTCAACTCAGATGCAAGTTTATGATAATCAGTAATATAAGGAAGTGCGTCATTGTATCGGACTTGCTCAAAAAGTCCATCGATGATGTTTTCTAAGGCATTGAGTCTGTTAATATCCTGCTTATTACTCTGCAACAGCTCGTTATTTAGACTGTCTGTATATGTGGCTGTCGCTTGCGCTTCAATTGTCAGCGGCGATAACAACATCATTAATATGAGAATGTAAAACCTCGTCATAAAGAACTTTTCCGCAAAAATAGGATATTTCATCGAGGTATGCAAAGTAAAAATTGAAAAATGGCATTAACAATAGATATATAAACAAACGAAGTTACGAATGTCTCGTAAACACTTTTCCATATTTATATGTTTTACAATGGGAAAGAGACATTTCGGTATTGAAGCATCCGAGTTTCAGACTAATTTTGCGAAAGGTCACGCCTCGATTTCCTATTTGTATTCACATAAACTATACAAACAATTATTAACGTCATGTTATCATTTGTTAACAATAAGAACAATCCATGCTCATAATAAAATTTCCGAGCAAGAATTAAAAATTCCGCTCTATTATATTAACAGGGCGGAACTAAATTTTCTTAGCGGTATTAAAGATGCACTACGACTCCATCTCCACACTTACACTCTCCATTTTTCCACCAAGCGGAGGATTCATCTTTTTCACTTTAACCCAAGAATACGATACCTGTGGAAAACTCTCATGCACTGATTTCAAGATTCTGCGGGCTACATTCTCCAACAAATTCGAAGGCTGCATCATAGCCTGCTTTACAACCTGATAAACCTCTTGATAATTAACTGTATCATCTATGCTGTCAGAGTCCTCTGCCTTGGAAGTATCAACCTCCATACTAATATCCACGTTAAACCATGTACCTATTTTACGCTCTTCCTCAAAACACCCGTGATAAGCGTAAAACTCCATTTTCTCAATAGAAATAATAGCCATAACCAAATCTTATTATTGAAAGGGAGAAATTCCTAACAAATATTAAGAATTTCCCCGAAAACATTGTAATAAATAAAGAATTATTTCAAAACCTGCAAGCCTTTTTCAATACGTTCAAGAGCCTCCTCCTTACCTATAAGGTCGAGAATCTCATGTATATGAGGGCCTTTACCTGCGCCAACGAGCATAAGTCTCAGTCCATTCATTACCGGACCCATTCCAAGTTCGTTAGAGTTTATCCAGTCGCTCAAAGTCTTATCGATATTCTCGGCTGTGAAAGGCTCAATATTTTTTAACACCTCAGCGGCTTTTCTCATAAGTTCGGGCGAGTTCTCCTTCCAACGTTTTTTAACGGTCACCTCATCGTATTTTTCAGGCTTGTTAAAGAAGAAGAAACTTTGATCCCAGAGTTCCTTAACAAAATTTACGCGGTCTTTCACCAATGCTGCGACCTTAATCACATAGTTGAGGTCAGCATCGATATTCTTCTCATTTTTAAGCCATTCATGATATTCTTTTCCCACTTCTTCAGCTGATCTGCGCATCAGATATTCGTGGTTGAACCACTTAGCTTTCTCAACATTAAAGCGTGCGCCCGCCTTGCTACAATGTTCAAACGAGAACGCCTGTATCAACTCGTCCATTGAGAATATCTCCTGCTCGGTGCCAGGATTCCAACCGAGCAATGCCAACATATTAATAAACGCCTCAGCATAATAACCCGACTGTTTGTAACCTGACGAAATCTCATGGGTATCAGGGTTTTCCCACTGCATAGGGAATACTGGGAAACCAAGTCGGTCGCCATCGCGCTTGCTCAACTTTCCGTTTCCATCCGGTTTAAGAAGCAAAGGCAGATGCGCGAACTCCGGAGCCTCCCAACCGAAAGCCTCATAAAGTAACACATGCAAAGGCATTGATGGCAGCCATTCCTCGCCTCGGATCACGTGCGAAATCTTCATCAGGTGGTCGTCAACGATATTTGCCAGATGATAAGTAGGCATTCCGTCTGATTTAAACAACACCTTATCATCCAACGTATTAGTATTCACCTTAATGTCTCCGCGAATGATGTCATGCATCTCAACAACACGATTTTCCGGCATCATGAAACGTACTGTATAAGGCGTGCCGCACTCTATCAACGCATCGACATCTTCCTTTGTCATCGTGAGCGAATTCCTTAACTCCTGACGCGTCTCCGCATTGTAAATGAATGTCTTTTTCTGCGACTCAGCCTCCGCCCTCAGCCTGTCAAGTTCCTCAGACGTGTCAAATGCGTAATAGGCGTGTCCTTTCGCAATAAGCTCGTCGCTGTACTGCTTATAAAGATGCTTCCTATTACTCTGCTTATAAGGACCATACGGACCTCCGACGATATCGCTCTCATCGAACTTTATACCACACCAATCAAGAGATTTGATGATATACTCCTCCGCTCCAGGGACAAAACGTGTCTGATCGGTATCCTCAATACGCAACAACATCTTACCGCCGTTCTTCTTAGCAAAAAGATAATTATATAAAGCGGTTCTAACACCACCAATGTGCAATGGTCCTGTCGGACTTGGAGCAAAACGCACTCGTACTTCCTTCATATTTTTAACTTTTTAATTTTTGCAAAAATATAATTTTTTCCTTAATCCTCCCTTTATTTTTATTTTCTATCTATCTTTTCTCTTCCCTCGATAAAATTCCATATCTTTGCAAGTTTATTTATTATGGATAAAAGTTTTTTGTCAGAAAAAATAGAGCGCTTCATCAGGAAGTACTATCTCAACCGCTTAATCCACAGCGGCTTGATCGGACTTGTCTTGATGATAGTGTTTTATTTGATTATCAACGGAATAGAGTTTTTCTCGTGGCTGCCACAGAAAGGCAGGCTCGTTTTATTAATTTTATCCGTCTGCATTTCCGCTTTCATCTTGCTCACATTCATCATCCTTCCGCTCTCCGATTTTCTCAGATTTAAGAAGATAATGTCGGAAAAAGAAGCCGCAATTATAATCGGAAAATTTTTCCCGGAAATTAGCGACAAACTTCTAAATACAATACAACTCTCTGATAATCTTAACGATAACCCTGACAACGAACTGTTGTTAGCAACTATCCAACAGCGTACCGAAAGCCTACGTCCTTTCGATTTCTCTAATGTAGTGGATTTGAAAGGTAATCTTAAGATATTGAGAATCTTCATTTTAGCGTTCGTTATCTTATCGGCACTTACGGTTTTCCTGCCAAACTTTTCAAAAGAACCGGCTATGCGTATCATTAATTATAAGCAGCATTTCGAGAAGCCTCTTCCTTTTGATGTCGAATTATCTGATTTATCGCTTGAGACAACGCAGGGAAGCGATGTGGAATTTCGGATACACGTTAAAGGCGAGCAAATCCCTGATATGTTTTTCATTAAAAGCAGCAACGGGACTAAAATGATGAAAAAAATTAACAACAACGATTTCCAAATAATTTTTAAGAATGTTAAAAATAATGAGGAATTTTACGTTGAAGGCGGAGATTATAGAAGTCAGACGATAAGTCTAATCGTTAGGCCTAACCCTACTCTTCTTTCATACGAAACAAGGATTTCTTTTCCCAAATATATCAACAGGGAGAACGAGACAATAAATGGGAAAACGAGAGTCATGGTGCCAGAAGGCTCGACTTTAAGTTTCAAATTTTTCACAAAAGACGCAGACTCTGTCTTTATCGTTTCCGACACTATGCGCGAAAGATTAGAGTCAGCCCCAAAAGATTGTTTCGTTTATAGTTTTAAAGCAACGAAGACAACGGCGTTCTCCGTGCATACAGTCAACACATGGAATAAAGATTCAGAACCTATACCATTCACAGTCAATGTGATACCAGACGCTTATCCGGAAATTCAAGTACAGGATTTCCGCGAGGATTTCTCAAAACGGACATTCTATTCCGGATTGATCGCTGACGATTACGGTTTCACAAGACTACTATATCATTTTAGGGTGGAAGGCAAACCGTCAGTATCTTTTGTCAAACCGATAAGCATTGACAAACGCAATACAAGGGGCTCTTTTTTCTACAGTATCGATTTGGACACAATAAAGATAGACAGGGGCGATAAGATACAATCCTATTTCGAGATATTTGACAACGATGGAGTTAATGGCCCGAAATCTAAACAATCAGAGGTTTTCTATTTCACAATTCCTACCGCCGAGACACTTGATTCTGTAGCCAAATCGACTGAAAATCAAATACTTGAACAATTATCCAATCGTTCTGACGAAATACAAAGAATAAGGCAGGACATTGACGAAATGTTACGAGAACTGATGTCAAAGAAAGAATTGGATTGGAATGACAAGGATAAAATAAAGGAACTTTTAGAGAAGCAGAAAGAGATACAGGAGGAATGGGATAAGATCAAAGAAGAGCAAAGAGAGTTATCTAACTTCATGAAAGAAAATGACTTATATTCAGAAGAGCTTATTAAGAAGCAAGATGAAATCAACAAGTTATTTGACGAGGTCATTCCTGATGAGATGAAGAAGATGATAGAAGAGATAGAGAAGATGCTTGGTGAGATGCCTCTTGACAAGATGCAGAACCTGATGAAAGAGATGAAGAAAAACAACGAGAGTCTCCAAGAGATGATGAACCGCAACCTTTCACTTTTGGAGCAGTTAAAGGTTGAGAAAGACATGTACGAATTAATAGATGACATGAATAAGCTTGCTGAAAAACTGACTGGAGAGACTGATTCAATAAAGGCGGATGAGGCTTGGAATGAGTTCAACAGCATGCAGAACAGGCTTGATTCTATATTAGATAAGAACCATAATCTCGAATCTCCTTTCAATATTGACAAAGACGAGGAAGCCGCTGATGAGATTAATGAAGATTTAAAAGATGCTGAAGAATCGGAGAGCAGCAATAACGGGCAGAGAGCGAAGGAAAAGAAGCAAGATGCGGGCAACAAGATGCGGGAGATGGCTGAGGATCTGAGCATGCAGATGATGAGTTCAGGGATGGAACAGCTTGCGGAAGACGCGCACCTTGTAAGGATCTTACTTGAGAACGTTGTACGGTCGTCGCATGATGAGGAGGCATTAATGAACGACATCAGCATTATGAAAAAAGATGACCCGAGCATTTCACAAAAGATAAGCAGACAGAAGGAGATTTCAGATAATTTCGTTATGGTTGAGGATTCACTGCGAAAAATGGCGATGCGTCAGACAATGATAAAAGACTTTGTCTTCAAAGAATTGCAGGTCATCGACCAACAACTCGGCACGGCGATGCAAGACATTTTAGAGTTACGATTAAGCACTGCTACAAGCAAGCAGCAGAACGCCATGATGTCGATGAACAATCTTGCCCTTATGTTATCCGAGTCGTTAAAAGAGATGGATTCGCAGATGCAAAGCATGTCGAACAGTTCATGTTCAAAGCAAGGGAACTCGAAAAACAACAAGGGGAAACCGCAAAGCATGAAGAACATGAAAGACCTTCAGAAACAGTTAGGAGAGCAGTTGAAGAAGATGCAGCAACAGATGCAGCAGATGCAAAAAGACGGCAAGCCGACGCAGACTCTCAGCGAGGAACTTGTGCGCATGGCGGCCGAGCAAGAGTTGATAAGAGAAGGTATGCAGAAGATTTTAGATGAAATGAAGAAAAACGGGATATTGGAAGATGACGGAATAAACGACATTATTAAAGAGATGGACAAACTCGAGGAAGATATTGTCAACAAGAGAATCAACAATCAAACCATCAGAAGAAACAAAGAGATAATGTCGCGAATGTTGAAGGCCGAGAACGCGCAGCAAGAACGAGAGAAAGACGAAAAGAGGAAATCTGATGAGTACAAAGGCAAGCCTAAGACACATAGCATTGACGAGTTGAGATACGAAGAAAGCAAGAACAGGCAGCAAGATTTCCTGCGTTACTCCCCTATCGAGTACCAGCAGTATTACAAGACAAAAATCAACGAATATTTTTTCAGAAACAAATAAGAGCATTATGATTACTTTTCAAGCCATCGACATTGAGATACCGGAAACAGACCAGCGTTCAGCCAAAGAATGGATAAACGAAATCGCGGCGGACTACGGGAAGAAAATCGGAGAGTTATACTACATCTTTTGCAGCGATGAATATTTATACGACTTCAACATCAGAAGAATGAATCACGATTTTTACACCGACATCGTCACGTTCCCATTAAATGACTGCGAAGATTATCTTTCTGGGGAGTTTTACATAAGTATTGACAGAATAAGAGATAACGCCGAGCAGTTGGGGGTCAGGTTCAAAGACGAATTCCACAGGATTTTAGCACATGGCCTTTTGCACCTCATCGGGTACAAAGACAAGACAGAAGAAGATGCTGCTACGATGCGCAAACAAGAAGAGCACTGTTTAATGATGCGACATAAAGACTTCTAAAACAATTGATTAAACGATAAGTTCCACGTGAAACAAAAGGAGGGAAAGAACTTATGATATTTGACAACTACGATGTAATAGTGGTCGGAGCTGGCCACGCTGGATGTGAAGCGGCGGCGGCGGCAGCAAAACTCGGCAACAAAACCATACTAATCACCATGAACATGTCACTCATGGCATCAATGTCATGCAATCCCGCAGTTGGAGGAATTGCCAAAGGACAAATAGTTCGTGAGATAGACGCCTTAGGCGGGCAAATGGGAATAATCGCCGACAAGACCATGATTCAATTCAGAATGCTGAACAAATCAAAAGGTCCAGCAGTATGGAGTCCTCGCGTACAAAGCGACAAAGCCGCATTCTCCTTGGAATGGAGAAACACATTGGAACAGACAAAAAACCTCGACTTTTGGCAAGATAACGTTGACTCACTATTAATCGAAGGCGATAAAATCACAGGAGTCCACACTGCAATGGGCGGCGATATAAAGTCAAAAACAGTAATCCTTACAAACGGGACATTCCTAAACGGAAGAATATATATCGGAGAGAAATCATTCGCAGGCGGAAGAATAAGCGAATCGGCCAGCTATGGATTGACAGAGCAACTGACACAATTTGGATTCGAATCCGACAGAATGAAGACAGGAACACCCGTTAGAATAGACGGGAGGAGCATCAACTTCGAAAAACTTGCAGAGCAAAAAGGCGACGATGAGATAACAGGATTCTCTTTCATGAATATTGAGAAACCAACAAAACAACGCTCCTGCCACATCGCATACACCTCACAAAAAGTTCACGATATTTTACGGAAAGGCTTCGACAAATCTCCAATGTTCACAGGAAGAATACAAGGCAAAGGACCTCGCTATTGTCCAAGTATCGAAGACAAAATCGAACGTTTCGCCGGCAAAGATTTCCACCAGCTATTTGTCGAGCCGGAAGGCGCCGACACCATAGAATATTATCTAAACGGATTCAGCTCATCGCTGCCGGAAGACATACAATTCGAGGCATTGCGCAACATCGAAGGATTCGAAAACGTGAAAATATTCCGTCCCGGCTATGCAATAGAATACGACTTTTTCCCTCCCAACCAACTTTATCACAGTCTCGAAACACGCAAAATACACGGACTATTCCTCGCAGGCCAAATCAACGGCACCACAGGATACGAAGAGGCCGCCGCACAAGGATTAATGGCAGGAATCAATGCGCACAGGCTTATTCACGACGAAGAACCTATAATCCTACAACGCGATGAAGCTTATATTGGTGTTTTAATCGACGACCTCATCACAAAAAGCGTTGACGAGCCCTACAGAATGTTCACAAGCAGAGCCGAATACCGCATCTTATTACGGCAGGACAACGCAGATCAGCGGCTCACCCCAATCGGACATAACATTGGATTGGCGACACAAGACCGTTACAACAGATTTATCGAGAAACAAAACCGTATCAACAAGCTCATAGACTTCCTAAAAGCGACGAACGTAAATCCCGATGAAATCAACGGCTTGCTCAGAGAGAAGGAAACGCCGGAGATATCGTCAAAGACGCGCTTCTCACACATATTGACACGCCCACAATTGAATTTGTACGACATAATAAATTCGGTGGACCATCTGAAACAAAAATTCGATCCGAATGACGAGTTCACAAGAAGCATAGTACAAGAGGCAGAAATACTCATAAAATACGAAGGATACATCGAAAAAGAAAAAGAAGTCGCAGACAAACTCAAACGACTTGAAAACGTAAAGCTCAGTCCCGACTTCGACTACAACTCGCTCCACTCACTCACAATCGAGGCACGGCAGAAGTTATCAGCGCATAAGCCACAGACATTAGGACAAGCCTCAAGAATCAGCGGAGTGTCCCCTGCCGACATCGCGGTTTTGGCAGTATTTCTCGGAAGGTAACGCGTTTCACGTGAAATAAAATAATAATCATTTAAATATCAACAGATTATGCGCATAAAATGTAAATATTGCGAATCAGAGAACACAAGAACATTCCTTAGATTAAAAGATTATTTCTTAACACATGAAGAGTTTGAGATAATCGAATGCCAAAATTGCAATCTCTTATTTACATCACCCGAACCACCACAATCTGAAATAGGCAGATACTATAAATCTGAAGACTATTTAAGCCACAACGAACATAAAAAAGGGCTTATTCCATTGATTTACAATAGCATAAAGAAAATAAACATAAAAAATAAGTTTAACATAGCCATTTCAGGGGCAACAGGCAACCGCCTACTCGATTACGGCTGCGGAGTTGGAGACTTTCTACTCCACGCCCAACAAAACGGATTCATTATCAGCGGCTGCGACTTGAGCGAGAATGCGAGGAAACAAGCTTCCGAAAAACTGAACACGAAAATCATGAGCCCGGAAGAAGCCTCCGCCCTCCCCCACTCCACTTTCGACATCATCACAATGTGGCACGTGCTCGAACATGTCAGCGACTTAAAGAGCGCGACCAACACGCTACACAACCTACTCGCCCCAAAAGGCAGACTCGTAATCGCCGTCCCGAACTACAAATCATTCGACGCACGACACTACAAAGACAAATGGGCCGCATACGACGTCCCACGACATCTTTACCACTTCCATAAAGAATCACTCGAATTTATCTTACAAAATAAATTCAAACTGAAATCAATCACCCCACTCAAATGGGACGCGTTCTACATCTCAATAATGAGCGAGAGGTATAAAAAAAGCAAACTCTCTTTTATCAAAGGCGTACTGAAAGGCATGAAATCAAATAAAGCCGGGAAAAAATCGGGAGAATACTCAAGCCTTATATACGTTTTTGACAAAATTTGATTTAAGGCTGTTTTTAGCCGTTTTAAGAGGCTTTGCATTCAAGACGACCAAGACATCGGAAATTTTAAAATAACGCAATACAGAAAGGGTGATTTTTTAAGATTTTTCAACAAACAAAAAGATTTTTAACAACTGTAAAAATTTCTAACATTAAAATTATTACTAACTTTGCTCAAATTCAAAAAATCAAACCTATATTTGAATAAACAACTTTCATTATGGAGAACCCGATCAAAACACTCGCAAGCCAAACCGCAATATATGGAATGGGGACGATAATCCCCCGCCTACTCAACTACCTCCTTGTTCCACTTTATGTAAGGGTTTTCGCGACAGGTGTGTACGGACAGATAACAGATCTCTACGCATGGATTGCGTTCTTACTCGCACTGCTCACATACGGAATGGAAACGACATTTTTCCGCTTCACAAAAACCCATGACCCAAAGAAAGTTTACAACAACATCATATCCTGCATACTCACAACAACAACAATATTTATTATCGCGTACAGCTTCCTATATAAAGACTTCGCGAGAATAATCCAATACGAGCACAACACACAATACGTCCTCCTCATCGGAATAATAGTGGCATTCGACGCATTGACAGCCGTCCCGTTCGCAAAATTAAGAAACGAGAACAAGGCCAAGCGATTCACGCTGATAAAAATCTCAAACGTATTACTAAATATCGGACTAAACCTTTTCTTCTTACTCGTTATACCTGAAAAAGCCCTCGCCATCTCCGACAAAATTTTCGGACACGAGGCCGGATTATTGATTTGGGTGTTGATTTCCAATATATTATCAAGCATGCTGAGTTTAATCCTTCTCCTCCCCCAGTTCAAATCGTTCAAATACCAAATCGATGGCAAGCTATTGAAGACGATGCTCAGCTACTCAATACCCATCCTACTGCTCAGCCTCGTAGGAATGGTAAACGAGGTGGCAGATAAAATACTTATCAAATACCTTATTCCGATACCGGACCAACAAACCCTTGACTCTCTTGGAATTACACCGACACAATACACCCTCCAGCAACTCGGCATCTACGGCGCAAATTTCAAACTCGCAGTATTGATGACAATCTTTATACAGATGTTCCGTTACGCCTCCGAGCCATTCTTCTTCGACCGAGCGAAAGACAAAAATTCCCCCAAACTTTTCGCAAGAGTCATGACCTATTTCGTAGCATTCTGCCTACTCATATTTTTAGGCGTTATGCTTTATATAGATATTATCAAATATTTTATAGGAGGAAACAACTCCGCCTATCACGAAGGACTAATTATCGTACCTATAATATTGATAGCCAATATGTTTAACGGCATAGTTTTCAATCTCTCCTTCTGGTTCAAACTAAGGGACAAAACATATTGCGGTACAATAATAGCAACAATCGGAGCCGTAATCACAATAATCGGGCTTTTCTTCCTTGTTCCAAAAATAGGATATATCGGCGCAGCGTTAGCTCATCTCACCTGCTACACAGTCATGATGGTCGTTTCCTATTGCTGGGGACAAAAAGAATTCCCCATTCCCTATCAAGTGGGGAGAATTACCATCTACTTTGTTATTGCCATGGCAATATTTGCAACAAGCATGGTATTTAGAGACAAAGTGCTGTATGTTAAATTGATTATCAATACAATACTACTTATTATTTATATAGCCACAATTATTATTCTTGAACGTAAAAATCCTTTAAGTTATGATGTTAAAAATAGTTAATAAATCAAACAACGCACTACCAAGTTACGAAACCGCCAATTCAGCGGGAATGGATTTAAGGGCATTTTTGCCAGAAGGACCTATTACAATAAAACCATTGCAGAGAGCATTAGTGCCAACAGGACTGTTCATGGAAATCCCGTCCGGATACGAAGGACAAGTCAGGCCACGCAGCGGGCTCGCGATAAAGAGCGGAATCACAGTATTGAACTCACCCGGAACAATTGACGCCGACTACAGAGGCGAGGTTAAGATTATTTTGATAAACCTTTCAGACACCGATTTTGTTATCAACAGCGGAGACAGAGTCGCCCAACTAATCATTGCAAGATGCGAACAAGCTGAGATAGAAACAGTTGAGGCACTGACAGAAACAGAGAGAGGCAGTGGCGGATTCGGACACACAGGAGCAAAATAAAAAGACATTTTTTCAGTTATTCAATAAATATCGCTTTTATTATGAATTGTAAACTATTTATTTTCAGCATTATTATGACGGGAGCCTTCGTTTGCACAGCACAAAACGCCTCCCCTTGCGACACTGCATATATCATCGATTTGCATAAAAACGCTGAGCTGTTCTCAAAAGGAATAGAAGAAAAATACAAGGAAAACGACACAGAAGCGATAAAAAATTTCGAGGAAGCGTTGAAATATTACCCGGAGGACGACGCATCTATGTACGAGCTGTCGGCGCTTTACCTCAACGACCCCAAGAAAATCGCCGACGCTTTCAACATGATTGAGCAAGCAACCAAGCTGAAACCAGAGAACAAATGGTATAAGTTACGCCTCGCTCGATTCTACACACAAGACCAAAACTTCCAAGCCGCGAAAGACATTTACGAGGAACTCTTTGAAAAAGACCCCGGCAACCTCGAATATTTTGAATACTATATCGAAATACTGCTCAACACAAGAGAATACGACAAAGCCCTTGATGTCCTGAACACTATAGAAGGACAGATAGGTCAGAACGAATACATCTCACTGCAAAGAATCGACATTTACACAGAACAAAACAATGAGACGAAGATTTTCGAGGAATTCGAGAAACTTATAGAAATAGCACCCGAAAACACCCGTTATGCCTCAATGCTCGCCGTGATGTATAAGAAAGCCAACCGGAACGAAGACGCTTTTAGAATATATCAGAAAATCAAGGAGATAGAACCTGAAAATGAAAATATCAACATCTCCCTGATGGAGTATTATTTGGACACAAACCAAAACGACAAGGCTTTCAACGAATTTATTGAGGCTTTGAAAAACAAAAACCTTGACTATGCAATAAAAGTCAACATTTACAACATTTGGTTTGAAAGGAAAGACCAGACAGACAAGAAAGTCCAAAACGAGGCCCAAAAGGCAGGTGAGATTTTTCTTGAAGTATATCCCGAACAATCAATGGGTTACTTCATTTTAGGAAGCATTTACCAAACATTATCCGACTTCACAAAGGCCAAAGATTACTATGAAAAGGCACTCGAGAGAGACAAAAAAAACCTTGAAGTGTATTTCAACCTTTGCCTCACAGACATATCGTTAGACCAATACAGCGACCTCATCGCACATTCCGACGCAGCCATACAATGCAACCAGCTTATACCCGTTTTCTATCTCTTCAAAGGAATAGGCTGCATCAAAACCAAAGACTACGAGCAAGCAATAACGACATTGGAGAAAGGTAGAAAAATCTCCACAACAAAAGAACTGTCAAGAGACTTTAACATTTATCTGGGTGACTCATACCACTATTTGAACAACAAAAAAGAGATGTACAAAGCCTATGACAGAGCACTCGCAATAGAGCCGGACAACATTTACCTGTTAAATAATTACGCATATTTCCTCTCGCTCGACAACAAAGACCTTGACAAAGCGTTAGAGATGTCAGAGAAAACCATACAACAGGAGCCGAAAAATCCGACTTATCTTGACACATACGCTTGGGTACTTTATAAAATGGGGCGCTACAGCGAGGCAAAAAAATTCATGAAAAAAGTGTTCAAATACGAGAAAAAACCCCAAGGTACCAATTATGAACACCGGGGAGACATCCTTTTCAAACTCGGAGACACAAAAGAAGCGGTGAAAAACTGGGAAAAAGCAAAGAAATTCGACGATGCCTCAGAATTTATTGACAAAAAAATTGCCGAGCAGAAACTATATGAATAGAATCAGACGCATAATATTGATAACCGGTTTATTCGCATTAACAGCAATTGCAATCTCAAGTTGCTCTTCGAGTAAAAACCTGACAAGAAACAGCCTTAGGGAAATAAGTGCGAACCGGCTGATACGTGAAATCAGTGCAAACAGCTTCGATTTTGACGACCTACAAGCAAAAGTTGGGATAAAGGTTGAGACGGAAGGCAACAGCATCAACCTCAAAGGACAACTTAAAATGAAGAAAGACAGCATTTTATGGGCAAGCGTATCCCTCCCACTCGGATTAGAACTCGCAAGAGCAAAACTTACTAACGACTCTATTTTCTTCATTAACAAAAGCGACAAATCATACCTTGCGGAGAATATCAATTCTTTCAATTATTTACAAGGACTCCCTACAGACATCAAGACTATACAGTCTGTTTTCATAGGGAACCTTTTCCTAAAAAACAAAGGCTCAGAAAACACAGTAGTAATAAATGACAACAAATACAACCTTTTGTCAGAGGAAATACTAACAATTATTAACAACAATTCTAAAAAAAATTTCACTATAAACAATAAAATAATAATAGACCCTACCCTATTCAGAATAACGAAATACGAGATTGTCAACAATGATAATACAAATTACGCATTAACAATAGAATACAGCGATTTCATAGAGATTGGAAGCAAATTTATTCCATCAATAATTGAAATAAAAATCATGAACGATAGCCCAATAAAAATTGTAATCACTTATTCAAACATAACTACAAACCAAAACACGCTATATAATTTCAGCATACCAAAAAAATACGAGAGAATTAAAAAATGACAGGAAAAATCTCACATAACTTTATCCTATTAATAATATCACTATTACTTTCTATCACAATTAACGCACAGACAATCAGTGAGTTAGAAAGTATGGTAAACAAATTGCAGTCTGAAATAAAGACATCGCAGAACCTATTGAAAAAGACAGGTAAAAACAAGCAGGCTACACTTAATGAGATTGAGTTACTACAGACACAGATAAAGAAAAGAGATGACCTAATAAAAACATACGAGAAACAAATAACAATTATTAACAATCAGATTAAAGCATATAAAAAAGACATAAACACCTTACAAAACGAGTTAAAGAAAAGCCGAGAGGAATATGCCGATATTTTATCAATAAGATACAAAACCCGTAACAGTCTCAACAACTTACTATTCATTTTCTCGTCAGACGATTTCAATCAGGCGGTGAGAAGAATGAGATATATCAAGCAGATAAAAGAGCTTTTAGAAGACAAGATGACGGAGATTGAAGACACCAAGAAAGAAATAAAACAGAGGATTGAGAAAAATGAGGAGGACAAGAAGCATATCGAGCGATTGAAAAACACGCAGGATAAAGAGAAAGAGGCTCTCAATGCAGAGAAAAAACAGCTCAACGACAAGATTGTGGAACTAAAGAAAAGAGAGGCAGATATAAAAAAGGACATTGCGAAGAAGCAGAAAGAGGCGACCGCATTACAAGACAAGATAAAGAAAATCATTGAGGAAGAGGTTGCGAGGAACAAAAAAAACAGCGCGGCCGACGTCCAACTATCCAATAAGTTTGAAGGCAATATAGGCAAACTGCCATGGCCGGTGGAAAAAGGCGTTATAACAAAGAAATATGGCAAAAGCCAACATCCTACCCAACCCAAGGTAGTGATTTTCAATAATGGGATAGACATCACGACAGACGAAGGAGCAGCGGCCTTATGCGTTTTCGACGGGCAGGTATCAACAGTATTCAGCACAGGGACCGAAAACGTAGTAATGGTCAGACACGGAATGTATTTCACCTTATACGCAAACATTGACAAAGTGTTTGTCAAGGCAGGGGACAAGGTCAAGACCGGGCAAAAGATTGGAATAATTCACACATCGGCCACCGACAACACAACGACTCTGCACTTCGAACTATGGAACGAAAAAAACAATGTCAACCCGGAAAAATGGCTTAGATAATTTTAGAATACATTAAAGATGAAAAGTAAAAAAATATTAATAACAATCCTTGTCACTATAATAATGATATCGATGGTATCATGTTCAAAGGCATACCAGCCAACGAATTATAAAAAGAAAAAAAAAGATTGCGACTGTTCAAGGTGGAGTCAGAACAACAATAACAGAAGCGACACTTATTTTGTATAATACCAATTATAAAGGGTAGGGGAGGACAACGATACAAATGTAAAAAAAGAGACGTTTTCACGTCTCTACATTGTGTCGGGATGACAAGATTCGAACTTGCGACCTCTTCGTCCCGAACGAAGCGCGCTACCGGCCTGCGCTACATCCCGAACCCTTATTTCATGCTGCAAAAATACTAATTTTTCTTATCTAAATATTATTTTTAATTATTTTTTTTACTGAGAGATAGAATAATGTGCCAACAACAGTCTCTCCAACTTCCGTTCCCACACTAAAATCAATGACATTGCCCAACGTGACAGCAGCATCCAGAGGAAGTTTCCACCTATAGCCGTGAAAAGAAGTAGATCCTCCAAATTGCTATGTGACACACAGATATGATGATTTAAAATATCGTTCTGTTCCTTTGTTGTCGTCCCTTGCTCAGTCTCGTCTATCATCACGGCGGCGCCATACGCCAGTCCTAAAGTATTAGCCACCAACCACAAGAAGGCGGTCTCCGGTGGCAGGCCAAAGAATAGCATTATTGGACGGAGGAATCGCGCTATAGCTTCTATTACCCCGAACTCCTTCAAAATACGTTGGAGCAACGAAAGCAGATAGACAAGTACAACCATTAATGACACCGTCTTAACTGTTTGTTTTATCCAATCGAGAAACATATCAAGGAAAGGCAGCCTTTCGGTTGTAAAAAATTCAGTCTCGGTGTAAGATGTTCTGCCAGGCATGATGAGATTCAGAATAAAGCCAAGAAAAAAAGCCGATAAAGTCCTGACAATGATAATCCTTATCATAGAGGAGCCGGTCTTATGCTGAACGGTAGATTCGACAATGATGTTATGGGAGCATAGGACCATCACTGCGAGAATAGTGGTTGAGCGTGGGCCAAGGTCCATTGCCGACATCACCGCCATAGCGGTATAGCAGTTTACAAAATATCCTGATACATAAGCAAGGGCAGCTTCACCAGGAAGTCCGAAACTTGAGAACACGGGAGTCAGCCAGCGCGAGACCACACCTATGATGCCGAAATATTTCAGCAACATGATGCCGAACGAGACGCCAACCATTATCTTCACGAGCCATGCGATAATCTTCAGCGCACTTGTAGTAGCAGAGCGGATACACGACAGCATCCGCTCTGAAAATGTATTTACGTCAGACATTTATTCTACAATAGTCATCTCATCGATAAGGCGTGTGCAGCCAGCATATTTGTCTATAAGGAAAAGGACATAACGGACATCGACGCTAATATTCTTACAGATAGAAGGGTCATAGACTAAATCGCTCATTGTGCCTTCCCATGTGCGGTCGAAGTTGAGACCGATCAGATGTCCGTCGGCATTAAGGATAGGGCTGCCGCTGTTTCCACCGGTAGTATGGTTGCCTGCGATAAAGGCGACGTGCATTGAACCGTCCTTATCAGCATAACGGCCATAATCCTTGTCTTCATAAAGCTCCCTTAGCCTGTCAGTTACGACATAATCATAAATATCAGGGTTCTCTTTCTGAATAATACCGTCCAAGGTTGTATAATGACGGTATCTTACCGCATCTTTTGGAGTGAAGCCGCCGACTTTACCGTATGTGACACGAAGGGTGAAGTTCGCATCTGGATACATTGTCCTTTCCGGATAAACCTCTGGTATCATCTTCATCTGACCTTCCATATAAACACGACGCAGACTATTGATTCTCAATGTACACTCTTTAACTTTATATTTAACTTTATCATAATAGAAATCCATCATATTGTTATAGGCGGCGACAGCAGGGTCTTTTGCGATTTTCTTCGCCATTGAGGGTTTGAAATCATCGAGAAGTCTGTTTACTTTCTCTTCCGAGCTGAATATTGACTTCTCGAAAAGATATTTCACATAAGCGTTGACATCGCCTTTATATTTAGTGTCAATATCGTTCAAGACAGAAGGGCGGAAGTCAACAGGCTGTGAGTCACGATAAGCTGTAAGCATCTTCACCGCGACCTCTTCGTCAATCGGCCTATAATAATCCTTGAAGAATATTCTTGTCTCTTGTCTAAGACTTTCGACAAGTTCATCAACCATTTGTTTGTCAGTATCTTTCGTTACTTCGGCAAGCTCAGTGAAATAAGAGGCGAACTCAATAAGTTCTATTGAGAAGCCGGCTTCTGTAATATAAGTCTGGGCAACACGGTATTTCTCAAATTCGTCATAGACGCTGTTGAAATCATTCATGAGGTCGATATATTTTGCGCGGTTACGATGAGCCTTGCACCATTCGATGAAAGATTTGTCAAAAGTCCTTTTCTTTTCTATACCTTTAAAGTTTTCAACGCCATCTATCACGCCCATCCATTTTTTCCAGCCGTTTGCGAGGCTTGCATGTTTGCTAGCGTATTGGATACGGACTTTAGCGTCTTTTTCTTGGAATTTGTTATAAGTATCAAGGATTTGACCGCGGAGGTCAACAATTATAGGATAAATCATGTTAACCTCTTGATTTACAGCGACGGCAGGAAGATATTCATTGGTACGTGCCGGATAGCCGAAAACGAATGTGAAATCGCCTTCTTCCACACCTTTAAGAGAGATAGAGAAATGATAATCAGGAGTATAAGGAACATTATTTACATTATAATCCGCTGGAGTGCCATCGGCTGCGACGTAGATTCTGAAGACCGAGAAGTCGCCGGTATGGCGAGGCCACACCCAATTGTCGGTATCACCACCGAATTTTCCAATATTTGATGGAGGTGCGCCAACCATTCTAATATCTTTAAACACCTCGTTATACATAAGGAAGTATTGATTTCCAATATAAAACGATTCCACAGAAAGCACATATTCGGTTGTCGGCTGTATTTCATTGACAAGGTTCTTAATATTCTCATTAATGATACGTTCGCGGTCAACATCTGATAATTCGTCAGTTATGCCGCGAAGTATCCTATCTGTGACATCCTCCATATTTCTAAGCATAGTGACAGTAAGGCCAGGGCAGGGCAGTTCCTCTTCCATCGTCATAGCCCAGAAGCCGTCGGTCAGATAGTCGTGTTCCACGGTAGAGTGGCGTTGAATCCAACTATATCCGCAATGATGGTTTGTGAAAAGCAGACCTTTGTCGCTCACAATCTCGCCTGTGCAACCGCCTCCGAACTTCACAACAGCGTCCTTCATACTGCTATGGTTGATAGAATAGATGTCATCTGCGGTGATTCTCATACCCATTTCCTGCATCTGCTTCTCGTTTTTCTGTAGAAGGGCAGGTATCCACATTCCCTCGTCAGCGTAAACGTTAACAAAAAGAATGATGGAAATCAGTGTTAAAAACAGTTTCTTTTCCATATAATAGTATTATGTTATTTTTTTGCAAAAATATAAAAATTATAAATGGGCACGAACAAATGGTCAAAGTTAGGACAAAAAGTCTTGTAGTGTTGTTAAGAGACGCTGTAAATCAGTCGTGATGGTACGATTCTCCTTTGATGATAGTGAAGGCGCGGTAGAGTTGTTCCACGAAGACGAGACGCACCATTTGATGGGAGAAAGTCAATTCGGAGAGGCTTATCTTCATTTTCGCCTTATCATATACCTCTTGTGAGAAGCCATAAGGGCCACCTATCACAAACACAATACGTTTACAGCCCGTATTCATCTCACGTTCAAGGAATTGTGAAAATCCGCGTGATGTGAATGTCTTACCTTTCTCATCAAGCAGAAACAAGTTATCGCCATTAGCGAGCTGCGACAAGATAAGAGAGCCTTCCTGTTTTTTCTGTTGATCTTCTGAGAGGCTTTTCCTATTCTTTAAATCCGGTATCACTATAGTCTCGAACTGCACATAATGTTTCAATCTACCGACATATTTCGAAATGCCGGTCTCGATATAAGTCTCGTCTGTTTTTCCTACAACAAGAAGTACAATTTTCATGGCGCAAAGATAGGGAAAAATCAGTTTCCCGCACAAGCCACTGTTGCCGCGCTAATCAATATTCCTTCCACTTCCAGCAAGGCTTTCCCCGCCGATAGCAAAGTCGCTCCAGTTGTAAGTACATCATCGATAAGGAGGACATGTTTATATTTAAACCGTTCAGTGTCAGCCACTTCAAAAATATCCTTTACATTTTCCCAGCGTTCTTCTCGCGATTTCTTCGTCTGCGTTGCGGTATGAACTTTTCTCACGAGGCAGCGTTCCGCGATAGGGATTCCCGTCTCGGCATTTATTCCCTCGGCAATCACACGGCTTTGGTTATATCCTCTTTTCCTTTCTTTCTTCGGGTGGAGAGGAATAGGCACTAAATAGTCGATAGTGTTGAAGGCAGGAGCGTTTTTCAGGCTTTTCCCGGTTTCTCTTCCGAGGAAAATGCCATTTTCCTTACAACCGTCATATTTCAGTCCGTGGATAAGGCGCTGCACTTTTCCACCTTTGCTGAAGAAAAACTCAGATGTCACCATTTTGAAAGGCATCTGGCCGAAGAAGGCTCGGGCGAGAGGATTCAACGGATTCAGTTCGTATCCTGTCTTAGGCAAGAGATAACGGCATGAAAGACAGACTGTTTCCTCACCTTTTAACAGCAATGTGCCGCACGACGCGCACACTTCTGGGAAAAACAAGTTCCCGATATAATGTAACAGTTTCATATTTTAGTTTTTTTATTCTGCAAAGATGTAAAATATATTGATAAAAAGCATATTTTTGCGAAAAATTTTATCAACAAGCCAGTACTAAACTGAGATCGAGACAAGTTGTTGAGGTTAAGGAAGGTACGAGACAACAATCAGCTCCGGAGGTATTACTAATGGAAAAGAGACTTGGAACAGTGATAATAGAAATCAGCAATAGGGAGGCGGCTCCGCGTGTCAACGATGTCATATCGAGGCATTCGGGCGTCATCATTGGCAGGCTTGGTATTCCACGCGCTAACGGCACAAGCATTATCTCACTTATTCTTGAAGGCACCACCGATGAGATTGGGGCTCTTACCGGACAACTCGGACGTCTTAGCGAGATCGAGGTTAAGTCGGCGTTACTAAAAAGTAAGGGAAATGAGAACTAACAACATCAGGCGCAGCGTGTCGCGTCGTTTTGGATGCCTTGTCACAACATTACTCGGCATCGGAGGCATTGTTAATGCCCAGGCTTTACAAACTTCTGAGAACGATACTATTGTAAAACTCGAGGACGTTATTGTAAGCAGTCTGAAAGTAGATAAGAAAATAGCGGATGCCCCAGCCAGCATCACAATTGTAGATGCGATGAAGTACGAGGAGAGGTCTTCGTTCACCGTTGCTGACGGTTTGAGAGGCGAGCCGGGATTATTCATGGGTGGCGACGGTGTATGGGCCACTAACATCAACGTAAGGGGTATGGGTGAGAACCGCCTCGTCACATTGGTTGACGGCAACAGGATTGAGACAGCCACCGACCTTACCGCCTCATTATCGATGATTGACGTCAACGACATCGATAGGGTGGAGGTAATAAAAGGAGCGCAGTCCGTACTTTACGGAAGCGGCGCGATGGGAGGCAGCGTCAACGTTATCACAAAAGACGGTCATTTCGGCAACCAATACTACATCAACGGCAGCGTCATGGGCGCTTACTCTTCTGTCAACAACTCAAACAACGAATACATATCCGTTATGACTGGCGACAAGAGATGGTATGTGAAATTAAACGCGGGCTACAGCAAGGCCAACGACATCAACACCCCGATGGGAATATTGAAAAACAGCGGATACGAAAGTAACAACATCGCTCTCAGAGCCGGTCTTAAACTCACTGACAACCATATCGTTAAAATCAATTTCCAAAGAAACTGGGCAACCAATGTAGGCATTCCCGGGGGCAGTGCATTCCCAAAATCAGGAGTGGCAAAATACAAGGACATAGGCAGAACACTTCTCAACGCTTCATACGAGATAACAAATATTACCGACAAGTTCAAATCATTGAAGATTAACGCTTTTGTTCAAAACATCATCAGAAATGTGGAGATGGAGCCCAACCAAGTCACAACGAAAGAACTCGACAACGGCAATATACAGATTACAAAAGCCAATCTTTTTGTTCCAAAAGGCACACATCTCACATACGGCGGCCAAGCGCAAGGCACTTGGAAGTTCGGCGGCAGCAACACTCTCATCGCCGGCATCGACGTATGGCGCCGCGACATCACAAGCACGAGGACCAAGTTCATCACCATAACCGTTGAGAAACCTGACGGAACCATTGTCAAGGAAAACAATGTGGAAAGAGTTGAGAGCCCACTCCCAAACGCATCGTTCACAAGCGCCGGACTGTTCGTCCAAGACGAGATGGACTTCTTCGACAATAGACTTAACATTACTCTCGGAGGAAGATTAGACGGCATCTTTGTACAGAACGAGGAATGCCATGATGTGGATTATATTATCACTAACGGTATTACGAACAATCACCCGGCGGGACAGCGTATCACTTTCGAGAAAGGCAGCAAGAGTGACATCTCTTTCAGCGCAAACCTCGGCGCCATCTACAAACTCACCGGTTCGCTCGACATCGTACTCAACGCCGCACGTTCCTACCGCGCTCCTTCTCTCGAGGAGAGATTCAAATATATCGACCTCACAAGCAAAGTGCGTTTAGGCAACGTCAACCTTAAGGCAGAAGACGGACTCTCTATGGATTTGGGCCTCAGATTCTGGGGAGACAACTTCACCGTACAAGCATCTGCCTTCGCCAGCAAAATAAACAATATGATTGTCGAAAGAGACGGTATCTTCATCTACAACACCACCGACGGAGCTACCGACACTCTGCCTGCCCTCGTCCTTGACAATGTAAGCAAAGCCTTACTCTATGGACTTGACTTTGACCTCAACTATAGAATCTGCAACACACTCGAAGCCTTTGCTTCAGGCACTTACGTAATGGGAATAGAGACATCAACAGACGACTACCTACCTAACATCCCTCCTGTGAACGCAAAAGTCGGAATAGCCTACACTTACAGAAAAATCGGCTCTATAGCCCTCAGTCTCACCGCCGTAGGCGACAAACACCTCGTAGCACAAGGCGAGAAAACAACCGACGCTTACGCACGCTTAGATATGTCGCTCAACACCAGAGTGTTCTCTTTCGGCTCCATCGGACTACAATTGTTCGGCGGCATCGAAAACATCACCGACGCCGAGTACGTCAACTTCTTCTCAACCAACAGAAGCGACATTGATTGCGAGCCAGGAAGAAATATCTATATCAAAGGCAAAATAACCTTCTAAAAGAATATAAGTTTTTTCTCAACAGTGACAGTATAGCGACTTCTGACTATGCTGTCACTTTCTTATTAAACATAATACTAATTAGCAACTATTTGATATACTGACAGAAAGTTCTTTCAATATAAAAAATTTATCCGTCGTTCCCATTTTCATGCAATCAGGATATTTTTACGAAAAGAAATAAACGGTAAGGTTTCTCATTATGTAACGGAAGGAGTTTCGGTAGATTCTTCTTTCATCGAAACGGTATAAGGAAAGGAATAAAACGGGAGAATATCTATCTCGGATATTTTTAACGCCATATATTTATCAGTTTAAACGATGTGAAAAACAATCTCGTTCTCTTAGAGAAACAAAGGGCGTTTTTTATATAAAACAAAAAGAAAAAATGATATAGAAGAAATACGGCACAAACACTTGTGATAATCAGCATATTAACAAAACAGGGAGACATTTCTGCCTCCCTTTATGTACATCCTCAGGGATTCGAACCCTGGACCCATTGATTAAGAGTCAATTGCTCTACCAACTGAGCTAAGGATGCAACTGTTTTTCGACTGCAAAAATACATCTTTTTTTAATACACACAACAAAAAACAGATTTTTTTTTAATAATTATACTACATGAAAAAATTTCTTACATTTGCAGAAAATTTTTTGGTACAAATTCTAATTTCAAATTAAAAATTAATATGGCTTTTAATCTCAGAAACAGAAATTTCCTGAAGCTTTTAGACTTCACACCGGAAGAAATCAAGTTCTTCCTTCAACTTGCGGCAGACCTTAAGAGAGCCAAATACACAGGCACAGAGCAGCCAAGACTCAAAGGAAAGAATATCGCGCTTATTTTCGAAAAAACCTCGACACGTACACGCTGTGCATTCGAGACAGCTGCATACGACCAAGGTGCACACGTCACCTATCTCGGACCTACAGGCTCACAGATTGGTGTTAAGGAATCAATGAAAGACACCGCCCGCGTTCTCGGACGTATGTATGATGGAATTGAATACCGTGGCTTCGCTCAGAAAACAGTCGAGGAACTCGCTGAATATGCCGGTGTTCCGGTTTGGAATGGTCTTACAAATGAGTTCCACCCAACACAGATCCTCGCCGACTTCCTCACTATGCAGGAACATGTTGACAAACCTCTCAACCAAGTCTCTTACGCATACGTTGGCGACGCTCGCTTCAACATGGGTAACAGCCTTATGGTCGGTGGTGCCAAGATGGGTATGGATGTGCGCATCGTTGCACCAAAAGAGTTATGGCCGGCCCAAGAGCTTATCGACACATGCAAGGAGATTGCAAAAGAAACAGGCGCCACTGTCACAGTTACCGATAACGTAGAAGAAGGCGTTAAAGGCTGCGACTTCATCTACACCGACGTTTGGGTATCAATGGGCGAACCAGCAGAGGTATGGGCTCAGAGAATCAACCTCCTCCGCCCTTACCAAGTGAACCAAGCAATGATGGACATGACAGGTAATCCTAACTGCAAATTCATGCACTGCCTCCCAGCCTACCATAACCTTGAGACTCAGGTCGGACGCGACGTGAACAAACAGTTCGGACTTGACGGAATCGAGGTTACAGAAGAAGTATTCGAAGGCAAGAACTCTATCGTCTTTGACGAAGCAGAGAACCGTATGCACACCATTAAGGCTGTCATGGTAGCAACATTAGGCGACTAATTTAATCTAATATCTCAGACACACCGGACAAAACAACTTGATTCGGTGTGTCCTTTTTGTATTTACAAAAGAAATAATTTATAACCAACAACAATCAGCATACAATCCTCTAACCTCTTTACCCGTTAACCGTTTTATTTTTAGCTCCTTATAGAGTTTTATTCCCTTATCTGGAAT
>JBJEGZ010000022.1:0-8911 GCA_051875555.1 Candidatus Limimorpha sp. | reverse complement strand
AATTTTTTGAAATTAGAATATTGATAATCAAAGAGTTAGTTTTTAAATAAAATCGCGGGTTCGAGCCCCGTAATCCGCTCAAACGCTTTCCCCAAGTATTAGGGCTCAAATGAAAACAGCTGTTTGTCCCTATCGTATTCCTTGAGAGACCTATTCCTGCATCTCTTATTCCATTCTGTAACTTGTCGCAACGTCTTTGTTGTTTTGCAAAAAATGTTGAGTGTGTGGGAAATGATTTGTATTTTTATTTGCAAGGATTGTGATTGCCATTAAATGAGAGACCTTCCCGTCAGATTTATGTGTAAAAATACTGTTAGCAATAGCCTTAGGAAAATTATTCAAAAGAATAGAATGGATTTTATAAATATAAAATATTGTAAAACAAATAGTTGTGATTTTTATTTGAAAAATATTAAAAAAATGTTGTGTGTAATAAAAAAATTAGTACTTTTGCACTCGCAAACGGAAGCTTAGCTCAGTTGGTTCAGAGCACTTGCCTTACAAGCAAGGGGTCGCTGGTTCGAGCCCAGCAGTTTCCACACGAACAGAAGTCCTATGTGTCAACGAGATATGTAGGACTTTTTTATTTTTACAGTTCCCGATTCCGAAGTATCTCAGCGGATTTCTTGGCTTGAGGCGATTTGCTGTCCGGTTATTACAAAAATGACGGACAGAAAACATAATGGGAAGATGAGCAGCCCGATATCAGCGATATAGATGCGCCATGCCTTGCTCCTATTGATTCTGATAGGGGACAAGGGTTCCCTGTCAAAAGATGGCTGTAATATTTTGACGACAACAAGGGACAACAATTTTCGGTTATGAATTTAAATCCTTGGTTGTTTTTTGTTGTTAGGGTTGTCGTTTTTTTCGGACGACAACGGAGACAACAAGGGACAACAGTTTTCGGTTATAAATCTGAATCCTTGGTTGTTTTTTGTTGTTAGGGTTTTCGTTTTTTTTTTCGGACGACAACGGAGACAACAAGGGACAACAGTTTTTTTATTGTTGTCTGGTAAACATTTCGATAGAAAGCCGATTCAAAAGTTCCTCTGGCACCAATATTTTATTTAAACAGGGGTTGTTCATATAAAGAATCACCCTGACAGCATTGGCTTTCAGGGTGATTATAGTAATAGCATATAGCGTGATATCTCTATTATTCTTTGATGTTCGGCTCTTCAAGTCCAAGGTGTTTCTTCTTATCTACACTCTTAAGATATACTCCGATAGCGAGAGCTGCAACGCCGAGGCAAGCGAGCATTACTAATGGGGCTGTGTAGTTGTAAGACGTTGCGGCTTGTTCTGCTGTCATTGTGCCGTTGTTGAGAGCCTCGATAATCTGAGGGTTAGTGTTGTCGAGAACCTTTCCGATGAGGAGAGGGAATAGCCACAGGCCGATATTTTGGATCCAGAAGATAAGGGCGTAGGCTGAGCCGATGATTTTCTCGTCAACGAGTTTTGGCACGCTTGGCCACAGCGCCGCTGGGACGAGTGAGAATGAAGCGCCTAAAACGAGTATTGTCACGTATGCCACGACGACGCCGCCTACTGCGTTGCCTTTGAATAATGGAAGTATAAAGGCGAAGGTGAGGTGGCAGAGGATAAGGAGTAATGAGCCTATCATAAGCATTGATGCGGCTTTTCCTTTGTGGTCAACGTAGTTGCCGAGGATAGGGGTGATAGCGACGGCGAGAAGAGGGAACACCGCAAATATTGTCTCGGCTGTACCTCTCTTGTATCCCATATAGCAATAGACGATGAGTGATACAACGGCTAAAGCCATAAGGCCTATCTTCATACTTTTTTTCTTAGAGAAGTTGCTTGCGAAGGCGCAGATAGCGACGACGAGCATGATGATGTATTGTATGATAGTCACACTGCTGTTTGCCCAGAATCCCTCGCCAGGGACGAGAGTGAGGTTACACTGCAACATATTGACGGCGTATTTCTGGAATGGGAATATTGCCGAGTAGTAAAGCACGCATAAGAGGGCGACGAGCCAGAATCCGAGGCTTGACAGAATCTTGCCTATGTCGGAGACTTTGAATGGGTCGTCTTTAGCTTCAGCCTCGCCTGTCTGAGAGTCTAACTTCTTATCCATGAAGAAATAAACCACAAACATGATAAGGGCGATACATAGAAGGACAACGCCGAATGCGACTGAACGTGACACACTGATTGTTCCGCCGAGTTTTGCGAAGAAAGGTGAGAAAATCATACATGTGGCGACGCCTAAACGTGCGAGGGCCATCTCCGAGCCCATTGCCAATGCTGTGTCTCTTCCTTTGAACCATTTCACGATACCGCGTGAGACGGTGATGCCGCCCATCTCGGTGCCGCAGCCGAAAAGCATGAATCCTAAAGCGGCGAGTTTTGCAGATGCTGGCATGCCTCTGTAGAACGGGGAGACGCCGAGTTCGTCAAAACCGGGGATATAGTTAAGGTTGTTGGTGAACCATTTCTCTAATCCGCTGTCGATGAAAGCGTCAGATACTGCGTAGTACTCTATGAGCGCGCCTATGAGCATCACCACGCCGGATAACACTGCCGTGAAACGCACACCCATCTTGTCGAGGATGATACCTGCGAAAATAAGGAAGAATACGAATACGTTGAGGAATGTCTCAGCACCCTGCATAGTGCCGAATGCCGTTGAGTCCCAACCTCTTCCGCCTTCTTCAACAGGAAGCATCATGAGGTCTTTGATAGGTGACAATATATCCATGAAGATATATGAGCAGAACATGGCTAATGCCAAGAGCAACAAGGCAATCCATCTCATGGCTGCACTGTCGCGTAATGTTAATGTTTGTTGTGTCATAATTATAAAGTTTTGATTATTACTATCTCAATGGTAGCTGTACTATTTCTTTCTTGTATGATTTAAGGATCTCTTTTGCGAAATCAGCGATAGATTCGACTGTCATACTCTTCACTATATCGTCGTATTCGCCAATCACGTCGATGTTGTCATCAACAAAAGTCCTGATTGCGTTTGTATGGAATGAGTTCTCTTCAAGCTGTTCTGAGCGTTTCTTGTAAAGGTTCTCAACCACCTTGTTGAGTGTTTCTTGACTTGGTCCGTTTTCTGCTATTTCTTCAAGTCCTTGATATACCTTATTAATAAGTTTCTGGTAAATGTCGTCGTTGGTGTCGAATGCAATAAGGAACAAGTATGAGTCGGTAGGTATGTTGTTGAGCCTTCCCATGACGCCTACGCCGTATGTGCCGCCTTCTTCCTCGCGTATTGTCTTTGTATAGACGATGTCCATGATGTCGGAAAGGGCTTTCATATAGAGCTGGTTGCGATAGCTATACTCCATATATCCGTTGAGAATCATATAGATAGAGGCCTTAGGGTTCTGCATTTCTTTTTTGAAGTGGCATTTGTAGTCGCCGTCGGTGATTCCGAGGTTGATATCGTTCCATGTCTCGTTGCGTTTTTTCTTCTTCAAGGAGGCGAGGTATTGCTCAACGAGTGGCTTGAAACTCTCTACATCGATGTTACCGACAAAGTAAAGGGTGAAGTTGTTAGGGTCGGCGAACCTGTCTTGATACATCTTCATTGCTTCATCGTAGTTAACCATATCAAGGTCAGAGGCTTTCATTCTGAGTCTGAGTGGGTGGTTGTTATACATCAGCCTTGTGAGTGAGTCAGATAATGAAATCATTGGGTCGAGTTCCACGTTCTCAAGTATAGCCTTGTTCCTTTGGATATAAGAAGTAAAGGCCTCGTTGTCTTGGCGTGGGGCTGTGAAATACAGATAGATGAGCTGCATCATTGTCTCGAGGTCTTTAGGTGAGCAGAAGCCGCTCATACCTTCTGTATAGGTGTTTATGAATGGAGATACGCTGACGTTCTTACCGGCGAGAACTTTTGGGAGGTCTATCGCGCTGAAGTTGCCCACTCCGCCGAGGGTGATGAGCTCTGGCAGTGCCTGTAATGTGAGGAAGTCTTTCTGGGGGAGTGCTGAGATACCGCCGAAGCTTGAAGCTGAGAAGATAATCTCGTCCTCTTTGAAGTCGGTCTTCTTATAGATGACTTTCATTCCGTTACCCAAGGTGAGCATTGTGGCATCCATCTCAGGGATTATAGTCTCTTTTTTGATTTTGCCGGCTTTAGGCATATTCTCTACCATAGGGCCTTCGTAAACTTCTTCTTTATAAGGCTCGACCTCAACCTCGTTAGCAGCGTTGTAAACAGCGAGTATCTCCTCTTTTGTAGGCGCGGTCTCTCCTTCTTTCTTAGGTGTAGTCACTGTGATGACGAGATTGTTTTCAGGAATGAGTTGCGCAGCAAAGGCATTGATGGTCTCTAATGGGACGTTGGGTATTATTTGCTGATAGAGCATGTATTCAGTCTCGATGCCCATCATCGGCTCGTTAGTGAGGAAGTTGTCGATACATTCGTTGACGTATGAGGCGTTCTCGGTGTTGTTCCTCTCGTTATATTTGTTCTCGACTTGTTTCATGAAGTCGGCTTTTGCCCTCTCATATTCTGAGGCTGTGAACCCGAACTGCTGCATGCGTTTGTTCTCTGTGACAATAGCTGTGATGGCCTCGTCAATGCCTGCCATGTCTTTTGCAACGGCTATGTTGTTCCAAGCGTCTTTTGTTGGAGAGATATAATAGTTCCCGTAATAGCTGTAGGCATATACGAAAGGAGCGTTCGGTTTCTGTGAAAGTTCTTCGAGCCTGTTAATCTGCATGCTTGAGATGATGGAGAGGACATACTGTGACATCCAGTAGCTTATGTCGTTTTTAAGCGGATAAGGTGTTGTCTCGTGTTTGTAGAAGATATCGACCTCGTAGTTTGTCTGTTCAGGGTCGGAGCAAACGGCGACTATTGGCTCATCGTTGTCATCAACTATGAAGAGAGGCCTCGGAGCAGGGTCAACTGGGGCTTCGATGTCGGAGAAAAGCTCGATGATACGTTTTTCCATAGCGTCAACATCAATATCACCTACTATGACCAGACCTTGGAGGTCGGGGCGGTACCATTTCTGATAGTAGTCGCGGAGTGTCTGGTATTCGAATGAGGCGATAACTTCTGAGAGTCCGCCTGGGAGACGGTTGGCGTAAGGACTGTTAGGATACATCAGTGGGAGCATCTCTTTCATGATTCTCTCGCTTGCGTTCTCTCGTGTGCGCAGCTCCTCTAAAATGACACCGCGCTCGTTGTCTATCTCGTCTTCCTCAAGTGCGATGAAGCTTGACCAGTCGTGAAGTATGAGGAGGCATGTGTCAACGAGTCCCGGAAGTGTAGTGGGGACATTGGTGACCATATAGATGGTCTGGTCTATTCCTGTCCCGGCGTTGAGGTTCTCGCCGAACTTGATACCTCTGCTTTGCAGGTAGTCTCTCAATGTCATTCCCGGAAGGTTGACCGTGCCGTTGAAAGCCATGTGCTCGAGGAAATGTGCGAGACCTCTCTGGTTCTCTTCCTCAAGGATTGAACCGACTTTCTGCGCTATGTAGAAGTCGGCTCTCTGTGCAGGCTTCTCATTGTGCCTGAGGTAATAAGTCATTCCGTTGTCTAACTTGCCAACCTTTACGTTAGGGTCGGTTGGCAATTGCATAGCCTGCTGCGCAAAACCTGTTATTGCGAAAGCAGCAATGACCAACAAAGTTAATAATCTCTTTTTCATGATTTTTTAATTAATATAAATGAATTACATATTTCTCTTCAAAATATGGCTCGTAGAACCATTGTGAAATGCTCTTTGTCTTGCGCTTCCAATTCTTCGGAACGCTGTTCAACTCTTCTTTTATGTCGCCGCCTTTGAGATAAAGCACCCCACCAGCCTCTATATCGTTGGTAATCCGTAACTTGTTGTTACACCATTTCACGAAGTCGGGGAGCTGCGTCACCGCCCTGCTTGTTATGACATCGAATTTGTCTTTGATTTTCTCTGCCCGCTCTTGAATGGCAGTGACGTTGTCAAGTCCGAGTTTCTCCTTCACATCTTGTACCACCTTGATTTTCTTGCCGATACTGTCAACGAGGAGGAAACTCGTCTGCGGATACATTATCGCAAGCGGAATGCCCGGAAAGCCGCCACCGGTTCCAATATCCATCACTTTCATCCCCGGAAGCAACTCAAAATATTTCGCAATCGCTAAAGAATGCAGCACGTGATGCTCGTAAAAACAGTCCATGTCTTTCCTTGATATAAGGTTTATCTTGCTGTTCCAATCTTGATATAATGGTCCAAGTTGCTCATACTGAGATAGTTGAGTCTCATTGAGATTAGGAAAGTATTTTTTAATTATAGAAGAATCCATTTTTTTCAGTTATATTTCGCAAAAATAATAAAAATCATTTATCTTTATTAATAAGATGTAAAATTAAATATTTTGCGAGATTTATCGTTATCTCACTATTAAATTTGAGTCATAAAATTATGTGGGCCCGATGTCGGAGAATTTTTTTATCGTCATTGGCGTTAATTTTATATTTTTACAAAAAATTTTTTTAAGGGGAAAATGGGTAATATTCTGAGGAAAACAATCTTCATGTTATTGATAGTCAGTTTTTTAGGCTTGAATGCTCAAAATAAGCAGAAAAACAAGCTGACGCTCGACTATATCGATAAGTACAAGGATATCGCCATGACTGAGATGGTTTTGAATAAGATACCGGCGTCTATCACTCTGGCGCAGGGCATCTTAGAGTCGGGAAACGGGCAGAGTGTGTTGGCGACCAAGGGCAATAACCATTTCGGAATCAAGTGCCACAGCGATTGGAAGGGGAAGAAGATGTATAAGGACGACGATGCGCCTAACGAGTGCTTCAGGGTTTACAATGACGCCGCCGAATCGTATCGCGACCACTCCGCTTTCTTGAAGAGAGACCGCTACAAGGACTTGTACGAATTGAAGATAACCGACTACAAGGGCTGGGCTAAAGGATTGAAAAAGGCTGGATATGCAACGCTTCCGACATACGCCTCGGTGCTGGTGAATATCATAGAGACTTACGAGTTGTACGAGTACGACAAGATGGTTGTTAGCGGGAAGTTCAAGGTGAAGAAGAATGGCACGGTGAAGAAAGCTCCTGAGAATGAAAAAGACAAGCCTGTTGAGAAGGTAGAGAAAAAAGATGAGAAGAAAAAGAAGCCGAAACAAAAAGTCAAAGCTGACGTTAAGCCAGCCGTCGTGCCGGATTTTACGAAATGTAAGGTGCTGGCGGTCACTTCGGGTAAGCATTACGTGAGGATTAATTTCGGGGTGAAGTTCATTCTCACCAAAGATGGCGACAGTCTTGACGCTCTTGCTAAAGAGCTGAGGATTAGTAAGAAACAGCTGAAGAAATACAATGACCTCGGCTCTAAGGAGAGGTTTGTCGAGGGCGAGGTGCTGTATGTCGGACCGAAGCGCCAACGGGCTGCCGACGGATATAAGGTGCATGTGGTTAAGTCAGGTGAGACCTTGACTAAGATTTCACAGTATTATGCGGTGCGACTTGACAGGCTGTTCAAGATGAACGGACTCGATGAGAACTCGGTGCTGAAAGTGGGAGATGTGATTGTGCTGAGGTAGTGAGAAACGAGAAGGGGGAAGATTTACAATAGTTTACACTATAGACGCAGTGAAAAATTTCAGAGTGTTTGGTGTCCTGCCGAACATACTTTGACTCCCATATTATGTTTTTTCCATCTGACAAGCCTGCATAAAAACCATCACTTACGCTGTCCGACAAAATAGAATTACTGAACGTAGTGTGGTTTTTTATGGACGGCAATGATTTGGATTTCTGTTAATAATCAATTAGTTGCATTGCTTTTAGTGTTATCCAAATAACATTGTTGCTTTAAATTGGGCAGAAAGGCTGTGTGTATCTTATCAGTATGATTATTTATTCTTTTGTCATTATCACAATATATTCGTTACTCATAGTAGCAACTTTGGCTCCAACCTTGTTTGTTGGGCTTGTTTTTGAGGGCATCCGCTTGTTGGGAATTTCTCTTACTATAGTTTGCTCATGTTTGAACCCGTAATGTTCAAATGTTTCTGCGGTGAAGTAGTCAAGAGGTATTTGAATTCCTTTTACAGTTCTGTTCCCAACAACAAAGCAGACTCTGCCGCCTTTTCGGATTTTTGGTGCAATATTAGAAATAGAAGAGTAATAGTCATTTAAGAATGATATTACTTCAGCATATCGTTTGGAGTCGGCGTTTTCAATGTCATGTAATACTGTGGCAATGCTTTCTGTCTCAAATTGTTTGTTGGCTTTCTTTTTCCCTCCCATAAGTAAATTGTCAAGATTTTTTGCGTTCGGAAAATCAAACCATTCGTTTGCCCAACGAGAATATTGTCCGTATGCAACTGTTGTATGGCTGTCACCATAAGGAGGAGATGTAACAATCATATCAACTGAATTGTTAGGCAAAATATCGTTAGGAATGCCATACACTGAGTTGAAATCACATATTTTTACATCCGCATCTTGTCTCGTTTCGTTGAATTGTTTTAATCCTTGCAGATTTCTATAGACCTTGCTTTCGAATAAACCGAAAACATCGGGGTTGAATTTTTTTATTTTTTCTTCTGTCATCCTGAATCTCTTAAATTCACCATTGCGTGTATATGACACTTCTCTTACGACTTCAGAAAGTGCTGTTTTGAAAAATAGCTGTATTTTATTGTTGAATGAGTCAATTACTTGCGAAATATAAGACAATCGCAATAGTACGTCTTCCGAATACCAAAAAGAGTGATTTGAGATTCGTGAAAAATTGTTTTTTTTCACTTTGTCAACGCTGTATTCAAAAGAGAGTAATTGAATTTGACTTAATAGTTCTTCTATTTCACATATATCAAAATGCGTAACCTTTGCTTCTGAAATCATTCGAGCTAAGGGATTGATGTCGGTTCCAATACTATTTACTCCTTTTATTGAGGCTTC
>JBJEGZ010000021.1:46976-53186 GCA_051875555.1 Candidatus Limimorpha sp. | reverse complement strand
GTGCCTTGTCGATAACGCTTGTGCTTACTCCGAGAAGCATAGCCTCGTCTATGCGTGAGAGTTTGAAGTCGTTGAGCATATAAACCCTGCGCTCAAGTTCGCCCATATCCGGATATTTTTCTATTAGTGAGTCATAGAGGCCGGGATAGATGGCGTTGAACAGGTCGTTCATCGCCTCCCAGTGGTCCTTGTCACCGAAAATCTCTTTCTCGAGATTGCGTAGCAGGGATTTGTCCTTATGGTCTTTGGTCAGTATTTCGAGCCGCTGCATCGACTTCAGTTTTTTCGATAGGCTGTCGGATTTGTCTTGGATGAGCCTCTCGTTGTCTTTCATTACCCTCAAAAGTGTGGCGCTCATCTCGGCTTCTTTCCTGTTTTTATGAATAATCTGATATAACAGGATGAGACATGTCGCGAAAACAATAATTATCACTATTGCCATCATCATCTCAAACCGATAATTGGAAATTATCTTGCGGTTCATGGCGTTTTTCATGGCCTCGTAGTCGTATTTCTTGTTTATCTCGTATATGTTGTCCTTCCTTAAGCTTTCTATTATTTCGATTTGTTGGTTTTCAGACATTTTCTTATACGACAAAGCTGATGGGAAATTGTTGTTTAACTCCTCGAAAGCAGATAATGCTTCATATGCAGAGACAACTGTCTCGGCTTTGATTTTGGAAATTGGCAGAAGTTCTTTGACCTTGTTGAAATAATATGCTGCAGAATCGTACTGTAATCCTTTTGCTAAGGTTTTCCCGTAGTTTAAGTAGAGAAGCACCATGTCGGAAGTGTCGGACGGGTTGTCAATCTTTCTTAAAAAAGCAACAGCCTCTTCGGTTTTGCCCTGTTCTCTGAAACATACGGAATAGTTGTTAATGATTTTCCAATATGCGTATGCGGATTTGCTTTTTGTCGCAAATGCAAGACTTTGTTCGAGACAATTCTCGGCATCCTCAAACCTGCCTGAAATAATGTTAATGACAGCCATCATATTCAAAGCCATAGCGCGTTCCTCGTAGTTGTTGCCAAAGGCTTTCTCTGCTTTAGACAACACTTCAATGGCTTGGTCTGAATTATAACTAAGATGCAGTAATCTTGCCAGATTGTAACTGGCCCGTGCGTATGCTAAGGAGTCGTTTGCGAGTTCTGCATATATCACGGCGTTTTTGAAACAGACCATAGCGTTGTCGTTGTCGCGTAGTTCTCTGAGAGCGTATCCGCTGTATAGTGCGCCGTAAGATGCTTTTATGTATTCGCCTTTTTTTGCAAAATATTCGGGGGAGCGTTCTAATTCGGACATGGTGTAAATTTTCTTTACCTTTATTCGGCGGGATAGTTCCCTGCGTTCTCCATCGGGGTGCTTGAAGATGGCCTCCGCCTGCATCAGCGACATGTTGAAGCGAGTGTCGTCCTCGAGAAACACCATTATGTTTAGCACGCTGTCGATGAGGATGAGTGCGCTGTCGGGGTCGGATGACGCAACTTCCTGAGCCTGACGGTAATAGCGTTTTGCACGGCGTTTGTCAGAGCCGCAGGACGAAAGCGCAATCAGTAACGATAAAAATATGATAATAGATTTTTTCATAGTGCAAAAATAATAATATTGTTTTTGTTTTTTATACTTTTTGAAAAAAATGATTCCATGCCTTTAACAGGCAATCGCAAAATTAGTGGAATAATTGAGAATGACTTAAACAAGGGAAATGGTTGCCAAAAATTAATGATGGTTAGGGACTATCTGCTTAAAAATGATTATTTTTGCAAAAAATATACGAGTCGTGATTTATCCGGGAGATTTTGAAGTTAAGATAGGTTTTAATATTGTCAGGGAGAGACTTAAAGAGTTGTGTATCAGTCAGATGGGTCGGGAGAATGTTGATAAGATGTCATTCTGTACCGACATTGACGAGATAAATATTTGGTTGAGACTTGCTGAGGAGTTTGATTTGTTGCTTCAAGACGGGGTGCCTTTCCCTGTGCGGGACTATAACGACTTGCGAGGGGAGTTCAGGCGTCTTTCAATTGAGGGCACGGTTATCGGTTTTGAGAGTCTGTGTGCGATGAGGCCGGCTATGGTTGCGGTGAATTATGTGTTAAAGTTTTTTAACTCGGAATCTTCGGACAAGGTACCTTATCTGCAGGCTTTGGCTGAGGGAATTTTTGTTAATGAAAAGGTTTTCAGAGAGGTAGAGAGGCTTGTGAATGAGAAGGGGGAGATGCCTGACAATGCGTCTCCGGAACTTGCGGAGATTCGCCGTGACATCAGGAGGAAGCAGGGTTCTATTGAGAGGACGATGCGTATGATTCTGAATGAGGCTAAGAACGCGGGCATCACTGACAGCGCATCAGAGATGACGATACGTGACGGCCGCCCTGTGATTCCGGTGAAGGCAGCCGACAAAAAAGCCTTGCGCGGTTTCATTCATGATGAGTCGGCGACAGGTCAGACGGTCTATATAGAGCCTGCCGAGATTTTTGACACCAATAACGAGATTAGGGAGTTGGAATATGCTGAACGGAGGGAGATACATAAGATTCTCGCTGCGTTTACGACACTGCTGCGTCCGGAGATCCCCAGCCTCGTGACAGCATGGCGACTGCTCGGCCGTATCGATTTCGTGCGTGCTAAGACTTTGTTGGGACGTGAGATGAACGCTGTGGTCCCGGAGCTGGTCGAAGAACCTTATTTCCATTGGAAATCAGCGCGACACCCCTTGCTCGAACAGAAACTTAATGCTCAAGGACGACAAATCGTTCCCCTCGACCTTGACCTTGACAATGAACAGAGGATTCTCGTTATATCAGGACCTAATGCCGGCGGAAAGTCCGTTTGCCTCAAGACAATAGGTCTTGTCCAATATATGGTTCAGTGTGGTCTGCCCGTGCCTATGGATATCGACTCGCAATGCGGAGTCTTTCAAGATATGTTTATCGACATAGGTGATGAACAGTCGCTTGAGAATGATTTGAGCACCTACAGCTCACATCTTATTAATATGAAGGAGTTGCTGACACAGTGCAGTGATAAGTCTCTTTTCCTTATCGATGAGTTCGGAACGGGTACTGAGCCTCAGATCGGCGGCGCGATTGCGGAGGCGGTGCTCCTTAGCCTGAATGAGAAGGGGTCTTTCGGCGTTGTCACTACGCATTACGCCAACTTGAAATTACTTGCCGATAATAATCAAGGGATTATCAATGGTGCAATGCTTTTCGACACCCGCTTCCTCCAGCCTCTTTATATGATGTCTGTAGGGAAACCTGGCAGCTCGTTCGCCTTTGAGATTGCAAGGAAAATAGGTTTCCCGGAGCAGATCCTAAGTGACGCTGCCGAGATCTCCGGTAAAGAACATCTCGATTTTGAACAACAGCTTCAGCAAATTGAGATAGAAAAAAAAGAAATTAAAAAGAAAGAACATGAGCTGAAGGTGGCCGATAACCTTCTGAATGAAGTGGTTACGAAATACAAGAATCTTCTTGCCGATATTGAGAGAAAAAAGAACCGTCTTCTAAATGAGGCAAATAAGGAGGCGCAGTCGCTTATAGATAAGGCTAACGCCAGAATTGAGAACACGATTAGGGAGATAAGGGAGTCGCAGGCGGAAAAAGAAAGGACGAAAATGTTGCGCGCCGAGCTTAGTCAGATGAAGCAAGACCTTGAGAATGAGGCAAGGGACATCTCTATGAAACTGAAGGTTGAAGATAAAAAAGAATTGCCGGCGCCTGATTTGAAAGTGGGTGACGCGGTGTGTATCAACGAACTTGAGGTAGTAGGCGAAATATTGTCGATCTCCGATACGGATGTGACAGTGAAATTCGGTGAGATAAGACTGCGCACCACATCGGATAAGTTGCGGAAAATCAGCAAGGCGCAAGCCCGTAAGGCAGTGAGTGACCCCGCTTTCCTCAAGAAAACAATCATGAATGAGATTAACGAGAAAGCAGAGAAGTTCAATCTAACTCTCGATGTCAGAGGTCAGCGGGGAGAAGAAGCTGTTGAAAACGTTGCAAAATATATCGATGAGGCTAATCTCTTGAGTGTTAAAGATGTCAGTGTCCTTCATGGTAAGGGGAACGGTATTCTGCGAAAACTTATTCGCGAGTATCTTAGCAAACAATCGTGCGTCCAATCGTTTTGTGACGCAAGCCTTGAGACGGGAGGCACCGGTATTACGAGGGTTACACTAAAATAAAGGCCATGTTACGATTCCTGTTCTTACTGATTATCTTAGGCTTGTCTTTATTTGTAAAAGCCGCGGACGATATTTCGTTGAGTTTCTATCTCGATAATGAAGGCTCTCCATTTTATTATATCCTTTTTGAAGGCGATACTATCGTAGCACCGTCGCGTCTTGGAGTCGTTACCAAAAACGATAGTATTTGCAATGCCTTTAAGATTGAAAAAGTATCAGAAAGCGATTCCGATGAGGAGATAACTCTGCCTTGGGGAGCTAATAAGAATATCAGGAATAGGAACCACGAAGTTAGATATGATTTGAGACATGTGCCGACAAATATTGGTATGTCAGTTATTTTCAAGGTGTTTGATAATAGCGTGGCGTTCCGTTATATCGTTGGCGATACTATTACTGATGAATTGACTGAGGTGGCGATATATGGAAATCCGAAAGCATTCTGGTCATGGGCTGATTTCAACACTTACGAGAAAGAATATTATTGCACGAGTTTGCAAGATGCTCCTTGGTCAGCGTTCCCGCTTGTTTTAAAATATGAAAACGGGACTCATGTGGCAATAAGAGAGGCTGTGGTGATGGATTATCCTGATGGCTCTTTGAAAAATATGGGCGATAATCGTCTGCGAGTGTTTTTAACTCCGCTGTCATCACAAATACCTGGTTCTGAGATAAATAGCATTACCCCTTGGCGTGTGGTTACAATCGCCCGCTCCGCTGTTGAAATGGTCAATGATGACTCTCCCTTATGTCTCGCTCCTTTGCCATCGGACGACGCATATATTGGGAAACCAATGACTTACATCGGCATTTGGTGGGAATATCATCTCGGTACCTCTGATTGGACCGAAGGTGAGAGGCATGGAGCGACAACAGATAAGGCGTTGAGATATATTGATTTCGCTTCTGAGCATAATATCGGCGGTGTGCTTGTTGAAGGCTGGAACAAAGGCTGGGCAAAATGGGGCGATACTGATTTCATTACACCTGCCGACGACTATGATGTTGTCAAAGTGGCAGAATATGCGAGGGAGAAAAACGTCAGGTTGATAATGCATCACGAGACGGGAGGTGATATTGGTAATTATGAATCAAGGCTTGACAGCGCCTTCTCTTTTTGTGGACGACTTGGTATTCATGATGTTAAGACGGGGCATGCCGGCGTTATCCCGAATGGCTGGAACCATCATTCGAAAAATGTCGTTAGTCATTTTAAAAAAGTTGTTGAGACTGCTGCCCGATACGGTATCGCTCTTGATATGCACGAGCCTGTCTGTCTTTATGGTTGGGAGAGGACTTATCCTAACCTGATGACGCGTGAGGGAGTGCGTGGCCTTGAGTGGGAGGCTTGGAGCAATGGCAATACTCCACGGCATACTGCGACTCTGCCTTTTACAAGAGGACTCGTCGGCCCTATGGATTATACTCCCGGTATTTTCGATGTGTTGTATGTCAATGCGAAAGACCGCTGCCGATGGAACTGTGATGAACCAACTATGCGCAAATCGAGGGTACATAGCACTGTCGCCCATCAACTTGCATTGATGGTTGCTTTGTATTCCCCTTGGGTTATGGTTGCCGATTGTATTGAGAATTACGAGGGTCACCCCATGTTCGGCTTTGTCGAGTCGTTAAACCCTGATTATGATGAGAGTATGGCGATTCAAGGTGAGATAGGGGAGTTTATTGTCGTGGCGCGCCGCACAGGCTCGACATGGTATGTCGCAGCTGTGACGAACGAGGAAGAAAGGGAAATAGAGATCCCATTGGATTTTATTGGCGACAACAGCCATGAGGCTGTGCTTTACCTTGACGGTTATGATGCTGATTATGAGAGAAATCCTACGAGTTATGTCGTTAATAGGAGAGATGTGGCGAAAAGTGATGTGTTAAAGGTAAGGCTCGCAAGAGGAGGAGGCTGTGCCATTGTAATAAAATAATTATTGCTGTCCTGCGAATGGTTCAAAGGCTTATCCGTTTTTATAGATGACGACAACTGGGGACAACATTAGACAAC